>NZ_JBDQQR010000001.1:1207433-1811150 GCF_039888675.1 Mesorhizobium sp. CAU 1732
GCGCATGCCCGGCCGCAGCGCGCATTCGGGCAGCACGGAGACGGCCTGCCCGGACAAGACGGCGGCGATGATCACTGTCGCGGACCAGCTCGTGAACAGGATGCGATAGTCGCGCCCCATCTGGTCGAGCATGTCGCACGCGGCGCGGCGCCACATGCAACTCGTGCGTCCGACGGCAAGCGGCAGCACGTCGTCCGCATGGATCGAATGGTTCGCCGACGTGACCCACAGAAGCGGTTCGCGGCGGACGACTTCAGAGGAATTGCGGTCATGCGTGACGATCGCGATGTCGAGGTGCCCGCGCTTCAGATGATCGATCAGATTGACGGTCGGTTCGCACATCACCGAGAGCTCGACACGCGGGTTGGAGCGCGAGAACCGCGCCATGATCTCGGGCAGGAAGCGGTCCGCATAGTCGTCGGGCGTGCCGATGCGGATATGGCCTTCGAGGCTCGTGTCGTCGAATGCCGCCAGGGTCTCCCGGTTCAGACGAAGCAACCGCCGGGCGTAGGTCAGCAGACGTTCGCCTTCCTCGGTCAGCCGGTTGGTGCGGCCATCCTTTTCGAAGAGAGCCTTGCCGAGCCTCTCCTCCAGCCGGCGCATCTGCATGGATACCGCCGACTGCGTGCGATGCACCTCGTCGGCAGCCTTGGTGAAGCTGCCCGTGTCGGCAATCGTTATGAACGTATGCAACTGTTCCAGATCGAGCGGCTGGGCCATGGGATCAATCCATCAGAGATAATGATCCTAAACATTAAAAACATTCGTTAGACTAATCAATGGGCGAATGAGACTGTGCAATCGTTCAAGCAAGCAGGTGCGAAACAGGTTTTCCACGGCGGTCCGCGTCCTCCCACGCGGCCTGCCGGCGGTTTCCGCGCGCCTCATTTCATGAAGGAGAAATACGATGACCGCCCTCGACCACCCCACGCATGCGATCGCTGCCGAGACGCGCACGATTGTCGTCGTGAAGCGCGTGGCAAACGGTCTTCGCTCGATTTTCCGTGCAGCACTCGGCCGTCGTCAAGTCAGCCGCCTTGGCTATCTGTCGGATCATGAACTGGCCGATATCGGCCTGAAGCGCACCGATCTCGCCGTCGCGCTCCGTTCGCCGTTCGGCATCGACCCCACCGCAAGGCTCAGCGATTTCGCCCGCGAACGCTACCTGACCGAGGATGGCGCGCGCAGGGTCTGCTGATCGCCATGAGTTACGCAGGCTAGTCCCACACTCCCGCCGGTTCCCCCCGGCAGCCTGCATACTGCCCGGTCCTCTTCGGAGGGCCGGGCTTTTTCGTATCAGCGCTTCGGCGCTTTCATGCCGCTGAGGAATTGGTCGAAAATCGATTCCATCCCCTGCTGATAATTATCCTGAGACTTTCGCCCGGCCTCGAACATGTCGCCGAAAAGGTCGTCATAGGGCGTGCGCGCCCGCCCGCTTGGATTGGACTTGGGTTGAGTTCTCGGTTGCGGCTTGGGTGCAGCCTTGGGTTGGCTCGCAGGCCGCTGCCCGCCGCGCATCATCTCCTCGAAGATCTTTCCGAGCGGGTTGTCGCCATAGGGAGTTTGCGGCGACTGCGGCGTGGGCTGGCGCGCCTGCCCGCCGCCGAACATGCCTTCGAGTATCTTGCCGAACGGGTTGTCGAACTGGTTCAGGTCCGGCTGCGGCGCTTCGGGGCGTGGCGCCTGCTGCGGCATGCCGAGGCCGCCGCCCTGTTTCATCATCTGTTCGATGATGTCCTGCAGGGGATTGCCCTGTCCGCCGAACCCTGCGGCGCCGACCTGGCCGGTCGATTGCTTGAACAGTCCGCCCATGATCATGGTGGCGAGCGCCGGAAGCATCTGCTTCAGGGTTTCCTGGCCGATGCCCGTTGCCTGTGCCGCCTGCGCGGCCACCGCGCGCGAAAGCTCCTTGGAACCGAAGAGGTGGCCGAGGATGCCGTTCCCTTCCTGTACGCCTTGCGGCGAGAATGCCTGGCTGGCGTCGTCGAAGTATTTCGCGTGCTGGCCGGACGAGAGCGCCGACAGGAAGGAGCCGACACCATAGGGATCGGCGGCGTTTCGCTTGAGCCCTTGGCTGAAGGCGGGCATCAGCGCCTCGACGGCGTCCTGCACCTGCCCTTGCGAGAGGCCGTATTGGCGCGCCATCTGCTGCATGGCGTTGCCGTTCTGCGCATTGGTGAGCATGTCGAAAAGGGGCATCATGGCGCTGTCCTCCGATTGGCCTCGCAAATGAGCGTAGCCGAAATCGGAAGCGCCGCAAGTCAGCGGCTGGAATAGCCTCAATATGCGTATTCGAGAAAGGCCGGCTCGATCGACCCGCCCCAGCGGGTGTTGTAGGCCTTGAGCATCTCTTCGGCGCTGGTCGTCCCGCGCGCGACCGCTTCTTCGAGCGGCGCGAGGAAGCCCGTCTCGTCGTAGCCTTCGCGGTTCATTCTGCCGCGATTGGTCAGGCCTCTGCGTGAAATCTCCAGAACGTCGCGTGCCACGTCGCGCAAAGTGCGGTTGCGGAACGGCGTGACAAGACCTTGCGCAGGCACGGCGTCGCGCATCGCGAGCGATTCCTCGAAGGTCCAGTCCCTGGTCAGCGCCTCGACGGCGTCGAGCGCTTCGCTGTCATAGAGCAGCCCGACCCAGAATGCGGGGAGGGCGCAGATGCGCCGCCACGGGCCGCCATCGGCGCCACGCATTTCAAGGAAGCGCTTCATGCGCACATCCGGGAAGAGCGTCGAGAGATGGTTGGCCCAGTCGCCTATCGTGGGCAGGCCTTCCGGAATCTCCTTGCGCAGCGCACCGTCCATGAACTGCCGGAAGGTGACGTGGGTGACGTCGTAGTAGCGGCCCTCGCGGATCAGGAAATACATCGGGACGTCGAGCGCCCACTCGACATAATCCGCGAAGCCGAAATCGGATCGGAAACAGAAATCGAGCATGCCGGAACGCTGATTGTCCGTGTCGCGCCAGATGTCGCCGCGCCACGACTGGAGGCCGTTCGGCTTGCCTTCGGTGAAGGGGGAATTCGCAAACAGCGCGGTCGAAAGCGGCTGCAGCTTCAGCGAGACCTGCATCTTGCGGCGCATGTCCGCTTCGCTTTCGAAATCGAGATTCACCTGGATCGTGCAGGTCCGGTACATCATGTCGAGGCCCTGGCTGCCGACCTTCGGCATGTAGGCGGTCATGATGTCGTAGCGCGACTTCGGCATGCGCGGCGTCTCGGCCAGCGTCCATTTCGGGCTGCCGCCAAGGCCGAGAAAGCGGATGCCGAGCGGTTCGGCTATTTCGCGCAACTGGGCAAGATGCGCGTTGCCTTCGCGGCACGTCTGGTGAAGCGTCTCGACCGGCGCGCCCGAAAGCTCGAACTGCCCGCCGGGTTCCAGCGAAATCGCGCCCTGACCGGTCGGCTCCACGAGGCCGATGACATGGCCCGCATCGATGATCGGCTCCCAGCCCAGAACGCGCTGCATCCCTTCGAGAAGCGCCTTGATGCCGCGCTCGCCACCATAGGGAACAGGGGCGTTGCCATCGACGTAGAACGGAAACTTCTCGTGTTCCGTGCCGATGCGCCATTCGTCCTTGGGCTTGCAGCCTGCGGCGATCCACGAGACCAGTTCGTCCTTGCCCTCGATCGGGCGAAAATCCGTGGTGTCGCGCGCCATTGCGTATCCTCGATCCTAAAACGGCCGTTCTCGAGCGACGGCGCGCGAGTGTTGAGCGCAAGACCCGCCTGCGATCAAGCGAAAAATCCTGACAGGACGTTGACGCTATGTTGATCCATCAACGCCAGTCGCCGATTGCCGCCTGCATCACCGCAAGTGCCGCTACCGCAGCCGTGTCGGCCCGCAGGATACGCGGCCCGAGCGGAATCGCGGTGACGAAGGGCAGCGCGCGCAGCATTCGCCGCTCTTCTTCGGAGAACCCGCCTTCCGGGCCGACGAGCAGACCGAGCTTCGTCTCGGTGACGGCCCGCAACGCGGCGAGGGGGTTGTCCGTATCGGCATCCTCGTCGCAGAAGATCAGGCGCCGGTCCGTCTCCCACGACGCCAGAAGCCGGTCGAGCTTGATCGTCGGCCGGACGGGCGGCACGGCGAGCACGCCACATTGTTCAGCCGCCTCCATCGCATTCGCCTCGAACTTTTCGATCGGTATTTTTGACGCCTGCGTGTGCTGTGTGATCACGGGCTGGAGAATGCCCGCACCCATCTCGACCGCCTTCTGGACGAGATAGTCGAGCCGCCCGACCTTCAGCGGCGCGAATGCGTAGACGAGGTCAGGCGTAGCGGGCTGCGGCCGCGTCTGCGCGCCGACCTTCAGCCGCACCGCCTTCTTCGTCACTGCGGCAATGACGGCTTCCCACTCGCCGTCGCGTCCGTTGAAGACCAGCAGGGCGTCGCCTTCCACCTTGCGCAGCACATGCGCGAGATAATGGCTCTGCTGCTTGTCGGCGTCGAACTCGACACCGGCTGCGAGGTCGTGCGGCACATGAAGCCGCTGGAGTTTATAGTTGGCGCGCATGGAAACGGTGATGGGCAAATGCCGGACGATGGTCAAGCGTTCGGCGTTAGCTTTCAACGCTTGGGTGCCAGACTGGCCGATAACCTTCCCGCAGCGCCGCCAGCGTCGATGGCGGTGTGATCAGCGTGATTGGCTGCCCCACTATGGAAGCGCCCACGGTGCCGTATCCCCCAAAACTCCACGGCAGCGCCAGCCCGTCTTTCACGGCATAGGCCACTCCGCCGGCGGCGATCATCGCGCCATCGGGCAGTGACGTGGGATCGCCAACCAACGTCCGGGCGCCGGCATCGCCCGACACCATCCGTTGCCCATGCAGAAGCGCGTCCATCCGGGGAGCGCTGGCGTGTTGCAGATTGTTCCCATCTGCGAACCGTCGCTGGAAATCTTTCGCCGCCTCGCGCCGGCAGTATAAGCATGGGCGGTGCCCGGCGGCGAGCGCGGTTACCTCGTCGAGGAAGAAAAGTTCGGTCCAGCCGGCCCGCCCGCCTGGCGTGTTGCGGCCCATCGGGTCACGGCGAACCCCGCCGGGATGCTCGAGCGTGCAGACGATCCACGCCTTCGTCGTCCAGCGACGGCTGGTAAGCGTCTTGTCCGAGGCGTCGTGGATGACGCCCCGATTGCCTGTGAAGAGGCCGCGTTCAGCAACCGCGTGGATGTGTCCGAACGGATCGACCCGGTTCCTGAGTGGCACAACCAGCATCCCTTTTCAGTCCTGCGGGACGCATGTTATCGCTCGCCACGCATCCTGCCACCCGTTTGCGGATATTGTCATGCACGTTCTCGTTGTCCAGAATTTCGATGGCACCGGTCTCGGTCAGATGAAGACCGCGCTGGACGAGGCGCGCGCGCGGATCGAAATTGTCCATGCGCATCACGGCGACACCCTTCCGCAGGGGCCTGATGGATATGACGCGCTCGTGGTGCTTGGCGGCGGGCAGAATGCGCTTGCCGATGATGTGCACCCCTATCTGCCGCGGCTGTGTGATCTGATGCGTGAGTTCGCGGACTCCGACCGCTCCGTGCTCGGCATCTGTCTCGGCAGCCAGTTGCTCGCTCGCGCCTATGGTGCCGAAAACATCATCGGCGGGGCAACTGAGTTCTCCTGGCAGGAGGTCGATCTCACCGAGGACGGCGTTGCCGATCCGATCTTCACGGGGCTTCCCGCACGGTTCCCCACCTTCGAATGGCATGACGACACTTTCGTCCAGCCGCGCGGTGCGGTTCGCCTGGCAGGCAACCTTGCCGTCCATAATCAGGCTTTTCGTATTCGCCGTGCCGCCTACGGCATGCAGTTTCATTTCGAGGCGGATCGCGCGCTGGTCGAGCATTGGAACGATACCTTCGCGACCTGGCTTGGCGAGCGTCAGCCGGGCTGGCCCGAGCGGCATCCCGTGGAGGCCGCCCGTTTCGGCGCGCAGGCGGATGAAGCCGGGCTGGCGATCGCCCGGAACTGGGTCGCCACGATCCGCGTGTGAGACGATCGGGCCTGCGCCCGTCTTGACTCGCCCTGGGGGAGCGCCTATCTCAGCGCCACGTTAGCACTCTCCTCAGGTGAGTGCTAACCAGCGTCCGGCACCGCCGGACGGAGGGAACCCCTTAAACCATCCTTATCGAGGACACCAGAGACATGGCAAAGTCGAAATTCCGCCCGCTCCATGACCGCGTGGTCGTTCGTCGGGTCGAGTCCGAAGAAAAGACCGCCGGCGGAATCATCATCCCGGATACCGCCAAGGAAAAGCCGCAGGAAGGCGAAGTCATCGCCGTCGGTTCGGGCGCCCGTGACGAAGCCGGCAAGCTCGTGCCGCTCGACGTCAAGGCCGGCGACCGCGTCCTGTTCGGCAAGTGGTCCGGCACCGAAGTGAAGCTCAATGGCGAAGACCTTCTGATCATGAAGGAATCCGACATCATGGGCATCATCGCCTGATACCGGGACGTTTTCATCAATCATTCAATTCTGGCCGGCTCGTTATCGAGCGGCCGTGAAACGAGGAGCTGAACATGGCTGCTAAAGACGTAAAATTCTCCCGTGATGCCCGCGAGCGCATGCTGCGCGGCGTCAACATCCTGGCCGACGCGGTCAAGGTCACGCTCGGCCCCAAGGGCCGCAACGTCGTGATCGACAAGTCCTTCGGCGCTCCGCGCATCACCAAGGACGGCGTCACCGTCGCCAAGGAGATCGAGCTCGAGGACAAGTTCGAGAACATGGGCGCCCAGATGGTGCGCGAAGTGGCCTCGAAGACCAACGACATCGCTGGTGACGGCACCACGACCGCGACCGTTCTCGCACAGGCGATCGTCCAGGAAGGCCACAAGTCGGTTGCTGCCGGCATGAACCCGATGGACCTGAAGCGCGGCATTGACCTCGCCGTTCTCGAAGTCGTCGCGTTCCTCAACAAGAACACCAAGAAGATCAAGACCTCCGAGGAAGTCGCTCAGGTCGGAACGATCTCCGCCAATGGCGAGACCGAGATCGGCGAGATGATCGCCAAGGCGATGCAGAAGGTCGGCAACGAGGGTGTCATCACCGTCGAGGAAGCCAAGACCGCCGAGACCGAACTCGAAGTCGTCGAAGGCATGCAGTTCGATCGTGGCTACCTCAGCCCCTACTTCGTCACCAACCCCGAGAAGATGGTTGCTGACCTCGAGGACGCCTACATTCTCCTCCACGAGAAGAAGCTCTCCAACCTCCAGGCCATGCTGCCGATCCTCGAGGCTGTCGTTCAGACCTCGAAGCCGCTCGTCATCATCTCGGAAGACGTCGAAGGCGAGGCTCTGGCCACGCTCGTCGTCAACAAGCTGCGTGGCGGCCTCAAGATTGCTGCCGTCAAGGCTCCGGGCTTCGGCGATCGCCGCAAGGCCATGCTCGAGGACATCGCGATCCTCACCGGCGGCCAGGTGATCTCGGAAGATCTCGGCATCAAGCTCGAGAACGTTGGCCTCAACATGCTCGGCCGCGCCAAGAAGGTGCAGATCTCCAAGGAGAACACCACCATCGTCGACGGTGCCGGCAAGAAGGCCGAGATCCAGGGCCGCGTCGCCCAGATCAAGCAGCAGATCGAAGAGACCTCTTCGGACTACGATCGTGAGAAGCTCCAGGAGCGTCTCGCCAAGCTGGCCGGTGGCGTTGCCGTCATCCGCGTCGGCGGTGCGACCGAAATCGAAGTCAAGGAAAAGAAGGACCGCGTCGATGACGCTCTGAACGCGACCCGTGCGGCCGTCGAAGAGGGTATCGTTGCTGGCGGTGGCGTGGCGCTGCTGCGTGCTTCGCTCGCCATCAAGGCGACCGGCGTGAACCCTGATCAGCAGGCCGGCATCAACATCGTCCGTCGCGCTCTGCAGGCTCCGGCTCGCCAGATCGCAACGAACGCCGGTGCGGAAGCATCGATCGTCGCTGGCAAGATCCTCGACAACAAGGGCGTGACCTTCGGCTACAACGCTCAGACCGGCGAGTATGGCGACATGATTGCCATGGGCATCGTCGATCCGATGAAGGTCGTGCGTACGGCTCTGCAGGATGCGGCTTCGGTTGCCGGCCTGCTCGTCACCACCGAGGCCATGATTGCCGAAGCTCCGAAGAAGGATTCGGGCGGCGGCATGCCGGGCGGTATGCCTGGCGGCGGCATGGGTGGAATGGGCGGTATGGACTTCTAAGGTCCACGACCCGATTGAACTCGGAAAGGGCGGCAGCGATGCCGCCCTTTTCCTTTATGGGTGCGACGTGTCCGGGTGTTTCAGGTGATCGTGCACGCGGCATCCCCGGTGCTGGGTTGCGCGTCGAGAAAGCCGAGATAGGCCCGCAGCGCCGTGCCCTTGCTGCTGCCGCTTTCATACGCGGCGATCTCGGACAGGAGTTCCGTCAGCCGCTCGTCCGTCAGGTCGCAACCGTCGCTCAGGCGCTCGAAGGCCGCGAAGCGCAGCGTTGCCAGGGTCTTGTCTTCCGGCCCGTTGGAAGTCGGGTCTTGCGTCTGCAACTGGTCCATAAGGGCAAGGGTCTTGGCAGCGGCTTGCCGGGCAACCGCAGATGGCCACGCCGCGCCGACCTTCTCCGCCGCTTCTTGAACGTACTGCTTTTCAACGCAGCAGGTTTCGAACGTGGGCTTGAAGCTTGCCACATACCAATTCAGCGCGACGTTGGGATCGTCGTTGTAGTAGGTCGCACTTGATTGGAACTCGATCATGTCGTCGAAGCTGTCGTTCTCGAACTCCATGCCGAGAATGCCGTCGTTGACGAGCGAATCCGCGGTCGCGCTCGTCACCTGGCTCGGCAACCGTGCATAGAGTTCGCGCGCTTCATCGACACGTCCTTCATCGTTCAGCCGCAGCGTGATCGTCTGGATCAGGTTCTCGGCGACCTCGCTCCGGATCACGCCAATAGCAAAAGCGCGCTCGCGCTCGTCCGTATACTTGGCCTCGACGGCGGCGATATCCGTTTCCATCTGGGCGAACAGCGGATCGATCATCGCCATTGCCGCTTCGCCGCGGCAATGCAGAACGCCATAGGTCATCTTCGACCATTCGATGGCCTGCAACTCCTGATCGGGCGTCCACAGCGCCCTTTCCTGATCCAGTACGGCCAGAATCCGCTCGCCCTTTTCGCTGTCGCCCGCATTGCAGTGCGTGGCGGCGACACGGCTCAGCCTGTCCCAGCCGTCATAAAGGGCTGATTTTGGAATCAGATACTTCTCCGCCATCCGTTCGAACGCATCGACCTCGTTCAGGGCAATCCAATGCAGGGTGTCGGTGAACGCCGGATACGCATTCTTCCAGAGCAGTTCGGTATGCTCTTCCCACAGCGCGACGGCGGCTTGCGGATCGTCTTTGAGAATGACGGGGAATGCCTTGCGCATGAACTCCGCGAAATCCTCGCCGTCCGGCGCCGACTGCTGCAACAGCGCCGTTCGTAGCGTCTCCACCGTGACGCCTTCCGGAGGCAGGGCGATGCGCAGGGAATAGTCCATCGAGCGGATGAATTCGTCGTCGGCGCCTGCCTCTTCCCAGCGTTTGCGCACGGCGTCGCGCTCGCCGTCCGGGATGAATTGCATGAGCAGCGCTGCTGCCTGCGCGTGAGGCTCGAAGTTTGGTTTGTGCTCCCGATTCTGATAGTCCGCGATCTGTATCGACAGCGCTGTTTCAAGGATGCATGTGCGGTCGCGCGGGGTGCAATCGATGGCGTCCGAACCCGAAAACAAGCCGGCAAGCCAAGCGTGGCTTGGCGACGAGAGCGCCAAAAGCAGGGCTGCCGCACACGGGATCGTCCATGCTGTCAGGTATTTCGGCGTCATTTTGCGCTCCTCTCCAGTCCGCGTCTTTCTATCAACCATTGCGAGTGGTCATGCAAACGCCGGCAACCTGTCCGCTTTGTGAACGGCTCCTGCGGCAACCATTCGCGCGCCGGCCCGTTGTCACCAGCGCCGCAATCATGCGGCCGCCCCAGGGAGCACGACGATGGTGAACAAGGATCAGGTCAAAGGCGTCGCCAAGCAGGCGAAGGGCGCTGTCAAGGAAGCGGCCGGCAAGGTCACGGGATCGAAGCGGACCGAAATCGAAGGCAAGGCCGAAAAGGTCGCCGGCAAGGTCCAGAAGAATGTCGGCGACGTGCGCGAGAAATTGAAGTAGGCACGGTCGGACAACCGATCGGCTGAAGTGACAGAAAGGGCGGCTTGGACCGCCCTTTCTGCTATCTCGGCGCATCGCCATTTCGCTCCCCGACGCCGAACACGCCGTGCCCGACAACATCTCAGCCCTTGCCGCTCTTGCGTTCTCTGCGTTCACGTCAGCCACGATCCTGCCCGGAACGTCGGAGGCCGTGCTGCTGGCGATGCTGGCGGGCGGCGTGGCGCCTGGATGGCTTCTGCTGACCGTGGCGTCGGTCGCGAACATAGCCGGATCGCTCGTCAACTGGGCGATGGGGCGGTTCCTTCATCTCTATGCAGACCGGCGCTGGTTTCCGGCAACGCCCGCCCAGATGGCCCGCGCCGAACGCTGGTACGGCCGTTATGGATGGCCGTCGCTGTTTCTGTCGTGGGTGCCGGTGATCGGCGATCCGATCACGATCGTCGCCGGCCTGCTACGCACGCCGTTCGCGCTTTTCGTGATCGTTGTGGCTATCGCCAAGACGGCGCGCTATGCAGCGCTGATCTGGCTTGCGGGTTTATTCTGATCCACAGCCTGCAGCATCGTCAACGCCAGCCCCATATGAGGATGCAAGCTGCCGACGGACCAACTCTGGAGACCGAGATGACCGATACCCGTACCGAGACCGACACATTTGGACCGATCGAGGTCGCATCCGACCGCTATTGGGGGGCGCAGGCGCAGCGCTCGCTTGGCAACTTCAAGATCGGGTGGGAGAAGCAGCCGCTGCCGATCGTGCGCGCGCTCGGCATCGTCAAGCGCGCTGCCGCCGAAGCCAATGCGGAGCTCGGTCACCTCGATCAGGACCTTGCGAAGACCATCGTGGCGGCCGCGCAGGAGGTTATCGATGGCAAGCTCGACGCGCATTTTCCGCTCGTCGTCTGGCAGACGGGTTCGGGCACGCAGTCCAACATGAATGCCAATGAGGTGATCTCGAACCGCGCGATCGAGATGCTGGGCGGGCAGATGGGCTCCAAGAAGCCTGTTCATCCCAACGACCACGTCAATATGAGCCAGTCGTCCAACGACACCTATCCGACGGCGATGCACATCGCGTGTTCGGAAGAGATCGTCCACCGCCTGTTGCCGGCGCTGAAGACGCTGCATGGCGCGCTCGACGGCAAGGCGAAGTCTTGGGACCACATCATCAAGATCGGCCGGACACACACGCAGGATGCGACGCCTCTCACCCTCGGTCAGGAATTCTCCGGCTACGCGCAGCAGGTGGCAAACGGCATCGCGCGCATCGAGCAGACGTTGCCTGGCCTGATGCAACTCGCGCAGGGCGGCACCGCGGTCGGCACGGGCCTGAACGCGCCGATCGGTTTCGCCGAAAGAGTTGCGGACAGGATCGCCGCGATCACCGGGCTTGATTTTACCTCGGCGCCCAACAAGTTCGAGGCACTGGCCGCGCACGACGCGATGGTGTTCTCGCACGGCGCGATCAACACGGTCGCGGCCTCGCTGTTCAAGATCGCCAACGACATCCGCTTCCTCGGCTCCGGCCCGCGCTCTGGGCTGGGCGAACTGGCGCTGCCGGAGAACGAGCCCGGCTCGTCGATCATGCCGGGCAAGGTCAACCCGACCCAGTGCGAAGCGCTGACGCAGGTGTGCGTGCAAATCTTCGGCAACAATGCCGCGCTGACCTTCGCCGGCAGCCAGGGCCATTTCGAACTCAACGTCTTCAACCCGGTGATGGCCTACAATTTCCTCCAGTCGGTGCGGCTGATGGCCGACGCTGCCATATCCTTCACCGACAATTGCGTCGTCGGAATCGAGCCGCGCGAAGACAACATCAAGGCGGCGCTCGACCGATCGCTCATGCTCGTCACCGCGCTGGCACCGAAGATCGGCTACGACAACGCCGCCAAGATCGCCAAGACGGCACACAAGAATGGCACGACGCTGCGCGAGGAGGCGCTGGCGACGGGACTTGTGACGGAAGCGGAGTACGATGCGATCGTTCGGCCCGAGGCGATGACCAGGCCTGGCTGATCTAACAATGGTGTTGTGAACGGAATTTTATTCGCCGTTCATCGATGCTGAACACTGAGTTCGCAACGCAGCGGCTTGCTGCGTTGCACAAAACCTCTATGTGAGCGAACACAACTCCAGAGAGGCAATTCCAATGTCAAACGATCTTACCCTTCTCGTCGCGCGTATCCTTCTGGTCGCGCTGTTCCTTACGTCCGGCATCCCGATGCTGTTCGCACCCTCCGGCTTTGCCGGCTACATGGGGGCCATCGGCCTGCCAGCGCCGCTGCTCGTCACCTGGGTCGTGATTGCCGTCAAGATTCTCGGCAGCCTGTCGGTCCTGCTCGGCTTCAAGACCCGCTATGGCGCCTACGCGCTCGCAGCCTTCGCTATCGGTTCCGCACTTCTCGGCCACACCAACTGGGCCGACGCCAACGAGTTCAACAACTTCTTCAAGAACTTCGCCATCGCTGGCGGCTTCCTGGCCCTGTCCGTTGCCGGCGCCGGTGCGCTGTCGGTCGACAAACGCTGATCAAAGCCTCCTCCCAAGGCTGATGAAGAAGGCTCGCGGTGACGCGGGCCTTTTTTCTTGAGAGGAGGGGAATGCGGGCGATCGATCATCCGGCCATTGTGCCATGCCGCCTGCGTGGGTGGACAAACTTTCCCTCAGCGGGCGCTGAATCGCTCCAGCACGTCTTCCAAGGCGGCTGCCTCATCCGGTGTGCGCTGGCGCAGCGACGAGACGAGACACGCTTCCGACTTGAGGATCACGCCGTCGTCCAGAACCTTCAGATGGTTGGCCTTGAGCGTCGAGCCGGTGGTCGTGATGTCCACGATCACGTCGGCCGAACCGGCTGCGGGCGCACCCTCCGTCGCGCCGAGGCTTTCGACGATGCGGTAGACCTGGATGCCGTGCTGGGCGGAGAAGAACTGCTGCGTCAGCCGCCAGTATTTGGTGGCGATGCGCAGGCGGCGGCCGTGACGCTGGCGGAAATCGGCGGCGACGTCGTCGAGATCGCCCATCGTATCGACGTCCAGCCACGCGTCCGGCACGGCGACGACGACGTCTGCCCGGCCGAAACCGAGCCGCGCACCGAGCGCCACGCGCTTTTCCCATTCGGGGATCGTTTCGCGGACAAGATCCTCACCGGTGACGCCGAGATCGATCGAGCCCTGCCCGAGTTCGCGCGCGATCTCGGAGGCCGACAGGAACGCGACCTCGATGTCGTCTCGTCCTTCGACCCGTGCGCGATAGCGCCGTGCATCGGAGGGGGCCTCTACTTTCAGGCCGGATGTCGCCAGCGCGGCAAGCGCCTCGTCCTTGAGGCGGCCCTTGGAGGGCAAAGCGAGCGTGATCGTCATGCCGATGCCCTTTCCGCCTCGATGCGGTCGAGCCAGACCGAGAAGCCGACACCGGGGATCGGGTCCTTCGCGCCGAGCAGCGTCAGCAGGCGATCATAGCGCCCGCCGCCGACCAGCGGCCGTTGCGAGCTGCCCCCCGAAATCTCGAACACGAGGCCGGTATAGTAATCGAGCGGGCGCCCAAACGCGGCGTCGTACGCGACCGTCTCGGCCGGCAGGTCGTGAGAGGCGATCGCCTCGGCGCGCGCGGCGAACAGGTCGAGCGCCGCGCCGAGCGAGATACCCGCTTCGGACGCAAAGCCGCGCAGCGCCTCGGTGGAGTGCTGGAGCGGCGCGCGGATCGACAGGAACCGCTTCAGCGCATCGAAGGCGTCGCGTGACAGGCGGACGCTGCGCAATTCAGCCTTTTCGATCAGGCGGCGCGCGATCTCCTGCGGGGTGCGGCCGGCCGTGGCCGACAGTCCCGAGCGCTCCATCAGGCCCGACACGTGGCGGGCGAGCCCGTCATGATCGCCGTCCGCGACGAAGGCCGCGACGGGTTCGGCGACCGCGCCGCGTTGCGCCGGGTTGGCGAGATCGTCGAGCGCGGCGGCAAGCTGCTCCGACGAGCCGAAAGCGCGCGCCAGCCGCTTCTGCCAGCCGCGCGGCAGGCCGAGTGCGGCAAGAACCGCCTCGAAGACGCGCTGATCGCCGAGCGTCACGGTCAGCGTCGCATGGGGCAGTGTTCGTGTCAGAAGCGCATGCGCGTCGGCAATCGAGCGTGCGTCGGCGCGTGCGATGTCGGTCTCGCCCAAATCCTCGATGCCGGCCTGGAAAAACTCCGCCTCGCCATCGCGGCGCTGGCGGAACACCTCGCCGAGATAGGCGTAGCGGCGCGGCGTGCCGGCCTGGCTGGCGATGTGGTCGATGCAGACGGGGATGGTGAATTCAGGCCGCAGGCACAGCGCCGCGCCGGTCTCGCTCTCGGTCAGGAAAATGCGGCGGCGCAGATCCTCGCCCGCCATGTCGAGAAACGGATCGGCCGGCTGCAACACCGCGATCTCCGTCAAGGGCGCGCCGCGCTCCTCGAAGAGCGCGAGAATGTCGGCTGCGAAAGCGGGCAGGGCGGTCATCCCCGCGCGCGCTCCGCCGCCTGCGCCGCAAGTATCCGCTGCACCGCCGCGACAAGCTCGCCTTCCGGCACAGATACCTGCGCGGGGCGTCCCTCGCGCCAGGCTTCGTTGTCGGTGATTTCGGCCGACAGGCGCGAGCCCTCGATCAAATCCTTGATCTGGACCTCGCCTTTTTCGCGCTCGTCGCCGCCCTGGATGACGACGCAAGGGGCGCCGCGCCGGTCGGCATATTTCATCTGCGCCTTCATGCCCGAGCCGCCGAGATACATCTCGGCCCGGATGCCGGCGCCACGAAGCTGCGCCACCATCTGCTGGTAGCGGCCGAGGCTTTCCGTGTCCTTGTCCATGACGAGCACGACGACCGGCGCGATCACGTCATCGGTGTCGAGCTTGCCGAGGTTTTTCAGAGCGGCCGTGAGGCGCGAGACGCCGATGGAAAAGCCGGTCGCCGGAACCGGCTCGCCGCGAAAGCGCGAGACGAGACCGTCGTAACGACCACCGCCGGCGACCGAACCAAAGCGGACGATCTGGCCGTCATCGTTGGGGACTTCGAACAAGAGTTCGGCCTCGTAGACAGGGCCTGTGTAGTATTCGAGGCCGCGGACGACGGAGGGGTCGATCTTTATACGACCGTCGTCGTAACCGGCGGCAGCACAAAGCGCGCGGATTTGCGCCAGTTCCTCGACACCTTCGTTGCCGTCGACTTCGCCTGTTTCAATGTAACGAAGCACGGTCTCGATGCCCGCCTCGTCCAGCCCGGCGCCCTTGGTAAAATCGCCACTCTCGTCGAGACGGCCCTTACCGAGCAGAAGCCGCACGCCGTCCGGTCCGAACTTGTCGAGCTTGTCGATGGCGCGCAGCACGCCGAGCCTGCGTCCCGCATTCTCATCGCCGCCAAGGCCGATCGCCTCCAGCACGCCGTCGAGCACCTTGCGGTTGTTCACCCGGATCACGTAGTCGCCGCGCTTGATGCCGACGGCTTCGAGCGTGTCGGCCATCATCATCGCCATCTCGGCGTCGGCGGCGACGCCCGGCGTGCCGACGATGTCGGCGTCGAACTGCATGAACTGGCGGAAGCGGCCGGGGCCGGGCTTTTCGTTGCGGAACACCCAGCCCGAGCGATAGCTGCGATAGGGTTTCGGCAGGGCCTCGAAATTCTCCGCCACGAAGCGCGCCAGCGGTGCGGTCAGGTCGTAGCGCAGCGACAGCCACTGCTCGTCATCGTCCTGGAACGAGAACACGCCCTCGTTCGGACGGTCCTGGTCGGGCAGGAACTTGCCCAGCGCGTCGGTGTATTCCACCATCGGCTGCTCGCCGGGCTCGAAGCCGTAGAGCTCGTAGACGCGCGCGATCTCGTCGGTCATCTTCTTGACGGCCCGGATGTCGCCCGCATGGCGATCGACGAACCCGCGTGGAAGCCGCGCTTTCATTCGCTCCGCCTTGTCAGCCATGGTCCTGTCCGATCATCGTTCATGAAAAAATGCGCCCCTCGGGACGCGCCGGTTTCCTAGCCGATACGGTCTTGAGCGGCAAGGGCGCGCACTTCCTCGATGCCACGCCCCGTTTCCGGTCTGGCCATTTCGGGAATCCGTTTGCCGTCCTGACTTCCCGCGCGGTCATGAGGTGTCGCGCGGCTCCATCGCCCAGATGGCGAGGCCGTGCACGGTTTCGAGAATGTCGTGGACGTCGTGGGTTGGCCGCTTCTGCCAGCCTGGCGGGCGGCCGGGACGCAACGGCCAGACGCGGCGAATGCGGCGGCTGTTTCGCGCGCTTGCGTGTCCGATATTTTGTGCGCTTGCGGCGTCGCGGCCCATACGTTGCGCGCTGGCGTCGCGGGCCGCACGCCAGCGGGCGAAGCGCCGGGCCTGGCGCGGGAGGTCGTCCAGCGCGAAGGCGAGCGCGGTGAGGCGTAGTTCGAGGCGGGCGGCGTTAACCGGGCCGCCCGGCGGGGACGGGCGACGGATCGGAAACGGGTCGCTCAAACCGGGGAAACAGATGCGCGGAACGCCGCTTCGCGACGATCGTCGAGGGCGGCGCGCGCGCGGCAGCGGGTCGAAGAGTTGAAAGCCGTGGCCGGCCTTGCGCGGGGAGGCTTGGGGATTGGCGGGGACTTTCGGCCTGCGCAGGCGCGCCGGCGTAAGCGTGACGACAAGGCCGCGTGCGGCAACGATCACCAGCCGCCGCGCGGCGGCCTCCGCGGGACGCAGCAGCCGGAGCACGGTCCGGTGGAGAACGCGCGGCATGGTGCGGTCCGCGCCGCCGACGATGCCGGCCATCGCCACAAGGGTTACCAGCACGCGCTTCAGCGCCTGGCGGTTCGTCTCGATCGCGGCCTTCCAGTCCATCGCATCCTCCGCGCCCCTTTGGTCAGGGCGGCGGGATTATCGCGCGGGTTTGGGGGAGGTGGATAAAATGGGGTGGGGTTGCGGCGATGGTTTTCGCAAGTGGCTGATCGGGCTTGGGAAACGGTTTCGGCGATGCGGAAATCTTTCCACCTGCGGTCCACCTCACTTTCGTCATTCTCGGGCGACCGGAGCGCAGCGGAGGGAGACCCGAGAATCCATGCCTCGCCGGTGGGTGACTGGCTGGGTGGTCACGATGGTCGCAGGAGTGCCAAGTTCTGCACCACCCTGCGGCGGGACCCGCGAGGCATGGATACTCGGGTCTCCGCCTTTCGCTGCGCTCAAGGCTCCGCCCGAGGATGACGAAGTGGGTGGGGGATGCCTCGAGATGGCGAAGGAGGGGGTAGCTCACCGAAAACCGTCACCGCCTCCGAACCTGGCACAGCCGAAACCACCCCACTTTCGTCATTCTCGGGCGACCGGAGCGCAGCGGAGGGAGACCCGGGAATCCATGCCTCGCCGGTTGGTGACGAGCGGGGTGGTTGCGATGGTTCGTCAATTTCGGATGTGCGGTGAGTGCCCGGTTCTGCACCACCCAGCAGCGGAGGCGGCGAGGCATGGATCCTTGGGTCTGCGCCCGAGGATGACGAAGTGGAGTGGGAACGCTTTCTCGAGTTCTGATACGACGCTGTCGGTTGCCTGGGCGACCAAACCACCGACTTCGTCATTCTCGGGCGACCGGAGCGAAGCGGAGGAAGACCCGGGAATCCATGCCTCGTCAGTTGGTGACGGGCGGGGTGGTGCCGATGGTTCGTCAATTTCGGATGTGCGGTGAGTGCCGAGTTCTGGACCATCCGGCGGCGGGTGCGGCGAGGCATGGATACTCGGGTCTCCGCCTTTCGCTGCGCTCGACGCTCCGCTCGAGGATGACGAAGTGTGGGGGAAACCCGGCCGCCGTTGCATTTCTGCCACGCGGCGCGGAATGCGTGTGGAGAACCCGTGAATCCTCTGGCTTTCGGCGTGGCGCAGGCCTATCAGCCCGCTCCGGAAAACGCGGCATGAGCCGCAAAACAGCTCAATCGACAGCGTGTTTTGGGACTGGCTTGGGGAACGATCGTCTCCCGAACGAGTTTCCGACACAATGGACCCCCACGGCTTCGCAGCGAAACCGGATGGTAACTGTCGGATGCAACAAGTGGTGGGAAACGGAACCGAGATGACACCTGTGAAAGCCACGATCCTATCGCTCTTCATGCTTTCCGGCATCGTCATGTGGGGCGCCGGAATCTACACTGCCGATGCCGCGGGCGACATGATCGTCATTGACGGCTACGGCGTCTCGATGTCCGGCCGCTAGATCACGGTGCGTCCTGACGGACGCACGACTGGCGATCTATCTCTTTGTTTGAGCATCGGAATAACCCGACACCGGATTCCACTTTTCGGTCCGATGCTCTAAGCCGCGGCCTCGATGAACCGTTTCTGATCTCCATCCACGACCAACGCAGTCAGCCGGCCGGTCTCGAACGCCATCGTGTCCACGTTGACGCGGTTGGCCATGACCTCCGGCTCGTGATGCGGCGTGTGGCCGTGGACGACGATCTTGTCGAACAGCCCCGGATGAATATGGAACTCGCGCCTGATCCAGATCAGGTCGTGCGGATTCTGCGCGGCCAGCGCAGTGCCCGGCCGCACGCCGGCGTGGCAGAAGAAGAAATCCCCGAACGACGCGGAGCGTGGCAGGTCGCGCAGGAATGCGACGTGCGAATCGGGCACCGCCGCGACGAGCGCGGCATGGCTGTCGGTGATCGCGCGCCGGTTGTGCGCGTTCAGCGTGACGTCATAGGAGGCGGCGGTGTCCGCGCCGCCATAGTTGATGAAGAGATCACCCTTGTCATGCGGGTCGGCGAGGAAATCGAGGAAGCCTTCGTCGTGGTTGCCGAGAAGGGCAATGATGCGCGGGTCGCGCGCGGTTGCCTCCATCAGGACATCCAGCACCTCGCGGGATTGCGGCCCGCGATCGACATAGTCGCCGAGATGGATGATGCGCCAGTCGGCGGGACGGTCGCGCGCGATCTCATCCGCGATCATGCCATGCATGCGCGACAGGCAGTCGAACCGCCCATGCACGTCGCCGATCGCGTAGAGGCGCATGCCGGCGGGGGCTGCGGCATCGAGGTAGTGGACGCCGCCGCCCGTTTCCATCAGATGCGGGCCTGTCGCTCTTGGGGTGGCGTGTAGATCAAATCGGGACCGGCATCGGCGACGGTGCGCTTGCCGCACAGCGCCATGGTGACGTCGAGCTCGCGGCGGACGATCTCCAGCGCCTGTGTGACGCCTTGCTTGCCGCCGGCACCCAGGCCGTAGAGGAACGGCCGCCCGATATAGGTGCCCTTCGCGCCGAGGCACAGCGCCTTGAGCACGTCCTGCCCCGAGCGGATGCCGCCGTCGAGATGCACCTCGATCGTGTCGCCGACCGCCTCGACGATCTCGGGAAGGACCGAGATGGAGGAGGGTGCGCCGTCGAGCTGGCGGCCGCCATGGTTGGAGACGATGATCGCATCGGCGCCGCTCTGCGCGGCCATCTTCGCGTCCTCGGCGTCGAGAATACCCTTCAGGATCAGCTTGCCGCCCCAGCGCTCCTTGATCCAGGCGACGTCCTTCCACGACAGGCGCGGGTCGAACTGCTCGGCTGTCCATGCGCCGAGTGACGAGAGGTCGGTGACGCCCTTGGCGTGGCCTTCGATGTTGCGGAAGCTGCGGCGCTGCGTGCCCAGCATGCCCATGCACCAGGCAGGCCGCGTCGCCATCTGCCAGATGTGCTTCGGCGTGAATTTGGGCGGGGCCGACAGGCCGTTGCGCAGATCCTTGTGGCGCTGGCCGAGGATCTGCAGGTCGAGCGTGAGCACCAGCGCGGAGCAGCCGGCGGCCTTGGCGCGATCGATCAGGTTCATCACGAAGTCGCGGTCGCGCATGACGTAGAGCTGGAACCAGAACGGCTTCGTCGTCACCGAGGCGACGTCCTCGATTGAGCAGATACTCATGGTGGACAGCGTGAAGGGCACGCCGAATTCCTCGGCAGCCTGTGCGGCCAGCATCTCGCCATCGGCATGCTGCATGCCCGTGAGACCCGTTGGCGCGAGCGCGACGGGCATCGAGACCTTTTCGCCGATCATGGTCGATTCGAGCGAGCGGTTGGTCATGTCGACCAGCACCCGCTGGCGCAGCTTGATCCGGGAAAAGTCTTCCTCGTTGGCGCGGTAGGTGCTTTCGGTCCAGGCGCCGGAATCGGCATAGTCGAAGAACATCTTCGGCACACGCCGGCGGGCGCGCTCCTTGAGATCGGCAATTGTCAGGCTGGCGCTCATAGGTCCCCCGGTCGTGAATGGCGTTCGTGTTTCATCAGGCCCGCTTAGCGTCGCGCCGCGTGGATGGTCCGCCGATCGGCGGCGTATCGTTCATGCCGGCCAGCACTTCGGCGACGTGGCGCACCTCGATGGCCGAACCCTCGCGCTTAAGCCTGCCGGCGATCGAGATCAGGCAGCCGAGATCGCCGGAGAGGAGCGTGCCCGCACCTGCCTCGCGAATCTGCGCGGTCTTTTCGGAGGCTGCCGTGCGCGATGCGGCCTGCGCGCACGAAACGCCGGCGAGCCCGCAACAGGCGTCGGCCCGCGCCATCTCTTTCAGGCGAAGGCCTTTGACGCTGGCCAGCAACAGCCGCGGCTGGGTCTGGACGCCGAGCTGGGTAAGGCCGGCGCAGCCATCATGATAGGTGACGCTGCCGCTGACATTCGCCTCGACGGCGCTGATGCCGAGGACATCGACCAGAAAACTCACCAGTTCGTGGACCTTGGCCGAAAAGGCCTGCGCACGTGCTTCCCACATGGAGTTGCCGGAGAAGAGTGGCGCATACTGCGTTTTCAGCACCGACGCGCAGGTGCCGGACGGGGCGACGACATAGTCGAATTCCTCGAAGGCCCGGATGGTCGTTTCGGCGATCGCGCGCAGATCATCGAGGTCGCCGGCGCGCTCGGCCGGCTGGCCGCAGCAGGATTGCGCGACCGGAACCTCCACGACGCAGCCTGCGTCCTCGATCAGCTTGACGGCGGCAAAGCCGACGCTCGGCCGGAAGAGATCGACCAGGCAGGTGACGAAGAGTCCGACGCGCGGCCGGGTGTCGTTGATATGGGGAGCGGAGTTGGTCATCGATCCGGACCCGCGCCTCAAGCCGACGCAGCGGTTGCGCCGCCACGCTGGCGCAGCCGCAGGCGCGACACGCGCTGCCATTCGCCGCTGCGCTCGGCCTCGTTCATGGCGCGCTCGACATAGTCGATGTGATCGCGCGCCGCCTGCCGCGCACGCACGGGTTCGCCGGCCACGACCGCGTCGTAGATCGCGCGATGCTGCGCCAGGAGCACGTCCTGCGCGGCGGGTGCCGCATAGATCAGGCTGCGGCTGAGGAACACGCCGTCGGCGAGCAGGCGATAGCAGGAGCGCAGCGTGTGCAGGAGAACGATGTTGTGGGCGCATTCGCCGATCGCATTGTGAAACTCGACGTCGATCGCGACCTCGTCCTCGAAGTCACCGCGCGCGTGCGCGTCCTCCATGCGCCGCATGATGGCGGACAGGAGCGCGCGGTCGTCGCCGGTGGCGCGCCGCGCGGCGAGTTCGGCGGCAATGCCCTCCACCTCGCGGCGATATTCCAGATAGTCGGCGGCGGCCTTGCGATTCTGGCCGATCAGATCCATCACCGGGGGCGCGAAGACCTCGCCGATGACGTCGGCGACATGCGTTCCGCCACCGGGGCGCGTCACGACGAGGCCGCGCGCCTCCAGCGCCTTCAACGCATCGCGCACGATCGGCCGCGACACGTCGAACTGGCGCGCAAGCTCACGCTCGCCCGGCAGGCGGTCGCCAACGCGAACCACGCCTTCAAGAATGAGCATCTCGACCTGGCCGACGACATCGTCGGCCGTTCGCGAATGCTCGATGCGGGAAAAGATCTCGTTCACGCCAATCGTCCGAAAACTGCCGTCCGATATAACCCTGTCGCTCTTGGCCGGTCAATTTTATTATCCACATGGGTGCTCGGCGCGGTGAAGACGCGCGTAATCGCGCTGCGTGTTGCACATCGTCGACCAAAGCGGTAAAGAGTTTTTACCAGATATGCGGAGGTGTTCATGTCCGGCCTGACCATGCCGGCCCCCGACCGGGCCACGCTCGCCAAGCGCGACGAGATCGTCGCGGACATGCGCATCATCGTGCCGGGCGAGGGCGTCGTCGATGCCGAACACTCGATGCGCGCCTTCGAGACCGACGCGCTGACGGCCTATCGTCAGCTTCCCATGGTCGTCGTGCTGCCGGAGACGACGGCGCAGGTCTCGCGCATTCTCAAATATTGCTCGGAGCGCAACATCCGGGTCGTGCCGCGCGGCTCCGGCACGTCGCTCTCGGGCGGCGCGCTGCCGCTGGAGGACGCCGTGTTGTTGGTGATGAGCCGGTTCAACCGCATCCTCGACATCGACTTCGCCAACCGCACCGTCGTCGCGCAGCCCGGCGTGACCAATCTCGGCATCACCAATGCCGTGCAGGAGGAGGGGTTCTATTATGCGCCCGATCCGTCCTCGCAGATCGCCTGCTCCATCGGCGGCAATGTCGCCGAGAATTCGGGCGGCGTGCACTGCCTGAAATACGGTCTCACGGCCAACAATGTGCTGGGCATCGAGATGGTGCTGATCAATGGCGAGGTGATGCGGCTCGGCGGCAAGCATCTCGACGCCGAAGGCTATGATCTGCTCGGCCTGATGACCGGTTCGGAAGGGCTGCTCGGCGTCGTGACCGAGGTGACCGTCCGCATCCTGAAGAAACCGGAGACGGCGCGCGCGGTGCTGCTCGGATTTCCGTCGAGCGAGGAGGCAGGCCAGTGCGTCGCCGACATCATCGGCGCGGGCATCATACCCGGCGGCATGGAGATGATGGATCGCCCCGCGATCCGCGCGGCCGAGGATTTCGTCCAGGTCGGCTATCCGCTCGATGTCGAGGCGCTGCTGATCGTCGAACTCGACGGCCCCGGTGCCGAGGTGGATCATCTGATCGCCGAGGTCGAGGCGATCGCCGGCCGCAACGGCTCCACCACCTGCCGCATCTCGACTTCCGAGGAGGAGCGCATGGCGTTCTGGGCCGGGCGCAAGGCGGCGTTCCCGGCGGTGGGACGTATCTCGCCCGACTATCTGTGCATGGACGGCACCATCCCGCGCAAGGAACTGCCCAAGGTGCTGGCCGGCATGCGCGAGCTGTCCGAGAAATACGGGCTGCGCGTGGCCAACGTCTTCCATGCGGGTGACGGCAACCTTCATCCGCTGATCCTCTACGACGCCAACATCTCCGACGAGCTCGAACGTGCCGAGGCCTTCGGGGCGGACATATTGCGGCTGTGCGTGAAGGTCGGCGGCGTGCTCACCGGCGAACATGGCGTGGGCGTCGAGAAGCGCGACCTGATGCCGGAAATGTTCAACAAGGCCGATCTCGACCAACAGATCCGCGTCAAATGCGCATTCGACCCCGACCATTTGCTGAATCCCGGAAAGGTGTTCCCGCAACTGCACCGCTGCGCGGAATTGGGCCGCATGCATATCCATCGCGGCAAGGTGGCGTTCCCGGACATTCCGAGGTTTTGAGGATGGTATGTAGCGACGGTTCCTCGCCCCCGCAGAGCGGGGGAGAGGTGGCCCGGGCGAAGCCCGGGACGGAGAGGGGGGCTCAAACGAGCCGCCGTTCCCCGCAAGCCGTTGCCCGAGCGCGTGACCTGCGTAAGGGCGACAACATGGCCGAGGCCGTCCTTTGGATGGAATTGAAAGCGAGACGGTTAGGCGATTACAAGTTCGTTCGGCAGATGCCGTTTGGGCCATACTTCGCGGATTTCGCATGTCGTGCGAAAAAGCTGGTCGTCGAACTCGATGGCAGCCAGCATGCGGAAAGTGACTATGACCGTCGCCGAGACGAATTCATGCGCGCTGAAGGATATTCGGTGCTGCGCTTCTGGAGTGTCGATGCGCTCAAATCGATGAACAGCGTCTGCGAGACGATACTCGCAGCGCTTGATGGCCGCTTGAGCGAGGACGTTGCAGCTACCGATTTGCGATTTGTCTATGCCAAGCCAAAAATCAGAAATGACGATGATGTGTGAACCGTCGCCCCCCTCTCCGTCTCGGCTTCGCCTCGACACCTCTCCCCCGCTCCGCGGGGGCGAGGAACCAAGGTTTGCGCTCGCATGACCACCTTCACCCCCACTTCCGCCGAAGAAACGCTGGCAGCCGTCGAATGGGCCGTCTCCGAAGAGGCGCCGGTCGAGATCGTCGGCCATGGCTCGAAGCGCGGCATCGGGCGCCCGGCACAGATCGTGCATGTGATCGACCTGTCGAAGCTGACCGGTGTCACGCTCTACGAGCCCGAGGAACTGGTGCTGTCGGCGCGGGCCGGAACGCCGCTCGCCGAGATCGAGGCCCTGCTTGCCGAGCATGGGCAGGAATTCGCCTTCGAGCCGATGGACTATGCACCGCTTCTGGGAGGCGCGGATGGCATGACGGCCAAGAGCGGAACGATCGGCGGGGTGCTGGCCGCCAATTTGTCCGGCCCACGTCGTCTCAAGGCCGGGGCGGCGCGTGACCATATTCTCGGCACCCACGCCGTGTCGGGACGGGGCGAAATGTTCAAGTCCGGCGGTCGCGTGGTGAAGAACGTAACCGGGTACGACCTCTCCAAGGGGATGGCCGGGTCATGGGGCACGCTGGCGGTCGTTACGGACGTCACGTTCAAAGTCCTGCCGGCAGCGCAGACCGAGGCGACGCTGGTGTTGCGCGGTCTGAGCGAGGAACAGGCGGCGCACGCGATGGCGATTGCGATGGGCTCGAGTGGCGAGGTGGCGGGTGCGGCGCACCTGCCGGAGAGCGTGACGGGCAGGGTGCTCGACGGCGCGCTGAAGGCCAGGGGATCGACCCTCCTGCGGCTTGAAGGTTTCGGGCCGTCAGTCGCCTATCGCTTCGACCATCTCTCGGCGCTGCTCGCCGGTCATGGCGTGATCGAACGGCTGGAGGAGGCGCAGTCGCGCGCACTCTGGCGCGAAATCCGCGACTGCATGCCGTTTGCCGACGGCACGATGCGTCCCGTCTGGCGTATCTCGATGACGCCCGGCAAGGGGCACGAAATGGTGATGGCGCTGAGAATGCAGGCAGCCGTCGATGCCTTCTACGACTGGCAGGGCGGGCTGATCTGGCTGCGCATGGAGGGGGAGCCGGAAGCGGACATCGTGCGCGCCCTCATCGCGCAGTTCGGCGGCGGCCACGCGACGCTGGTGCGCGCCACGCCGGTCGTCCGCGCATCCGTGCCGGTGTTCCAGCCGCAGACGCCGGCACTTGCGGGGCTGTCGGCGCGGCTGAAGGAGCAGTTCGATCCGAAAGGCATCCTCAATCCCGGCAGGATGGGCATCTGATGCAGACCAACTTTTCCCTCGCCCAGCTTGCCGACCCGCATGTCGCGGAATCGGAGAAGATTCTGCGCGCTTGCGTGCATTGCGGGTTCTGTACGGCCACGTGCCCGACATACGTCACACTCGGCAACGAGCTCGACAGCCCGCGCGGGCGGATCTACCTGATCAAGGACATGCTGGAGAATGGCAGGCCGGCGGACGAGCAGATCGTCACGCATATCGACCGCTGCCTGTCGTGCCTGTCCTGTATGACCACGTGTCCGTCCGGCGTGAACTACATGCATCTCGTGGATCACGCGCGGGCGCATATCGAGAAGACCTACAGGCGGCCGCTGCTCGACCGGATGACGCGTGCCATGCTGGCGGCCGTGCTGCCCTATCCGGGACGGTTTCGCGCGGCGTTGCAGCTTGCGCGTCTTGGCCGGCCCTTTGCGGCTGTGTTCGATGCGGTGAAGCCGCTCAAACCGCTGGCGGCAATGCTGCGGCTGGCGCCGTCGAGCGTCCCATCGAAGTCTGCGGTTTCGGAGCCTTCCAGCCATGCCGCGACAGGCGCGCGGCGCGGCCGCGTCGCGATCCTCACCGGCTGCGCGCAATCGGTTCTTGATCCCGCCATCAACGAAGCGACCATCTCGCTGCTCAATCGCGTGGGCGTCGAGGTCGTGGTGCCGAAGGGTGAGGGGTGCTGCGGCGCGCTGGTGCATCATATGGGGCGCGAGGACGCGGCACTCGACGCAGCGCGGCGAAACGTCGATGCGTGGACGGCGCAGATCGATGCCGGCGGCCTCGATGCGATCGTGATCACCGCGTCCGGCTGCGGCACGACGATCAAGGATTACGGTTTCATGCTGAGGCTGGACGCGGCTTATGCCGAAAAAGCGGCGCGTGTGTCGGCGCTCGCCAGGGACGTCACCGAATACCTTTCGACCATCGATCTGCCGCAACCCTCGATCGAGCCGGGCTTGACGGTCGCCTATCATTCCGCTTGCTCGATGCAGCATGGGCAGAAGATCGTGCGCCAGCCGAAGGCGCTTCTGGCACGCGCGGGGTTCGTCGTGAAGGAACCGCGCGAGGGTCATCTGTGCTGCGGCTCGGCCGGCACCTACAACATCCTGCAGCCGGAAATCTCGGCGAAGCTGCGAGACCGGAAAGTGAAGAACATCGAGGCGACGGGCGCGGCTTTGGTCGCGACCGGCAATATCGGCTGCATGACGCAGATCGGCTCCGGCTCGACGCTGCCCGTGATCCACACGGTGCAACTGCTCGACTGGGCCTATGGCGGTGCGCGGCCGAAGGGTGTTCCGGAGAGGGCCGTCGTTCTGGATGCTGCGGAATAGAGATCGCTAGCGATATATGCTTGCATTCGATGCGGGTGCGATCCATATTCCAGCATGAACAGCAAGCATAAGAAGACTTTGGCTCTTGTGTTCAGAGATCCGATTTCGGGCACCATCGAATGGGCCGATATCGAAGGTCTGCTGCTCGCGACAGAGTCTCGCCTGATCGAAGGCAGCGGTTCGCGTGTGCGTTTCGAGAAGGACGGTGTCGTGGGCACCTTCCACCGTCCGCATCCTGCAAAGGAGGCGAAGCGCTATCAGGTCAAGGATGCTCGCGAGTTCCTGATCCAGATTGGAGTGAAGCCATGAATACGATGAGCTATAAGGGATATTCCGCAACGGTTGCGTTTGACGAGGACGATGAAATCTTCGTCGGGCGGATCGCGGGTATTACGGATGTCGTCGGCTTCCACGCCGAGAGCGTGGCGGAACTCAAGGCGGCATTCCACGAAGCGGTCGATGACTATGCCGAGACCTGCGCCAAGGTCGGCAAGGAACCTCAAAAACCCTATTCAGGCAAAGTGATGTTTCGGGTGAAGCCTGAAACGCATCGCAAGGCGGCATTGGCGGCGGAACTCTCCGGCAAGAGCCTGAACCAATGGGCCGAAGAAGCGCTTGAGGCAGCCGCGAATAGCCGCTGACGGGCGGGAGCGATTTGCTCAAGCCCTCCGCCGCAGCCACAGCCCGACGGGGATCGACACCAGATACATCGTGATGCCGTAGACGGCTGACGGGAGGCTGAAGGGCGGCAGGGCGCTTGCCTGCTCGACGATGAGCGAGCCCACCGTGATGCCGAGCGTGGCGTTCTGGATGCCGGTTTCGATGGCGATGGCCTTGCCTTCGGCGCGCGTCAGGTTGAACAATCGCGCGAGGCCGAGGCCGATCGCCAGCAAGGCGATGTTGAGAACGACGAGGCCGGGGCCGAGCAGGCCGAGATTGTCCAGGAAGATGCGCCAGTTGGCTGCGAGCGCGCCGAGCACCACGATCACGAACAACACCACGGCGATCTTCGACACGACGGCGTCGAGCGATAGGGCAAAACCTTCCGCGAAGCGCCTTATCACGAGGCCGAGCACGACCGGGACGAAGGTGATCAGGAACATCGATACGCCGAGCGCGGTCACGTTCACGGCGGGCGCGTCGAGACCCATGAAGTGATCGGCAAAGACGACGACCATGATCGGAACCGTAAACACCGCGACGAGGCTGATGACGCCGGTGAGCGAGATCGACAGTGCCACTTCGCCGCCCGCCAGCTTGGTGAGGAGATTGGCGGTCACCCCGCCGGGGCAGAGCGAGAGGATCATCATGCCGACCGCGAGTTCCGGAGGAAGGCGGAAGGCGATCGCGAGGATGTAGGCGACGAGCGGAATGAGGATGAGCTGTGCCACCGCGCCGACGGCAAAGGCCTTCGGCTTGAGCACGACGCGCCGGAAGTCGTCGACCGTCAGGCCGAGCCCGAGGGAGAACATGATGATCGCCAGCGCAAGCGGCAGAAATACAGTAATCAGGCTGTCCATGGTGATCCCCCCGAATCGCCGCCTCCAGCGGCATGACGATGAATAACCGAGGTGCCGAGGATCGCCAAATTGCGTCGCGGCCAGTTGAGACCGCCATACAAAGGAAAAGGGCGGCACGCCCCCCGTGCCGCCCTCTATCCGGCCGCTGCTATCCCCAGCGCGGCCTCTCCCCTCTCCGGGTGTTTCTAGATCGCTACTCGTGCATCCTTACGGACGCACGAGTAGCGATCTATCTCTTTGTTTGAGCATCGGAATAACCCGAAAACCGGTTTCCACTTTTCGGTCCGATGCTCTAGATCACGATCACGCTGGTCCCGACCTTGACGCGCTCGTAGAGGTCCATGACGTCCTCGTTGCGCATCCTGATGCAGCCGGACGACACGGCGCCGCCGATCGTCCAGGGCTGGTTGGTACCGTGGATACGATAAAGCGTCGAACCAAGATAGAGCGCGCGTGCGCCGAGCGGGTTTTCGGGTCCGCCCGCCATGTGGACGGGAAGGTGCCGGCCCTTCTTCTTCTCGCGCGCGATCATCTCTGCGGGCGGACGCCAATCCGGCCACTCCGCCTTGCGAGTCACCTTGTGCGTGCCGGCCCATTCGAAACCGGGCTTACCCGTGCCGACGCCGTAACGCCGCGCCTGACCATCGCTTTCCACGAGATAGAGGAAATTCTCGCGCGTATCGATGACGATCGTGCCGGGCTTGTGGCCGCCATCATAGGCGACCATCTGCGGCAGGAATTTCGGGTCCACCCGAGGGGCTGCATCGCGCGGCGCGCTCGGCACGGCAGCGGTCTGCACCGCGTCGGGCTGGCGCTCGCGATAGACGGGTGCGGGCGTGACGCGCGCGCGGGCCCGGGCAACCGGCTCGGGCGCGAGGCCCATCGTGACGCCGGGCAATTGGCCGTGCTGCTGCCTCTGGCCGACGGGCGCGCGCTGCAACTGCATGACCCACGGCGCGGACAGGTCCGGGCTCACCACCAGAGGCGGGGCCTCGTGATAGCGCTGCTGGGCGCTGGCGGCCGAGGCGCCGAGAAGGACAGTCGCGACGGAAACAAACAGGGACAGACGAAGCTTCATCGACATACTCGCAACAGATCGCCAAAGGTCGGCGCAAACCGGGTGGACAGGCCGCGCTCCTGCCTGAATTGTGACCATTCACAACAAGGAATTGGTGAATCGGTTTCGGTAAAATGCGAGGAAATCCGTAAACCTTTCGGTACGGTTACCCGGCGGTTGAGCAGCATGGTAAAGGGACGGTTTCGAGGATGCGGGCTTGATGAGTGAAACAGACGGATTGATCCGCGGCGACGACGATGTCCTGCGCTGCGCATGGCACGGCAACCTGCCCGACTATCGGCACTATCACGACACCGAATGGGGCAGGCCCGTCGCCGACGACATCAGGCTTTTCGAAAAGCTCTGCCTTGAAGGGTTTCAGTCGGGTCTCTCGTGGCTCACGATCCTGCGCAAGCGCGAGAATTTTCGCGCCGCGTTTTCCGGTTTCGACTTTCGCCGGCTCGCGGAGACCGATCCGGCGCCCGCAATCGAAGAGCATCTCCAGAACGCCGGCATCATCCGTCATCGCGGCAAGATCGCCTCGGTGTACAACAATGCCAAGCGGGCGGTGGACCTCGCCAGCGAGCATGGATCGCTGGCGGCCTATTTCTGGTCGTTCGAGCCCACGCCGGATCAGCGGCCCGCGCGCGTCGACCTCGCGATGATCCGTGCCAATCCGACCACCGAGACCTCGACGCGCATCTCCAAGGACCTGAAGAAGCGTGGCTGGTCGTTCGTCGGGCCGACGACGGTCTATGCGTTCATGCAGGCGATGGGGCTCGTCAACGACCATATCGAGGGCTGCGTCTGCCGCGCCGAGATCGAACGCCTTCGGGCAGGCTTCAAGCGTCCCGCCTGAACGTTTCTGACGTCAAAAGCGGGTGACAGCCCGCACCGCTTCGGCTAATCCCGGGTCGCCCGGCGATAATGCCCGGTGGCAGAAGCGGACAGGATGCCGATGGCGAACATGATCGAAACGCTGGATGGTCTCTCGAACGAATACGAGGCCATTTTCTGCGACGTCTGGGGCGTAATCCACAACGGCATTCGTGCCTTCCCGGACGCGGTCGACGCGTTGCGCCGGGCGCGCGCAAAAGGGGTGAAGGTCGTCCTGATCACCAATGCGCCGAGGCCGCACAAGGGCGTCGAGGAACAGCTTGCCATCCTCAATGTCCCGACCGATTGCTGGGACGGCATCGTCACGTCGGGTGACGTGACCCGCGATCTCATTCGCGCCGGCTCGCGCCGGGTGTTTCATCTCGGCCCGGACCGCGACATGATGATCTATGACGATCTCGACATCGATCTCGTGGAAGAATTCGAGGCTTCTGCGGTCGTGTGCACCGGCTTCTTCGACGACGAGATCGAAACGCCGGAAGACTATGCGGACATGCTGCAGCGTCTTCGCCAGCGCGACCTTCCCTTCATCTGCGCCAATCCCGATATCGTGGTGGAGCGCGGCGACCGGCTGATGTGGTGCGCAGGCGCGTTGGCCCGCGATTACGCACAGCTTGGCGGACGTACCTATATCGCCGGCAAGCCGCACCACCCGATCTACGAGGCGGCGCTCAAATCCGCGGCGACGCTTGCCGGGCGCGAGATCGATCGTTCCAAGGTGCTTGCGATCGGCGACGGCGTGCTCACCGACGTCAAGGGCGCATCCGACAATGGGTTCGACGTGCTGTTCGTCTCGGCGGGCATCCACGCCGCCGAATATGGCGAGGCGCACGAACCCGATCCGCAGAGGCTTGCAGCCTTCCTGGAAAAGCATGGATACGGCCCCGTCGCCGTGATCCCGCGCCTGGCATAGCCGCATGATGGGGGACGTGATCGAGCGGATTGCCGAAACGTCGGAACTCCCCGCCAGCGGGCGCGGCGGGGTCGTCGCGATCGGCAATTTCGATGGCGTGCATCGCGGCCATCAGGCGGTTCTCGAGCGCGCGCTTTCCGAAGCGACCACACGCGGTGTTCCGGCGATCGTCCTGACGTTCGAGCCGCATCCGCGTTCGATCTTCCGGCCCGACATACCGCTCTACCGGCTGACCACGGCGCCGGTCCGGGCGCGTCTTTTGCAGGCGCTGGGCTTCAAGGCCGTGATCGAGCAGCCGTTCACGCGCGACTTCGCAGGGCTGGACGCCGAGGATTTCGTGCGCCGGATCCTGGTCGAGAACCTCGGCATCCGCCACGTCGTGACCGGGTTCGACTTCCATTTCGGAAAGAATCGCCAGGGCGGTCCCGCCTATCTCATGGAAGCCGGCGAGCGTCATGGTTTTGGCGTGACGCTGGTGGACGCGTTCCGCGACGAGGGCACCGACGTCATTTCGTCCAGCCGCATCCGTGGCCTTCTGTGCGACGGTGATGTCGCGCAGGCAGCGGGCCTTCTCGGTTATCGCTACACCGTGGAAGCCGAGGTCGGCCGTGGAAAGCAGCTCGGCCGCACATTGGGCTATCCCACCGCCAACATGGCGCTGCCCGCGTCCACCGGCCTCAGGCACGGCATCTACGCCGTGAAGCTGCGCCGCGCCGACGGCACGCTGCACGATGGGGTGGCGAGTTTCGGCCGTCGCCCGACGGTGGACGAAGACGGCGAGCCGCTTCTGGAAACCTTCGTTTTCGACTTTTCTGGTGACCTCTACGGCGAGCGCTGCGCGGTCTCCTTCTTCGGATATCTGCGCGGCGAGGAGAAGTTCGACGGCCTCGACGCGCTCGTTGCACAGATCAGGCGTGACGAGGACGAGGCGAGGGCGCTGCTCGCGGGCGTGACGCCCCTGTCGCAGCTCGATCTCCTGATGAGTTTTACACAGGGCTGATCGCAACGCCAGCGGCATCGGCGTGCGGCGCGAATCGTCGCGGTGATCCTCGCACGGCGATCTAGGCCCAAATGACGGCCGGTCGGTCGGAATGTCCTCACGAAAGGCCGGACGGGCGTTACAAATGCGGCCGCCCGGCTCAGATCAATGAGGCATTGCCCTCGGCTTCTGCCGTCCGACATACGAGAATGCCGCAGTAGCAAGGAATATCGGAATCCCCAGTTCCAGAACTTCCTCGATCACCATCGAGAAGAAGGTCGATGATATGTCGATTCCAAGAAAGGAGAGGTTGCTGGCTGCACCGTCAAGCGTCTTGGATGCGACCGCACTGATCATGGCTGCTGCAATTGCCATCGACGTGAAGTCGCGCCTGCGAAGGTTGCGCACAAATGAGCTCGTGTGATTTACGGCCAGGAAATAGCCGGCGATGCCGAGAACCGCAAAAACGGATACACCGAATATTTTCTCCACGAATGGCACCTCGGGAGATACATACAGAAGCGTATTCGTAATGTTGTATGTCGTAAAATGCGCGTGGAAATCCATCTCGCGCAGGCACATGGCGATCGGAATCAGGACCAGATACCAGGACTTCGACAGATCGGCGGCCGACATTTCCCGGATAAGCGTGGTAGCCACGACCAGATAGCCGGCGGCAGACAAGACCTGGATCGGACCACCTTCGCTCAGGTAGAAGACCTGCATTTCAGGGGCAAGACAGAACGGAAGGACCGACAGCAGGATGAGCGCAGCCGCTGCCCCCGCCAAATATGCAAACCGGCCGCTTGGGCGGTAGGCTTGTTCGACAGCAACCCTGGGTGTTGAAGGCAAGGGTACATTCCCGCTTGATCGACGAGCCGGAAGAGCGCGGACCGATCGTTAAAACGTTAGCCGGCAGGCGTATTGGAAGCCGGATACCCTCGTCAAGGCCGGTATTTCCCTCGCAGTGCGAAATCCCGCGTTATGTCGGCGCCATGCTCCCTAAAAGTTCCCGGTCAGGCTCGCGACCCTGGCCGGATCGGCCTCGCGACTCTGACTTCTGGCGGCGTCTCCGGTGTAACGGACTTTAATTCAAACTTTACCCAGCCGACGGAGAAGTGGCGACGATAAACGACCTCCTGTGTCCGCGTTTCGAGGTTTCGGATGATTCGCACGAGCATATTCGCAGCCGCTATGGCTGCCTTCACCATGACCGCTTCCAGCGCCTGGGCCCAGTCGGGCGGCGGCATCGGTGGCTGGTTTTCCGGCGACTGGTATCTGAAGGTCGGTGGCGCGGTTTTGCACAAGCCGAAATTCGAGGGCGCGGATGGCCGCTCCTTCGCGTTCCAGCCCATGATCTCCCTCGGTAAGGCGGGTGGCACGTCCGCCAAATTCTCGTCGCGCAACGACAACATCTCGCTTGCCTTCATCGATACAGGCGCGTTTCGGGCAGGCGCCGCGGGCAAGCTTGTCTTCCGCCGTGACGGTGACACCGATGGCAGGCTGAACGGTCTTTCGCCGGTGCGTTTCGGCGGCGAGCTCGGCGGTTTCGCGGAAGTCTATCCCACCGACAATCTGCGTTTCCGGGGCGAAGTACGCCGCGGCATCCGCTCGCATGACGGCTTCGTGGCCGATCTCTCGGCGGACGTGTTCCACGATGTGACGAATGCGATCCAGATTTCGGCCGGACCGCGCGTCTCCTGGGCGTCGGCCGACTATTTCGATGCCTATTACGGCGTCGACGCGTTCGAATCCGCGGCGACCGGCCTGTCCCAGTACAGCCCCCGCAGCGGCTTCAAGTCGGTCGGCGTCGGCGGTGCGGTGACGTGGAAGGCCACCGAGCAACTCGATACGAGCGTCTTCGCGGAATACTCGCGCCTGATGGGCCCGGCCGCGAAATCGAGCCTCGTGCGCGAGGGCGGCTCGCGCCGCCAGGTGACGATCGGCGCGTCGGCGGTCTACCGCTTCGACTTCTCGCTCTGAGACGCTGAACGGGCAGCTCAGCCCACGGTTCGCAGGCCGAGATGGCTTGCGAACGGGTGAAAATCGCGATCCTGATGCAACAGCACGTGATCGTTCTCGATGCAGAACGTCGCGATGATGACGTCGATGCTTTTGCGCACCGTGATGCCTAATTCACGCAAACGTCTGTAGTTGGCAGCCGCTTGAACTGCGATATGGACGTCCATCATGTTGGCGGTTGTGAAATCGGACATGACCCTCTGGATTTTCCGCGCGTCGTTGTCGCTGCGTGCTCCCTGCAGCAATTCGAGCAGGATCACGTCACCTACGAGAATCTGCCCCGTATTGCGAATGCCGTGTAGGTGTTTGACGCTTGGCGTGTAGATACCGCGAAAGGATGCAATCCAAACGGAACTGTCGACGACGATCACGAGCTCTCGTCAAGATCGAAGGTGCGACCTTCTCGCATTTCGTCAAGGTCACCTTCCCAACCGATCCCGACGAGTTCCTTGATCCCTTGCCGACGGCGGTTGTTTAGCACGATCTGCCGCAAAGCTTCCTCTACCGTGGCCTTCTTGGTCGGCAGTCCGGTCGCTTCCATGGCTTGTGCCATCAACTCGTCGTCGAGTTCGATATTGGTGCGCATGATCGCTCCATGTGTATAGAATGAGAAGAATATACACATTCGGACCCGCTTTCGCAATCCGACGAAACCCCTTTATTCCCCGCCCTGCCTCGGCTAAAAGCGCGGCGATGAGACAGCGCGCGCGCCTTTTCGCGACCTCGATACGAATTACCGGCCCGGCCTTCCGGACAGCCTGAGCGGCTGCCTGAAGGTCCGGGATTTCCGCGCGCCGTCCGATCGCGCGCCCTTCGCCTTTTGACCGAAGCCTCGCCCGGCTGTGACGCCCGGGCCGACGATGCGACGAGACCATGAACACCGCTGAAAAGATCGATTATTCGAAGACCCTCTATCTGCCGCAGACGGAATTTCCGATGCGCGCCGGCCTGCCCGACAAGGAGCCGCTTCTGGTGAAGCGCTGGCAGGAGATGAAGCTCTACAACAAGCTGCGCGAGAGTGCTGCCGGCCGGCCGCTCTACGTGCTGCATGACGGCCCGCCCTACGCCAACGGCAACATCCACATCGGCCACGCGCTGAACAAAATCCTCAAGGACGTCATCACGCGCTCGTTCCAGATGCGCGGGTTCAACTCGAACTACGTGCCCGGCTGGGATTGCCACGGCCTGCCGATCGAATGGAAGATCGAGGAGCAGTATCGCGCCAAGGGCCTCGACAAGGATCAGGTGCCGGTCAACGAGTTCCGCAAGGAATGCCGCGAGTTCGCGCAGCACTGGATCGATGTCCAGACCGAGGAATTCAAGCGTCTCGGCATCGAGGGCGACTTCGACAACCCGTACACGACGATGAATTTTCACGCGGAAGCGCGCATCGCCGGTGAATTGCTGAAGTTCGCGATGAGCGGGCAGCTCTATCGCGGCTCCAAGCCGGTGATGTGGAGCGTGGTGGAGAGGACCGCGCTGGCGGAAGCCGAGGTCGAGTATCAGGACTACGAGTCGGATACGGTCTGGGTGAAGTTTCCGGTGCGCCTCGCTGCCGTGGGTACGGGCGACGTTGGCGATGAAGAACGTGATGCCGCCATCAAGCAGGACCTGCGCGACGCAGCCGTCGTCATCTGGACCACGACGCCGTGGACGATCCCCGGCAATCGCGCGGTCGCCTATTCGCCGCGCATCTCCTACGGTCTCTACGAGGTCACGCGTTCCGAGAACGATTTCGGTCCGCAGCCGGGCGAGAAGCTGATCTTCGCGGATGCGTTGGCCGAGGAGTCCTTCGCCAAGGCGAAGCTCGAATACACGCGCCTGCGCGACGTAACGGCCGACCAGCTCGCCGCCATCACGGTATCCCATCCGCTGCGTGGCATCGGCGGTGGCTATCAGTTCGACGTCCCCATGCTGCCCGGCGACCACGTCACCGACGACGCGGGCACCGGCTTCGTGCACACCGCGCCCGGCCACGGCCGCGAGGACTTCGACGCGTGGATGGACGGCGCGAAGGATCTCGCCGCGCGCGGCATCGACACCGCGATCCCGTTCACGGTCGACGATGCAGGCTTCTTCACCAAGGATGCGCCGGGCTTCGGGCCGGATCGCGAAGGCGGGGCGGCGCGCGTCATCGACGACAACGGCAAGAAGGGCGACGCCAACAAGGCCGTCATCGAGGCGCTGATCGAGCGGAACGTGCTGTTCGCACGCGGCAGGCTGAAGCATTCCTACCCGCATTCGTGGCGCTCGAAGAAGCCGGTCATCTTCCGCAACACGCCGCAATGGTTCGTCTACATGGACAAGGACCTCGGGGATGAGACAACGCTGCGCAGCCGCGCGCTGAAAGCCATCGACGACACGCGTTTCGTGCCGGGAACTGGCCAGACGCGCCTGCGCGCGATGATCGAGGACCGCCCCGACTGGGTGCTCTCGCGCCAGCGTGCATGGGGCGTCCCGATCTGCGTCTTCGCCGATGAGAACGGCGCAGTGCTGCGGGACGAGGCGGTCAACGCCCGCATCCTGGAAGCGTTTGAGGAGGAAGGGGCGGATGCGTGGTTCGCTGAGGGCGCGCGCGAGCGCTTCCTTGGGCCGAAGGCCAACGAAAACTGGACGATGGTCACGGACATTCTCGACGTCTGGTTCGATTCGGGCTCGACCCACACCTTCACGCTGGAGGACCGCCCGGACATGAAGTGGCCGGCGGACGTCTATCTCGAAGGCTCCGACCAGCATCGCGGCTGGTTCCACTCCTCGCTGCTGGAAAGCTGCGGCACGCGGGGCAGGGCGCCCTATGATGCGGTCATCACCCATGGCTTCACCATGGACGAGGACGGCCGCAAGATGTCGAAGTCGCTCGGCAACACGGTGGTTCCGCAGGACGTCATGAAGCAGTCGGGCGCGGACATCCTGCGCCTGTGGGTCATGACGACGGATTATTGGGAAGACCAGCGCCTCGGCAAGAACGTGCTGCAGACCAACATCGACGCCTACCGCAAGCTGCGCAACACCACGCGGTGGATGCTGGGCACGCTAGCGCATGACGAGGGCGAGGAGGTGCCGCTTTCCGACATGCCCGAGCTCGAGCGCCTGATGCTGCACCGGATTGCCGAACTCGACGAGGTGGTGCGCAAGGGCTACGACGCGTTCGATTTCAAGCGCATCACGCGGGCGCTGATCGACTTCATGGGGATCGAGCTGTCGGCGTTCTACTTCGACATCCGCAAGGACGCGCTCTACTGCGACGCGCCGTCGAGCACCAGGCGCAAGGCGGCGATCGTCGTCGTGCGCCATCTGTTCGATAATCTCGTCACATGGCTCGCGCCGATGCTGCCCTTCACGATGGAAGAGGCGTGGCTGGAGCGCCATCCTGACGCGGTGTCGGTGCATCTGGAACAGTTCCGCACCATTCCGGCCGAATGGAAGGATGACGCGCTGGCGGCGAAATGGCGCCAGGTGCGTCAGGTTCGCCGCGTCATCACCGGTTCGCTGGAGATCGAGCGTCGCGACAAGAGCATCGGCTCCTCGCTTGAGGCGGCGCCGATCGTCTATGTCAGCGATCCCGAGCTTCGGTCCGCGATCGCGGATGTCGATATGGCCGAGATCTGCATCACCAGCGGCATCGAGTTCGTGAGCGGGGCGGCACCCGACGTGGCGTTTACGCTCGACGAGGTGAAGGGCGTGGCCGTCGTGCCGGCGCTCGCGGGCGGCTCGAAATGCGCCAGATCATGGCGCTACACCACGGATGTGGGCACCGACCCGGAGTTCCCGGACGTGTCCGCACGCGATGCCAGGGCATTGCAGGAACTCAAGGCGCTCGGCAGACTGTAGCCGAGACGCCGCAACGGCGTTCCGGAACCGACCAGCAATGACGGCCGAGGGCTGGTCGTCATTGCTCCGGAACGACGATTGCGCTACAAGCGCCGCCAAGCAGACGCCATGTTGTCGCCGGAATTTCCGGCCAGTTTGGCGTCGATCCGGCGTTTTCCGCCCGATGTGAGAGGCAAGTTGCAGTGACAATCGACAGCATCCCGACGCGCGGCGGCGCGCCGCTCCTTCTCAGTGTTTCGCTCGTTTGTGCAACCGCGCTCCTGTCGGGCTGCATGGGCTCGCCGACCTACGGCACGGGAAAGACCGCCAACGAGCAGCTTCTGGAGGACGTCACCGGCGTGCTTCAGGTCGGCCCGCGCGATCGCGGTCCCGAAATCGCCTACAATCCGCGCCCTGAGCTGGTGAAGCCGTCATCGCTGGAAGTTCTGCCTCCGCCGCAGGAGGATCTGACCTCAGCCGGAAACCCGGCATGGCCCGAATCGCCCGAGCAGCGCCGCGCGCGCATTCGCGCCGAGGCGACCGCCAATCAGGACAACCCGAACTACCGTCCGCAGGTTCGACCGGGAATGACAGGCAGCGCCGGGGCAGCCGGCGTCGATGTCGACGGCAACCGCGCATTGACCGCCACGATGGCGCCTGACAATGGCCGCCGCGTGGAATTGCAGCGTCGCGTCCGCCAGAACAATCAGGGCGAGGCAACGTCGCGCCGTTATCTCAGCGAGCCGCCGCTGGATTATCGCCGCCCCTCCGACACCGCCGCCGTGGGCGAGCTGGGCGAGGAAGAGTGGAAGAAGGAACGCCAGGCCAAGCGCGCGCAAGGCGAGCGGACCTGGCGCGACTACATTCCCGGCCTCTGATCGCGACAGGGCGGCGTGGCAGTCAGCGCCGCTCCCTGAAGAACTGCCTCAGCATGTCCGCCGAGCGGATTTCCGCAATGCCTGCATAGACTTCCGGCGCGTGATGGCATGTCGGCTGGGCGAAATACCGCCCACCGCTCACCACCGCGCCGCCCTTTTCGTCCGATGCGCCGAAATACAGCCGCCGGATGCGCGCGAAGGAAATCGCCGCCGCGCACATCGGGCAGGGCTCCAGCGTGACGTAGAGATCGGCCTCGGGCAGGCGTTCGCTGCGGAGCAGGCGGCATGCCTCCCGGATCACCAGCATCTCGGCATGAGCGGTCGGGTCGTTGAGTTCGCGGGTCCTGTTTCCCGCCTGCGCCAACACCACGCCGTCCTTGACGATCACCGCGCCGATCGGCACCTCGCCGCGTAGGCCAGCGGCTTCTGCTTCGGCAAAGGCGGTATCCATGAAGCTGGGTGGTTTCATGCTCTTCCTGCAGACGAATTTCACTCGCAAGGCCAAGTGCGGTCTGATAGTTACCCGCGCTGAAAGGCGAACGCCACATGGACAATGACAACGACAAGCCAAAGGGGCCACGCGGCCCGAAAGGCAAGCGCCCCGAAAGCGGTCGCGACGGCCCGCGCAAGCCGTTTGCCAAGCGCGCCGACGGCGACAGGAAACCGGCCGCCGCAGACGGAGAGCGCAAGCCCTTCGTGAAGCGCGAAGGCGGCGACCGCAAGCCCTATGCGAAACCTTTTGCCAAACGCGAGGATGGCGACAGGAAGCCGTTCGTGAAGCGCGATGACCGCGCCGCCGCAGACGGAGAGCGCAAACCTTATGCGAAACCGTTCGCCAAACGCGAGGATGGCGACAGGAAGCCGTTCGTGAAGCGCGATGACCGCCCCGCCGCCGCAGACGGAGAGCGCAAGCCTTTCGTGAAGCGCGAAGGCGGTGACCGCAAGCCCTATGCGAAACCGTTCGCCAAGCGCGAGGACGGCGACAGGAAGCCGTTCAAGCGCGATGACCGCGCTGCCGCAGACGGAGAGCGCAAGCCTTTCGTGAAGCGCGAAGGCGGCGACCGCAAGCCCTATGCGAAACCTTTTGCCAAACGCGAGGACGGCGACAGGAAGCCGTTCGTGAAGCGCGATGATCGCCCCGCTGCGGACGGAGAGCGCAAGCCATTCGTGAAGCGCGAAGGCGGTGACCGCAAGCCGTTCCGCAAGCCCGATGGAGACCGCAAGCCGTTCGTGAAGCGCGACGGCGCGGATGGATATGCGCCGCGCAAGCCCGCGCGCGCCGCCGATACCGTTGCGAACCCGGTTGTAAGCGAACAGGCCGGCGATGGCGAGCGCATCGCGCGCCGCCTCGCACGCGCAGGCGTGGCCTCGCGGCGTGATGCGGAGGAGATGATCGCGGCGGGCCGCGTGGCGCTCAACGGCAAGGTTCTGGACAGCCCGGCGATCAACGTCTCGCGCTCCGATCGCATCACCGTGGACGGAACCGAGATTCCGGCGGTCGAGCGGACGCGGCTGTTCCTGTTCAACAAACCGTCCGGCGTCGTCACGACCAACCGCGACCCCGAAGGCCGCAAGACCGTTTTCGACGTGCTGCCGAATGGCCTGCCGCGCCTGATGACGGTCGGCCGTCTCGACATCAACACCGAGGGCCTGCTGCTGCTCACCAATGATGGCGGGTTGTCGCGCGTGCTGGAACTTCCGGCGACCGGCTGGCTGCGCCGCTATCGCGTGCGTGTGCACGGCAAGGTCCAGCCCGAAGCGCTTGGCGCGCTGAAGGACGGCATTGCGGTCGACGGCGTCTTCTACGGCTCGATCGAAGCCACGCTGGACCGCGAGCAGGGCTCGAACGCCTGGCTGACGCTGAGCCTGCGCGAGGGCAAGAACCGCGAAGTGAAGAATGTTCTCGCGTCGCTCGGTCTCGATGTGACGCGGCTGATCCGTGTTTCGTACGGTCCGTTCCAGCTTGGCGAACTGGCCGAGGGCGAGGTCCGCGAGCTCAAGGGCAAGCTCCTGCGCGACCAGCTCGGCGAGCGGCTGATCGAGGAATCCGGTGCGGATTTCGAAGCTCCCGTGATCAACGAGTTCTCCAACAAGCCCGTCGCGCGTGTCGAACCGAAGCGCGAGGAACCCACTGAGCTCTACAACAAGAAGCGCGAACGCGAGCAGAAGCGCGAAGACGCGCTGGGACGGCTCCAGACCAGCAGGCCCGCCGGCAAATCGTTCGGCAAGCCGGACAGGGATGGCAAGCCCGCGCGGGGCGGAAAGCCGTTCGGTGGCGGTGGCAAGGACAAGCGTTTCGACGACCGCAAGCCGCGTGACGGAAAGTTTGGCGACGGAAAGCCGGGCGGCGGCAAGTTCGGTGATCGCAAGCCGGGTGGCCGCGAGGAGCGTCCGGCGTTCGAGCAGCGCTCGCGTTCGGCGAATGTCTGGATGGCGCCCGGCGCGCGGCCCGTCGGCGAGAAAAAGAAAGCCGAGATGGCCGAGCGCACGGAAGGCCGGCGCTACGCCGGAAAGCCGCGTCCGCAGGGCAAGCCCGGCGACAAGCCGGCGCCTCGTGGAACGGGTCCTCGCAAGCCGCGTGGTGATCGCTGACCATGCGCATCGTGGGTGGGGAATTTCGTGGCCGCGCGCTCGTCGCGCCGCGCACGAACGCGATTCGCCCAACCAGCGACCGGACCCGCGAAGCCGTCTTCAACGTTATCGCGCACGGTCATGCGGACAAGCTTGACGGTACGCGGGTGCTCGATCTCTTCGCGGGAACGGGCGCGCTGGGCTTGGAGGCGCTGTCGCGCGGGGCGGCGCAATGCCTTCTCATCGAGGAATCGGCGGAAGGAAGGGGCCTGATCCGCGAGAACATCGAGGCGATGGGCTTGCAGGCGCGCGCGAAGATTTTCCGGCGCGATGCGACGCGCATCGGCGATGCCGGAAACATCGCGCCCTTCGACCTGATCTTCGCCGACCCGCCCTACGGCAAGGGTTTGGCGGAAGTCGCGATTGCCGGCGCGCTTGCGGGCCGCTGGCTGAAGCCGGGCGCGCTCGTGGTGGTCGAGGAAGCGGCCGCATCGCCCTTCGTGGCGCCGGAGGGGCTGACGCTTCTGGACCGCCGCGAGTATGGCGAAACCTGCGTCACTTTCTGCACCGTCGCCGTTGCCGCTGCCTGAGCGAAGCCGCGTTTTGACGACGGCCGCACGTATCCCGGCTTGATGGAGAGGCTGCGCCGTGCTCCCATTCGGCCCTAAATCGTTCGGGGCATTGGAGGTTTTCTTGGCGATTCGTGCTCGTGAGGCATCCCCTGAAGACGCGGCCGCGATGTGTGCCGTCATCAATCCATTGATCGCCAAGGGCGGCAGCACCGCGCACCGAAATCCGTTCGATACGGCCCGGATGATCTCCCACTATATCGCGCCGCCGACCGGCATCGCTTGCGTGGTCGCAGTTGACGGGGAGACGGTCGTAGGCTTCCAGTCCGTGTCCTGGTCTGGCGAGCCGGCGCTGGGCGAGGCCGCCGTCGGCAGTTTCGTCGCGATGGAGCAGCATGGGCGAGGGATCGGGCGGATCATGTTCCGCGAGACGCTCGACCGGGCGAAGGCGGCCGGTGTCCGCACCATCGACGCGACGATCCGCAAGGAAAACGTCTCGGGCCGCGCCTTCTATCGAAAGCTGGGTTTCGTGCCCTACAAGGAGGGTGACGAGACCGTATCGAAGCTGTTCACGGTGGCGGGCTGACGGTGCCCGGCCGGTCGTCATCCTCCCTCCCGTTCAAGATCATTTTTGTGTCGCGCCCGAGTTTGGACACTCTTCATGGGGATGAGGTGCGCGGTTGCGCGCGCCGCTGAGGGCGCTATCTCTTGGGAAGCCGTAGAATGAGGATTGCTTCATGAACAAACAACCGGTCAGCGGCCGTGCCTTCGTATTGCGGTCGGCCGCAGTCGCCGCCATCACGATCCTGCCGCTGTCGGCCGTCGCCGAAGATGCGCCGCAGATCGTGGACTTCAAGCTCGACAACGGCATGGAAGTGGTGGTGATTCCGGACCGGCGCTCGCCCGTCGTGACCCACATGCTGTGGTACAAGGTCGGCAGCGCCGACGAGGAGGCCGGAAAGTCCGGCATCGCGCATTTCTTCGAGCATCTGATGTTCAAGGGTACGTCCAACCACGGCCCTGGTGAATTCTCCGCCCGCATCGCCGATGTCGGCGGCCGCGAGAACGCCTTCACATCCTACGATTACACCGCCTATTTCCAGCAGGTCGCGCCCAGCGAGCTGAAAGTCATGATGGAGTTCGAGTCCGACCGCATGCGCAACCTCGTCCTGACGGACGACGTCATCGGTCCCGAACGCGACGTCATCATCGAGGAGCGCAATTCGCGGGTCGAGAGCGATCCATCGGCGCTCCTGAGCGAGGAAGTCAATGCCACGCTCTACCAGAACCATCCCTATCGCTTTCCGGTGATCGGCTGGATGCAGGAGATCGAGCAGTTGAATCGCCAGGATGCGATCGATTTCTACGACCGCTTCTACGCCCCGAACAACGCCGTTCTGGTGGTTGCGGGCGACGTGGACGCTGCCGAAGTGCGCACGCTGGTCGACGAGACCTACGGCAAGATCGAGCGCGGGCCGGACCTTCCGCCGCGTGTGCGCCCGGTCGAGCCCGAGCAGAACACCAAGCGCACCGTGGAACTGGTCGACAGCCGCGTCGGCGTGCCGGGCTTCTCGAAACGCTGGGTCGTTCCGTCCTACACGACGGCCGAGGATGGCGAGGCCGAAGCGCTCGACATCCTGTCCGAGCTTCTCGGCGGCGGCACACGCAGCCGCATCTATCAGGAACTGGTAGTCAAGCAGGGCATCGCCTCGTCGGCGGGCGCATTCTACCAGGGCACTTCACTCGATGCGACGACCTTCGGCGTCTATGGCTCGCCGCGCGGCGACGCGAAGCTCGAGGATGTCGAGAAGGCGATCGACGCCGAGATCGAAAAGCTCGTGAAGGACGGCGTCACGCAGGACGAACTCGACAAATCCAAGAAGCGCGCCCTGCGCTCGATGATCTTCGCACGGGACGACCAGTCCGGCATGGCGCGCATTTACGGCGCGACCCTGACGACCGGCGGCACGGTGGAAGACATCGCCGAATGGCCAGACCGCATCAACGCCGTTACCGTCGAAGACGTGCAGCAGGCGGCCGAACGGTATCTCGACCAGCGCCGCGCCGTCAGCGGCTACCTTCTCCCGGCAGAGGAGGACCGCTCGTGACGAATACGGAGACGCGCCCCGCAATGACCGCACACCGCTTCATGATCGCCATCACCACGACCTTCCTGGCGTTGGTCTTCCTCACGCTGCCGGCCGTCGTGCCCGCGCGCGCGGAGGTCGAAATCCAGGAGGTCACATCCGACAAGGGCGTCACCGCCTGGCTCGTCGAGGATTACACCGTGCCGATCATCGCGGTCCGCTTCGCCTTCAAGGGCGGCAGCACGCAGGACCCCGCCGGCAAGGAAGGCCTTGCCAATCTGATGACGGGCCTGTTCGACGAGGGCGCGGGCGAACTCGACGCCGACACGTTCCAGGAACGTCTGGACGAGGTGGGCGCCGAAATGAGCTTCAACGCGACGCGCGATGCCGTCTACGGCCAGATGCGCATGCTGTCCGACGACAGCGGGGACGCATTCGAACTGCTCGGCATGGCCGTGACAGATCCGCGCTTCGACCAGGAGCCGATCGATCGCATCCGCGCGCAGATCATGACGGGCATCCAGCGCGACATGCGCGACCCCAATGCGCTTGGTCAGGATCAGTTCGCGCGCGCGCTCTATGGCGAACACCCCTATGCGCGCCGCTCGGATGGCACGCCGGAAACGCTGGGCTCGGTCACTGCCGAGGATCTGCACCGCATGCATGAGCGCATGTTCGCGCGCTCCAATGTCAGCATTGCCGTCGTCGGCGCCATCGATGCGGAAGCGTTGAAGGCGGAACTCGACAGAGTCTTCGGAGACCTGCCGGAAACTGCGTCGTCGGACACGGTGGCGCAGGTTGAGCCGAAGCTCGACCAGTTGGTCTCGTATCCGTACGACCTGCCGCAGGCGACGATCCAGCTCGTCTATCCCGGCCTGAAGCGTGACGATCCGGAATTCTTCCCAGCCTTCATCATGAACCACATCCTGGGTGGCGGCGTCTTTTCCTCGCGGCTGTTCAACGAGGTGCGTGAAAAGCGCGGCCTCGCCTATGGCGTCGGCTCCGGGCTCGACACGGGCGATTATTCGAACTCGCTGTTCATCGGCACATCGACGCGCTCCGACCGGGCGCAGGAGACGCTGGACATCATCCGGCAGGAAGTGAAGCGCATGGCCGACGAAGGCCCGACCGAGGACGAACTGGCGCGCGCCAAGACCTATCTGGTCGGCGCATACCCGATCAACAACCTCGATTCGTCCTCAGCCGTCGCACGCACGCTCGTCGAGTTGCAGAAGGAAGGCCGGGGCATCGACTATATCCAGCGCCGCATCGGGCTCATCGAGGCCGTGACGCTGGAGCAGGTCAAGGCAGCCGGCCAGCGCCTTTTGGAAGCGGAACCTGCCGTGCTGGTCATCGGGCCGGAACTCGGCAACGGAGGATGATGAGATGGACGCTCCCGACCGGGGAGGCGTGACGGCGGGCAGGTCCGCTCAGGAGTGGCCTGTCGGGGACCGCAAGCCCAGCGGAGATCCGACCTTCGCGATCGCCTTTGGCGGTGGCGGCGCGCGCGGCCTGTCGCATATCCACGTGATCGAGGCGCTCGACGAACTGGGTATCCGGCCGGCCGCGGTCTCCGGATCGTCGATCGGCGCGATCATGGGCGCCGGCATGGCAGCCGGTATGCCGGGGCGGGACATTCATGATTATGCCCGCCAGATACTCGGCAGGCGCGCGGAAGTCGCCGCGCGCATGTGGCGTGCGCGACCGGGCACGTTCTCGGAAATGGTGTCGGGCGGCGTCGGCTTCACCCAGTTCAACGTGGAACGCATCCTGCGTTCCTTCCTGCCGGAGGCCATTCCCGACCGGTTCGACGATCTGGTGATCCCGCTGAACGTGACGGCGACGGATTTTTACAGCCATTGCCAGACGGTCTTCGACCATGGCGACCTCTACACCGCCCTTGCCGCCTCCGCTGCGATCCCCGCCGTGTTCCGCCCGGTGCGGCATGAGGGGCGCATCCTGGTGGATGGCGGTATCTCGAATCCGGTGCCGTTCGACCTTCTCGAAGGCAAGGCGGACATCCTGATCGCCATCGACGTGATCGGCGCACCGACTGAAGGGTCGCGCGGCCGACCCCGGCCGAATTCGCTGGACCTGATGTTCGGCGCGAGCCAGATCATGATGCAGTCCATCATCGCCCTGAAACTCCAGCAGACGCGGCCGCAGATCATGCTGCGCCCGCCGGTGTCGCATTTCCGGGTGCTGGATTTCCTGAAGATCGAACGGGTGATGGCCGAGACGGTCTCGATCAAGGATGAACTGAAAGAGGCGATATCGGCTGCGGTCGAGCGCTTCCACAAGACCGACGAGATAGCCTGAACGCCCCTCGATCACGCGCACATTACGAAAGTTTAACAAGCGCGAGCGAAACATCGCCTCAAACGGCGGTTAACTCCATGGCAAATGGAGGTAAACGCCATGAACCAGCACGTCTCTCAAAGTGCGTTCCGGACCCGTGAAGTGACGCTGTGGACCCCGTGGGGCCGGCAGTCGGTGACGGAGATCGACCCCGGCGCCACGCGGCGCTTGTGGAAGTCCGACCACAGCCTCTGGCGCGAGGCCAGGCGGCGCAAGCAGCGCAGGCTGCTTTTGAAGGCAGCGACATAGCTATTGCAGCGTCGCGGCCTTGCCGGTCGAGAACGGTGATTGTGCCGCAGGCGGTGGCGGCGGTGCATCCAGATCGATTTCGGGCGGTGGATTGACGCCGATGTTGCGCACGACGCGGAACGCCACGACCAGCGACACGATACCGAACACGATCGCGCCGAGACCCCAGCCCGCCACCACGCCCTTGGCGCCGTAATAATGCGCGCCGATCCAGACGAACGGAATGACGCCGAGCGTCGAGCGGCCCCAGTTGAACAGCGTCGAGAGCGTCGGGAAGCCGAGATTGTTGAATGCGGCGTTGGCCACGAACAGCGCGCCGTTGAACAGGAAGCTGCCGGCCGCGAACAGGCAGAAGAAGACGATCAGTTCGCGGGCCGCGCCCACCGCGCCGAACAGGCCGGCGATCTGCGACGACAGGAGCGCCAGGACGAGCCACGCGGCGAGGCAATAGACCGTCACGAAAATCAGGCTGTCGCGCATCACCTGATTGAGGCGGTCGTAGCGCCGCGCGCCGTAGTTCTGGCCGAGGATCGGCCCGACCGAGCCCGACAGAGCGAAGATGACCCCGAAGGCGACGGGGATCAGGCGGCCCACGATGGCCCAGCCCGCAATCGCTTCGTCGCCGAAGCGCGACATCTCGTAGGTGACGTAGGCATTGCCGACCGGCGTCGCGACCTGCGTCAGGACCGCGGGAATGCCGATGGCCATGAAGGGACGGGCCACCGAGACGAGCGTCTCGCGCGACGGCAAGGCGATCAGCCCGTGGACATAGTGCGCGCCGTGGAGACCGACCGCGAGCAGGACGAGGCGCGACAGCACCGTCGAGATCGCCGCCCCGTCGAGGCCCAGACCGAAACCGAAGATGAACAGCGGATCGAGTACGGCCGCCGCGATGCCGCCCGCAAGCGTGACGTACATCGCCCGCCGCGCATCGCCGACGCCGCGCAGGATGCCCGTCGTGCACATGCCGAGCGCCATGATGGGCAGCGATGGAATGACGATTTGCATGAACCGCGTCGACAGTGCGCGGGTCTCGCCGGTGGCGCCGAGGAGCCCGACGAGCGTATCGAGGAACGGCCAGGCGAGGACCGCGACGGCGGTCGTGGCGCTCCCGATGAACAGCATCGACGCTCCACCCAGACGAGCGGCCTCCGTGCGGTCGCCGCGCCCGAGCGCGCGCGAGACGAGAGCCGACGCGGCGATCGTGAAGCCGATCGAGATCGATACGGTGAAGAACAGGAGCGTGCTGGCGAACCCGATCGCGGCGGCAAGCTCCTGGATGCCCAGCATCGAGATGTAGAAGAGGTTCAGCGCATCGACGAAGAAGATCGCGACGAGGCCGACGGAGCCGGTGGCCGTCATGACAGACACATGCCGCATCGTCGAGCCGGTGACGAATTTGGCCTGGTTGGATGGGATCGGCGCGGCGGTCAAGGGTGCGCTCCAACGATGAAATGCTGCTCTCTTTCGCGTCCCCCTCTGTCCTGCCGGACATCTCCCCCACACGGGGGGAGATCGGCCAATCGCCACCGTTTGCGAGCGTGATCTCTCCCCTCGTGGGGGAGATGTCCGGCAGGACAGAGGGGGGCGACGTAGGGCACGGCCTTGGAGACTTTCCGCATATGTGACCCTCTACCACGAAATGCCTCGGTCGCGAGGCATTGCAACATGCGGGGTACGGCCATAGATGGAGTGGCGAACCCTCCCGGCAATGTGCGACCTCCGACCAGACAGAGCAATTCCATGAGCCAGAAGACCGATTCCAGCCGCCTTGCCGATCTCGTATCGGGCCTCGTCGAGGCAGCGAAGCGCGCCGGCGCCGACGCGTCCGACGCGGTCGCGGTCCGTTCGCGCTCCACGAGCGTCTCGGTGCGTCTCGGCAAGGTGGAGGAGACCGAATCATCGGAAAGCGACGACGTCTCGCTGCGCGTCTTCATCGGCAAGCGGGTCGCAAGCGTCTCCGCCAACGCCGCGTCCGACCCGGCGACGCTCGCCGAACGGGCGGTGGCGATGGCCAAAGTGTCTCCAGAGGACCCGCATCAGGGTCTGGCGGATGCATCGCTCCTGGCGCGTGCGCCAAGAGATCTGGACCTCTTCGACGGGACTGAAATTTCGGCCGATCGCCTGCGCGAGGACGCGCTTGCGATGGAAGAAACGGCACTTGCCGTCGAGGGCGTGAAGAATTCCGGCGGCTCCGGTGCGTCGGCAGGCATGGGCGGACTGGTTCTGGCCACGTCGCACGGCTTCTTCGGCGAATATGTCGCCTCGCGGTTTTCCCGCTCCATCAGCGTGATCGCGGGCGAGGGCACCGGCATGGAGCGCGATTACGACTTCTCTTCGCGCCAGCACTTTGCCGATCTGGACGCAACCGACATGATCGGCCGCAAGGCTGCCGAGCGTGCCGTCAGGCGCATCGGCGCGCGCAAGGCCAAGACCGGACCGGTCACCGTGATCTTCGACCCGCGCGTGGCGCGTGGCATTGCGGGTCATCTGGCAGGCGCGATCAACGGCGCTTCGGTCGCCCGCAAGACGAGCTTCCTGCGCGATTTCATGGGCAAGCAGGTGGCGGCATCCGCGATCACCGTGACGGACGATCCGCTTCGTCGCCGTGGCCAGTCCTCACGCCCGTTCGATGGCGAGGGCGTGGAAGGCACGCCGCTGACGATGGTCGATCAGGGCGTTTTGAACCACTGGTTCCTGTCCGCATCCGCGGCAAGCGAGCTTGGGCTGACGACGAATGGCCGCGGCGTGCGCGGCGGGTCCTCTGTGTCACCGTCCTCGACGAACCTCGCGATCGAACGGGGTTCGCAGACGCCGGAGGATCTGATCCGGTCGCTCAACTCCGGCTTCTACGTGACCGAGGTCTTCGGGCAGGGCGTCAACATGGTGACGGGCGAGTACTCGCGCGGCGCTTCGGGCTACTGGATCGAAAACGGCGAACTGGCCTGGCCGGTCGCGGAAGTGACCATCGCGGCCAATCTGAAGGACATGTTCCTCAACATGGTGCCGGCCGACGATGTCGATCGCAATTTCGGCACGGCTGCACCGACGCTTCTGATCGAGGGCATGACGCTTGCAGGCGAGTGAAGCTGACAACGAGGGGCTCCTGGCCGATCTCGCCCTGATACGCGACGCCGCGCGCGAGGGCGGCGATATCGCCATGCGCTATTTCCGCAAGGACCCCGACGTCAAGATGAAGCCGGGCAACTCGCCTGTCTCGGCGGCGGATTTCGCGGTGGACGACTTCCTGCGCGAGACGCTGATGGCGGCGCGCCCCGACTATGGATGGCTTTCCGAGGAGACGGCCGACAGTCCCGAACGGCTGTCGGCACGCCGCACCTTCGTCGTGGACCCGATCGACGGAACGCGCGCCTTCATCGAAGGTCGGCGCACTTGGTGCGTGTCGATCGCCGTGGTGGAAGCGGGCGTACCGTTGGTCGGCGTGCTGGATTGTCCGGCGCGCGGCGAAATCTACGAGGCGACGGCGGAAAGCGCGGCGATCCTGAACGGATCCGAGATCAAAGTCTCCCATGCGTCAGACAACCTTCGCATCGCGGGCCCGAAGCCGATGCTCGCGGCCGCGCCGTCCTACATGCGCAGCGAGCACGTTATCCCCTACATCCCGTCTCTCGCCTATCGCGTCGCGATGGTGGCGAGCGGCGAACTCGATGCGACCTTCATCAAGCCCAATTCCCATGATTGGGATCTTGCGGCCGCCGACCTGATCCTTCGGCGTGCCGGCGGGCAGGTTTTGAACGAGGCGGGCGTCGCGCCGTTCTATGCCGGGCCGCAGCCGCGACACGGTGCACTCGTTGCCGGGAGCGGCGATCTTTTGCAGGCAATGACGCACGTGATTGCCTCGATCGCGGATTGACCATCACGCGGCGGTTTCAAATCGTAACGAATTGATCTAGAGGAAAGTTCACCGCGCGAGGCGGCAAGTCCGCACATTGGCGCGACCCATCATCAGACGAGCGACGATCATGGCCGACGAAACCGGAACCAAGCAGCTTCTGCATCTCGTATTTGGCGGAGAATTGACGTCCCTGAAGGGCGTCGATTTCCGCAATCTCGAAGACCTCGACATCGTCGGAATCTTCCCCGACTACAAATCCGCCGAAATTGCATGGAAGGCAAAGGCGCAGGCGACTGTGGACAATGCGCATATGCGCTACTTCATCGTGCATCTCCACCGCCTGCTCGATCCCGAAGCCAAGTAGCAAGACCAGCGACAAGAACAAAAAGACGTATGGATCAAAACGCCGTTTCCCCTCTGCCTGACGCGCAGGCGCCAGCGCAAAAGCCACGTCCGGGCATGCTCAAGGCGGCGTGGAAGAAGGTGCGCCAGCCGCTTGCCCGCTCGGTGGCGGTGAAGAACGCGCTGGCGAGCGTGATCGCAGGCGCTGTCAGGTTCATCTACTGGACGAACCCGGCCGTTGCCGGTTCCGACGACCCGAACCCGGTCATCGCTGCCCAGACGCCGGCGATCGGCGCGCTGTGGCACGGCCAGCATCTTCTGGGGCCGGCCATCAACCCGCGCCACCACAAGGTCGTGGCGCTGTTCTCGCGCAGCGCCGATGCGGAATTGAACGCACTGGTCGCCGAGAAGCTGGGTTTTTCCACGATTCGCGGCTCAGGCGGGCGCGACCGGCTGAATTCAGTCGAAAAGGGCGGAGCGCGCGCGCTGATCGCGCTCAAGAAGACGCTCGACGGCGGCAACAACGTCGCGATGATCGCCGATATTCCCCATGGCACGCCGCGTGAGGCGGGCCTCGGCATCGTGACGCTCGCCAAGGTGTCCGGTCGTCCGATCGTCCCGCTCGCGATCGCAACCAGCCGCCGCAAGGTGCTGGAGAAGTCCTGGGACAAGACGACGATCAACCTGCCCTTCGGCCGCCACGCGCTGGCGCTGGGCGAGCCCATTCTGGTTCCCTCCGATGCGAGCCCGGAACTGATGGAGCAGAAGCGCATCGAGGTGACGGCCGCGCTCAATCGCGTGACCGATCGCGCCTACGGCCTCGTGGATGCGCCGAAATGAGCGAGCGCTGGGCCCGTGCGATGCTCACCACCTACAGGTGGGCCGGCGCGGCCGCCTATCCGCTGATCGGCACCTATGTCGCCTATCGCGCCAGCAAGGGTAAGGAAGAGCATGCCCGCAGGCGTGAGCGCTATGGCAGGGCCGGCCAGCCCCGCCCGGACGGGCCGCTGATCTGGGTACACGCGGCCAGCGTGGGCGAGACGATGGCGGTCGTGCCGCTGATCGAGCAGATACTGAGCCACGGCATCAACGTGGTGCTGACGACCGGCACCGTGACCTCCGCACAGGTCGCCAAGGCGCGCCTCGGCGACCGGATCGTGCACCAATATGTGCCGCTCGATCTCAAGCCCGCGGTCAGCCGTTTCCTCGATCACTGGGTACCCGACCTCGCGATCATGGCCGAATCGGAAATCTGGCCGATGACGATCCTCGAGCTTGGGTCGCGGCGGGTGCCGCAGGTGCTGGTCAATGGCCGCCTGTCGGATCGCTCCTTCGCGAGTTGGACCAAGCGCAGCTTCGTGGCGGAAGCCCTGTTCGAAAACCTCGCGCATGTGATCGCGCAGACCGAAATCGACGCGGAACGGTTTCGCGCGCTGGGTGCCAGGCCGGTCACCGTATCCGGCAATCTCAAGGTCGATACCGTGCCGCCGCCTGTCGACCAGGCAGAACTCGACCGGCTTCGCGGTGAAATCGGACCGCGCCGGACATGGGCCGCCGTTTCCACCCATGACGGCGAGGAAGCCGCCGCCGCCGGTGTCCACAAGCAGCTTCGCACACGCCATCCCGATCTTCTGACGATCATCGTTCCGCGCCATCCCGACCGCGCCGACGCGATCGCGGCTGCCTGTGCGGAGATGGGGCTCAGCGTCGCGCGGCGCAGCCTCGGCGACAAGATCTCCACCCGCACCGACATCTTTCTCGGCGATACGATCGGCGAGATGGGGCTTTATCTGCGGCTGACCGAGATCGCCTTCGTGGGCAAGTCCCTGACGGGCGAGGGCGGGCAGAACCCGCTCGAGCCCGCGATGCTGGGAACTGCCGTCCTTTCCGGCCGCAACGTGCAGAATTTCCGCGAATCCTACCAGAAGCTCGCAGCCTGCGGCGCCGCGCGCTTCGTTCGCGACAAGGAGGTTCTGGCCGGGGCGGTCAACTTCCTGCTCAACAATGACGTTGAACGCCGCAAGATGATGGATGCGGGCCTAGCGACCATCGAGGACATGCGCGGCGCGTTGGTGACGACGCTTCAGGCGCTGGAGCCGTTCATCCATCCGCTGATCGTTCAGGCCCGTCTCGGCGTCACGCCCGCGGGCAACGGCTCCCAGTAGCCGATGGTCAGCGAAGCGCCGCCCTTCTGGTGGACGAAGGCGGACTGGCGCGCCTGGGCGCTGTACCCGCTGTCGCTGGCCTATGGCGCGGTGGCACGCCGGCGATTGCTGAAAGCGCCGCGCGAGAAGGTCGATGCACCTGTCATCTGTGTCGGCAATCTGACCGTCGGCGGTTCCGGCAAGACTCCGGTCGCGATCGCGCTGGCACGGGAGGCGAGCGCCATGGGCCTGAAACCGGGCATTCTTTCGCGGGGACATGGCGGTTCGGTCGGTCACCCGCATCTGGTCGACGCGCATCACGACATCGCGCGCCATGTCGGTGACGAACCGTTGTTGCTGGCGAGGGCCGCGCCCGTCGCGGTGACGGCGGACCGTGCGGCGGGTGCGCGGCTCCTGATCGACCATGGCTGCGACCTGCTCATCATGGATGACGGCTTCCAGTCCGCCCGCGTCTTCATCGACTACGCGCTGATCGTTGTCGATGCGCGGCGCGGCGTCGGCAATGGCCATACGATTCCCGGCGGGCCGATGCGCGCCACGCTGGTCGACCAGATGCGCTACGCCGACGGCGTGCTGAAGGTGGGCGACGGCGAGGGAGCCGATGCCACGCTCCGGCAGGCGGCACGCGCGGGCCGGCCTTTCTTCGAGGCGAGCATCCGTAGCCTCGCGCCGGACGGCTTCGAGGGAACGCGGTGCCTGGCCTTTGCCGGTATCGGCGATCCCGGAAAGTTCTTCGACACCGTATCGGCTGTCGGCGGCATACCGGTCGTGACCAAAAACTTCGCCGATCACCATTTCTACAGCGAGTTCGACGCGCAGGACCTTCTGGCGACGGCGGATTCGCAAGGGCTCGAGATCGTCACGACGGCCAAGGACGCGGTTCGACTGGATCATGGCACCGAGGCGCTTGCCGCGCTGCGGCGGCGCGCCAAAATCATCGAGATCGAAGCCGTGTTCGAACTGGAGCGCGCACCGCGCACGATCATCGACGCCGCGCTCGACTCATGGCGCAGGCGCAGGCTGACCTAACCCCTGCTGCGAAGTCCCGGATTCATCTCGATTTCCCGCGAAAGCGACGCGTTGGCGCTGGCATAGGGCTCCTGGCGCGCGACGCTCCAATACTTCAGCTCATCGAGCGGGATCGTGTCGCCGGTCACGGCGCAGCGCACGAACGCGCCGGGCGTCATGACCTGGAAGTCGCCATCGAGGTAGCGTATGCGCGCTTCCCTGCCGCCGGGTCCTTCAAAACGGTTCATCGTGCCTGCCTTTCGCTCGCCCGGTTCCGCCACAAAAGCGCTGCGAGGTCAAGCGCGAGCTCACCGCCGGCCGAAAAGCCGCTCGATATCTGCGAGTTTCAGCTCGACATAGGTCGGCCGACCATGGTTGCAGGTGCCAGATCCGGGCGTCGCCTCCATCTGGCGCAGAAGCGCGTTCATCTCCTCGGGGCGCAGACGCCTGCCTGAGCGGACGGAACCGTGGCAGGCCATGGTCGCGGCGATGGCATCGAGCCGCTCCTTGAGGGTCTCCACCGTGTCGTTTTCGGCGATCTCGTCGGCCAGGTCGCGAACCAGCCGCTGCACGTCGACTTCGCCCAGCATGGACGGCGTTTCGCGCACCGCGACCGCACCCGGCCCGAAACGCTCCAGCCCGAGGCCGAACTGCGCCAGAAGCCCGGCCTGCGCCGACAGGCGATCGGCATCTTCTTCCGGCAGATCGACGATCTCCGGCAGGAGCAGCATCTGCGACGGGATCGCGCGGGACGAGAGCGCCGTCTTCAGCGCCTCGTAGACCAGCCGCTCATGGGCCGCGTGCTGGTCCACGATCACGAGGGAATCGTCCGTCTGCGCGACGATGTAGTTCTCATGCACCTGCGCGCGCGCTGCCCCGAGCGGCCTGGCGGTGAGTTCGGGCGCGAGGTCGGAAATGCCGGCGCGCGCGTCGACGCTCGGACGCGTCGCCATGTCCATGACGGCCTGGCCGACTTCCGCAAATCCGCCTTCGAGCGGCCGGTGCGGGGAGGTCGAGAGGTCGAAACTCGTATGGGTGTCCGCAAAGGGACGCCCGGGCTGTGGCGTGAAACCCGTGCCGCCGGGGCGAAATGCCGCGAGCATCGCGGACGCTCCGGTCGTGGCGGGCCGGATGCCCGCCTTCGCCAGCGCCTCGCGGATGGAACCGACGATCAGCCCGCGCACGAGGCCCGGATCGCGGAAGCGGACATCGGCCTTGGCGGGATGGACGTTGACGTCGACGAGTGCTGGATCGAGGTCGATGAAGAGCGCCGTCACCGCATGCCGGTCACGCGGCAGCACGTCGGCATAGGCCCCGCGGATCGCGCCCGCCAGCATCTTGTCGCGCACCGGGCGGCCATTGACGTAGAGGAACTGGTGCAGCGAATTCGCCCGCGTGAAGGACGGGATCGAGGCGAAGCCGGAGAGGCGCACAGGCCCGCGATCGGCCTCGATGCGCAAGGCGTTTTCGGCGAACTCCCGGCTGATGACCTGCGCGATGCGATCCGAAAGACCCTTCTCGCTGTCGCCGCAGGCCGCGAGATCGAGCGTCGAGCGATCCGTGCCCGAGAGCGTGAAGCGGACATGCGGGAAGGCGATCGAGATGCGCTTGACCACGTCCGCGATCGCGCCCGCCTCGGCGCGCTCGCCCTTCATGAATTTCAGCCGCGCCGGCGTTGCGAAGAACAGGTCGCGGACTTCTACCAAAGTGCCCCGATTGGCCGCGACGGGCCTGACGGCCGAAACGCGCCCGCCCTCGACCGTGACCTCGTGGCCCTCGCCGGACGCCTGCGTGCGTGAGCGGATGGCGAGTTTCGACACCGACCCGATGGACGGTAGCGCCTCGCCGCGGAAGCCCAGCGAGCGGATGTCGTGGATATCGTCGGAGAGCTTCGACGTGCAATGCCGCGCGATCGACAGCGCCAGATCGTCCGCATCCATGCCGAACCCGTCATCAATGACGCGCAGCATCGAAAGCCCGCCGCCCGCGGTCGCGATCTCGATGCGCGACGCGCCCGCGTCGAGCGCGTTCTCGACCAGTTCCTTCACGACGCTGGCCGGGCGCTCGATGACTTCACCGGCGGCGATCTGGTTGATTATCGTTTCGGAAAGCTGGCGGATCGGCATGCGATCACCTTAGCGGGATTCGGGCTGGCAAGATAAGTCGCAAGTTAAGCCCGACGCACAGCGCCGCCCCTCATCCGCCCTTCGGGCACCTTCTCCCCGTAAACGGGGAGAAGGAGGAGGCCGCGTCAACTCAAACGATGCCCAGTTCCTTGCTGACTTCCGCGAAGGCGGTGACGGCGCGGTCGATGTCGTTGCGCGAATGCGCCGCCGACATCTGGGTGCGGATGCGGGCCTGTCCTTTCGGAACGACCGGAAACGAGAAACCGACGACGTAGATGCCGCGCTCCAGCATCCTGGCGGCCATCTCGCCGGCAAGTGCCGCGTCGCCGATCATCACCGGGATGATCGGATGGTCCGCGCCGGCAAGCTTGAACCCGGCATCCGTCATGGCGGAGCGGAAATGCTCGGCATTGCCGTAGAGCTTCTGGCGAAGGCCGTCACCGTCGTCGATCATGTCGAAGACCTTGAGCGACGCGCCCGCGATCGCCGGCATCAGCGTGTTGGAGAAGAGATAGGGGCGCGAACGCTGGCGTAGCCAGTCGACGACCTCCTTCTTTCCCGACGTGTAGCCCCCCGATGCGCCGCCAAGCGCCTTGCCGAGCGTGCCGGTGATGATGTCGACGCGGCCTTCGACGCCGCAATGCTCGGCCGAGCCGCGACCATGCTGGCCGACGAAGCCGACGGCATGGCTGTCATCGACCATGACCATCGCGCCGTACTCCTCCGCGAGGTCGCAGACGCCGCGCAGATTGGCGATGATGCCGTCCATCGAAAAGACGCCGTCGGTCGCGATCAGCCGGAAGCGCGCATCCTTAGCTTCTTCGAGCCTGGCGCGCAGCTCCGCCATGTCGTTGTTCGCGTAACGGTAGCGCCGGGCCTTGGAAAGCCGCACGCCGTCGATGATGGACGCGTGGTTGAGCGCGTCGGAAATGATCGCGTCCTCTTCCGTGAGCAGCGTCTCGAACAGGCCGGCATTGGCGTCGAAGCATGAGGAATAGAGGATCGTGTCCTCCATGCGCAAAAACTGCGAAATGCGGTCTTCCAGTTGCTTGTGTTCCTCCTGCGTGCCGCAGATGAACCGCACCGAGGCCATGCCGTAGCCATAGCGATCGATCGTGGCCTTGGCGGCGTTGCGCAGATCTTCGCTGTCGGCGAGGCCGAGATAGTTGTTTGCGCAGAAATTGAGGACGGATTTGCCGCCGACCTCGATCTGCGCCGACTGCATGGACGAGATGACCCGCTCGGACTTGTAGAGCCCGACCGACTTGAGCGCGTCGAGTTCGCCGGAGAGATGGGTGAGGAAAGCGTTGGTCATTGCGGGGGTCTCCTTGCAGGCTTGGCGGCAGATTGGTGTCTGCGACCTGCGATTTCCACCCTAAATGCGACAATCGTCAGGTGTCGCGCAATGCCGCCATTCGGATTGTCGCGAATTGGACCTATTGCCTGAACCAATCGCTAACCAGCCACCGCGAATTGGACGCCCTTCACGCTGCGGCGAAAGCGATTCGCGGCTTCCGTTAACAACTAGTCCGCATGACTGTAGCGGGCGAAAATTGTGTGGGGCATCGACTTTCATGGCGATGGCGGAAAAGCGTTCCGGTTCGGACAAGCTGATCCTGAGCATCAAAGGCGCGTATTGGGCAGCGTTGCTGATCATCGCGGCAATGTCGCTTGCGACCTATCTGCTGCTTCAGAACATGATGGCCGAACATCAGCGCGACGAGTCGCTTTTGACTTTGGTCGGCGCGCAAAAGACCTTGTCTCAACGCATCGTGTTTCTGGCAAACGCGGCGAAACTCGCAGCGCCCGATAACAAGCGCTCGATGCTCGCCTCGCTGGAGGCCGCGACGGACCAGTTCGAGCAGAACTACGACGCCATTCTTGGCCGCCTCAATATCGGCGTTCCGACGACGGAAGCCGCGACCAGCGGATCGACGGAAAACATCCTCTTCGCGCGCCCGTATCATCTCGATTTCTTCGCGACGAGCCTGATCGCCAACAGCCGGCGCTTCGTCTCCTCGCTGGAAACGCAGATGGGCCTGGGTTTCTCAAGCATCGGCTATCAAGGCGGCGAGGAGCGTGCATCCTTGGACGAGACCGTCGCGACGGCGACGTTGACGGGCTTCACCCTCCTGGGCGACAAGCTGTCCGCCAGCTCGCAGGCCATGTTGGACAAGGCGATGCACGTCCATCAGATGCTTTTCCTTGCCACGATCGGCGTCATCTGCCTGATCGGCATCTTCATCTTCCGTCCGATGACCGAAGTCATCCGCCGCAGGACACGCGAACTGATCGATGCGCGCAACTCCATGGAATTCATCGCCATTCATGACGGGCTGACGGGGCTCCACAACCGCGCCTTCATGCGCGATCATTTCGACCAACTCATCAAGCTGGCGCATCGGCGCGGCGAACGCCTGGCGGTGATCCAGATCGATCTCGACCGCTTCAAGCAGATCAACGACACGCTCGGCCACGCGGCCGGCGACCATGTGCTGGTGACGACGGCGGAACGCATGCGAACCTCCTGCCGCGCATCCGACATATGCGCCCGGTTCGGCGGCGACGAGTTCGTGATGGTGCTGTCCGCCGCGGGCTCGTCGAAGGATATCGACGGCCTGGCACGGCGTATCCTCGACAAGATCAACGAGCCGATCGTCTATGAAGGCGCGACGATCTTTTCGGGCGCGAGCGCCGGCATCGCGGTCTATCCGATCGATGCGGAGAACGCCGCCGACCTCATGATCCATGCCGATCTCGCACTCTACGCGGCGAAGAAGCAGGGCGGCAGCTCCTTCTCGTTCTTCTCCGACGAGCTTCGGCAGGAACTCGAACACCGCAAGCAACTCGAGCGCGACATCACGAAGGCCATCGCAGATGACGATTTCAACGTCTACTTCCAGCCGCAGATGTCGCTGACGAACGGCGCGATCACCGGAGTCGAGGCGCTGGTCCGCTGGAAGCATGCCGAGCGCGGTGCGATCTCGCCGGGCGAGTTCATCCCGGTGGCGGAGAAGGCGGGCGACATGCCGGCGATCGGCCGAATCGTGGTGCGCAAGGCGATTAAGGAAGCGGCCTCCTGGCATCGCGCCGGCATCGAGTTCGGCAGACTGGCTATCAACGTGTCGGGGACGGAACTGCGCGAGCCCGATTTCACCAAATTCCTGTTCGACACGCTGGAGCGCGCGGGACTGCCGACGGAGAAGCTGTCGCTGGAAATCGTCGAGTCGGTGATCCTCGACGACGAGAAGACCGGCATCGCTTCGAAGCTGCGCATGATCCGCGCGGCCGGCGTGCATTTGGAGCTGGATGATTTCGGCACGGGCTACGCCTCACTCAGCCACGTTAATCCGAACGAGATCGACCGCCTGAAGATCGACCGCCGCTTCGTGCAGAACATCAATCTGAACGGTGACAACTCCAAGATCGTCCGCGCCATCACGGAACTGGCGCGCGGGCTCGGCATCTCGATCATCGCGGAAGGCGCGGAGACGGAGGAGGAACTGTCGTCGTTGCTCTCGATCGGCTGCGATCAGGTGCAGGGCTATTCGATCGCATTCCCGATGCCCGACGCGCAGGCGCGCGAATGGCTGGAATCACGGTCCATCAGAAAGCCGGTGCTGAAGCTCGTTGAAAGTGCCGCTGGCTGATCCCGTTCAAATCCTCAGCGCGAAGCGGATTCCGTCATAGATGGCTGCGTGGATGTTGCGCGATGCAACCGCATCCCCGATGCGAAACAGCGTGAACGCGGCAGCCGGATCGCTTTCCGGAAAGATGTCCCCGCCCCGCACCAGCCGCTCATAGTCGACCGCGCCACGGTTTTTCGAGAGCGGCTTGAGCGCGTGATAGAGCTCGTCGTTCGCCATCGTGCCGTGCTCGACCACCACCTGATCGACGACGCGTTCCGCGCGCCACTCACTGGCGAAATCCGAGCCGAGGGTGGCGACCAGCTTGTTGCCGTCGCGGCGCACGGCGATGAGGCGGGTGTTGATGGTCACGGTCACGTCTTTTTCGTGGAACACGCGCATATAGGGCACGTGGTTCATGCCGCCCATTTCCGGTGCGAAGAAACGCTCCGGCGAGACGAGTTCCAGCCTCGACCCGGCATTGGCGATCATCTCGGCCGCCGTCATGCCCGGATGCCCGCCATTGTCGTCGTAGAGCAGGACCGATTCCGCTGGCTTGGCCGCGCCGGACACGATGTCCCAGCTCGACGTGACGAGGTCGTCGCCTGTCTCCAGCGGCGGGTTCTGCGGCATGCCGCCGGTCGCCACAATGACGATGTCCGGCGACAATGCCAGAACGTCGTCGGCTTCGGCCCAGACATCGTAGCGGATGTCGACGCCCAGATGCTCCAGCTCGGACAGCCGCCAGTCGATGATGCCGACGAGTTCGCGCCGGCGCGGATTCTGGATGGCGAGATTGATCTGGCCGCCGGCCTTGCCCGAGGCTTCCATGATGGTGACGGAATGTCCACGTTCGGCTGCCACGCGCGCAGCTTCAAGCCCTGCCGGACCGGCCCCGACGACCACGACCCTGCGCGCCGGGCCTTGGCTGCGTGCGATGACATGCGGGATCGACGCCTCGCGCCCCGTCGCCGCATTGTGGATGCACAGCGCCTCGCCGCCCTCGTAGATGCGATCGAGGCAGTAGGTCGCGCCGACGCAAGGGCGGATGCGGTGTTCCTCTCCACGCGCGACCTTGGCGACGATGTGCGGCTCGGCAATATGCGGCCGTGTCATGCCGACCATGTCGAGCTTCCCGGATGCGATCGCATGGCGCGCGGTTGCCACGTCAGCGATACGAGCCGCATGGAAGACCGGGAAGTTTGTCGCGGCGCGCACTTCGCCGGCGAAATCGAGATGCGGGGCGGAGCGCATGCCGGTGATCGGGATCACGCCGGTCAAGGCGGCGTCCGTGTCGATATGGCCGCGAATGATGTTGAGGAAGTCGATCCCGCCACCACGCGTCAGGCGCTGCGCGATCTCCACGCCTTGGCTGCGCGAGATGCCGGTGGAAAAATCCTCGTCCGCGACCATGCGGACGCCGACGATGAAATCCGGACCGACCGCCTTGCGCACGGCCTCGATGACGAGGTTGGAAAAGCGCATCCGATTGTCGAGCGAGCCGCCGAACGCATCGGCGCGGTGGTTGGTCGCGGGCGACCAGAAACCGTCCATCAAATGGCCGTAGGCCTCGAACTCGATGCCGTCGAGCCCGGCTGCGTGCATCCGTTGCGCGGCTGACGCGTAGTCGGCGACGATGCGGTCTATGTCCCAGTCCTCTGCTTCCTTGGGGAAGGCGCGATGGGCAGGCTCGCGCACCGGCGAGGCGGAGAGCACCGGCAGCCAGTCGGCCTTGTTCCAGCCGGTGCGGCGGCCGAGATGGGTCAACTGGATCATGACCTTGCAGTCATGCTCGTGGCAGGCGTCGGCAAGCTCGCCCAGCCAGGGCACGATCCCGTCGCGATAGGCCTGGAGGTTGCCGAAGGCGGCCGGGCTGTCGCGCGAGACCAGCGCCGAACCCGCCGTCATCGTCATGGCGATGCCGCCCTTGGCCTTCTCGGCGTGGTAGAGCCGATAGCGCTCCTTGGGCAGCCCGTCCTCGGAATAGGCCGGCTCGTGCGCCGTCGACATGACGCGATTCTTGAGCGTCAGATGCTTGAGCTGGAAAGGCTGGAGGAGCGGGTCGGAAGGCGTGCGGTTTGTCATACTGTCTACGATCAGCGGGGTTGTGCGGGCATGGAGCGAGGATTGCGAGCGCCGTGGCGGATGCGCAAGACAAGTACCTCCGACGATGTGAGACGATAGAATATGAGATAGGGGTACGGATGTGTGTTCGTGATCTTGATCTGTGCCCTGTCCGTATCGCGACCGGTTAGCGGGTAGTCCCGGATGTTGACGAGAATCTCCGCGAGACGCGCCTCGAACCGGGTGTTCGCCAGCGGCGATACGGACAAGAGATAGTCTGAAATTGCTCGAAGGTCGGCGGAAGCGGCGGTCGTGAGCCGGACCTTCATTTGCGATACTTTGCAAAGATGGCCTCGACCTCCTCTTCGGTTGCGAACTCGCCGCGTTCCACCTGCGCCAGCGCGAAATCAATAGCCGCATTCTCTTCGTCGGAGAGGACGTAGGGAACTTCCTCCGCGCCGTTTGCGACATCGAGTATCGCTCGCGCGGCCTGGTCTTGCTTCTCCGGCGGCAACTTGCGGACCACATCAAGCGCCATTTCAAGGAGTTCGGTCATGGCTGAAACTTCCCTTTCTGTGGAGCTTCGCGACCCTAGATAACGGCTGTGACCCTCTGGCGCCGTTGTCGCCGCAGTCTCGGTCGTCATTTGATCACGAAACGAATTTTACCATCCCCAGTGCCCCAGGTCACTCATGGGCGAGCCATCGCGAAGAACAGACAGGGGCGCATTCAATACCATGCGTCCTCCATCTCGGCCTTTCGCCTTGCCATGAAATCCTCCAGCGCCTCGTCGATCGCCTCGTCCAGCGGTGGGGCTTCGTACTCGGCAAGGGTCTTCTTCCAGGCCCTGTTGGCGCGGATCGCGGCGTCTTCCGATCCGGCGGCCTCCCACTTCTCGTAGGGTTCATTATCGGCCACGCCGGAATCCCAGAAGGCGGTCTCGTAGTTCGCCATCGTGTGCGCGCAGCCGAAGAAGTGGCTTCCGGGGCCAACCTCGCGGAAGGCGTCCAGCGCGAGCTGGTTATCGTCGATCACCACGCCGTCGAGATAGGTGTGGAGCGCGCCGCAGAAATCGGCGTCCATGACGAACTTTTCGTAGGACATGGACAGGAGCCCGTCGAGGAAACCGGCGGAGTGGAGAATGAAGTTCGCCCCGCAATGAACGGCGGCCAGCATCGACATCGTGCCTTCGTTCATCGCGTGCGCGTCCGGCAGCTTCGACGTGGTGAAATTGCCCGAGCATCGCAATGGCAGGTTGAGGCGTCGTGCAAGCTGCCCGATCACCATGGAGCCGATCGCAGGTTCCGGCGTCCCGAATGTCGGTGAGCCCGAGCGCAGAGACATGGATGAGAGGAAGTTGCCGAAGATGACCGGCGCGCCCTTGCGCTCGAGCTGCGTCAACGCGCAACCGGCCATGGTCTCGGCGAGCGACTGCGCGATCGCGCCGGCGTTGGTGACCGGCCCCATCGCGCCGCCGAGGATGAACGGCACGATCACCGCCGCCTGGTTGGCGCGGGCATAGGCGCGCAGGGCGGTGGTCATGGTCGCGTCCCACACCAGCGGCGAGTTGACGTTGACATTGCCGAGGATGACGCAGTTTTGGTCGACGAAGTCCTCTCCGAAGACGATGCGCGTCATGTCGATGGAGTCTTCGGCGCGCGCCTCCGACGTCACCGATCCCATGAAACCACGATCGGAATAGCGGATGTGGCTGTAGACCATGTCGAGGTGGCGTTTGTTGACCGGCACGTCGACCGGCTCGCAGATCGTGCCGCCGGAATGATGCAGCCAGGGCGACGATTGCGCCAGCTTCACGAAGTTGCGGAAATCCTCGATCGTGCCGTAGCGGCGGCCTTTGTCGATATCCATGACGAAGGGCGAGCCATAGGCGGGCGAAAAGACGACCGACTTGCCGCCGATCTCGATCGACCGTTCGGGATTGCGTGCATGCTGGGTGAAGGAGGCCGGCGCGGATTTCAGGATTTCGCGCAGCATTCCGGGCTCGAAGCGCACCAGTTCCCCGTCGATCGTCGCGCCGGCACGCCGCCAATGATCGAGCGCGACCGGATCGTCGCGGAACTCGATGCCGATTTCAGCGAGGATACGATCGGCGGTTTTCTCGATCCGCAGGAGGTTTTCTTCGCCGAGGATGTCGTAGGTCGGGATGTTGCGGACGATATAGGGCCGCCCGAGCCCTTGCGATCCATGGCTGCGTTGCTCGCGCCGCGCGACCCGCCCGCCGCGCTCGCGCCTGCGCTCGGTCTGCATCGTGCCTGCTACGGAAGTGACCATGACGTTGCTCCCCTGCGTCTGCCAAGGCTAAGGCGTCTATGCAACGCTGAACAGAACTCTTTGCGCCTTTCGATGACGCAAATGCGGAAGCGGCATGGTAATGGCTGCGCCAGTTTTGATGCAGAGGAGACGGCGATGTCCAACATGATGCGCGCCCTTGTGAAGGCGAAGGCCGAACCGGGTATCTGGATGGAAGAGGTTCCGGTTCCCGAGATCGGGCCCAACGACGTGCTCATCAAGGTGAAGAAGTCGGCGATCTGCGGCACGGACGTCCACATCTACAACTGGGACCAGTGGGCGCAGAAGACCGTGCCCGTGCCGATGGTGACGGGCCATGAATTCGTCGGAACGGTCGCCGATTTTGGCGCGGCGGTGAATGAGTACACGGTCGGGCAGCGCGTTTCGGGCGAGGGCCATATCGTCTGCGGCCATTGCCGCAACTGCCGGGCGGGCAGGGGGCATCTCTGCCGCAACACGCTCGGCGTCGGCGTCCATCGCGCGGGCTCCTTCGCGGAATATGTCGTCCTGCCCAAGCACAATGTCGTGGCCATTCCCGACGACGTGCCGGATGAGGTGGCGGCGATTTTCGATCCGCTCGGCAACGCGGTGCACACGGCCCTGTCGTTCGATCTCGTCGGCGAGGATGTGTTGGTGACGGGCGCCGGCCCCATCGGGATCATGGGCGCGCTGGTCGCGCAATGCGTCGGCGCGCGCAAGGTCGTCATCACCGACATCAATCCGGTGCGTCTCGACCTCGCCCGCAAGATGGGCATCCATCACGTCGTCGATGCCGTCAACGAGAACCTGCGCGATGTTATGCGCGAGGAGGGCATGACCGAGGGCTTCGACGTCGGCTTGGAAATGTCGGGCTCGGCGGTCGCCTTCCGCGACATGATCGACACGATGAACAATGGCGGCAAGATCGCCATCCTCGGCATCGCGCCGACAGGCTTCGAGATCGACTGGAACAAGGTCATCTTCAAGATGCTGCATCTGAAGGGCATCTACGGCCGTGAGATGTTCGAGACCTGGTACAAGATGATCGCGCTGGTGCAGGGGCCGCTCGACGTGACCGGACTGATCACGCACCGCATCGGCATCGACGACTATCAGGCCGGTTTCGATGCGATGCGCAGCGGCAATTCCGGCAAGGTGGTAATGGACTGGTAGGGCCCACCGGAAATCCGTTTCCGGTTGGGGCCTTGGCGGAGCAACACGATCTTTGATGGCGACGCGAAGCTCTGCTAGCAAGCCTCGCACCGACCCGATTTACGAGCATCGACCGGCATGCGTGAATTTCTGAAAACCCTCCTCATCCGCCATGAGCCTCCGATCGCGATTTCGGCAAATCTGCGCGCCGGGGTCGCCGCGATCATCGGCATGTCTCTCGTCGGCGCGATCTCCGCGTGGACCGGACTGCCGCTTCTCCTGGCGCCGCTCGGTGCGACAGCCGGCCTGCTGTTCGGTCAGCCGTCCAGCCCGCTTTCGCAGCCGGTGAACGTGATGGGCGGGTATCTCGTCGGCACGATCGTCTGCGAGGGAGCGTTCCTCTTCTTTCCCGGCGAATGGATCGCCGTCGCGGCCGCCGTGGGTCTGACGATCGTTCTGATGAGAGGGTTGCGGGTCACGCACTCGCCTGCCGCCGCATTGCCGATACTGGGCTTCGGCGAGCCGGTTCATGGCCTCGAACTGTTCATGGTGGTCTTCCTGTCGAGCGTTCTCCTGATCGCGCTGGCTTTCGTCGTCCACCGTATTCCGCCGAGACGACCCTATCCGCTCCCGGCCGATCACAGCGACTGATGTGCTGTAAAATAATCGGGGTGCATGTCACACTGGCGCACCTTGCCTCGTCATGACGTCGGAACCATCAAAAAGGAGACCGATCATGACTGCCAGACTTAATCCGTTTGCCGCCGCTCCCGCGATGATGAAGAGCTGGGCCGGTGCGTCCATCGCCATCGCTTCCAGCCTCGACCCGAGCCTTGTCGAGCTTGTGAAGATTCGCGCGTCCCAGATCAACGGATGCGCCAACTGCATCAACATGCACACGGTGGAAGCGCGCGAAAAGGGTGAAACCGAGCAGCGCATCTACCTGCTGTCGGCCTGGCGCGAGGCGCCTTGCTATACCGACCGCGAACGTGCCGCGCTTGGCTGGACCGAGGCCCTGACGCGGCTTTCCGAAGGCCATACGCACCCACATGCATACGAAGCCCTGGATGCCCATTTCACGGAGGAGGAACAGGTCAAGCTCACCTTGATGATCAATGTGATCAACGGGTGGAACCGCCTCGCGGTCGGTTTCGGCCTGTGGGCCGAACCGGCGGCGGCGAAAGAGGCTGCGAGGGCCGCTGCCGCATGACGACGAGGGCAGGCTCCGAGGACGCAGCGGCGAGTTTCGACCCGCTGCGTCCAAAGCTCATGCGTGTCGCATACCGGATGCTCGGCTCCGTCGCCGATGCCGAGGATGCCGTACAGGAGGCCTTCATCCGCTGGATGGGGGCCGACCGCAGTGACGTGCGCGAGCCTGAAGCATTCCTCCGGCGTACGGTTACGCGCCTTTGTCTCGATCAGCTCAAATCCGCGCGACGCCGGCGCGAGACCTATATTGGGCCATGGCTTCCCGATCCTGTCCTGGAAGAGGACGAAGAGGAAGACGTAACCTTGCCGCTGATGCTTGCGCTGGAACGTCTTTCGCCGCTCGAGCGGGCCGCCTTTCTGCTGCACGACGTCTTCGGGGTGGACTTCGACGAGGTTGCGGCGACGATCCAGCGCGAGCCTGCTGCCTGCCGCCAACTGGCCGCCCGCGCGCGCACCCATGTCCGCGAGGCGCGGCCTCGTTTCCAGGTCGACAAACAGCATGGACTGAAGCTCGCGCAAGCCTTCTTCGCCGCCACGCGCAACGGGGATATGAAGGCGCTCGGTACGATGCTTGCGGCTGATGTCAGCATTCATGCGGATGGCGGTGGCAAGCGCCCCGCAGCCATGAAGCCGATCCTCGGGCTCGATGCCGTCATGAGATTCCACGAACGCATGACAGGCTGGTTCCGCGAGAATGGCTCGACGCTTGTTCGTACGGTTTTCGTCAACGGGTTGCCCGGCTTCGTCACGCTGGAAGCCGATGGAGAACTCCAGACGACCGCGCTGGAAATCGAGGACGGAAGGATCGTTGCAATTTATGTGGTGCGGAATCCCGAGAAGCTGAGGCATCTGCATTAGCTTTCGCAGAAACGGTCGCAGGGATTTGAAAGAGTTTAGCGATTTCAGCCACCGGGCCTTTACCGCCTTTGCAGGTTTCCGTCGCGGTTAAGCGACGATTTCTACTTCCATGCCAGTGTCATGCGGCGCAACACGGGCATGGGAGACGCATCATGCGGCCGACTTTTCATTTTGACGGCGAGAATCTCGCCGAGACCTGGAACAAGCACATTCTTCCCGTCCGCCACGATCTGGCGACGAATCCGCTCTTTTCCGATGAAGAGCTCGCGAAGCTGATCGAGGGCAACCCGCAGGCGATCCGCGAAGTCTCGACGATGGACCCGAAGAGCGAGGATCGCAATTCGTGGAAGCGTGCGTCGTTCACCGACATGTCGGGCATGGAAATCCTCGACGCCGTGCGCGGGGGACTGCTCTGGATCAATGTCGCGGAGGCCGGGTCCTTCGATCCGCGCTACCAGGCGATCATCGACACGCTTCTGGCCGATCTCGCGAAACAGGTGCCGGGGCTGAAAACCTTCCAGCACCGCATCGGCATCCTGATCTCGTCCCCAAATGCACGGGTGTTCTATCATTGTGACATTCCGGGCCAAGGGCTCATGCATGTGCGCGGCGAAAAGCGCATCTGGATTTATCCCGATGGCGAGCCTTTCCTGCCGCAGGAGGCGCTGGAGCGGGTCGTGACCGGTCTCTCCTATGAAGAAATCGACTACGATCCGTCTTTCGAACGCCATGCCACGGTCATCGACCTGAAGCCGGGCATGGGCGCGCTGTGGCCGCTCAACTACCCGCATCGCGTCATCAATGGCGACAGTCTCAACGTGTCGTTCACCGTCGAATACTGGACCGACGAAATCCGCCGCCACTACCTCGTCAATCTGGCGAACGGCGTCGCGCGGCACTTCCTTGGCGTGAAGCCGCGCTCACGGGCGATTTCCGGCCCGATCTTCGCGATGAAGGCGGCGTTTGCAGCAGCATGGAAGCTTTCCGGCGCAAAGAGCTACTTTTCCGCCAAGATCAAGCCGGACTTCGAAATCCGCAAGCAGCAGAAGCGCCAGAAGGAACTGGCGACGGGGTTCAAGGAAGCTGCGGAGTAGGGTGCGGGTTCGCAGGCTACGAAACCTGGAGAACCGTCACGCCCTCCTGAAGCGCGGCGGTTTCCAGCTTTCGGTCAAGCGTTACTAGGGCCTCGTTCTTGCGTGCGGCCAGTTCGAGATAGGCGGCATCGTAGACCGACAGGCCATGTCGCCGCGCCAACCTGACGATCTTCCGGTCATCGTGATCGTTGAAAAGCACGGGATCGAGCGCTTCGATCACCGCAATCGCCTGGGCTGTCTCATCCTCTCGAATCCTGCCGCGACGTTCGTTCACGATGAGCGTGTTCCTGAATTCATACCAGAATATGCGAGGCGCGATCATATCCTCGGCATAGACCATGGCGAGGGCCTGTCTCGCCAGTGTGCTATCCTCGTCCGCAATAACCCATGAAATTGCGACGGAACTGTCGACGACCAGCGGCATCAAGGCCGGCCCTCGTCACGTGCCGAAACTATCTCTTCGATCGTGATGCCTGTGCGTCGGCCTTGCCGCTTGTTGTCGAGGATCCAGTCGATCGCGGCTCTCCGCTTTTCCTCCCGGTCGGTGGCAGTAATGGGAACTATCTTCGCGACGACGCGGCCATGCCGCGTAAGCTCGACGGTTTCACCGCGCTCCACATCCGCGAGGAGTTCGGAAAAGTGCGACTTGGCGTCGGATGCAGACAGAGTTCTCATTGTATGCTTCCTAGTTTCGGTCAATTTGACCTAATTTAGGATGCGGCCGGCCACCGGTCAAGAAGCGCCGTCGAACACCGTGGCCCTTTCCAGCGCCGCCAATCCTGCCAGCACCGCCTTTCGATCGGTCACGCTCATGGCGTCCAGCATGCGTGTCTCGAACGCCTTCGCCAGGGGCACGAGTTCGCGGTAGCTCGCCTCGCCGGCTTTGGTGAGCGTCAGATGTTCGACCCGGCGATCGGCCTCGCTCGCCTTGCGCGACAGCCATCGGCGTTCCTCCAGCGCGCTGACCGCGCGGCTGACCTTGGTCTTGTGCATTGCCGAGTGCTGGCCGACGGCGGTCGCGGTCATCGTGCCGTATTGCCCGAGGGTGGCAAGCAGCCGCCATTCGGGGCGTGTCAGGCCATGGCGCTCGCGATAGATTCGCGCGAAATCGCGGCTGACCGCATCTGCAAGGCGATTGAGGCGATAGGGCAGGAAGGATTCCAGGTCGAGCGCTTCGGGTTCCATTCTGCCTAGCCTTGATGGTTACATTTTCGATTGTTACGTTTGTAACAAATAGAATGCCGATCCGAAAGGCATTGCCTCTGCTGCTGCATGAGGCACACTGCCGTTGGAGGATGTCATGAACGAGATGAGCAAGCCGTCGAGCGGCCAGGATGCGCGTCGCGAAGCCGGCTTCACCTATATGCCCGGTTTCGGAAACGACTTCGAGACCGAGACGCTGCCGGGCGCGTTGCCGCAGGGCCGCAACTCCCCGCAGAGACCGGCCTACGGTCTCTATGCCGAACAACTGTCTGGCTCGCCCTTCACCGCCCCGCGCGGCACCAATGAGCGCTCCTGGCTCTACCGTATCCGGCCCAGCGTGAAGCATCACGGCAGGTTCAAGCGCTTCGACCTGCCGCACTGGAAGTCCGCGCCCAATGTCGGCGATCATGAATTGCCGCTGGCGCAGTTGCGGTGGAATCCAACGCCGATGCCGACCCAGCCGACCGACTTCATTCATGGGATGCGCACGATGACGACCGCGGGCGACGTGCAGGGGCAGGCCGGCATGGCGGCCCACATCTATGTCGCCAATGCCGACATGGTGGATGACCATTTCTTCAACGCCGACGGTGAATTGCTGGTCGTGCCGCAGGTCGGCGGAGTCCGCTTCGTCACCGAGATGGGCGTGATCGATGTCCGGCCCGGCGAGATTTGCGTGCTGCCACGCGGCTTGACCTTCAAGGTCGAACTCATCGACGGACCGGTGCGCGGCTATGTCTGCGAGAATTACGGGGCGAAGTTCACATTGCCCGATCGCGGGCCCATCGGGGCCAACTGCCTTGCAAACCCGCGCGACTTCAAGACGCCGACCGCATGGTTCGAGGAAAAGGAAACGCCCTGCCGCATCGTGGTGAAGTGGTGCGGGTCGTTTCATGTCACCGAGATCGGCCATTCGCCGCTCGATGTCGTGGCATGGCACGGCAACTACGCGCCCTACAAATACGATCTCGCGACGTTTTCGCCCGTCGGCGCGATCCTGTTCGACCACCCGGACCCGTCGATCTTCACGGTGCTGACCGCGCCGAGCGGCGAGGAGGGTACCGCGAACATCGACTTCGTGATCTTCCCGCCACGTTGGGCGGTGGCGGAGGACACGTTTCGGCCGCCCTGGTATCACCGGAACATCATGAGCGAATTCATGGGCCTGATCCACGGGCAGTATGACGCCAAGGAAGAGGGTTTCGTGCCGGGCGGCATGAGCCTGCACAACATGATGCTGGCGCATGGACCCGACGCGAGCGGCTTCGAGAAGGCGTCGCGCGTGGATCTGAAGCCGGTGAAGCTCGAAAACACGATGGCCTTCATGTTCGAAACCCGGTTCCCGCAAATGCTGACGCGTTTCGCGGCCGAGACGGATACGCTTCAGGACAACTACGTGGAGTGCTGGGAGGATTTGAAGAAACGCTTCAACGGAACCCCGGAAGGCGATTGGAGCTAGAGCATCGGATCCGATCCACGAATTATTTCGACGCTCGAAAAAAAAGAAAATCGCCGTCGACTGTCGGAACTGCGGTCGCTCGTTCGTCCTGCGACCGCAAACCCGAAAAAAGGAGTCTGTCATGACCTACGTGGATGGTTTCGTAATGCCGGTGCCGACCGCCGAGTTCGAGGTGTATCGCAAGAGTGCCGAACTGGGCAGGACCGTGTGGATGGAGCACGGCGCGCTGTCTTATGTCGAGGCGAAGGCCGACGATGTGCCCGACGGAAAGGTCACGTCGTTTCCCATGGCCGTGAAGAAGGAGGAGGGCGAGACGATCGTTTTCTCCTATGCTACCTACAAGTCGCGCGAGCACCGCGACGAGGTGATGAAAAAAGTCATGGCCGATCCGCGCATGAAGCCTGAAAACATGCCACCCTACATGAAGCGATTGATTTATGGTGGCTTCCAGGTGTTCGTGGAGGCTTGAGGGAGGACGCATGAAACTTGCCACTTTGAAGAACGGCACCCGCGACGGAAAACTCGTCGTGGTGTCGCGGGACCTGACGCGCTGTACCGACGCGTCCTTCCTTGTGCCGTCGCTTCAGAGGGCGCTCGACGACTGGCGGCGGCTCTCGTCGCATCTCGAAGCCCTGTCTGAAAGCCTCGACCACGGCGCGGTGCCGTTCGAGCGCTTTCACGAGCATGATGCGATGTCGCCGCTGCCGCGCGCCTACCAGTGGGCCGACGGCTCGGCCTACGTCAATCACGTTGAGCTGGTGCGCAAGGCGCGCGGTGCCGAACTGCCGGAGAGTTTCTGGACTGACCCGTTGATGTATCAGGGCGGTTCCGATTCCTTCCTTGCGCCCCGCGATCCTATCGTCATGGGCGACGATGCCTGGGGCATCGACATGGAAGGGGAGGTCGCTGTCATCGTCGATGACGTGCCGATGGGCGCGACCGCGGACGAGGCGCGCGACGCCATCCGTCTCGTCATGCTGGTCAACGACGTCTCTTTGCGCCGTCTTATTCCGGACGAACTCGCCAAGGGCTTCGGCTTCTTTCACGGCAAGCCCTCCTCGGCGTTCTCGCCGGTCGCGGTCACGCCCGATGAGTTGGGTGAGGCATGGGACGGCGGCAGGCTGCACCTGCCTCTTTGTGTCGATCTAAACGGCACGCCGTTCGGCCGCGCCAATGCCGGCATCGACATGACCTTCGACTTTCCCACGTTGATCGCCCACGCGGCGAAAACGCGCCCGCTCGTTGCCGGCACGATCGTCGGGTCCGGCACCGTCTCCAACAAGCTCGACGGCGGACCCGGCAAGACCATTGCCGAAGGCGGCGTTGGCTACTCCTGTCTTGCCGAACTGCGCATTGTCGAGACGCTCGCCAACGGCAAGGCTACGAGCGACTTCATGCGGTTCGGCGACACCGTTCGCATCGAGATGAAGGACCAGGCCGGTCATTCGATCTTCGGCGCGATCGAGCAGACGGTCGAACGGCACGGAGACGCCTGAACGATGACCAAGCAGTTCGCATCCGCCGGCGACTTGGCCGAAAAGAAAATCTCGTTCACCGAGATCGGCCGTGATTTGTGGGCCTTTACGGCCGAAGGAGACCCGAATACCGGCGTCATCATCGGCGACGACAGCGTGATGATCGTCGATGCGCAGGCGACGCCGAGGCTTGCCAACAAGGTCATCGAGAAGATCAGGACCGTTACCGACAAGCCGATCAAATATGTGGGCCTGACGCATTATCACGCCGTGCGCGTGCTCGGCGCATCTGCCTACGGTGCGTCCGAAATCATCATGTCGGATGCGGCCCGCTCGATGGTCGTGGAACGCGGCCAGGAAGACTGGGATTCCGAGTTCGGGCGGTTTCCGCGCCTCTTCCAGGGGCACGAATCCATTCCCGGCCTGACCTGGCCGACCGTGACGTTCTCGGAAAGCGCGACGTTCTATCTCGGCAAGCGGCGCGTCGACCTGATGTTCGTCGGCAGGGCGCACACGGCCGGCGACATCGTCGCCTTCGTGCCGGATGCCAACGTCATGTTCACCGGCGACATCGTGGAATACCACTCCGCGTGCTATTGCGGCGACGGGCACTTTTCCGACTGGCCGGACACGCTGGAGACGATCCGGGACTTCGATCTCGACGCGATCGCGCCTGGCCGTGGCGACGCGCTGGTCGGTTCCGCAAGGGTCAACGAGGCGCTCGACAACACGGCCGATTTCGTCACCTCGACCTACCGACCGATCGCGCGGGTAGCGCAGGGGGGCGGTTCGCTCAAGCAGGCATGGGATGCCTGTCGCGCCGTCTGTGATCCGAAGTTCGCTTCCTACGCGATCTACGAGCACTGCCTGCCGTTCAACGTCGCGCGTGCCTATGACGAAGCACTCGGCATCGACACGCCGCGCATCTGGACGGCCGAACGCGACAGGCAGATGTGGGACGCGCTTCAGGGGTAAATCGGGGAGGGACGCGGATGGGAGGTCTCGCGGCGCATTTTTCAGCCATGGCGCGCAACAATCGCTGGTCGAACCATGTGCTTCTGCGGGCATGCATGTCGCTGCGACACGAGGAATTCACGGCGACACGCACATCGTTCTTTCCGTCGATCGCCGAGACGCTGAACCACAGCCTCATGGTGGATCGCTATTATCTCGACGCGATGCGGGGAGGAGGCTTGGGGCAGGCGATCTTTCGTGATTTCACGCCGTTCGAGGCCGCGTCGTCACTGGCCGACGCCCAGCGCGAGCAGGACGAGGCGCTGATCGTTTTTTGCGCTGGATTGACGGACGACGACGTGGTGCGATCGGTGCCCACGGATCGCGGCGAGGATGGCGAGGTGCCGGAGAGCATCGACAATCTGCTCGCCCACCTCTTCCAGCATCAGATTCACCATCGCGGGCAGGTGCATGCGATGCTCGCAGGGACGAGCGTCGCGCCGCCGCAACTCGACGAGTTCTTTCTGAATTTCGATCGCGATCCTGAAGTCGAGCGCATGGGCCTTATGTGATGCCCCGCTACGCCTATCAGCCCTTTCCCTATGTGACTCCGCCGGAACTGTTGGGCGGACGTGCTGAGCGCCCACCGGTCATCATCGTGGGTGCAGGGCCTGTCGGCCTTGCCGCAGCGATCGACTGCGCGCTTCACGGCATTCGCTGCGTGGTGCTCGACGACAACGACGTCGTCTCGCTGGGGAGCCGGGCGATCTGCTGGTCGAAACGCACGCTAGAGATCATGGATCGCCTGGGCGTCGGCGAGCGCATGGTCGAGAAGGGCGTCACCTGGAAAGTGGGGCGGCTGTTCCATCGCGACCGCGAGGTGTGGAACTTCGATCTTCTGCCGGAGGCGGGCCACAAGATGCCGGCCTTCATCAACCTCCAGCAATATTACGTCGAGCAGTATCTGGTGGAGCGCGCGATGGCGTTTCCGGACCTGATCGATTTGCGCTGGAAGAACAAGGTGGTGGGTCTTGCCCAGACCGCCGACGATGCGACTGTCAGCGTGGAGACGCCGGACGGCCGCTACGATCTTGCCGGCGACTGGGTGATTGCCTGCGATGGCGCGCGCTCGGGCGTACGCGCGATGATGGGGCTCGATTTCGAGGGCCGCGTCTTCGAGGAGCGCTTCCTCATCGCCGACATCGAGATGAAGGCGGACCTGCCGCCGGAGCGCTGGTTCTGGTTCGAGCCTCCGTTTCATCAGGGGCAATCGGCGCTGCTGCACAAGCAGCCCGACGACATCTACCGCATCGATCTCCAGCTTGGCTGGGATGCCGATCCGGAGGTGGAGAAGAGGCCGGAAAACGTCATCCCGCGTATCGAAAAGGTCATCGGCCACGGCGATTTCGAGCTCGACTGGGTGTCTGTCTACACGTTCCAGTGTCGGCGGCTCGCCCGTTTCGTCCATGATCGCGTGATCTTCGCGGGCGACAGCGCCCACATCGTTTCGCCCTTCGGTGCTCGCGGCGGCAATGGCGGCATCCAGGACGTCGACAATCTGGTCTGGAAGCTCGCGCTCGTGGTGACGGGCGAGGCGCCCCGGCGGCTGATCGATAGCTACGACGAGGAGCGTGTTCACGGGGCGGACGAGAACATCCTGCATTCGTCGCGGGCGACGTCCTTCATGACGCCAAAGACGCAGATGGAGCGCATCTTTCGGGACAGTGTGCTGGAGCTTGCCGGCGAACATGAATTCGCGCGGAGGCTGGTGAATTCGGGGCGGTTGTCGCGGCCGTGTTCGCTTGCGGGATTTCCGCTACAGACGGCCTGCTCGTCCGATGGCGGCGTCCAGCCGGGCGACGCTGCGCTGGATGCGCCGGTGGAGGGCGGCTGGCTGCTCGATCATCTCGGCGTCGGATTTGCCGTGTTGGCTGTGGAGGCCGAACTTCCGGCGGATGTGTCCGACGGCCTGAAACGCGTCGTCGTCGCGCGCGCGCCTCCATTCGCGCACGAAGGCGTCACGCTGACGGACAGCGAGGGACTGGTCGCCGCTCGATACGGCGCTGGACTGGTCTATCTCCTGCGGCCGGACCAGCACGTTGCTGCCCGCTTCAAGAACCCGACGCGTGCCGACATCGAGGCCGCATGGCTGCGCGCCAGGGGAGGTTCGCAATGAGCGATGACAGGACCATCGGCCGCGATCGGTTGGGTGCGCACGGGGACGACGTCTACGCTGCGCTGATGGCTGCGCATGAGGGGCTTACGTTTGAGGACAGCGCGCGGCTGAATGCACGGCTGGTATTGCTGTTGGCGAATGAGGTCGGCGATCCGGCGAGAATCAAGGCGCTGTTGGCCGCGGCGCGCTGAACGCCGGAAAAGGGGTCGTCGAGGCCTTTCGGCCGCGGCGGCGCTGCCCCTCATCCGCCCTTCGGGCACCTTCTCCCCGTGAACGGGGAGAAGGGATAAGCAGTGCGCTATTCCGCCGCCTCCGCGCCAATGACACCCCGCCGGATCTGGTCCTCCTCGATGCTCTCGAATAGCGCGCGAAAATTGCCCTCGCCGAAGCCCTCGTCGCCCTTGCGCTGGATGAACTCGAAGAAGATCGGGCCGATGACGGTCCTGGAGAAGATCTGGAGCAGAATCTTGGTCATACCGCCATTCACGACACCTTCGCCGTCGATGAGGATGCCGTGCTGCTTCATGCGATCCAGCGGCTCGTCGTGGCCGTTCACGCGGCTCTGCGACATCTCGTAATACGTTTCAGGCGGACCCGGCATGAATTTGAGGCCGTTGGCCGCGAGCCGGTCGGTCGCATCGTAAATGCCGTCCGTGCCGACCGCGATGTGCTGGATACCCTCGCCATTGTACTTCTTCAGATACTCCGCGATCTGGCTCGTATCGTCCTTGGATTCGTTGAGCGGAATGCGGATTTTGCCGCAGGGCGAGGTGATCGCCCGGCTAACGAGGCCGGTGATGCGGCCGTCGATGTCGAAGAAGTGGATCTGCGTGAAGCCGAAAAGCTTGCGATAGAAATCCCACCACGTGTCCATGTTGCCGCGGAACACATTGTGGGTGAGATGGTCGAGATAATAGAAGCCCACGCCCTCGGGTTTCGGATCGCGCGCGCCCACCCAATCGAATTCGGCGTCGTAGGCGGAACCCTTTTCGCCATAGGTCTCGATGAAATAGAGGAGCGACCCGCCGATGCCGACGATCGCCGGCACGTCGAGCGCCTTGTCGTCGCCGACATAGGGCGTCGCGCCCTTGGCTACGGCATGATTGAAGGCGTGCTGTGCATCGACCACGCGCCAGGCCATCGAGGGCGCGCACGGGCCGTGTTCGCCGACGAAGCGCATGGCGTGCGAGCCTGGCTCTGCATTGATGATGTAGTTGATGTCGCCCTGCCGCCAGACCGAGATCGCCTTCGTCCTGTGCCGAGCGACCCTGGCATAGCCCATGCGGCTGAAAAGCGCTTCGAGCTTGGCCGGGTCTTCATGGGCGAATTCGACGAATTCGAAGCCGTCGGTTCCGGCCGGGTTTTCGGCGGTTATTGTCGCGGGCGGCGCGTCGTGCGGAAAGGGACCCATGGCATGTTCCTCTGGCAAATGTTCCTTGCCATCAGAATAGCGCGCAAGCGATGCAACAGGCTTGCATTCGGGTGCGTCTCGGCCAATCATGATGCGCAATTCATGCGTCGAACGGGGATGTTATGGCCGAGAGCGACAGGATCGATGGTTTTGACCGCAAGATACTCGCGCTTTTGCAGGACGATGCGCGTCTCACCAACAATGATTTGTCGCAGAAGGTGAACTTGTCGGCCTCGCAATGTTCGCGCAGGCGACAACGCCTTGAGGACGAAGGTTTCATCAGGGGTTACCGCGCGGTGCTCGACCGCGACCGGCTGGGCTTCCCGCTCGTCAACGTCATCACCGTCACGCTCGCGACCCACAATCGCGACAATGCGCGGCGCTTCGCCGATCTCCTGTCGCGCCTGCCGGAGGTGCAGGAGGCGCACGCGCTGACGGGCGAGATGGACTATATTTTGAAGGTCGTGACGCCCGATCTGAAGTCGCTCGCCGCCTTCGTCAACGATGTCCTGCTGCCCCACGAATCCGTCCAGCACGTCAAGACGGCGATCGTTCTGGAGACGCTGAAGGAAACGGCCTCGCTTCCTCTGTAGCCGGTGATCTCGCGTTACAAAAAAGCTGAGATCGGGCGCTTTATTGTTACATAAACTTCTGCAAGGATGCCGGTGTGTGACGTGGGTGGAAAACGGCTGGTGAGGAGCCGCCGCCTTTCGTCATCGAGAAATCGTTCAGGGAGGAACGGATGAAGACTGCATCCATAAAGTCACTCGTCATCGCCGCATCGATCGCGTCTGCCGCATGGCTGAGCACGACGACGGCTACGCTCGCGCAGGAGGTAACCCTGCGCCTTCACCAATTCCTGCCGGCGCAGGCGAACGTGCCGACGCATGTCCTCGATCCCTGGGCGAACAAGGTCGAGGCGGATTCCGGCGGGCGCATCAAGATCGAGCGCTATCCCGCGATGCAGCTCGGCGGCACGCCGCCGCAACTGATCGACCAGGCGACCGACGGCACCGTCGACATCGTCTGGACCCTGCCGGGTTCGACGCCGGGCCGCTTTCCGTCGACGGAAGTCTTCGAACTGCCCTTCATGATGACCAATGCCGAGGCCGCGTCACGCGCCTATTGGGATGTCTTCGAAAGCCGGATGAAGGACAACGAGTTCAAGGACCTCCACATCATCAGCACATGGGTGCATGGGCCGGGCGTCATCCATTCTAAGTCTCCGGTGGAGACGATGGACGATCTCCAGGGCATGAAGGTGAGGGCGCCGACGCGCATCATCACGTCACTGATCTCCGAACTCGGCGGCACACCCGTCGGCATGCCGATCCCGGCGGTTACGGAATCGCTCTCCAAGGGCGTCATCGATGGGGCGGTCACACCCTGGGAGGTCGTGCCGTCGCTCAAGGTTCACGAACTCGTCGGCAATCATACGGAGTTCGGCGGCGACCACGCGATCTATACCACCACCTTCGTTCTGGCGATGAACAAGGCGAAGTATGAGAGCCTGCCCGATGATCTGAAGAAGGTGATCGACGACAATTCGGGCCAGGACGTCTCGGCCCTCTTCGGCAAGACGCAGGAGGAATACGACGCGCCCGGCAGGGAACTCGCGGTTGGCCGCAACAACAACATCGTCGAGCTGACGGCCGAGCAGGCGGATGAGTGGAAAGCCGCTGCCCAGCCGGTGATCGATAACTGGGTCGCTGAAATGGACGGCAAGGGCCTCGACGGCAAGGGCCTGCTGGAAGAGGCGCGCCGGCTGATCGACAAGTATACCGCGGCACAATAGCGAGCCGAGGGATCGAGACGAAGCGGGCGGCAGCGAGCCGCCCGTTGCGCCTGATGCCAGCGCGCCCGTGCAGCAGGGACTTTACCGTCTGCCGGGTCGCACGCGGGCTTTCACATCATTATGTTATGTGTCATAACAAACACCTTGAGCGCCATTGTCTGGCCTGCCTGCTCGGGGTAGCGTCGGCGAAGTGCGCTGAATCCGCTCGGAGGGGTTGGAGGACATCATGAACAGGTCGCCGGTCATGGAACGGCTGGCGCGGGCTCTCGCGATCGTCGGCGGGCTCGTGCTTGTGTTCATAACCCTTCTGACGGTCGTCAGCATCACCGGCCGCGCCTTCGTGCGGCACGGGTTGGGGCCGATTCCCGGCGATTTCGAACTGGTGGAGGCGCTGACGGCGTTCGCGGTGTTCTCGTTCCTGCCATGGTGCCAGGTGACGCGGTCGCATGCGACCGTCGATGTTTTCACCAGCTTCTTCTCCGACCGCGTCAACCGCGTCATCGATCTCGTCACCGAAATCCTGATGACGGTCATCATCGTGCTGATCGCCTGGCGCCTCTGGTACGGCATGTGGGACAAGATCCGCTACAACGAGGTGACGTTTATCCTGCAGTTCCCCGTATGGTGGGGCTTCGCCGCGGCAATGGTCGCCTCGGCCATCGCCGTGGTGATTTCGTTCTACATGCTCGGCGTGCGCATCGGTGAAGTCCGCAGCGGCCGTTCGGCGTTCGCCCCGACGCTAGGAGCCGTCCATTGACCAATCTCGAACTCGGGCTCTGGTCCTTCCCGGCACTGCTCGTCCTCATCTTCCTGCGCATCCCGATCGGTCTGGCGATGCTTCTGTGCGGGCTGGTGGGCACATATCTCGTCATGGGATCAACCGCGCCCATCCTGTCGCGCCTGAAAGGCGAGACCTATTCGACGTTTTCCAGCTATTCGCTGTCGATCATCCCGCTCTTTCTCCTCATGGGGCAGTTCGCATCCCTGGGCGGCATGTCCCAGTCTCTCTTCAAGGCGGCCAATGCGTGGCTGGGCCACAGGCGGGGCGGTGTCGCCATGTCGGCGATCGGAGCCTGCGCCGGCTTTGGCGCGATCTGCGGATCGTCGCTGGCCACGGCAGCCACGATGGCACAGGTCGCGCTGCCCGAACTCAAGCGCTACGGCTATTCAGGTGCGCTCGCGACCGGCACGCTCGCCGCCGGCGGCACGCTTGGCATCCTGATCCCGCCTTCGGTCGTGCTGGTCATCTACGCGATCCTCGCGGAGCAGAATATCGCGAAGCTATTCCTAGCCGCCTTCGTGCCGGGAGTTCTCGCCGCGATTGGCTACATGATCGCGATTTCGATCTATGTCAGGCTTTATCCGGATTCCGCCGGGTCAAGCCCTCGGGTTCCATATGGCGAACGGTTCCGGGCGCTGGTCGATGTCTGGCCGGTGCTGGTCGTCTTCATAGCCGTGGTCGGCGGCATCTACACAGGCTGGTTCACGCCGACGGAGGCAGCAGCGGTCGGTGCTGCCGGCACTGGCCTGATCGCGCTCATCAATGGCGGGTTGACCCGCAAGACGCTGGTGGAATCCATCCTCATGACCGCCTCGGCCACGGCGATGATCTTCTTCATCGTCTTCGGGGCGGCCTTCTACAACAGCTTCCTGGCGCTCTCACAAATGCCGGCGCAGGCTGCCGCGTTCATCACGGGCCAGGGGTTCGATCCGTGGATGGTCATGGTCGGCATCCTGATCTTCTACCTGATCCTCGGCTGTTTCATGGATTCGCTGTCGATGATCCTGCTCACCATCCCGATCTTTTTCCCGATCGTCAGCGTTCTGGACTACGGGCTGTCGCCGGAGGAGTTCGCCATCTGGTTCGGCATCCTGGTGCTGATCGTGGTGGAGGTCGGTCTCATCACGCCGCCGGTCGGCATGAACCTGTTCGTCATCAACTCTATGGCGAAAGACATCCCCATCATCCAGACCTATCGAGGCGTGACGCCGTTCGTCATCAGCGACATGCTGCGCACGGTGCTGCTCGTCGTCTTCCCGGTGATCAGTCTCTTCATGGTGAGATGGCTGTATTGACGGACAGGGCGCGCGCGTTCCGTGCACGCGCGCCAGTCTACGTCCAGTCCGGCTTGCCGTCCGCGAAGGCGTGATACTCCGGGGCCAGTTCCCGGGCATGGCTGTCATCGAGGATGCCGATCAGCAGCGCGGGGCCGGTCGCTTCGAAGCGTATGGCTCCGCACAGACAGCCGCCCGTGTAGATCGTGGCGTCCACGCCGGTCGCCGTGGATTCGCTCAGCCGCGCTTCTGCACGACGAGCCCGTAGAGGTTCGTGCAGCGCGCGCCCGAACGGCAATAGGCCAGAACAGGGCGCGGGAGATCGTCGAGGGCGTCTGCCTGATCGTCGACATTGTCTGCGGTAATCTGGCCGCTGATGACCGGGATGAAACGGAATTCGAGCCCTGCGGCACGCACGGCAGCCTCGATCGCGTCGTGCGGGACCGCGCCATCCTCTTCGTCGGGCCGGTTGCAGATCACGCTCTTGAAGCCGGCGGCCTTGATGAGCGGAACATGCTCGATGCCGATCTGCGGCGCGACGGAGTAGTCTTCGGTGATCTCGCGGATTTCCATGGGTCTGTTCCTGAACTGGCGTAACGATGATGACGGTGTCGTGCGCCATGTAGGCAGTTTGGCCGTCCATTGCCAAGGCGGGCGCAGGTCGTGCCTGCGCCCGGAGTGAAAAATCTTGCTCTCCTGGCTATGCGGCGAGCGACCCGCCGTCCCGCGCCAGCGCGCGCAGATGATAATCGGCGTCACCGAACATCGTGTCGATCATCGTCATGCGCTTGAAATAGTGGCCGACCGCATACTCCATGGTCATGCCGACGCCGCCATGCAACTGGATCGCGTTCTCGCCGCAGATGCGCCCGCCGCGCCCGATTTCCGACTTTGCGGCATGCATCGCGCGGGCGCGTTCACCTGCGTCCTCGCTGTCGGCCAGCATCGTCGCATAGAGCGCGATGGAGCGCGCCTGCTCGGCGGCGACGAACATGTCGACCGCCTTGTGCTGCAGGACTTGGAACTGGCCGATCGCCACGCCGAACTGCTTGCGCACCTTCAGGTAATCCACTGTCAGCGCATGCATGGCCGACATCACCCCAACCGATTCCGCCGCAAGCGCGGCGATGCCGGCGTCCACGACGCGGCGGATGAGAGGCAACCCGTTCTCAGGCTCGCCGAGCGCGTCCTCCGCGCCGACCTTGACCTTGTCGAAGGTGATTTCGGCCGCCCGCATGCCGTCCTGCGTGCGATAGCCGCGCACCGATACCCCGTCTGCCGAGGCATCGACGAGAAATGCACCAATCCCCGCCTCGTCCCGCGTTCCGCCGGCAGTCCGCGCGGTCACGACGAGCTTGTCCGCGCTGTCGCCGTGCAACACCACGCTCTTCTGGCCGGACAGCGAATAACCGCTGCCGTCCTTCGTCGCCGCCGTCTCGACGTGGTGGAGATCGTAGCGCGAGTTCCGCTCGACCTGTGCGAACGCCATTTTAAGCGAACCCTCGGCCAGAGCGGGGATGTATTCGGCTTTCTGGTCGGCGCTTCCGCCGAAGCGCAGGAACGCGCCGCCCAGAACCACGGTCGCGAAATATGGCTCGAGCGCAAGCGCGCGGCCGAGCGATTCCATCACGATTGCCGTCTCGACCGGTGTGCCGGCAAGACCGCCATCCTCTTCGGCGAAGGGCAGGGCCATCAGGCCCATCTCGGCAAAGCGCGACCACATGTCGGCGCTGAAGCCCTCCGGCGAGGCCATGTGGCGTTTGCGATCCTCGAAGCCGTATTTGTCGGCAAGAAGCCGGTCGAGCGAATCCTTCAGGATCGATTGCTCTTCGGAAAGGTCGAAATCCATGTCTGTTTCCTGTCCTAAAGTCCGAGAACCGCTTTCGCGATGATGTTCTTCTGGATCTCGTTCGATCCGCCATAGATCGAGACCTTGCGGAAATTGAAGTAGCCGGGCGCCGCACTGGCCGCGTAATCCGGCTCGATCGGCGGCTCGTTGGCGCCTTCGATTTCTTCGTCATGATAGGGCAGGGCGTGCGGCCCCATCACCTGCATGAGCAGATGCGTGATCGCCTGCTGGATTTCCGAGCCCTTGATCTTCAGGATCGAGGACGCAGGGTCAGGCTTGCCGGTGTTGCCGCGCTTGGCATCGGCCGCGACGACGCGAAGCTGCGTGACTTCCAGCGCCTTGAGCTCGATCTCGATGGCCACCAGCTTCTCGCGGAAGCGCTCGTCCTCGATGAGCGGCCGGCCGCTCGACATCTCCTTTGCGGCCAGTTCACGAATGCGCGCGAGGCGCTGCTTCGACATGCCGACGCGTGCGATGTTGGTGCGCTCGTTGCCGAGCAGGAACTTGGCGTAATCCCAGCCCTTGTTCTCTTCGCCGACGAGGTTTTCGACCGGCACGCGCACGTCGGTGAGGAAAACCTCGTTGACCTCGCGGCCGCCGTCGATCGTCACGATCGGACGAACCTCGATGCCCGGCGTCTTCATGTCGATCAGCAGGAAGGAGATGCCCTCCTGCTTCTTGCCTTCCGGGTTCGTCCGCACGAGGCAGAAGATCCAGTCGGCATACTGCGCGAGTGTCGTCCAGGTTTTCTGGCCGTTGACGATGTAATGGTCGCCGTCACGCACCGCGCGGGTCTTGAGCGAGGCGAGATCCGAGCCCGCGCCGGGCTCGGAAAAGCCTTGGCACCACCAGTCGTCGAGATTGGCGATGCGCGGCAGGAAATGGGCTTTCTGCTTCTCGTTGCCGAAGGTCGCGATGACCGGCCCGACCATGTTGACGCCGAAGGCGAGGGGCTGTGGCGCCGGCCACTTCTGGGTCTCCTCGAGGAAGATGTACTGCCGCATCGGGTCCCAGCCGGTACCGCCATACGCCTCGGGCCAATGCGCGACCGCCCAGCCCTTGGCATTCAGCGTGCGCGACCAGTCGACGAGGTCCTGCTTGTCCATGCGCTCGCCGTCGATCAGCTTGCGGCGCGTCTCTTCCGGCAAATTGTCACGCAGGAACGCGCGAACCTCGTCTCGGAAGGCGAGTTCTTCGGTCGTGTAGCGAAGGTCCATCTCTTTGTCCTCAAACGATCTCGAACAATCCCGCAGCACCCATGCCGCCGCCGACGCACATCGTGACTACCGCGTACTTCGCGCCCCGGCGCTTGCCCTCGATGAGCGCGTGGCCGGAAAGGCGCGACCCGCTCATGCCGTAGGGATGTCCGACCGCGATGGCGCCGCCATTCACGTTGAGCTTCTCCGGATCGATGCCGAGCCGGTCGCGACAGTAGAGAACCTGCACCGCGAAGGCTTCGTTCAATTCCCATATGCCGATATCGTCGATCTTGAGACCGTGGCGTTCGAGCAGGCGCGGGACGGCGAAGACGGGTCCGATGCCCATTTCGTCCGGCGCGCAGCCGGCGACGGCGAAGCCGCGGAAGATGCCGAGCGGCGCAAGACCGCGCTTCTCGGCTTCCTTCGAATTCATCATCACGTTCGCCGATGCGCCGTCGGAGAGTTGGCTGGCATTGCCGGCAGTGATCGTTCCGCCCTCGCGCACGGGCTTCAGATTTGCCAGACCCTCGGCGGTCGTGTCGGCGCGCGGACCTTCGTCATGGGCGATCTCGACCTCGCGGTGGCTGACTTCCTTTGTCTCCTTGTCGATCACCGCCATCGTCGTCTTGATCGGCGCGATCTCCTTGGCGAACAGTCCCGCCTCGCGGGCCGCAGCGACGCGGCGCTGGCTTTCGAGGCCGTATTCGTCCTGCCGCTCGCGCGAGATGCCGTAGCGCTTGGCGACCGTCTCGGCCGTATCGATCATCGGCATGTAGACGTCGGCGGCGGGTCCCGTCAGCGACTTGTCGAGCAGGCGGTAGGTGTTGCGATGGTCGTTCTGCACGAGGCTGATCGATTCCAGCCCGCCCGCGATGCCGGCAACGACGCCGTCATTGCGGATCGCGTTGGCGAGCAGCGCCATGGATTGCAGGCCGGACGAACACTGGCGGTCGATGGTCGTACCTGCTGCCGTGACGGGCAGGCCAGCGACGAGCGATGCGCGGCGTGCGACGTTCAGGCCAGTCGTGCCTTCCTGCATGGCGCAGCCCATGATGACGTCCTCGATCTCGCCGCCGTCGAGCCCCGAGCGCTCCAGCGCGTGGCGGATGGCGTGCGCGCCGATATCGGCGCCCGACGTGTCGTTGAGCCCGCCGCGATAGGCTTTGCCGATCGGGGTGCGGGCAGTGGAAACGATGACGGCATCAGCCATGTGGTCTCTCCTTGGTGGTCGTGAGGCCGGCGCGTTCAACCGCGCTCGGCTTCCTCTTTCTTCAAATCCAGTTTCGACAGCTTGCCGACCGTCGTGCGCGGCAGCGCATCACGCAGTTCAAGACGTGTCGGCAGTTCGTGGGGGCCAAGGCGCGTACGCAGGAAGTCGCGGAGCGCCTCGATCGTGAGCGCGTCCGAGCCCTTGCGCTGCTTGATGAAGGCTTTCGGCGTCTCGCCGCGATAGCCGTCTGCCACGCCGATCACCAGCACCTCCTCGACGTCTGGATGCTCATAGATCGCCTGCTCGATCATCTGCGGGTAGACGTTGAACCCGCCGCAGAGAAGCATGTCCTTCTTGCGATCGATGATCGTGAAGAAACCTTCGTCGTCCATGAAGCCGATATCGCCGGTCAGGAATCCGCCTTCGCTGAACGCCTCGCGCGTCTCGTCATCGCGATTGAGATAGCCGGTGGTCACGTTCGGCCCGAAGATGCGCAACTCGCCGGTCTGGCCTTGCGGGAGGACGCGGGAGGGATCGTCCGGCGCGACGATGTCGAGCCTGATACCGGGCAGCGGCACGCCGATCGTCGCGACCTTGTCGGGCCGGTTGACCGGGATGTTGGTGCCGGCGGGCGACGTCTCCGTCATGCCCCAGCCGCCGACGATGTTGTGCCCCGTTGCAGCCTTAAGGCGACGCGCGATCTCGACGGGCAGGGGCGCGCCACCCGATGCGCAATAGCGTAGCGACGACAGGTTGCGGGTCTCGAAACCGGGCGTCGCGGCGATCGCGATCCACATGGTCGGCACGCCGGGAAAGCTCGTCGCGCCGGCCTCGATTTCCGCCAGCGCGGTCTCCGCGTCGAAGCGCGTGTGGAGGATGAGTTCCAGCCCGTTGTTGAGCGCGCGTAGCATGACCGCCGTGAGCGCATAGATGTGGAAGAGCGGCAGGAAGAGCAGCACGCGATCCTCCGCCGGTCGCGTCAGGCCCCAGGCGGCGAACCAGGCATCGTAGCTCTCGACGGCGGTCGTCAGATTGCCGTGGGTCAGCATCGCGCCTTTGGGCATGCCCGTGGTGCCGCCGGTGTATTGCAGGAGCGCGAGATCGCCGGCCGAAATGTCCGGCAACGAAGCCGAAGCCGCGCCCTCGGTGAAATCCGTGAAACTGGTGACGCGCGCGCCGCTGATCGATGGCCCCTCGAATGGGGACGTGCCGAACCGCGCATCCTCGCACAGGATCACGCGATCCAGCGCGCCGAGATCGAGCAGCGCCTCGGCGCGGGGTGCGAGCTCGCCCATATTCGTCGTGACGAGCATCCGCGCGCCGCTGTCGGCGAGCTTGTGCGCGAGGACGCGTTCGGCATCGAGCGGCGAGAGATGCACGACGGTCGCGCCTGCCTTGAGCGCGCCGAAGAAGCAGATCGGATGGTAGAGCGTGTTCGGCAGGAGAAGTGCGACGCGCGTGCCAGCCTCGATGCCGGCGCGCTGGAACGCGGCCGCGCAGCGGTCCACTTCCGCCTTCAGGTCGCGAAAAATGAGGGGCTGACCGCGAAAGGAAAACGCGGTCCGCGAACCCCACCGTTCGGCCGCGCGATCCACGATCTCGTGGACCGGATAGGCACGCAACGGATGATCCGGGCTGAGGCCCGGCGGGTAGGCGTCCTTCCAGGGAACGGACGCGAGATCCATGGTCAGGCCGGCTTCGCCGAGAAGCTGCCGCCTGTTTCAGCGAGCTTGCGCAGGCTTTCAGCCGGCTTGAACACGTCCTTACCGGTCCTGCCGTACCAGTAGTCGAGGCGATCCACGATCTTCTTCAGCCCCTCCACGTCGGCCCAGAACATCGGTCCGCCCTTGCCGATCGGGAAGCCGTAGCCGTTCGTCCAGACGATATCGATGTCGGACGGCCGTGCAGCGATCTTTTCCTCCAGCACCTTCGCGCCCTCGTTCACCAGCGGGTAGAGCGTGCGCTCGATGATCTCGTCCTCGGAAATCTCGCGGCGATTGACGCAGCGTTCGCGCGCCTTGTCCTCGATGAGTTTCGCGACGGCGGCATCGGGGACAGGCGCGCGGGAGCCTGCCTCATAGAGATAGAAACCCTTGCCGGTCTTCTGGCCGAAGCGGCCCTGCTCGCAGAGCGAGTCGGCGATGACGGCCGACGTGCCGAGCGATTTGCGGTTGCGCCAGCCGATGTCGAGGCCGGCGAGGTCGCCCATGGCGAACGGACCCATCGGCCAGCCGAAATCCGTGAACACCTTGTCGATCTGTTCGGGCGACGCGCCTTCGAGAAGCAGGTCCTCACCCTCGGCCGAGCGCGCGCCAAGCATGCGGTTTCCGACGAAGCCGTGGCAGACGCCGACGACGACCGGCACCTTGCCGATCTTCTTGGCGATGCCGAGCGCGCTCAGGAGAACGTCCGGCGCCGTCTTGGCCCCGCGAACGATCTCCAGCAGCCGCATCACGTTGGCGGGCGAGAAGAAGTGCAGGCCGAGCACATCCTGTGGTCGGCTGGTGGATGCGGCGATCTCGTCGATGTCGAGATAGGACGTATTGGACGCGAGGATCGCGCCTGGCTTGGCGATCGTGTCGAGCTTGCCGAACACCTCCCTCTTGACACTCATCTCCTCGAAGACGGCTTCGATGATCAGGTCGCAATCGGCCAGATCGGCATAGTCGGTCGTGCGCGAAAAGCGCGCCAGCCGCTTGCCCTTCTCGTCTTCGCTGATCGAGCCGCGCTGCGCGGAGATGGCGTAGTTCTTCTCGATCGTCGCAAAGCCGCGGTCGAGCGCTTCATCGCTCATTTCAAGAATCGTGACCGGCACGCCGCCATTGACGAACGACATCGCGATGCCGCCGCCCATCGTTCCGGCTCCGATGACGCCGACCTTGGCGATGGTCCGCGGCGTCACCTCCTTGCCGATGCCCGGAACCTTGGCGGCTTCGCGTTCTGCGAAGAAGAGATGGCGCTGCGCGCGCGACTGCACACCACCGACGAGCGTTATGAAAATCTCGCGCTCCTTCGTCAGGGCCTCGTCGAAGGGGAGGTTGACGGCGTTGCGCACGGAGGCGGCGCAGGCCAGCGGGGCTTCAAGCCCGCGCGTCTTCTTGGTGGCTTCCTTGACCGCGGCCTCGAAAGACGACGGATCGGCTCTTGCGGGTGCCAGTTTCTCGTCGCGATCGCGCACCGGCACATGCGGCCCGCCTTCGGCAACCTTCTGCTTAGCGAAGGCAACAGCGAATGCCGTCAGGTCGCCATCGGCAATGGCATCGACGACACCGGATTCAAGCGCCTGCGCCATGCCGATCGGATTGCCCGAGACGATCATCTGGACGGCCTTTTCGGGCCCGACGAGACGCGGCAGGCGCACCGTGCCGCCGGCACCGGGAAGAAGCCCGAGCTTGACTTCCGGCAGCCCGACCTTGGCCGTCTTGTCGGCCACGCGGTAGTGGCAGGAGAGTGCCAGTTCGAGGCCGCCGCCGAACGCCGTCCCGTGGATGGCCGCGATGGCGGGCTTCGGCAGCGATTCCAGCAGGGCACAGATATTGCGGAGCGACGGGCTCTGCAGGGCGGCGGGCGTGCCGAACTCGGAAATGTCGGCGCCCGAGATGAAGGTGCGTCCCGCGCAGGCGACGACGATGGCGCTCACGGACGCATCGTCGCGGGCGGCTTCGAGCGCCTTGTAGAGCGGCTCGCGCAGGCGAAGGCTCAGCGCGTTGACCGGCGGGTTGTCCAGCGTCAGGACCGTGATGCCGTCTTCGTGCGTGACCGTTACGTAGTCGCTCATGAACGCTTCCTCGAAATGCTTGTGGGTGGCTTCGGCGCTAGCGCCAGTTGTTCGATTGCAGGAAATCGCCGATCAGCCGGGCCGTCTCGGCGGGCTTCTCGACGCAGGGGATATGGCCTGCGCCGGTGATAATCTCGAAGCGCGCGCCGTCGATCAAATCCGCCGTCGAGCGGACGAGATCCGGCGGCGTCGACCCGTCCTGATCGCCCACGATGCAGAGCACCGGCAGCTTGAGCGCGCGGGTCGATTCCGTCAAATCCGCGTCCCGCAGGGCGGCACAGGTGCCGGCGTAGCCATCGACGGTCGTGCGCGTCAGCATGGCGGTGTAGCCAACGAAATCCGCATTGTCGGCACTGCGATATGCGGCCGTGAACCAACGCTCGAGGATCGCGTCCGCCATCGCCGCGATGCCCTTGGTCGTGACCGTATCGATGCGCGCATTCCACATCTCTTCGGTGCCGATCTTGTGCGCCGTATCGCACAGCACCAGCGCCGAAACGAGGTCCGGCCGGGTTGCAGCCAGGCCTTGCGCGATCAAGCCGCCGACCGACAGCCCGATCACCGCTGCCTTCTCGATGCCGAGATGATCGAGCAGGGCCGCAAGGTCGCCGACGTGATCCGTCATCGCGTAAGGGGCAGGTGTCGCCTCGGAGAGCCCATGGCCGCGCTTGTCATAGAGGACGATGCGGTAGTCGTCGCCCAGCGTTCGCACGACGGCGTCCCAGATGCGGAAGTCGGTTCCGAGCGAATTAGAGAAAACCAGCACGCGCCCATCGGACCTGCCGCGAATCTCGTGATGCAGCACAACGCCGTTGACGCGCGCAAAAGCCATGCGGAATCCTCCCTTCCGGACTACATACTACCGAGTATGTTGCAAAGCGATGGCAGGGTCAATTCGCCCAGATGAATTCTTATGCTCTGTCCAGCGACGAGAGATCCAGATCATCGTCAAGCGGTGCGAAATAAGCGTCGATCGCGGCGTTCGACACGCCATCCAGCGTCGCCGGCTGCCACGCGGGCGCATTGTCCTTGTCGATGATGACGGCGCGCACGCCTTCGAAGAATTCGTGGCCGGTGATGACGCGTGAGACGATGCGATATTCGATGCGCATGCATGTCTCGAAATCCACGTTCGCGCCGTCCTGCATCTGGCGAAGCGCGATCTTGAGGCTTGTGGGCGATTTCTGGCGGATCGATGCGGCCTGCTTTGCTGCCCAGTCCGCGTGCTCGCCGGTTTCCGCGTCGAGCGTGGCGAGAATGGCTTCCACCGTATCCCCGTCGAAACATCTGTCGATGACGGGACGAAGCGCTTCCAGTGGCGCCGTGCCGGCCGCGGCATACGGCGCGAGAGCGACATCGGGATCGCCGGTTTCGCACAAGGCGTCGATGATCGCGTCGAAATCATCAGTCGGTGCGGCATGCGTCGCGAATCCGGACCAATGCGCGTCCGCTTGTCCCAGCCGCGCCCCGGTCAGGGCGATCCACGTGCCTATCCTGCCGGGCAAGCGCGGAAGGAAGAACGTGCCCCCGACATCGGGGAAGAGGCCAATGCCGGTCTCAGGCATTGCGAACTTGATGTTCGCCCCGGCGACGCGGTGGCTGCCATGGACCGAAATGCCCACGCCGCCACCCATGACGAAGCCGTCGATCAACGCCACATAGGGCTTGGGGTAGCGCTTGATGAACGTGTTGAGGCGGTATTCCTCGTGGTAGAATTCCCTGACTGCCGGGTCGCCTGCCTGCCCCCAGTCGTAGAGCTGGCGGATGTCGCCCCCGGCGCAGAACGCCTTCTCGCCCGCCGCGCGGATGACGACCAGCGCGATAGCGGGGTCGTTCGCCCAGGCGGCGAGTTGCGGATGCATCAGCCTGACCATATTGCGGGTCAACGCGTTGAGCGCCTTGGGGCGATTGAGCGTGATCAGCCCTGCCCGGCCGCGCGTTTCGAAGATGATCTCCGGTTCGTCCGTCATGATGGGAGCTCCTCTCGCCTCGGCGCCGCACCATAACGACAAAGTCCGCGCTCGGAAGTCGAAAATTCGCTTACCCGTCGTGTGCGGAATCGCAGTCGGGGTCAGTCCAGCCTGTAGGGGACGGCGCCACGAAGGTCGTGATCCACGACGAGCCGCCGCTTCAGTGGCGGCACGGCGCGCTGGGCGCAGTTGGTGCGCTCGCAGATGCGGCACGAGATGCCGATCGGGTCGAAGGCGGCGCGGTTGGTGAGGTCGAGGTCGTCGGCATAGACGAAGTCGCCGGCATGGGTCACTTCGCAGCCCACCGCGATCGCATAGCGCCGCTGCGGCGCACGGAATCCGCCGCCTCCCTTGGCGATCTCGGTCGCCATGCAGAGATAGCGCGCGCCATCGGGCGTCTCGGCAAGCTGGCGGATGATGCGGCCGGGCGTCTCGAATGCCTGATGGACGTTCCAGAGCGGGCAAGCGGCGCCGAAGCGGGCGAACTGCAGCTTGGCGGCGCTGTGGCGCTTGGTGATGTTGCCGGCCCGGTCAATACGCGCGAAAAAGATCGGAACGCCCTTGCGGCTCGGCCTCTGGAGCGTCGAAAGCCTGTGCGACACTTGCTCGATGCTGGCACCGAAGCGCGTCGCCAGCAGTTCAAGGTCGTGGCGGAATTCGCGCGCAGACGTAAGGAACGCCTCGTACGGCATCATCAATGCGCCGGCGACATAGTTGCCGAGCCCGATGCGGCAAATCTCGGATGCTTCGGCCGTACGAAATCCGGCATCGCGCACGATCGCCGAGATCGTGGCGTCCATTTCCAGCATGGCGATCTGAAACGCCGCCTGAAAGCTGCGTGTCGAGACTGGTGAAAAGGGGTTGAGATGAAGGGTTCGCGCCTCGGCATCGTAGCGGCGCAGGAACTCGTCTTCCGCCGGCGAGCGGACGCAGCGCACACGGTGCTTCGTCAGAAGATGCTCGGGCAGGGCAGCGGAGGGATCGCGCTCCGGAATGCCGAGACGAGACGCCAGCTCTTCGGCGGCAAGATCGAGATCGTGGATGTAGTTGTCGACGAAATGGAAGAAGTCGCGCACTTCCTCATAGGGCGACGGCTCGCCGAGACCGGCAGAGTGGCCGATGCGATCGTCTACGCTGGCGAGCTGTTCCGAATTGCGGCGGTATGCCTGATGGGCAGCAATCAGCGCATGGGCAAAACCGGGCGCATTCTGCGTCACCAGCTTCATCTCCTGCAGCGTCGGGCGGTAGCTGTCGAAGACCGGATCGGTCAGCGCCTCTGACAGGGCGGAAAGCAGCCTGTCTCCCTCGCCGGTGGAGAGTTCGGCGAGATCGAGCCGGAAGGTTTCCGCCAACGCCATCAGGACAGCCGCCGAGACCGAGCGCTGGTTGTTCTCGATCTGGTTCAGATAGCTTGTCGATATGCCGAGGCGATCGGCGAAACCCGATTGGGTCAGCCGATGCGTCTCGCGGAGCTCGCGAATCTTGCGTCCGATGAAGAGTTTCGTGTTACGCATATGGCAACTTCGCAATTTGCAATAATGCGAATTCTACTTTATGCGCCACCGCCCTTTCAAGCCTTTCGCGCAATCGCGTGAAACGGTATGCGAGAACATCGATCGCGCCGCCTGTGCGCGGCCAAGACCATTCAAGCCTCGGGGGATCGTGTGACGTTCATCCATGCCCGCAAGCCGAAGGATCGCATCTGATGCGCGCCATTCTCGAACAACTGGAAGACCGGCGCGCGCAGGCGCGGCTCGGCGGTGGGCAAAAACGCATCGACGCGCAGCACGCCAAGGGCAAGCTGACGGCCCGCGAGCGCATCGAGGTTCTGCTGGACGAAGACTCGTTCGAAGAGTTCGACATGTATGTCGCGCACCGCGCCGTCGATTTCGGCATGGCGGAGCAGAAGTTCCCCGGCGACGGCGTGGTCACCGGCTGGGGCACGATCAACGGCCGGCTGGTCTATGTATTCAGCCAGGATTTCACCGTGCTCGGCGGCTCGTTGTCGGAAACCCATGCGCAGAAAATCTGCAAGATCATGGATATGGCGGTGCGCAACGGCGCGCCGGTGATCGGGCTCAATGATTCCGGCGGAGCGCGCATCCAAGAAGGCGTAGCCTCGCTGGGCGGCTATGCCGACGTCTTCAAGCGCAACGTCGATGCGTCGGGAGTCGTGCCGCAAATCTCGGTCATCATGGGCCCATGCGCGGGCGGTGCGGTCTATTCGCCTGCCATGACGGACTTCATCTTCATGGTGCGCGACTCGTCCTACATGTTCGTGACCGGTCCCGACGTGGTGAAGACCGTGACGAACGAGATCGTCACGGCGGAAGAACTCGGCGGCGCGCGTACGCATACGCAGAAATCCTCCGTCGCCGACGGCGCCTATGACGACGATGTCGAGGCGCTGGAGCAGACGCGCAGGCTGTTCGACTTCCTGCCGCTCAACAATCGCGAAAAGCCGCCGGTTCGTCCGTTTAATGACGATCCCTCGCGGCTCGAAATGCGTCTTGATACGCTGATCCCCGACTCGGCCGCCAAGCCCTATGACATGAAGGAACTGATCCTCGCGCTCGCCGACGAAGGCGATTTCTTCGAGATTCAGGAGGCCTTCGCCCGAAACATCATCACCGGCTTCATGCGTATCGAGGGGCAGAGCGTCGGCGTGGTCGCGAACCAGCCGATGGTGCTCGCGGGCTGCCTCGATATCGATTCTTCGCGCAAGGCCGCGCGCTTCGTGCGCTTCTGCGATGCTTTTTCCATTCCGATCTTGACGTTGGTCGACGTGCCGGGCTTCCTGCCGGGCACCGCGCAGGAGTTTGGCGGGGTCATCAAGCACGGCGCGAAGCTGCTCTTCGCCTACAGCCAGGCGACCGTGCCGATGGTCACGCTGATCACGCGAAAAGCCTATGGCGGCGCCTACGACGTCATGGCATCGAAGCATATCGGCGCGGACATCAACTATGCCTGGCCGACCGCCGAGATCGCGGTGATGGGCGCGAAGGGCGCGACCGAGATCATCTATCGCACAGAGCTCGGCGACCCGGAAAAGATCGCCGCACGCACCAAGGAATACGAAACCAACTTTGCCAACCCGTTCAAGGCGGCCGAGCGCGGTTTCGTCGATGAGGTGATCATGCCGCATTCGTCGCGCAAGCGTATCGCCCGGGCATTCGCGGCGCTGCGCACGAAGAAGGCCGAGCAGCCCTGGAAGAAGCACGACACGATGCCGCTGTGAGGGTGCAGGATGCTCTGGCTAGATGAAATCAAAGCTGCATTTCTCGCGCTTGAAGGCGCTGCTCGGTATGACGATCTCTACGAATATATCTGGCGTACAACCAGTCGAGAACTGCCGCCCTCTTGGAAATCGATTATTCGTAGGAATATCGAGGAACATTCGAGCGACAGCATCGCCCAGAAATACGACGATCTATTCAGAAAGGTTGGGCACGGACACTGGGCCTTGCGCGAAGTTGTCGTGGATGAAATCGAATTGAGACGTCGTGAGGATCTTTCCCCGCAGGACGTCGTGAAAGAAGTTTTTGTTCGCGAATATTGGCGAAGCCGCCCCGGTGAACGCGTAGACGCTAGCGATCTGCCCGATGACGATAGGCTTTCACCAGTCGCAGCTTGGTGTACCAAAACGCATCTGGAGGTAGAACTCGTTAGCGGCACCAAGCTGAGCTCGCCAATTGACTGGTATCCTCGACTTGCAGCCGCCACTCACGTTCAAAGATCGAAGGTGGAAGTTTCGCCATATGGCCTTCACTGGCCGGAGATCGATGAAGACATAAGCATCAAGAATTTGTTGTTCGGTACACGCGGGATACCGCCAAAGTCCGAAGAGTTGAGCAATTCATAGTTGAACGAGGACAACATGACCGACGAGACCAAATTTCCACCCGAGAAGAACTTCCCCGCAGGCTATGTCCTGCCAAAGGTCTGGTCGGCGGACACCGAGACCGGCGGTGCCTTCGCATCGATCAATCGTCCGATCGCGGGGCCGACGCATGAGAAGGTCTTGCCGGTCGGCAAGCACCCCCTGCAGCTTTATTCGCTGGGGACGCCGAACGGCGTCAAGGTCACGATCATGCTGGAGGAACTGCTCGCGGCAGGCCATTCCGGTGCGGAATACGATGCCTGGCTGATCAAGATCGGCGATGGCGACCAGTTCGGCTCCGGCTTCGTGGACGTCAATCCCAACTCCAAAATCCCGGCCCTGATGGATCACGCGCCGAAGGATGGCGGCGCGCCGGTTCGCGTGTTCGAATCCGCGTCGATCCTCGTCTATCTCGCTGAAAAGTTCGGCGCGTTCCTGCCGACCGAACTGCGCGCGCGCACCGAGACGCTGAACTGGCTGTTCTGGCAGATGGGCTCTGCGCCCTTCCTCGGCGGCGGCTTCGGGCATTTCTACGCCTATGCGCCGATGAAGATCGAATACGCCATCAACCGCTACGCCATGGAGGTGAAGCGGCAGATTGACGTGCTGGATCGTCATCTGGCAGACAACGAATATATGGCGGGCGCCGAATACACGATCGCCGACATGGCGATCTGGCCGTGGTATGGGCGGCTTGCAGCGAACTCCTCCTATGAGGACGCCGGCAGTTTCCTCTCCGTCGAGGAATACGACAACGTCCAGCGTTGGACGAAACTGATCAACGAACGCCCGGCCGCCCAGCGCGGCTCGATGGTCAACAAGACGTCCGGCGAACCGTCCAAGCAGTTGCACGAGCGGCACGACGCGCTCGACTTCGAGACGAAGACCCAGGACAAGCTTGGGGGAGCGTAAGCGTCATGGCCAAGCTGCCCGACATGACGAAGCACAAGGGTTTTCCCTCCGGCATGCCGGGTACCGGGTTTCAGTTCACGATCCGTCGGGCAAACCCGCGCGGGGTTACGCCGATCAAAGCGCTTCCCCGCCGGGCCGGTCGCGACACCCTCCTGCACCGCGTCGACGCCGCGTTTCTTCACGCGCTTTGGCACCACTTCGGGCTGGAGCCGTTCGAGCGGGGAAATCTGGATGCAGCGCGGCTTTGCATTTTGTTCGGCCGCGAGATCGTCCCGGCCGAGAAAGATTTCGACCCGCAGTCCTACGAGGCGCTTCTGATCATCGATGAGAAGGTCGCGCGAAACAGCTTTCCGGAATCGTTTGAAGATGTGTTCGAGGTCTGACCGGGAAGGGACGATGACAGTCCGCGCACCCGTCAACCTCACAGCGACGCCAAAACTCGCAGGAGGCGAGCAACAGTGATTTCCAAAATCCTCATCGCCAATCGCGGCGAAATCGCGTGCCGGGTCATCAAGACGGCGAAGAAGCTCGGCATTGCGACCGTCGCCGTCTATTCGGATGCGGACCGCGAGGCGTTGCATGTGAAGATGGCGGACGAGGCCGTGCACATCGGACCGGCGCCGTCGAACCAGTCCTACATCGTGATCGACAAGATCATCGACGCGATCCGCCAGACGGGCGCGGATGCGGTCCATCCGGGCTATGGGTTTCTGTCGGAGAACCCGCTTTTCGCGGAGGCACTGGCAAAGGAAGGCGTCGCCTTCATCGGCCCGCCGGTGAACGCTATTCAAGCGATGGGCGACAAGATCACATCGAAGAAGCTTGCGGCGGAAGCCGGCGTCTCGACCGTGCCGGGTCACATGGGCCTGATCGCCGACGCTGACGAGGCGGTGAAGATTTCGTCATCGATCGGCTATCCGGTGATGATCAAGGCATCGGCCGGCGGCGGCGGCAAGGGCATGCGCATCGCCTGGAACGACGAGGAAGCGCGCGAAGGTTTCCAGTCGTCGAAGAACGAGGCCAAGTCGTCCTTCGGCGACGACCGTATTTTCATCGAAAAATTCGTCACGCAACCGCGTCATATCGAAATCCAGGTGCTGGGCGACCAGCACGGCAACGTCATCTATCTCGGCGAGCGCGAATGCTCGATCCAGCGCCGTAACCAGAAGGTCATCGAGGAGGCGCCGTCGCCATTTCTCGACGCGGCGACGCGAAAGGCCATGGGCGAGCAGGCCGTCGCGCTGTCGAAGGCTGTCGGCTATTTCTCCGCCGGCACGGTCGAATTCATCGTCGATGGCGACCGCAATTTCTATTTCCTCGAGATGAACACGCGTCTCCAGGTCGAGCATCCGGTGACGGAACTGATCACCGGCATCGATCTCGTCGAGGAGATGATCCGTGTCGCAGCCGGCGAGAAGCTCACGATCGCGCAGGACGACGTCAAGCTCACCGGCTGGGCGGTCGAAAGCCGCCTTTACGCCGAGGACCCCTATCGCAACTTTCTCCCGTCGATCGGCCGCCTGTCGCGCTATCAGCCTCCGGAAGAGGGGACATACGAAAACGGGATCGTGATCCGCAACGACACCGGCGTCTTCGAGGGCGGCGACATCTCGATGTACTACGACCCGATGATCGCCAAATTGTGCGCGTGGGGCGCCACACGCGAGGACGCGATCCGCGCGATGAGCAGCGCGCTTGACGATTTCGAGGTCGAGGGCATCGGCCACAATCTCCCGTTTCTCTCGGCCGTGATGGAGCATCCGCGTTTCAAGGAAGGCCGCCTGACGACCGCCTTCATCGCCGAGGAATGGCCCGACGGCTTTGCGGGCGTCGAGCCGAGCGCTGCCGAGGCACGTACGCTGGCCGCGGTCGCCGCCGCCATCAATCTTCGCACGCAGAAACGCAATGTCCTGATCTCCGGCGCGCTGGCGAACCATCCCCGCACCGTCGGTCGCGACTGGAGCGTTCGCCTGAACGGCGCGGGCGAGTTCGCCGTGGGCGTGCGTGACGAGGGCGGCAGGACGATCGTCTCGTTCGATGACGAGACGTCGGTTTTGGTCCAGTCCGACTGGCTGCCGGGACGCACCCACGCGCATTTCACGGTCGGCGGCGAGAAGGTCGGCATCAAGATCGCCCAAATCAATTCGAGCTGGCGGCTGCGCTGGCGCGGTATCGACGTGAAGGCGCATGTGCGTAGCCCACGCGTCGCCGAACTCGCGCGCCTCATGCCGGAGAAGCTGCCGCCGGACACGTCGAAGATGCTGCTCTGCCCGATGCCCGGCGTGATCACGTCGGTCGCGGTGAAGGCCGGAGACGCGGTGCAGGACGGGCAGGTGCTTGCCACCGTCGAGGCGATGAAAATGGAAAACGTCCTGCGCGCGGAACGACGCGGGGTGGTGAAGTCCGTCGCGGTCGAAGCGGGATCGAGCCTCGCGGTCGATGAGCTGATTTTGGAATTCGAATGATGACCAACCCCGAAATCTCCAAATGGCGCACGCTTGCCGAGAAGGAAGTGAAGGCCGATCCCGAAACGCTCGTCTGGAACACGCCGGAGGGAATCCAGGTCAAGCCGCTCTATACGGCGGATGACCTTGAGGGCATCGAGCATCTGGATTCCCTGCCGGGGCAGGCGCCGTTCGTGCGCGGGCCGCGCGCGACGATGTACACCGGCCGGCCGTGGACGATCCGCCAATATGCCGGCTTCTCGACGGCCGAGGCTTCCAACGCCTTCTACCGCAAGGCGCTGGCGGCGGGGCAGCAGGGCGTGTCCGTCGCGTTCGATCTGGCGACGCATCGCGGTTATGACAGCGACCATCCGCGTGTCGAGGGTGATGTCGGCAAGGCCGGTGTCGCGATCGATTCCGTCGAGGACATGAAGATTCTGTTCGACGGAATTCCGCTCGAAAAGGTCTCCGTATCGATGACCATGAATGGCGCGGTCATCCCGATCCTCGCCAATTTCATCGTTGCAGGTGAAGAGCAGGGCGTATCGCGCGTGCAGCTCTCCGGGACCATCCAGAACGACATCCTCAAGGAGTTCATGGTCCGCAACACCTACATCTACCCGCCGGAACCCTCGATGCGGATCATTGCCGACATCATCGAGTACACGGCAAACGAGATGCCGAAGTTCAATTCCATTTCCATTTCCGGCTACCATATGCAGGAAGCGGGCGCGACGCTCGTCCAGGAACTGGCGTTCACGCTTGCGGATGGCCGCGAATATGTTCGCGCGGCGATCAACAAGGGCCTCGACGTCGATGCGTTTGCCGGCAGGCTTTCGTTCTTCTTCGCCATCGGCATGAATTTCTTCATGGAAGCGGCGAAGCTGCGGGCCGCACGTCTGCTCTGGACGCGCATCATGGACGAGTTCGAGCCGAAGAAGGCCTCGTCGCTGATGCTGCGCACGCACTGCCAGACGTCCGGCGTGTCGTTGCAGGAGCAGGATCCCTACAACAACGTCATCCGCACGGCTTATGAGGCGCTGTCGGCAGCGCTGGGCGGCACGCAGTCGCTGCACACCAACGCGCTGGACGAGGCGATTGCCCTTCCGACCGAATTCTCGGCGCGCATTGCGCGCAACACGCAGCTTATCCTCCAGCACGAGACCGGCGTGACGCGGGTCGTCGATCCACTCGCCGGCTCCTACTATGTCGAGAGCCTGACCAACGAGCTCGCCGAAAAGGCATGGGCGCTGATCGAAGAAATCGAGGCGATGGGCGGCATGACGAAGGCCGTCAATGACGGCCTGCCCAAGCGCCTGATCGAGGAGGCCGCGACGCGCAAGCAGGCGGCGATCGATCGCGGCGACGAAGTCATCGTCGGCGTCAACAAGTATCGCCTCGAAAACGAGGACGATCTCGACATCCTGGATATCGACAACAAGGCGGTACGGGAATCGCAGATCGCGCGCATCGAAAAGACGCGACGCCAGCGCGATCCGAAGCGGACCGAGGAGGCACTGTCGGCGCTTCGCGAAATCGCCCGCACCGGCAAGGGTAACATCCTGGGAGCGGCGGTGGAGGCCGCGCGCGCGCGCGCCACGCTGGGAGAAATCTCCGATGCCCTGCGCGACGTGTTCGGCGATCACACCGCCGTTCCGGTGGTGGTGAGCAAGGTCTATGGCCCGGCCTATGAGGGTGAGCCGGAATACGAAAATCTCGTCCAGCGGCTGGACGACTTCGCCAGGACGCTCGGCGAAAGCCCGAAGCTGCTCGTCGCCAAGCTGGGTCAGGACGGCCACGATCGTGGTGCCAAGATCATCGCATCGGCCTTCGGCGACATTGGCTTCGAGGTGATTGCCGGCCCGTTGTTCCAGACGCCCGAGGAAGCAGCGGAACTCGCGGTCAAATCGAAGGTTCACGTCGTCGGCATGTCGTCGCTGGCGGCCGGGCACAAGACGCTCGCGCCGCAGCTCGTTGCAGCGCTGAAGGCAAAAGGCGCGGAAAACGTCATCGTCGTCGTCGGCGGCGTCGTGCCGCGCCAGGACTACCAGTTCCTGCTCGACAACGGCGTCTCCGCCGTCTTCGGCCCAGGCACCAACGTGCTCGATGCCGCCCGCGCCGTCATCGACCTGATGGAAGGCAAGCGGCGCAACGAGTAGCGAGAGGGCGCTATGCTTCGCTTTCGTTTTTCGTTAGGTTCCGAAAAAACGAAAGGGAGGGGTCGCCATGTATCTACCGCCACGCCACGCGGAAATCGTCCAGATGGCCAAGGACGCCGGTCGCGTCCTCGTTGACGATCTCGCCACGCATTTCGGCGTGACGCCGCAGACGATTCGCAAGGATCTGAACGATCTGTGCGACCAGCGGATGCTGACGCGCATCCATGGCGGCGCGCTGTTTCCCTCCGGCATCGAGAACATGGAATACGAGGCGCGCCGCAAGATCGCCGCCGACGAGAAGCAGGCGATCGGCAGGGCCGCCGCTCGCCTGATCCCGGACAACGCCTCGCTTTTCGTCAACATCGGCACCACGACCGAAGCCGTGTCGGATGCGCTGCTTGATCATGACGGCCTGATGGTCATCACCAACAACATCAACGTTGCCAACAAGATGCGCATCTTCCCCTCCTTCGAGGTGGTGATCGCCGGCGGCGTGGTGCGTGGCTCCGACGGTGGCATCGTCGGCGAGGCGGCGGTGGATTTCATCCGGCAGTTCAAAGTCGACTATGCCGTCATCGGCGCATCCGCGATCGACCATGACGGCGCGCTGCTCGATTTCGACTTTCGTGAGGTTAAGGTCGCGCAGGCCATCATAGCCAATGCGCGGCATGTCATCCTGGTCGCGGACTCGACGAAGTTCGAGCGCACCGCGCCGGTGCGCATCGGGCATCTCAGCCAGGTCGACACCTTTATCACCGACATCTGCAACGTCGCGGCGGTGCGCACGATCTGCGGCACGTCGGAGGTTCAACTGATCGAAACGTCGCCCGCATAGGATGCCGGGTTTCGGGTATTTTCGTTTGACATTCGTTATGCCTTCGGATGAAGTCGGAAGCCTGAAACTCTGCACGAATTCGCATGCCTGCATGCGCGGGAGGGACATGTGAGCGACATCGCGATGCATGACATCTTCATCATTGGCGGCGGCATCAATGGATGCGGCATCGCGCGCGACGCCGTCGGGCGCGGTTATTCCGTCTATCTGGCCGAGATGAACGATCTGGCCAGCGGCACGTCGTCGGGATCGACCAAGCTCATCCATGGCGGCCTGCGCTACCTCGAGCACTACGAGTTCCGGCTGGTGCGCGAGGCGCTGATGGAGCGCGAGATCATCTGGAGGAACGCGCCGCACATCGTCTGGCCGATGCGGTTCGTGCTGCCGCACCACAAGGGGCTGCGCCCCGCATGGCTGCTGCGCCTCGGGCTTTTTCTCTACGACCATATCGGCGGCCGCAAGCGCCTGCCGAAGACGCGAACGCTCGACATGACCAGCGATCCCGCCGGCAAGCCGTTGAAGAAGCTCTTCACGCGGGCTTTCGAGTACTCCGATTGCTGGGTGAACGACGCCCGCTTCGTGGTGCTCAACGCGCGCGATGCGGCCGACCGGGGCGCGACGATCGCCACCCGCACCAAGGTCGTTGGCGCTCGCCGCGAAAGCGGGCATTGGGCGATCACGGTTGAGGACGTGGCGAGCGGCAGGCAGGAGACGGTTAACGCGCGGCTGGTCGTGAATGCGGCAGGTCCTTGGATCGACGAGGTGCTGACCGGCGCGATGGGCCGCAACGACGTTCACAATGTGCGCCTCGTGCAGGGCAGCCACATCGTCATCGAGAAGAAGTTCGAAGACCCGCGCGCCTATTTCTTCCAGAACAAGGACGGCCGCATCATCTTCGCGATCCCCTACGAGGATGACTACACGCTGATCGGGACAACCGATCAGGATTACGAGGGCGATCCGAAAGATGTCCGCATCAGCGATCGCGAGATCGACTATCTCTGCGCCGCCGCCAGCGAGTACTTCACGGAGCCGGTGCGCCGCGACGACATCGTGTGGACCTATTCGGCGGTTCGCCCGCTTTACGACGACGGCGCGTCGAAGGCCCAGGAAGCGACGCGCGACTATGTTCTGAAGGCCGAGGGCGACAAGCACGAGGCGCCCGTCATCAACGTCTTCGGCGGCAAGATCACGACCTATCGCCGCCTTTCCGAACACATGCTGGAAAAGATCGAAGCGCTGATCGGCAAGAAGGGCGCGCCCTGGACTGCCGATGCGCCGCTGCCGGGCGGCGACTTCGCCGCTGACGGCTATGATGCCGAGGTCGCGCGTCTCTCCGCCGCCTATCCGTTTCTCGAGGCGCGCCACGCAAGGCGGCTGGTGCGGCTCTACGGCACCCGCGCCCATACGATGCTCGGCAGCGCCGGGTCGGCAGCGGATCTCGGCCGCTGCTTCGGGGCGGATCTCTACGAGGCCGAGGTGCGCTACCTGGTCGATCAGGAATGGGCGCGTACCGCCGACGACATCTTGTGGCGGCGGACCAAACGAGGCCTGCGGCTGAGTGCAGATGAAGCGGCCGCGCTGGCGGTCTATATGGATGGCCTTGAAGCGGGCGCGCGACACGTCGTGGCCCGATAGGCTAGGCATACCCGCGTGACAGGCGGGCGAGGGGAGGACAGATGAGCGGTTACATTCTGGCGATCGACCAGGGCACGACGTCGAGCCGTGCGATCGTCTTCGACGGCGATATGAAAGTCGCGGGCATCGGTCAGAAGGAATTCACCCAGCATTATCCCGCGTCCGGCTGGGTCGAACACGACCCGGAAGAAATCTGGGACAGCGTTCTCTGGTCGGTGAAGACCGCGCTCAAAAAGGCGAGACTGACCGCCGGCGAGATCGCCGCGATCGGCATCACCAACCAGCGCGAGACCGTCATTGTCTGGGACAGGGCGACGGGCAAGCCGATCCACAACGCGATCGTCTGGCAGGACCGTCGCACGGCTTCGGTCTGCGCGAAGCTGAAGAAGGACGGGCTCGAAGCCAAGTTCGCGCGCAAGACCGGGCTGCTGCTCGACCCGTATTTTTCCGGCACCAAGATCGCGTGGCTTCTCGACAAGGTGAAGGGCGCGCGTAGGCGGGCGGAAAAGGGCGAACTCCTCGCCGGCACCATCGACAGTTTCCTGATCTGGCGGCTGACGGGCGGACAGGCGCATGTCACCGACGCGACCAACGCGTCGCGCACGCTCGTCTACAACATCGAGACGAATGCGTGGGATCAGGAACTCCTGGACATTCTGCGCATTCCTGCCGCCATGCTGCCGGAGGTGAAGGACTGCGCCGCCGATTTCGGCATCACCGAAAAGTCGCTGTTCGGCGCTGAAATCCCAATTCTCGGCGTTGCAGGCGACCAGCAGGCGGCGACGATCGGCCAGGCATGTTTCGAGCCGGGCATGATGAAGTCGACCTATGGCACGGGCTGCTTCGCGCTGCTCAACACCGGCGAACGCCTCGTGCGCTCGAAGAATCGGCTGCTCACCACGATCGCCTACCGGCTCGACGGCAAGACCACCTATGCGCTGGAAGGTTCGATCTTCATCGCTGGCGCAGCAGTGCAGTGGCTGCGCGACGGCATCAAGGTGATCGGCAAGGCGGAGCACAGCGGGACGCTCGCCGCCGAGGCCGACGACACGCAGCAGGTCTATCTCGTGCCGGCCTTCGTCGGGCTCGGCGCGCCGCACTGGGATGCGGATGCGCGGGGCGCGATCTTCGGCCTCACGCGAAATTCGGGTCCGGCCGAGTTTGCCCGCGCAGCACTCGAATCCGTCGCGTTCCAGACCAACGATCTCCTGGTCGCGATGAAGAAGGACTGGAAGGACGGATCCGCGAAAAAGACGGTTCTGCGCGTCGATGGCGGCATGGTGGCATCAGACTGGACGATGCAGCGCCTTGCGGACCTGCTCGACGCGCCGGTGGATCGCCCGACCATCCTCGAGACGACCGCGCTCGGAGCGGCGTGGCTGGCGGGCTCGCGTGCCGGTGTCTGGCCGAAGGCTGCGAAGTTCGCCAAGGCTTGGGCACTCGATCGGCGGTTCGAGCCTGCGATGGACGATAGGGCCCGTAGGGCCAAACTGGCGGGATGGACCGACGCGGTTAAGCGCACGCTGAGCTGAACACTGGACTTACCCGCGGGCGCCCATGATTGTGGGAGCGTGAGCGCTGCGATTCCCGACCCCGATCTCGAACGGCTGAAGCTGGTTGCCGGCCGTTTCGACGACCTGTTCCAACTCCCGATGGTCGACGCGCCGGGATTCGCATTCGTCGGTGCGAAATTTCATGTCGACGATGCCGCGACCGGCCGGCGCTGGGATTTTTCAGCCGGCGCCGCCGACCCCGATCGCCAGCGCGCCTTTCGCCGCTGCGTGGGCGAAGCGGCGGAAACGATGGCTCAGTTCCTGTGTACGCGGCCCAGCCTGTCGGGTCATGAAGGCGGCGTTCCTGGTCGCCGGCTTCACGACGATGCCGAGATCATAATCCCAACGGATCTTTGCTTCCGCGACGCTGTTGGCGCCCCGGCTTCCGGGCTGAGCCTCGGTTGCGCGGCGGGGCGGACGGCGGAAGAAGCGACGCTGTCCGCACTGTGCGAACTGGTCGAACGCGACGCCATGAGCCTGTGGTGGGACGGCGGCGCGCGGGCTGTCCCTATCCCCCTGGCAAGCCTCGACCGCTCCGTTGCGGATATGATCGCCCGCATGCGCGACGGCCGCAGCACGCGCGAGACGTGGTTCCTCGATCTCACTTCCGACGTCGGATTGCCGGTCGCGGCCGCCTTGTCATGCACGGTGGATGGGTATGGTCTCGCTGCCGGTTTCGCCGCCCGCGGAACGTTCGACGCAGCCTGTCTTGCCGCCCTCAATGAACTTGCCCAGATGGAGTTAGGGAACGCACTCGCCGCTGCGAAGTTGGAGAGGAACGGCAAGGAGGCACTCGTGGCAACCGAACTGCGCCAGATCGAGCGGATGACGCGTCTTTCAGCATCCGACATGCGCTTGCGCGGCGCTGAAGCCGATCGCCCTATCCGTTCTGAAACGCAGACGGTCACGCAGTTGGCCGGCCGCCTCGCGGACCTTGGCATTTCATGCAGCGTTGCCGATCTGACCGACCCGGCCTATGGCATTCCCGTGGTCAAGGTGGTCGCGCCTTTGCTGCAAACGCCTGACGGCCCGGAAACGCGAAGACTGGCCGCGACACGAAAATCGAGTGGGTTCACTATAACGGGCGTTTCAACAATCCGAATCATTTGATATTTCTAATACAATGCGCATGTCGGCCGACAACGTACTGTCAACGAAACCCGCCCTTCAGATCATGATCGTGGGCGAGCCGGCTTTCGTGTGCGAGGGACGTCGGGCCCGTACGCTGTCGCGCAAGGCGGATGCTCTGCTTGCCTATCTCTGCGCCTCCGAGACCGGCGAGGTGTCGCGCCAATTCGCGGCCGGCCTGCTGTGGTCGACGTCGAGCGAGGAGCGTGCGCGCACGTCGCTTCGCCAGGTCGTGCGCTCCATCCGCCACGCGCTCGAAATGGTCGGTTTCGACGGATTTCATGCCTATAAGGAAACGCTGGCTGTCGATCGCAGCCGCGTGCAGGTGGATCTGAAGGACCTGCTCGCCTCGATCCGCGACGGCATCCTTCCCGATTCGACGCTGCTGCACGAATTGCGCTACGGCAACCGCATCCTGCACGGCTGCGACGATCTCGACGACAGCTTTTCCGCCTGGGCGCGCGTCCAGCGGCAGTTCTGGGGAGACATGTTCCTCGACGCGATCGAAAAGCAGTTCCAATCCGAGACGGCGGACGTCCAGCAGCGCGAGGACTGGGCCAAGGCGCTTATCGCTTTCGACCCTTCCCATGAACCGGCGACGCGGTTCGTCATGCATGCGCGCGCGGTGCAGGGAAACCAGTCCGGGGCGCTCCAAATCTACAACACCTTGTGGCGCACGCTGGACGAGGAATTCGACGCCGAGCCGGCGCCCGAAACCCAGAAGCTCTATGCCGACATCAAGCTCGGACTGGTCGGTCCGCGCGAGGTGTCGCCGCCGAGCCTCGCCCCCGCGCTGCCGCTTTCCGACGATGCCGGCCCGGTGCTGATCGTCGCTGCGGTGGACGAATCCGATCCGAAATCCGCGCTTTCCCGAACCATCGCCGGGCTTCGGCTGGAACTGATCTCGCTGCTCGTTCGCTTCCGGGAATGGACGGTCGTCGACTGGGCGGACAGCGGCGTCGCTGGCCAGCGTCCGGCCTACGCCATCCTTCTGTCCGGTCGTCAGGTCGGCGACGAGATGGCTTACAGCCTCAATCTGCGCGACGAGCGCGATGGCCGCTTCATCTGGGGCGAGACCGTTCGCGGCGGCGTCGAGCAATTGTGCGAAGCGCAGGAAACGTTTGTCCGTCGCATGGCGTCGACGCTCAACATGCACCTGTCGGCCGATCGGCTTCGCCGCCTGCCGGGCCACTCGGTGCTGCCGGAGAGCCATTTCGATACATGGGTCCGCGCGCAGCAGCACATGCATCGCTGGCGCGATTCCGACGACATGGAAGCGCTCGACCTGCTCCAGTCGATCATCCGCGACGTGCCGGGGTTCGGCCCGGCCCACAGCGCGCTCGCGCAGCACGCCAATGGCCGCCACATCGTGTGTCCCGGCAGCTTCCGCGATGCCGATACCACGCAGATGGCGCTCGATCACGCACGCACGGCGCGGCTCCTCGATCCGCTCGACGCCAAGGCTCATCTCAGCCTCGGCTGGTCGCACGCACTGCTGGAGCAGTTCGGAGAGGCGGAAAACGCGTATCGCACGGCACTGCAACTCAACGGCAACGATCCGTGGGTGCTGACCTCCGCGACCCACGGCCTGGCGTTCTGCGGAGCCAAGGAAGAAGCAGGCGCGCTCGCGCGGCGCATCGTCGATATGGGTGTGACGCTCGCCCCCCAGCACTGGAGCTATCTCGCCGGCATCCACTATCTGTCGGATGATTTCGATGCCGCGCTCGACGCGTCGTCGCGCGTCGAGCATAGCTATTACGGCATGAAGACCTGGACTATCGCAGCGCTGTGCGAACTCGGCCACGCCGCGAAGGCCCGCAAGGAAGCGACCGATCTGTATCGGTCGCTCAGCCTCGACTGGCGATCAAAAAAGCCACCCAGCCCCCGCGTTGCCGGGGACTGGCTGGCCGACATGTTCCCGATACGCGATGGGGATACGCGTACCCGTATACGGAACAGCCTGGCCAATTCCGGATTGGCGTGACATCGGACACCCGAGCGGGTGTCCGATGATGCACCGATCCGTCAGCGGCAGACGGAAAGCGTGTAGTCGGCCACACGCGAATAGAAGAAATCACCGTTGCTGATGTGATCGTTGCTGACACTTGCCGGTGCGCCGTCGGCGCTGCGCATCTTCAGGAAGTAGAAGTCCGGCACGGCGTATGTCGACTTCGGGTCCGAAGCCGGACCGCTCAGTTCCTCGATCGTGTTGTTGATCATGTGCTGGGGCGGCAGGCGCAGGATGAATTCCTCCTCCTTCGGCTGCACGGTGCGCATCTGCGTGTAGCGGGTGGGCACGAGTGCGATACCCGGCTCCAGCGCGGCCTTGAGCTCGTCGATCGTCTGCGGAGCGTTGTCGGCATCGTTGGCCCATTTGTGGATAAGCTTGCCGAAAGCCAGGTGGTCGATAACCTTGAAACGTCCGTGCGGTCCTTCGTGGATGTCCATGTTGCTACCCTTTTCCCTGTTAAAACCCGTTGTTATCTTTGGTCTTTTTATATGATCGGTATTGCCTGTCCGTCAGGCAACACCTTTTCGCTCGCGGACACGTTGCGGTCGAGCCACAAGACGAGATCCGGCATGGTCGACGGCACCGACGTGCCATAGACCATGTCGACTGCTTCCTCGCCTGCCTCGTCCTCGGACGCCGCGAGGAAGTCGAGAGCGGCATCGTCGTCGAGTGCGCGGAAGAATGTTTCGGCAAGGATGATCGAGCCGATCGGGCCGAGGCGCTCGCCATGCCAGGGCTTTGCCGCGGCTTCGAGCGTGACGAACAGCACAAGTGGCGGGTTTGAAGCGAATGCCTCTATCTGCGCGTCGCTCATCGCGGGCGGGAAAACGCCGCCGAAACCGCCGGACGGCGTTGCCCGGCGCGCCCAGCCTTCAAGCAGTTCGCGATGCGCGGCCCCGTCGCGCAGCCATCCGCGGTGCGGAAAATCGGACGGGGCGGCACGCGTGATGCCGGTCCGCAGGCTGTCGAGCTTGCGCACGCCGGACACCGCCGAGCGCATCAGGTCGCGCATGGCGAGGCCGGAGCCGACGCTCTCGTATGGACGCTTGAAATGCGCGTTGAGCGCGCTGCCATAGCCGGGGCCGATCTTCATGCCGCGCTGAAGCATTCCGGGCGCGGTCGCGCCGGGAATGTCGAAGAAGCGCGACCACTGCGCGATCCAGCATCGGTCGAGCGGCACTTCCTGCGGATCTAACTCCGATGTCCGCGTCAGCACGCGCTGGATGGGGTGCGTCTCGCTGTGATCGTTGAACTTGTAGAACGGTCGAACCATCGAATGGCCGATCCGGAACGCTGCATGGGCGAATTCGCGCGTCACCGGCGAGCCGTCTTCCATCTCGGTGAGGAAGCGGCCCGGATCGTTCGAGCGGTTATACCAGGCGAAAACCTCGCGATCGAGAAGCCGGCGCAACAGGTCGTTGCGCAGGATCGAGCGGTAGGCGAGCGTGGTCGCAAGCCGTGCGCGCTTGTAGTGCGCGAAGGGCGTGTCGTCGGGTCGAATACGCGCGGAGACGTCTACGGCGGCGTTGTGGGCCATCGAGAGCAGCGCGGTGAGCTGCGAGATCATCGCATTGTCGTCGCTGCGGGCATCCGCCGTCAGCGGCCGGCTGCGCGGCAGAGCCGCCTCGTATTCGCAGAGCCTGCCGATATCGCGGCGCGGGGCTTTCCCGTTCTCCTTGCCGACGCGCTCGAGCCTCAGCCGGGCGAAGTCCGGCGAGAAGCTCGGTGCATGCTGGTAGCAGAAGGACGAGATCGACGGCCCGCTCGCATAAAGCGCATTGAGTGCCAGCGGCAGGCTGCGCATGTTGCGCGCGTTGACGGTCTTGCCGAGTTCCGCACGGTCCTCGCTGTTCACCGACAAATCGTGCGCGGCGAACTGGGCCAGATAGGTATAGCCCGACGGGATGTTGGGGTTTTCGTAGCGCGGCTCCACGGATGAGGCGGTGTGTCCGTTCATCCGTATCGCGAGCGCTTCGAAGAGCTCGCGCGTCCGCTCGATGTCCATCGCGCCGGTGTCAGGGTCTTCGACCCCGACATAGAGCGCGGAATCGCGTTTGCGACCGGCAACGCCGATCCCTGGAAAGCCATGTAAAATATCGCTCCGACCGACCGGGCAGGCTCCGCCTGCCACGGCCGTTCGGGGCCACTGGTCAATGCCGCCGTGCATCTCCGGTTCTCCCGTTCGTGTCAGCCTATGGATCAACTTCTGAGGATACATACGCACCAACTACACGTGTCCGGGTTGCCGTTTCCGGCGGCCTTGCCGATACGCAGCGCGGCCTGATCGACTGGGTCCCTTCCTTGCGATCAGTCCGCGGCGCGGCGCCGGGCGTTCATTCTTTCGAGCAAACGCTGCATGCGCCGACGCGACCAGCTCTTCCGGCGTTCGGCGGCAATATCCGCCCGATACGGATACCGCTCCGCTCCGACCGCGGGGCGGGTGGCCGACTTCGCCCGCCACGCTTCAAGACCCGCTTCGACCTGCCTCATGCCGCGTCCACTGAGCAACGCAGTGCCCTCGCTTGAGGAAAGACTGATGGGAGCCGCCGAATCACCGCCATGTTCAGACGTTCCCCGATGTGTAAAACCTGTTCTATCCACCATCTTGTTTGCGCCACCCTGCACTCTGCCTGACCCGCGGGCCAGGGCGCTCCTGGAGGCGGAGAGACGGCGGTCCGGGCCGCTCATCCATCGCAAAGCCGTGTCGTGTCGGCCCGCGGCCTCCAGGAACTTTCCCGGGCAGGGGCATGATGCCTCGTACATCATCCCCGCCTGACAACACTGTGCCCTTTGGGCCGTGAAGCCAGCGTGAAATGTGGCACGTTGCTGCCGGTTGTTCGCAACCCTTGGCGGCGCGCAGTTGCGAGGCAACGCGCAAAACGGCTGGCATGGGCCGGAAATCGGCGTTTTCCGCGTTCAGATGGATGCAAATCGTGCTCCGGCGATGTGGATTTTCCCGCGAGCGTCAGCTCTGTTACCCGCGCGTCGGCGCTTGTGATCTCACTTCGACGGCGATCCGGTCGGTCTGCGCAGTTATGATTCGCGATTACCGGGGACGATTTCGCGTCATCCGGTCGATGCGTGGCGCGCATGGCAGTCCGCCGGGCTTGGCAATGCACTCTCCGGCGCCGCGCTCGAAATCCGCACTGCACAGGCTGCCTGACCAGACGAAATCAGGCGGCGACGGCTTTTCAAGCAGTCGCCGCCGTGGTACCAGCCACCGCCATCCGCAAAGGGAGGAGGAGAGCAGCCGCGAGCCGTCAGGCTTCAGCGCTCCTCCCGTGCATCCGAACGTCGAAGGATCGGCAATGGCAAAAATAATCGAGACCGCAACCGGCGCCTTGGCGCTCACCTTCGACGACGTGCTGCTTCAGCCGGGTCACTCCGAAGTCATGCCCGGCCAGACCGATGTGCGGACCAAAATCGCCCGCGACATCGAACTGAACATTCCGATCCTCTCGGCGGCCATGGACACCGTCACCGACGCCAGGCTGGCCATCGCGATGGCGCAGGCCGGCGGCATCGGCGTCGTCCACCGCAATTTCTCGCCCGAAGAGCAGGCCGAGCAGGTTCGTCAGGTCAAGAAATTCGAAAGCGGCATGGTCGTGAACCCGCTGACGATCGGACCGGACGCGACGCTTGGCGATGCGCAGGCCCTGATGCGCGCCTATGGGATCTCGGGCATTCCGGTTGTCGAGAATGGCGGAACGGGCGGTCACGTGACCGGCAAGCTGGTCGGCATCCTGACCAACCGCGACGTGCGTTTTGCGTCCGATCCGGCCCAGAAGGTTCGCGAACTGATGACGCATGAGCGTCTGATCACCGTGCGCGAGACGGTCGAGCAGGACGAGGCGAAGCGCCTCCTGCACCAGCACCGCATCGAGAAGCTGCTCGTCATCGACGACGCGGGCCGCTGCGTCGGCCTCATCACCGTCAAGGACATGGAGAAGTCGCAGCTCAATCCGAACGCGGCCAAGGACGCGCAAGGCCGTCTGCGGGTCGCAGCGGCAACCAGCGTCGGCGACGATGGTTTCGAGCGCGCCGAGCGCCTGATCGACGCGGGCGTCGACCTCTTGGTCATCGACACGGCCCATGGCCATTCGCAGCGTGTGCTCGATGCCGTGACACGCGCGAAGAAGCTGTCCAACTCGGTTCGCATCCTCGCCGGCAACGTCGCGACGGCGGACGGTACGATGGCGCTGATCGATGCGGGCGCGGATGGCGTGAAGGTCGGCATCGGCCCCGGCTCGATCTGCACGACACGCATCGTGGCGGGCGTCGGCGTGCCGCAGCTTTCGGCGATCATGTCGGCGGTGGAAGCGGCCGACAAGGCAGGCGTCGGCATCATCGCCGATGGCGGCATCAAGTTCTCGGGCGATCTGGCGAAGGCGCTGGCCGCCGGCGCATCCGCTGCGATGATCGGATCGCTGCTCGCCGGCACGGACGAAAGCCCCGGCGAGGTCTATCTGCATCAGGGCCGCTCGTTCAAGGCGTATCGCGGCATGGGCTCGGTCGGCGCGATGGCGCGTGGCTCGGCCGACCGCTACTTCCAGGCCGAAGTGCGCGACCAGTTGAAGCTCGTGCCCGAGGGCATCGAGGGACAGGTTCCCTACAAGGGTCCCGTTTCCGGCGTTCTCCACCAGCTCGTCGGCGGCCTGCGCGCGGCCATGGGCTATGTCGGCGCCGCAAACCTCGGCGAACTGCGCCAGCGCGCGACGTTCGTCCGCATCTCGAATGCCGGCCTGCGCGAAAGCCACACCCACGACGTGGCGATCACGCGGGAAAGCCCGAACTATCCCGTCGGCGGCTGACCGTCAGGCAGCCTTGTTCGTCTCCACCGTCTCGGGGAAGACCAGCGAACGGTGCACCATCGTTCCGGCGAGCGCGCCGTCGCCGACCGAAAGCGCCACCGAGCCCGCGCCACGGGTGACGTCGCCGCACGCAATGACGCCCGGCACCGAGGTTGCCTTCATCGCATCCACCGCGATGATCGAACCGAACGGGCTGTCACCGAACGTACAGCCGAGCATTTCGGCGACCGGGCTCGCCATGCGAACGGATGTCGCAACGAACAGGCCGGCGATCTCGATGCGCCGCCCATCCTCAAGCCGCACGAGCGGGGAGCCGGGGTCACCATCGATCGCTGCCACAGGCGTCTCCTCGATCGTCACGCCGCGTCGCGCCAGGTCCGCAGACGTGTCCGTGTCGAGCGTGACCGCGTTGTCGGTGAAGAAGGTCGTGGTTCCCCATTCGGGCAGCAGCATCGCCTGATGGATCGAGTTCTGACTGGTCGCGAGCACGCCGACCGGTCCCATGTCGAGTTCATAGCCGTGGCAGTAGGGGCAGGTCATCGCTCCGACGCCCCATTGCCCCGCAAGCCCCGGAACGTCCGGCAGCACATCCTCCACGCCGGTGGCAAGCACGACGCGCCTGCCTGAAACCACGCGCCCGGTATCGGTCGTGATGCGGAAATCGTCGATGGTGCCGCTGGCCTGAATCGCGGTTCCGACGATCCAGTCGACTGTCGGGTAGGCCATCAGTTGCGCCTTGGCTTCCTCTGCGATCAAGCCCGGCGCATGGCCGTCACGGCCCAGAAACCCATGCGACGCGGTGGCGAACCGATTGCGTCGCATGCCGGCGTCGATGACGGCGACGCGTCGCCTTGCGCGCGCGACCTGCATGGCGGCGGACATTCCGGCATAACTACCGCCGATGATGATGACGTCATACATGTCTTTCTCCCGTGGCGGCGCAGCCGCGCTCGGCCATGCGTTGGCGGAAATCCTCCGCGATATCCTTGAGCGTGATGCCGGCAAGGCGCGCCGAGATCAGCGCTTCTGCTTGCGCGAGCGTATCGTCCAGCGCCGTGTTGACGGCCTGCTCGACCAAGCATTCCGGCTGGTCGTTGCGGTTTCCGAAAGCAAACAGCGACGGACGCCCGATAGCGGCGTGCACCTGTGCCAGCGTGATGTCGGCCAGGTCGCGGGCCAGACGCCATCCACCGCCATGCCCTTTTTCTGAGACGACGATGCCGGCTTCGCGCAGCCCGGCCATTGTCCTTCGGACGACGACGGCGTTCGTGTCCATGTAGCGCGCGAGCTCTTCGGAGGTCGACGGTGTCTTCGCATCGGCCATGTGAAGCAGCAGATGCAGCATGCCGGACAGTCTGGTATCGCGTTTCATGTACTTAATAAAGTTACGTGACGCGCCGTTGTCAAGGGGGCGTCGCGTCAAGGACGATATCCGTGCTATCGAGCCTCAACCGATCCCGTTGGATGCGGCAGGAGTGCATATGAACCAAACCGCAATCTTCTGGCCGATGATCGCGCATGTCGCGCTGGTCTTCGGCATCTATTTCCTGATGTTCCTGCGCCGCAAGGCTGCGGTTCAGGCCGGCAGCGTCAGGATTTCCGACTTCCGGGAAAACCAGAAGGAGCCGCCGGAAAGCCTGTTCGTGCGCAACAATCTGGCGAACCAGTTCGAACTGCCGGTGCTGTTCCACGCTTGCTGCCTGACGCTGTATGCCGTCGCGGGGGCAGGGCTCCTGGCCGTCGTGCTGGCCTGGATATTCGCGATTTCGCGCTACGTGCACGCCTACATCCACGTGACGTCAAACCGCATGCGCTATCGCCAGCCTGCGTTCTCGCTCGGCTTCATCGCGCTCGTCTTCATGTGGATTCTGCTCGCCGTTCACCTGCTGACGGCCTGAGTTCGCGAGGTCGCGGATCGTCTCGGCGAGTGCGCGGCACTCGCCCTGGCGCGCCGCGTTTCGCCGCCATGCGAAAGCCAGCATGCGAGCGGGCATCGGTTCGGCGAACGGCACCACGCGCAAATCCGGGATGACTTCGCTCGACGGCCGGGCCATCTCCGGTATGAGGGTGACGCCTTGTCCGTGCGCGACCATCTGGAGAAGGGTGGTCAGGCTCGTCGCGCCGTAGTTCGACATCGCCGTCGGACGCACCTGGCCGCACACCGCGAGCGCCTGCTCGCGCATGCAATGGCCTTCCTCCAGAAGCATGAGCCGCTCCAGCACCGGACTGTCTGGTGGAACGGGCGGCAGTACGAAGCCAGGGTCCGATGCGGGTACGGCAAGAAAGAACCGATCTTCGAACAGCATCTGCACGGTCAGCGCCGCGTGATCGAGCGGATGCGCCGCGATCATGCCGTCGAGACGTCCGGCGGCGGTTTCCTCGATGAGCGTCGCCGTCACTGCCTCGCGAAGCTCGAGCGTCAGGGAGGGATAGCTTTGCTTCAGTGCCGGCAACAAAGAGGGCAGCATGTAGGGCGCGACCGTCGGGATGACGCCCAACCGGAACCGGCCCTCCATGGCCGCGCGCCCGCGCCGTGGCGTTGCCTCGATCTCACGCGCTTCCGACAGGATGCGTTCGATGCGCGAGCGTATCTCACGCGCTTCGTCGGTGAGGTGAATGGTCTTGCCGCTACGGTCGAAGAGCTTGCATCCGAGCCGTGATTCCATCTCCGCGATCTGCGACGAAAGCGCCGGCTGCGTCACGCCGACGATCTCGGCCGCGCGGCCGAAATGCAGCGTGTCGGCCAGCGCTTCGAAATATTCCATCTGCCGGATCGTCAGGCGTATCATAATCACAGATTATCGAAATAAATAGGAAACGCAATTTGTGTCTATCGATCGGGGGCGTTAGTTTGGAACAATTCCAGAGAGGAGCGTCGCCGCATCAGGGTCGGCGCGCGCCCGGAGCCCAACACAACCAGCGGCGGTTCGAAACACCCGCCCACCGATCGGAGATGCAAAATGGACAAGAAGGTTGACGACAGCGCGGGCAAATGCCCGTTCACCGGCGGCGCGAGCGGTCAGCGCAATCGCGACTGGTGGCCGGAAATGCTGGACCTCGACGGCCTGCATCGCAATTCCGACCTCTCGGATCCGATGGGCGAGGATTTCGACTACGCAAAGGAATTCCAGAGCCTCGATCTGGACGCCGTGATCGCCGACCTCCACGCCCTCATGACCGATTCGCAGGAGTGGTGGCCGGCCGATTTCGGCCACTACGGCGGCCTGTTCATCCGCATGGCATGGCACAGCGCGGGAACCTACCGCATCACCGACGGACGCGGCGGCGCGGGTCAGGGCCAGCAGCGTTTCGCACCGCTCAATTCGTGGCCGGACAACGCCAACCTCGATAAGGCCCGGCGCCTCCTGTGGCCGATCAAGCAGAAATACGGTCGCAAGCTTTCCTGGGCCGACCTGATGATCCTGACCGGCAACGTCGCGCTCGAATCGATGGGCTTCAAGACCTTCGGTTTCGCCGGTGGCCGCGCCGACGTCTGGGAGCCGGAAGAGCTCTTCTGGGGACCTGAAGGCACCTGGCTTGGCGACGAGCGCTACAGCGGCGAGCGCGAGCTTGCAGAGCCGCTTGGTGCGGTACAGATGGGCCTGATCTACGTCAACCCGGAAGGGCCGAACGGCAATCCCGATCCGATCGCCGCAGCCCGCGACATCCGCGAAACGTTCTTCCGCATGGCGATGAACGACGAGGAGACCGTCGCGCTGATCGCCGGTGGCCACTCCTTTGGCAAGACGCACGGCGCAGGCGATCCCTCATTCGTCGGAGCTAATCCGGATGGCGGCGCGATCGAGGATCAGGGGCTCGGCTGGAAGAGCACGCACGGCACCGGCGTCGGCGCCGACGCGATCACCGGTGGCCCCGAGGTCACGTGGACGCAGACGCCGACCCAGTGGAGCAACCTGTTCTTCAAGAATCTGTTCGAGAACGAGTGGGAGCTGACCGCCAGCCCCGCCGGCGCCAAGCAATGGGTGGCGAAGAACGCCGAGGCCTCTATCCCGGATGCGTTCGACCCGTCGCGAAAGCACCGTCCCACGATGCTGACGACCGACTTGTCGCTGCGTTTCGACCCGGAATACGAGAAGATTTCGCGCCGCTTCTTCGAGAACCCGGACCAGTTCGCCGACGCCTTCGCGCGTGCATGGTTCAAGCTCACGCACCGCGATATGGGGCCGAAGGTTCGCTATCTCGGACCGTTGGTCCCGCAGGAAGAGCTGATCTGGCAGGACCCGATCCCGGACGTCGACCATGAACTGGTCAACGATCAGGACATCGCCGCCCTGAAAGCCAAGGTGCTGGCATCCGGCCTGACGGTGTCCGAACTCGTCTCGACGGCCTGGGCGTCGGCCTCGACCTTCCGTGGCTCCGACAAGCGCGGCGGTGCGAACGGCGCCCGCATCCGCCTCAGCCCCCAGAAGGACTGGGAGGTCAACGAGCCGGCACAGCTTGCAAAGGTTCTCGCCACGCTGGAAGCGATCCAGAACGACTTCAACGCGGCGCAGGCTGGCGGCAAGAAGATTTCGCTAGCCGACCTGATCGTCCTCGCAGGCGCTGCGGCGGTCGAGAAGGCTGCGAAGGATGGCGGCGTCGATACGAACGTCTCCTTCACGCCAGGGCGTGCCGATGCTTCGCAGGAGCAGACGGACGTGCAGTCCTTCGCGGCTCTTCAGCCACGCGCCGATGCCTTCCGCAACTATCGTGGCGGCAGGCAGTTCATGGCGCCGGAAGAGGCGATGGTTGACAAGGCGCAACTGCTCCGGCTGACCGCGCCGGAGATGACGGTTCTGCTCGGCGGCCTTCGTGTGCTCGGCGCCAACGCGGGTGGGTCGAAGCACGGCGTGTTCACCGACCGGCCGGGCGTCCTCACCAACGACTTCTTCGTCAACCTGCTCGACATGGGCACGCTGTGGACGGAAACCGGCGAGAACACCTATCACGGCCGCGACCGCAAGACAGGCGCTTCCAAGTGGAGCGCGACGCGTGTGGACCTCATTTTCGGTTCCCACTCGCAACTGCGCGCGCTCTCGGAAGTCTACGCGATGAGCGACGCCAGGCAGAAGTTCGTGCGTGACTTCGTCTCTGCCTGGAACAAGGTCATGAATGCGGATCGTTTCGATCTCGCCTGATCGGCACCAGGAGAAATGACTGTCCGGCCGGACGCGAGTTCGGCCGGAGGGCGATACCAGACGGGCGCGGTCCAGCCGCGCCCGTTTCCGTATTCGCGCGAATCGTGCTGTCTTTCCGTCCGGGTTAATGACGGGGCAGCCTTGGCAAGCATTCGTTAACCATAACGCCATATCGGTCTGTCAGATCATGGCTGCGTCAAGAGGCAGGGGAACATATGACCGTTTCGCGTAGGGGTTTTATCATCGGCTTGCCGCTCTTCATGGCAGGTTGTGCTACGACCGAGTTCACCAACGACCGGCTCAACTACGCTGCCATTCCGGGCGAGCGGTTTCCGATGTCGGCGATGCCGCTCGAGAAGATCAAGCCTGAGCTTCGCCGCCGCGAGATCGCCTATGATGGCAACCATCGGCCTGGCACGGTTGTCGTGAATACGCCGGAGCGCCGGCTCTATTACGTGATGGATGGCGGGCGCGCGATGCGCTACGGCATCGGCGTCGGCCGCGAAGGGCTCGCGCTGCGCGGCGAGGCCACCGTCGGTCGCAAGGCCGAATGGCCGAGCTGGACGCCGACGCAGAACATGATGAACCGCGATCCGCGCAACCGCCAGTACGCCGGCGGCGTCCCCGGCGGCCCGACCAATCCGCTCGGTGCGCGAGCGCTCTATCTTCACCGTGGTGGCCGCGACACCATGTTCCGCATCCACGGCACCACCCAGCCGCAAACGATCGGCCTTGCCGTGTCGAGCGGATGCGTGCGGATGATGAATCACGACGTGATCGATCTCTACGAGCGCGTGCCCGTCGGTGCGCGGGTCGTCGTCATTCAGGCCTGACGCGATGCGGCGGGCTGGCGGCATGCCGGGGCCTGTCGCATGATCCAGCATTCGCAGAGCGAGAGGATCGTCGCCATACCCATGGCGGCGCTCGCCGGTTTTGTGGATGCGGTCGCCTTCCTGCAGCTTGGCGGCTATTTCGTCTCCTTCATGACCGGCAACACGACGCGCCTTGGCGCGTCCCTTGCCGAGGCAGAGCCGCAAGCATGGCTCCCTGCATTCCTGATCGTCCTTTTTGTCTCCGGTGTCGTTCTCGGCACGATCGTCCGCCAGAAAGCCAGATCGAGGCGGCCGGGCCGGGTCATGGTCTTCGTCACCGCGATGCTCCTTCTGGCCGCTGTCATGCAGGCGCTTGGCGCGCATTGGCTGGCAGTCGCTGCACTCGCCATGGCCATGGGCGCGGAGAACGCCGTCTTCGAGCGCAATGGCGAAGTCAGCATCGGCGTCACCTACATGACCGGAACGCTGGTCAAGATGGGGCAGCGCATCGCCGCCGCATTCCTGGGCGGCAGCCGCACGGCGTGGATCTGGTACGCGCTTTTGTGGATGGGCCTTGCGCTTGGTGCGGTGCTGGGCGCGGTTGCGTTTCTGGCGCTCGGCTTGGCCTCCGTCTGGATCGCCGCCGCAGCGTCCGCGATCATCGCGGCGCTCTTCCTGGCCCCGCGCCTCGATCTGGAAACCACCTGAAGGCTTTCTCGTTTCGCTTGCTTGCCGCGTGTCCCCGAACCGTCTAACAGCGGCGCAACGGGTCAACCGACAACGGGAATTCCGAAATGAGACTGGGCGGACGCTTGGCTGCGGCCATTGAGGTATTGGACGACATCGCAAGGCGACACCGCCCGGCAGCCGATGCCCTGAAGGACTGGGGACTGTCGCATCGTTTTGCCGGCGCTGGCGACCGCGCCGCGATCGGCAACATCGTCTATGACGCGCTTCGCCGCCGCCGCTCCGCCGGCTGGCTGTTCGATTCGGACAGCTCACGCGCGCTCGGCTTCGGGGCGCTCGTGCTGGAACTCGGCATGGACGGTCCCGCCATCAACCGGGCGCTGGACGGCGACCGCTTCGCACCGCCGCCGCTGGACGATGCCGAACTCGCGACACTCGCCGGCCGGGCGCTGGATGACGCGCCGGACGCCGTGCGGGCCGACTGCCCCGACTGGTGCGTGCCGCTCGCCGAAGACGCTTTCGGATCGGACTGGGTAAACGAGGTGGCGGCGCTCGCCGCGCGTCCGCCGCTCGACCTGCGTGTGAACACGCTCCTGTCCAACCGCGACAAGGTGCTGGCGGAACTGGCCTCGACCGGCGCCGCGCCGACCCAGCTTGCCGCGCAAGGCATTCGCATCCCGCCGATTGCCGGTGACGGCCGTCACCCCAACGTCCAGGTCGAAGCTGCCTTCCAGAAGGGCTGGTTCGAGGTGCAGGACGAAGGCTCGCAGATCGTCGCGGATCTGGCGGGCGCCGATTCCGGCATGCAGGTCCTCGACTATTGCGCGGGCGCCGGCGGCAAGACACTCGCGCTCTCGGCGACGATGGACAATCGCGGCCAGATTTTCGCACACGACGCCGAGAAGCAGCGCCTGGCGCCGATCTTCGACAGGCTCCGCCGCTCGGGCGGCCGCAACGTGCAGACGGTGGCCGGCGAGGCGGGTCTGGCGCCGCTGGAAGGCCAGATGGACCTTGTCCTTGTCGACGCACCCTGCACCGGCAGCGGCACATGGCGGCGCAGGCCCGACGCGAAATGGCGTCTCACTGACCGCCAGCTCGATGTGCGCCTGCGCGAGCAGGCGACGATTCTCGAAGCCGCGAAGCGATATGTGAAGCCCGGTGGACGGCTGGTCTACATCACCTGTTCGATCTTCCCTCAGGAAAACCAGCGGCAGATCGAGGCATTTCTGGAAACCGCGCCGGACTTTCACGTCGTTGCGCCCGAATCGCTTTGGGAAGCGCGCTTCGCAGGCGGATCGGGCAAGGCGCGGACCGATGCCATGGGCATCGTCCTGACGCCCGCGACGTCCGGCACCGACGGCTTCTTCGTCTCGGTGATAGAGCGCGCGTCGCGCTAGCCTTCTTTGCGGCGATGGAACGGGCAACGCGGCATCGCGTTGACGCGCAGCCGCAACCATCGCTACGTGGAACGCCATGACCCGCTATCTGACGCTCGCACTCTTCCTCGCTTTGGTGGTGGGAGGAGGATCGCTGGTCGGCGCGAACAATATTCCCGGCGAGTGGTATCAGGCGCTGAACAAGCCATCCTTCAACCCGCCCAACTGGCTTTTCGGTCCGGTCTGGACGCTCCTCTATGTGATGATTGCCATTGCCGGCTGGCGCATCTGGAGCGAGACGCGCACCGGTGGCGCGATGACCGCGTGGTGGGTTCAACTCGGACTTAATTTCCTCTGGTCGCCGGTCTTCTTCACCCTGCAGAGCGTGGGCGGTGCACTGGCAATCATCATCGCGATGCTCGTCGCGATCGTTACCTTCGTCGTCTTGGCATGGGATCGCGACCGGGTCGCGGCATCGCTGTTCGTTCCCTATGCGCTCTGGGTGGGATTCGCGACGGTGCTCAACGCGTCGATCTGGTTCCTCAACTAGGCTGTGTGGCCACAGCATCGCTCGGCTTCATGCTGCACTGCGTCATTCGCGATTGCGCGGAAGGCGGGGCTTTGTCATAAGCGAACAACAATAGTGAAGGATCGGGCATGTCGGTGACATTCGAGCCGCACGGCGATTACGAGGCCCGCGTCAGGGCGAGCTTCGATCGCCAACGCATCATGGCGACGGCAGGCGCGGAATTGACCCGCGTCAATCCGGGTGAGGTCGAGATCGAGATGGCCTACAAGGCCGAACTCACGCAGCAGCATGGGTTCCTTCATGCCGGGATCATCTCGACCGCCCTGGATTCCGCCTGCGGCTACGCCGCCTATTCCGTCATGCCCGCCGATGCGGCGGTGCTGACGATCGAGTTCAAGGTCAATCTCCTGTCGCCCGGCCGTGGCGAGCGTTTTCTGTTTCGAGGCTCGGTCACCAAGCCCGGCCGCACGATCATCGTCGCGGACGGGCAGGCCTACGCTTATGATGTCGAAGGCAATGCCAAGATGATCGCTACGATGACGGCGACCCTCATGGTGGTCAGTGGACGCGATGGCATCAACGGCTGATTTGCCTCGCGCCACGACGATCGGAGGACGCAGCGTCCTCTTCGTGATGGCCGCCGCCGCTGAGTACGGACCCCATCTGAAGCAGCGGCTCACACCGCTGATGACGGGTGTCGGACCCGTAGAGGCCGCAATCGTGCTGTCCTCGACGCTTGCCCGAATGGAAGCGGTGGGATCTCTGCCATATCTCGTCGTGTCTCTCGGCTCGGCAGGCAGCAGGATCCTCGAACAGACCGGGATTTACCAGGCCTCGTCAGTCTCCTATCGCGACATGGACGCGTCGGCGCTCGGCTTTCCCAGGGGCGAAACGCCGTTCCTCGATCTGCCGCGCGTAGTGGAAATCACGCCAGTCATTCCCGGCATCGCGCGGGCATCGCTCTCCACCGGAGCCAACATCGTCACCGGCGCCGCATATGACGCGATCGACGCCGACATGGTCGACATGGAGACGTTTGCCGTTCTTCGCGCCTGCCAGCGTTTCGCCGTGCCCATGATCGGCCTGCGCGGCATTTCGGACGGCGCAGCCGACCTGAAACACGTCGGTGACTGGACGGAGTATCTTCATGTCATCGACGAGAAGCTCGCCACATCGGTGGATATGTTGGTCGCCGCACTGGAACGCGGCGACATCGCCCTCTGACACCTTGCGGAATCACCCCACTTTCTTTAAGCGCTCGCCATGAACACCACCGCTCATCCCGACACAGTCCTCATCATCGATTTCGGCAGCCAGGTCACCCAGTTGATCGCGCGGCGCGTTCGCGAAGCAGGCGTCTACTCCGAGATCGTGCCCTTTCAATCCGCCGAAGAGGCGTTTCGGCGCATCGAGCCCAAGGCGGTCATCCTCTCCGGCAGCCCGGCGTCGACGATCGACATCGGCAGTCCGCGCGCACCGCAGATGATCTTCGAGGCAGGCGTGCCCGTTCTCGGCATCTGCTATGGCGAGCAAACGATGTGCGCCCAGCTCGGCGGCTCCGTCGAAGGCGGACACCACCGCGAATTCGGTCGCGCCTTCCTCGAGATCGAGGACGAATGCGCCCTGTTCGATGGCGTCTGGGCCAAGGGCACCCGGCATCAGGTCTGGATGAGCCACGGCGACCGCGTCACGACCATTCCCGATGGCTTCCGCGTGGTCGGCACTTCGACCGGCGCACCCTTTGCGGCCATCGCGGACGAGAAGCGCAAATTCTACGCGGTGCAGTTCCACCCCGAAGTCGTCCACACGCCGGACGGATCCAAGCTGCTTGCCAATTTCGTGCACCGCATCGCCGGGCTCAGAGGCGACTGGTCGATGGCCGCCTATCGCGAGCAGGCCGTCGCCGCGATCCGCAAACAGGTCGGCGACGGCCGCGTGATCTGCGCGCTCTCGGGCGGTGTCGATTCCTCCGTCGCGGCCGTGCTGATCCATGAGGCGATCGGCGAGCGCCTGACCTGCATCTTCGTCGACCATGGCCTGATGCGGAAGGGCGAAGGCGAGCAGGTCGTCTCGATGTACCGCGAGCATTACAACATCCCGCTTGTGCACGTGCAGGCGCAGGATTTGTTCATTGGCGCGCTGGAAGGCGAAGCGGACCCCGAAAAGAAGCGCAAGACGATCGGCCGCCTGTTCATCGAAGTCTTCGAGCAGGAAGCAAAAAAGCTCGAACGCGACGGCAAGCGCGCCGAGTTCTTGGCGCAGGGCACGCTCTATCCCGACGTGATCGAAAGCGTGTCGTTCACCGGCGGACCGTCCGTGACGATCAAGTCGCACCACAATGTCGGTGGCCTGCCCGACCGCATGAACATGAAGCTGGTCGAGCCGCTGCGCGAACTCTTCAAGGACGAGGTGAGGGCGCTCGGCAGGGAACTCGGCCTGCCCGACCACTTCATCGAGCGTCATCCGTTCCCCGGCCCCGGCCTCGCCATCCGCTGCCCCGGCCCCGTCACCCGCGAGAAGCTGGACATCCTGCGCGAAGCCGACGCGATCTATCTCGACGAAATCCGCAAGGCCGGCCTCTACGACGCCATCTGGCAGGCTTTCGCCGTGCTTCTGCCGGTGCAGACGGTAGGCGTGATGGGCGACGGCCGCACCTACGAATTCGTCTGCGCGCTGCGCGCCGTGACCTCGGTGGACGGCATGACGGCGGATTTCTATCATTACGACATGAACTTCCTCGGCAATGCGGCAACCCGCATCATCAACGAAGTCCGCGGCATCAACCGCGTCGTCTACGACGTGACCTCTAAGCCGCCCGGCACCATCGAGTGGGAATGAAGGGGAGTGCTGAAGAGTAGAGCGGGATAGAGCAGCGTGTAAGCGATGTTGTCCCGGCAATAGATGCCGATAGCTTTCGCAGCTCTTTTTCAGTGGCAAATCGCTCGTCTCGGCGGCCAATGTTGTCGCGCTTGCGCTTGAGAGACTTCATTGCAACCAATCGCGCAGGGCTGCGGTGGTTGTTCAAGCGCCGGAAGGTGCCTGCATCCCTTGAAGATGCGAACAGCGAGCCGGCGATCCAATGATGGATTTCCAGCGCATCGGACACCGGTGTCAGCACATCACCGTCGCCGACCGCAACCAGGGGCTGAACCGCGTTTCGGGCGAGCAGCGGGCGTGAATCGGGGTGGCTGAGGAGCGCCTTCTGCTGTCGCAGCCGCCTGATGTTCGCGCTTCATCGCTGTGCCCGGTTGAAGGTGTGCATACCGCGGCCATGGGACGCCGTATCATCGTCCCCGCGCTCGATCAGTTCATCGCGGACTATCCCATGGTCGAACTCGACATCAGTCTGGACGATCGGGTGGTGGACATCGTGGAAGGGGGTTTTGACCTTGTCCTGCGCACAGGTGACCTTGAAGACTCTCGGTTGATTGCGCGAAAGCTCGCGCCACATCGGTTCGCCACCTGCGGGTCTCCCGCCTATCTCGAACGACGGGGGCGCCACAAACGCCAGATGACGTACCCACCCACACCTGTCTGCGTCTCCGGTTTCCGACGACAGGCCGGCTGGAATGTTGGGCCTTCAAAGGATGGAAGGCTCCTGGACGCCCGCCGAATGGGCCGGTGTTCAACGATATAGAGGCCGTGGCTCTGGCTGCTATCGCCGGTCTCGGCTTGCCCCATTGCCTCACTATCTGGCGGCGCGAGCCGTCGCGGATGGACGTCTTCGTACCGTGCTCACCGATTTTGCGGTCAGTCGGGGCGACATTTGGCTCATACGACCTCCCGCGAGTTCAGAGAGCCCACGCGTGCGTGTCTTTGCGGCATTTCTGACCCGGCTGATCCAGTCGCTCTAAGACTGTCGGCATTGACATGCTCATTCGGCACCGCCGCGCTCCTTCAGGTCGCGGGACCGTCGGCAAGACCCCGTCCCCAATGGCACGCTTGCAAGCGTGGCGCTCTTGGGATCGGGTAGGGGATTCGCGAAAAGGTGTCAGTCGGTCAAGGCTGGATCTGGTTTCACCGGCGCCGAGCTTTCAGCCTGCGGCGCGCTGCCGATGCGGCGATAGACGAAACCATCTTTCGTCGCGGCGTCTTGGCTGCGGGCGGCAATGCCCGCCTTGGCGAGTGTCGCCATTCGGGCGTGGAGAGGCGACTTGATGCAGGCGGGGTCAGTGGCCGCGGCGTTGCCGGCGATCGCCATCGCCTGGCAGCGGCAGCCGCCCCAATCGATCTCGCGCCTCTCGCAGCTCCGGCAGGGCTCCTGCATCCAGTCCGTGCCGCGAAACGCGTTGAAGGCTGGCGAATCGGTCCAGATTTCGGCGAGCGTGCGGGGACCGAATTGCTCGAACGTCAGCGAGGATATCGTCTGCGCGGCGTGGCAGGGCAACACGGTGCCATCCGGCGCCACCATGAAGGCGTCGCGCGCCCAGCCGCCCATGCAGGGTTTTGGATAGGTGGCGAAATAGTCTGGCGGAACGAAATCGATGTTCATGATGCCGACGAGCCGTGCGCGCGCTTCCTCAACGATCTCGGCCTGTCGCTCGACCGCCGCTCGGTCGGGCATCAGCGTATTGCGGTTGACGAGCGCCCAGCCGGCGTACTGCACGTTGGCGATCTCGAGACGCTCGGCCTCCAGGGACAGCGCAAGCTCGATGAACTCAGGCACTTCCTCGATGTTGTGGCGGTGGATCGGCGCGTTGATGGTGAGCGGCAGGCCGGCCGCTCGCGCACGCCGCGCCGTCTCCAGCTTCTTCTCGTGGCTACCCGGATGGTTGCCGATGCGCACGGTGGTATCCGGGCGCGCGCCCTGGAAGCTCAGTTGCAAATGGTCGAGCCCCGCTTCGGCGAACGCCTCGATGCGACCCTCGGCAATGCCGACGCCGGCGGTGATCAGATTGGTGTAGACGCCGCGCCGCGAAAGTCCGGCAATCAACTGTTCGAGATCGCGGCGCAGTGTCGGTTCGCCGCCGGAGAGATGGACCTGGAGCACGCCGAGATCGGCCGCCTGGTCAAACAGCGACAGCCAGCTTTCGGTGTCCATCTCGCGGTTGGCTTTCAAAAGCTCGGTCGGATTGGAGCAATAGGGGCACTGCAGCGGGCAGCGATGCGTCAGTTCCGCCAGTATGCCGATCGGGGCAAGAAGGGGCTCGCTCATAGCTTCACCAGCAGCTTGTCGGACCATTCCTGAATGAAGGCGGTGACGTCGGCTGCCACGTCTTCTTCCGGCGCGTCGTATTCCCGGGCGAGCTCGGCGACGATCTTTTCGAGGGTCGAGACGCCGTCACAGCGACGCAGGATTTCGAGGCTGATTTCGTTCGGCCAGAATATATTTTCGGGCGACAGAACGGCGAAGGCTTGTCGCACTGGGTCGTATTGGATGCGCACATGTTTCGGCAGCGAGGGCAAGGCGTGCGGCGACGCCATCGCGCGTTGGCGCAGCGCCATCATCTCGCGGTCTCCGGCTGGAAGGCTCCGGGCGGAATGTTCCTGCCCTCGCCATAGGCGTGCTGAAGTGCGTCCAGCATGGCCCAGAGTATATCGCATTTGAAGACGAGCGCATCGATCACCCCCTGCTGCCGCTCGGGCGTGTCGGCGTGCTCCAGCACATAGGCGAGCGCGAAGTCGGAATCGCGCGAAGCCTGTTCCGGCCGCTTGCTGAAATAGGCCAGCGTATCCGCCGTGACGTAGTCGTATTTGGCGAGCATCGCCGGCACGCGCTCGGCGATGATGACAGGCGAAAATAGCTCCGTCAGCGACGAGGCGACGGCTTCGAGCAATGTCCGGTTGGTGCAGAAAGAGAGATAGGCGCCGACCGCGAAGCGTGTCGCCGGCAATGCCAGCTTCTCGCTTTTCACGGCCTCGACATCAAGGCCGAGCGAGGTCGCCAGATGCAGCCAGCGGGCGATGCCGCCGCTCCAGCCGTCGTCGCCGTCGTGGTCTTCGATGCGCTTGCGCCACTCGGCACGGAAGGCCGGATCCTCAGCGCGCGTGAGGATCATCGCATCCTTGCGTGGAATGACGGCCTGGTAGCAGTAGCGGTTGAGCGCCCAGGCTTGCAACTCGCCCTTGGAAAGGGCGCCCGACACCATGCGGTGATGGTACGGGTGGCGGTTGTGGTAGCGCTCCGCGCCGACCTGCCGGAGTATGGCTTCCAGGTCGGGTGCGGACATTCTGTTTCTGGCTGCGGCGTGGAAGTTCATGGCTCGATCTCCATGCCGTCATGCGCGATTTCCCAGCCCGCCGCCGTGACGGCGGCATGTTCGGCCGAATTCTCGTCGAGGACCGGGTTGGTGTTGTTGATATGAACAAAGATGCGCCGGTCAATCCTCACGTCTTCGAGGCCGGCGATGGAGCCTTCCGGTCCCGACATTGCGAGATGGCCCATGCGTGCGCCGGTCTTTGTGCCGACACCCGCGGTGATCATCTCCTCGTCGGTGAATACCGTGCCGTCGAAGAGGAGGCAGGCGGCGCCGGCCAGACGCGAGCGCAGGGCTGCATTGATCCGCGCGCAGCCGGGAATGTAGAAGACCGAGCCTTTGCCCGGACCTCCACCAATGCGCACGCCGATCGTGTCGCCGCTGTCGGAGTTGTAATCGGCGTCTGGCCGGCTGGAATCCTCCATGTAGAGCGCCACCTTGCCTGGCACGGCGAAGCTCTCGATGTGGACGCCCGTCCCGCGGTTCTCCGCATCGCAAATCTCGAACTCGCGGTCGACTGGAAGCTTGCGTCGCGGCACGATTGCCGGATCGAGCACGTTGAAGATGGAATTCGCGTCGAGCACGGCCAGGACATCGGCCGTCGCATAAATGGCGAAAGGTTGACGCTCGCGCAGGCTGAGCAGGCCGGCGACGTGATCGACGTCGGCATTGGTCAGCACCACGGCGCGGATAGGCGTCGAGCGCAGAGGCGCGTCGATGTGAGGCTGCAATTCGGGCGTCTCGGCAATCTGTTGCAGAATGTCGGGGGAGGCGTTGAAAAGAACCCAGTCGCGTTCGTTGGCCGATGCCGCAAGGCTGGACTGCGTCCGCCGGCGTACACCAGGAATACCGGAACGGACCGCACGGCTCAGCCGGTAATTGCAGTTCCATTGCGGAAAACCACCGCCCGCCGCCGATCCAACAACCTTGAGCCGCAAGATGACCTCTGCCTTGTGAGGGGCCCGATCAACGGTGGATATCGCAACGTCATGCACATCGCGACCAGGATTGTCCGCGCCAAGGCTTCTCATGCGAGTCCGGCTGACGAAAGGTGCGTGCCCCATGACCGGGACACGCACCCTTGCGGCCTACTTCCTGGGAGTCATTTCAGCAGGCAGATACCGCGAAATCTCAAAGCCCGCGGGAACCTGGCACATTGTCGGTTTGGTCCAGCTTTTCATTTATTCCTCCTGTTGTACCGGCCCGTGAGAGCCTATCCGACTGCCGTCAGCCATTGCAAGGCACCGATATGCAACGGCTCGTCCACATAAATGGACAAATGAAATTCAGGCGTACTGAAATATCATAAAATATATATAGGCATTATAGCGTTGCGATTCAAAATATTGTGAAATCATTGCGTGATGGGTTTATCTTGCTCGTCAATCAGAGGCACATTGTATTCGAGTAATATATTGTTGATCTCCTCCTGGTTCTCCTTGATGACCCGATTGAGCGTCCGCTTCCACTCCTGGTCCGAGGGGCGCACGCCCATTGTAATGCGATACGTCACGCGCGACCCGGTCTTTCCCTTGACAAGCGGGACGATGGCCAGATCGGCGCCGGATTCTCGCGCGTAATAACCAGCCATCGGCCCCCACAGGACGGCCACGTCGATCACGCCGTCCAGCATGTCCTTGATCATCACTTCGGCCATGGACGGAGCGAAGCGCGTATCGACCATCAGCGGGTAGTTCTTGGCCTTCTTCATCAGGCCGGCTGTCGCCATGTTGGCGGACGGCGGCGTCCCGCCGACGATGCCGATTTTCTTGTCGGCGAGTTTCGGATCTTCGATCGTCTTGACGTCGTCGAGACCGCCACCCTTTTTGAACACCAGAACATAGGTCGAGCGGTAGTAGGCATTGGTGTTCTGCACCAGTTCGTCGCCCTGCGCGTAACCCATGATGATGTCGCAGCGGTTGGCCCGCAGCGTGTTGCGCACGAAGCCGGTGGCCATCGGGAACCACGTGTAGGCGACCGATTTGCGGCCTGTCTTTTCGGCCACCAGTTCAGCCAGCCTGTTCTCAAAACCTTTGCCGCTTTCGTCGGAGAACGGCATGTTCGAGGGATCGGCGCAAACCCTGAGCACATCAGGGTCTACGAGTTCTCCCGCGGCGCCGAGGCCGGCGCCCTGTGCAAGGGCGCCGGCCGGCACCGCCGCAATCGCGAAGGTCAGGGCCAGCAATCTCATGCGGAAACGCCGAAGGGACATGATCATTCTTCCATGCACGAGGTTTCGTAGTCCTTTGCCCCTTGCGGCTTGTCCTCCTTCTGGGGAGGCCTGCCGCGCGGGGCATCGCCGACGGCGCGGGCGCGCAGATAGACGTAGAGGTCGTCCATGTAGCAATAGACGTTCTTGTTGTCGCCGAAGGCGGGCATGACGTTTTCCTTGCCGCCGCCGACGCTCGTGCGTCCTTCGGCGACGATCGCCAGGAACGTGCCGTAATCCATGTTCTTCAGCGATGTGGCGAGCGCCGGCGCGTAGCTCGAGCCGACACCGTCGGGGCCGTGGCAGACATGACAGTCCGAATGGTAGCGGCGATAGCCGCTGAATGTGTACCAGTCGACGGTGCCGTCGGCCTGGATCTTGTAAGTCGGGTTTCCATCAGCGTCGAAATACTTGCCGTCCTCGTCGGTGACAGCAGCGGCCTTTTCCTTGGTATCCTGAGCCAGGGCGGTACCGAGTGCGAGGCTGGGACCGATCAGAAGAACCATGACAAGAACCCGAACTGCATTGCTGACGGACATTCGAACCTCTTTCTTATTACGGGACACAGCGTTGCTGTCGCGGCGCCGCGTTTACAGGTGCATTGTGATAGCGCGGCGAAATCGAGAGCCCGGCCCGGCGTTCAGGGCCATCCGGGCTCTCACTTCTTGTTGCCTTCACGCCATCGAGGCGTAGGCGTGCCTAACGATCTCCGGATATCAATCCGGGAGACCGAAGACGGTGAGCTGACCGCCCAGCGTCGTGTAGTCGGCAAGAGCGGCGTAGCCACCGACCGCACCGAGACCGGCCGTGGAGATGCTTGCCGATTCGTCGGACGGAGCATTTTCACCGGCAACCGCCTGTTGCCAGGCAGCAGCGCCTTCGGCCTGGAGCAGACCGCCGGCGAGACCGATGCCGGCCCAGCCGCCAACGCCTGAGAGAACGGCTATGTACTGCTTGCCGCCGTGCTCGAAGGTGTTGATGTTGCCGATGATGCCGGACGGGGTCTTGAACTTGTAGAGTTCGTTGCCGTCATTATCGACCGCCTTGATGTAGCCTTCCAGCGTGCCGTAGAAGACGATATCGCCTTCGGTAGCCGTCGCGCCTGACCACACCGAGAACTGCTCGGGTTTCGACCATACGATCTCACCCTTGGCCGCATCCCAGGCGATGAAGTTGCCCATGCCGCCATGGCTGTTCGGAGTCGGGTACATCGACACGGTCGCGCCCACATAGGGCTGGCCGGCCGTGTAGCTGACCTTGTAAGGCTCGTAGTCCATGCAGACGTGGTTGGTCGGGACGTAGAAGAGACCGGTCTTCGGCGAATAGGTCGCCGGCTGCTGGTCCTTCGTGCCAAGCGCCGCCGGGCAAACGCCGGTGGTGTTGGTATCTTCGCCGTTCTGCTGGGTCGAAAACTCGGCCACAACCTGAGGACGACCGTACTGGTCGCTGTCGGGGTCCATATTGACTTCGGTCGCCCAGTTGACGGTCGGATCGAATTTCTTGGCGACCAGAAGCTCGCCGGTTGCGCGATCCATCGTATAGGCGAAGCCGTTGCGGTCGAAGTGGACCAGAACGTCACGCGCGGCACCGTCGATCTGCATGTCGTCGACGAGGATCATCTCGTTGACGCCGTCGTAGTCCCACTCGTCATGCGGAGTCATCTGGTAGAGCCACTTGGCCATACCGGTGTCGGCATCGCGAGCCATGATCGTCATCGACCAGCGATTGTCGCCGGGCCGCTGGACCGGGTTCCAGGTCGATGGATTGCCCGTGCCGTAGTAGACTAGGTTCAACTCGGGATCATAGGCAAACCAGCCCCAGGTCGTACCGCCACCGGTTTTCCACTGTTCGCCTTCCCAGGTGTTCTGGCCTGAGTCGGGGCCGACCGGCTTGCCGAGATGAGTTGTCTTCTCGGCATCGATCAGGGTTTCGGCATCGGGTCCCGTCGAATAGGCCCGCCACGCAAGCGAACCGTCACTGAGGTTGTAGGCCGACATGTGGCCTCTGACGCCGAATTCAGCGCCCGATATACCGATCAGCACCTTGTCCTTGACGACCATGGGCGCAGCCGTTCCGCTCTCGCCCTTGCCGCCGGCGATGTCCTCGCCGTTCTTCGTCTGCCAGAGGACCTTGCCGGTCTTGGCATCGAGCGCGGTGACGGTAGTATCCGCCTGGTTCAGGATGATCTTGCCGTCACCATAGGCGACGCCGCGATTCACCGTGTCGCAGCACATGATCGGAATGACGTTAGGATCCTGCTTGGGTTCGTATTTCCAGAGGATTTTGCCGTCATTGTTGAGGTCGAGGGCGTAGACGATATTCGGGAACGGCGTGTGGATGTACATCACGTCGCCGATCACCAGGGGGCCGCCTTCATGGCCGCGCAGCACGCCGGTGGACATCGTCCACTTGACCTGCAGGTCCTTCACATTGTCCTTGTTGATCTGGTTCAGTTTCGAATAGCGGGTGTTTGCATAGTCACCCGTGGGCATTGCCCAGTTCTTCGCGTCCGAGGCAAGCGCGTTCAGTTCGTCATTTGCCAATACTCCGTAGGCCGAGGCGCATGTCATGAGCGCCGCGGCAAGTGGAATACAGACGGTTTTTCTAAATACACGCATAAATATCCTCCCGAGGTTCACAATCGGAATCGATTGCTCAGCCCCACAAGGGCTTGCCCAAGCGATTCAGGTGGGAAGTATTTCCGGCAGCGTGTCACGACCTAAGCCAGACGAGCAGAGGGCACCGTTACTGCCCACCTCACTTGGCCTACGAAAGACGGTCACCGCTCCCTAAGACAGTAACGCCCTTGAAGCCGGAAACAGGAAAAGGCTATGACAATAAAATGCGGTAGGCAAGCAAAAACGTGTGCCGTCTTTATGCATCGCAACATATTCCATCTTGCAGTGCAATATGTAAATACAAATGACAAAAGAAATCGATTATAGAATATTGTATCGCGGGAATCGCGTCCGATTTATACATATAAAGTCACGGCGTCGAATTGATCGCCCAAAAATATCTTAGAATATCCTGACATATCTTGCGCGTTCGGTTTTTAGAAGCATGTAGGAAGGCGATCGGCTTCAAATGGCGGAAGGGCCTGGTAACGAGTGCCGCCGCCAGGGAAAAGAAACATGGCGTCGGTCCTCAAAGGGCGCTGCGAGTAAGGTTGGGGAATCCGTTTTGGAAATGTCCGCAGGCATCCTCCTTTAGTCTAACGAGCGAGCCTGGACTCGCCTCGCCGGAACGAACGGGGTGGTCACATCGAAACTTCATGATAGGCTCGCGCCATCGGAGGAGGATGATGATCAGACCCACCGGATTTGCGAAACTCGCGCTGTGTATTGCCGCGTTCATGCCTCTCGCCGGTCAGGCGACCGCGGCACAAGACTATCCGACCGAAACCGTGGCCGACTATGTGCTCGGCTGCATGCGGTCTAACGGGCAAACGCGCGAAGTGCTCGAGCGCTGCTCCTGCTCGATAGACGTGATCGCGTCGCTCATTCCCTATGAACAGTATGAGAGGTCCGAGACCTTTCGGCGGATGGCGCTGACGACTGGTGAAGCGAGCAGCCTTTTCCGAGAGACCGCACCGGCTCGGGCCGCAGGCTCCGCCTTGAGGCGCGCGCAGGCGGAAGCCGACATACGCTGCTTCTGATTTCGTTCGCGATCGAATTGCCTGGCCTGTTCATCGCGATCTGCGAGCGCGGGGGCGGCCGTCAATTGATGTCCGGAAACTTCTGATGGAACGACCGCAGCAGGTCGCTCATCACCTGAGGATTGCGGTACTGCCTGGGCAATCGCACGTCGAACACGCCCTGCACATGCGCCGGACGCGGCGACAGCACGATGATGCGGTCCGACAGCATCAGCGCTTCACGCAAATTGTGGGTCACCATCAAGGCGGTTGTCGGCTTCGCGGACCATACCGACAGCAGGAGATGACGGAGCCGCTCGGCGGTATTCTCGTCGAGTGAGACGAAGGGCTCATCCAGGAAAAGGACCGCCGGTTCGATTGCGAAAGCCCTGGCGAGCGCAGCCCGCCGGGCGAGGCCGAGCGAAAGCTCAGCCGGAAACAGCGTTCTCATGCCGGCTAGGCCAAGACTGTCGAACAGCTCGTCGAGATTGGCGTTTCTCCTGGCGCGCGGCAAGGCCAGCCTGACATTCTGCTCGACCGTCCGCCACGGCAGCAGGATCGGCTCCTGGAACACCGCAGCGACGCGGTCGGCGCCTTCTTCGGGAAGCTGGAAGGAACCGGAGAATTTCTTGTCGAGGCCAAGCAGGATGCGCAGGGTCGTGGTCTTGCCGCAGCCGGACGGGCCAAGCAGGCAAGCGAACTCGCCTTGCCGGATCTCGAAGGAGAGGTTCCGCAATGCCGTGATCGTGACGCCTTCGGACGACCGGAACGTCTTTTCGGCGATGTCGACCTTAAGCGGCACGCTGGCGCCAGCGGGATGCATGTCGTTCAAGGGGTTGCACCAGAAGGAGTTCTATGAGGAGCATGATCGTCACGAACGCCAGCGTATAGGCCAGAATAGCCGCGACGTCGAAGAGCTGGAAATGGAGATGGATCTGGAAGCCGACGCCGTTCGAGCGGCCGAGCAATTCGACCACCAGGACGATCTTCCAGATGAGCGCTATCCCCGACCGCGAGGCGGCTGCGAGATAAGGCTGCAACTGGGGCAGAAGCACGTGGCGGATTCGGTCGAGCGTGCCGAAACGGTAGACGGCGGCCATCTCCGCATAGCGCGGGTCTAACGCTCTGGCGCCTTCGCGCATTGTCACGACGACGTTCGGGATCTTGTTCACCGCTACCGCGCCGATCGCCGCCGCCTCGTTGAGGCCGAACCAGATATAGGCGAGCACGATGATCACCAGCGCGGGGATGTTGAGGAACAGGATCACCCAGGCATTGAAGAAGCGGTCGGCACGGCGATGCATGCCAAGCAGGATACCGATGACGCAGCCGAAAATCATCGCCACGGCATAGGCAGCCGCAACGCGGCCCAGCGTGACGCCGAGATTGAAGAACAGCTCGCCACTCGCCGCCTCCCTGACCAGCACCTGCCAGACCTCGGCAGGCGAGGGGAGTGCACGGCTCGGCCATGTGTGGGCTGCCAGTGCCCAAAGCAGGCAGAACCCCAGCAGCGAAGCCACCACAGTGGCTGCCGGCATCAGGAGCGGCGGGACGCCCTTGCTGCGGAAAGGCTGCGCCAGGGCATCGCGCCCGCTTGCCTCCTCACCCCCCATCGGCAAGGCCTTGCCAGAACGTGCCCGGCGCCATCTCCGGCGCGTTCCCGACCAGCTTTTCGCTGCCGATATCCGCAAGGACCCGAAAGAGATTGGCGGCGTCGGCCTCTTCTTCTGCTATCGGTCGCGCTGGGATGCCCTCGCGATAGCGGTCCCGCAGCGTCTCCAGCTCCTTGCCGTCGGCGCGGACGATCGGTGCGAGGCGCAGCCACTCCTCGTCCGAACGCGCGAGCAAATTCTTGGCCTGCATGGAAGCGTCCACGAGGCCCTTTGCGGCATCGGGGTTCTCGTCCGCCCATTTGTCATGGAAGACGTAGCCGAGCGCTGCCACCGGCCCGCCGGCGCCAAGTGCTGCGGCGGCATCTTCCGCGCCGATCAGGCGACGGAAACCGTTGGCTTCGAGCCGGGCGCAGAAGTGCCAGAAACTCAGCACCGCATCGAGTTCGCCCTGCATGGCCTTTTGCGAGAGCAGCGGTGGCGCGCCGAAGACGATCTCGTTGGCGGCCGGCAGGTCGAGGCCGTGATCCCGCCTAGCCAGCGCCTGGATCAGCAGCCAGCTCTTGTCGAGCGGCCCGCCCGCGACGCCGATCTTCTTCTCCTGGAGGTCGGCGATCGTCCGGATGGGCGATGCCTGGGCGACCATGATCGCACCGACGGCCGTCGAATAGGGAACCAGCGTCAGATCAGCGCCTTCCGAGCGCAGCCGCGATACCCAAAGCCAGTCGGAGACTATCACGTCGACCTCGCCGGCCTGCAGCGCGACGTTGGTCGCATCCTCGCCGGCGAAGTAGACGACGTCGAGATCGATGCCGCTGGCGGCGTCGAAACGATGATATTTCAGTGTGTCGAGCTCCCAGCTTACCGTGCCGAATTTGAGGACGCCGATGCGCACTTTGGCAGTGGCGAGCGCAGAACCGGTCGACAACGCCGCGGTTAGTGCCGTCGTCGCTGCCAGTCGGATGACGTCCCGTCTCGACATCGTCATGGCGTCACCTCCGCATTCGCTCTGTCAAATGTCCCGCTCGCGCTTTGGATATTCGCACTTCCAGCGCACGACCTTGAGGGCAGGGTGCTCTGCAGACCACTTGGCGATTTCGGGCGGGGCGAGCAACATGCACTGAACGGTCGAGCCGCGGCTCTCGAAGTAGAGGTGCTCGATGCGGCATTTGCCGGGGTTTGCCGTGAGGCAGACGGTCAGGACGAGATCGATCAATTCCATTTGGCACCTGTCGTCGCTTGAGGCCGGCTTGCTCGCGCCGAGCCACGCTGGATTTCCAGATTTCCTGCAGGTGCCCGAGCAGAAAACCGATGGCAAAAGGCTACGCGCTCGGTCTGGAGAGGTCAATAATGGCTGAGGTGATCTTGTGTCGCGCTCAGGCTACAGGCCGTTCGTATGGTTGACATTCAAACTTCGCCGTCTAGCTTCGCTGACATGCAAGCTCCGCAATCCTGCTTCGGGGAAGCGGACATTACCGTGCAGACGCCTATGCCGGCGGTGCAAGCATCGGCATAGGCAGATCACTCAGGGCACCGTGAGGATCCAATGAGGAAATGCCATGCGCTTCACTGCAGTTTTCGCAGCCCTGACCTTCGTCTCCTTCGTCGCCGGTCAGGCTGCGGCACAGGATGCGGCAGCCGGTGAAAAGGTCTTTGCCAAATGCAAGGCCTGCCACGTCGCGGACGAAGACAAGAACAAGATCGGCCCCTCGCTGATGGGTGTCATCGGCAAAACAGCGGGAACCCATGCTGGTTTCAAATATTCGAAAGCAATGGTTGAGGCCGGAGAGGGCGGGCTCGTCTGGGACGAAGCGACCCTGGCAACCTATCTTCACGACCCCAAGGCGATGGTGAAGGGCACGAAAATGGCCTTCGTCGGCCTGAAGAAGGACGACGAGGTCGCGAATGTGATCGCCTATCTGAAACAGTTCACGAAATAGGGCATCGTCCGGAGCAACTCATTTCCGCGTGGAAAATGAGTTGCTCCGGCGTCGTCTTTCAGCATTTATTCTGGCTTCATGCAGCCTTGCCGAATGCGCGGTCCGCGGCCGCGCGGATGGCGGCGATGTTCTCGCGGTACGCTGCTTCGCCACGACCCGTGAAGATCGCAGAACCGGCGACCAGCACGTCGGCGCCTGCGGCGCAGACTAGCGGTGCCGTCTCGGGCGTCACGCCACCGTCGATCTCGATATGAATCGGCCGCCTACCCATCAGCGCTTTCACTCGTTTCACTTTCTCGACCACCGAAGGGATGAAGGCCTGGCCGCCGAAGCCGGGGTTGACCGTCATCAGGAGCACGAGATCGAGCCGGTCGAGCACATATTCGATGACGCTTTCGGGCGTTGACGGGTTGAGCGAGACGCCGGCCTTCTTGCCGAGGTTCCTGATCATCTGCAGCGAGCGGTCGAGATGCGGTCCGGCTTCTGCATGGACCGTAATGATGTCGGCGCCGGCTTCGGCGAAGGCTGCGAGGTAGGGATCTGCGGGCGCGATCATCAGGTGGCAGTCGAAGACTTTGGTCGTGCGGTTGCGGATGGCCTTGATGACCGGCGGGCCGAAGGTGATGTTGGGTACGAAATGGCCATCCATCACGTCGAGATGAATCCAGTCAGCGCCGGCTGCCGCGACGGCCTCGACTTCGTCGCCGAGTTTCGAAAAATCGGCCGACAGGATGGACGGCGCGATAATGGTTCTGGCTGTCATGTGTTGTCCTTCCTGTCTCGTCCAACCGGAATTTCCCGATATTGGCGCCAACGGCGATGAGACCACATCATCCGCGTACCTCGTCCGCTGCATCGCCATCGAGCTTGCCTTCGACGAAAACGCGGCTGCCGCGTATGTCCGGCTCCTCTAGGGTGATCAGGTCGAGCCTTGTCAGCTTTTCGCCGCGCGCGGCGAAAAGGCGGTTGGCCTGGCGCAGCCGCGCCCGATCCAGCGCATTTCGGATCGATCGCGCGTTGGAAAAATGCGGCAGCCGCATCCTCAGCGGAATATACGCTTCCAGCGCCGCCGCCGCCGGTTCGCTCAGCCGGTAGTTCTGTTCCGCCAGCATGATTTCGGCGATCGATTTCAGTTCCGCCGGGCTGTAGTCGGGAAAATCGAGATGGTGGGCGATACGCGAGCGCATGCCCGGGTTGCTGTCGAAGAAGCGATCCATCTTGTTCTTGTAGCCGGCCAGGATCACGACCAGATCGTCACGGTTGTTCTCCATGCATTGCAGCAGGATCTCGATCGATTCCTGCCCGTAGTCGCGCTCATTCTCCGGCTTGTAGAGATAATAGGCCTCGTCGATGAACAACACGCCGCCCATGGCGCGCTTGATTACCTCGCGGGTCTTCGGCGCGGTATGGCCGACATACTGGCCGACCAGATCGTCGCGCGTTACCGAGACGAGATGGCCTTCCCGGACGTAGCCCAGCCGATGCAGGATTTCGGCCATGCGTAGCGCGACCGTCGTCTTGCCGGTACCGGGATTGCCGGTGAAATTCATGTGGAGCGTCAGCGTCTCGGCGGAAATACCGAACTTCTTGCGCAGCCGGTCGACGAGAAGGAGCGCCGCAATTTCGCGGATACGTGTCTTGATCGGTTTCAGGCCGACAAGTTCGTGGTCGAGCTTGTCGATCACCTCGTCGATGTTCGAGGCCTCGAATTCCGCCTGCAGATTGACCAGGTCGCCGTCGCCGAGAACCGCCTGGTCTGCCAAGTCGAGCATGATGCCGCTCCAATCTCCAAACCGGCCCTATGACCGCTCGCCTTCGGGCCTGTCCGTTGCGTAAGGCACGATGGAATAACCCTGGCTGCGGCCGTCGCGCTCCTGGCGCAGCAGGCGGAAGCCCGGTTCGTTCGGCGGCCGGTTGACGATGAACGACATGCGTGGCGCTTCCCAGCCCTTACTCGAATCGAAGGCGGTGACGCGGACATACATGTTGGGCAGCGCTTTGCGGCAATTGTTGATTTCCATCAGGATGCCGGCGGGATCCTTCAGATCGAACATCGGATTGCCGTACATCTCCCAATAAGTATTGCGGGGATGCGGATCGTCGGAATATTCGACGCTCACGGCCCAGTGGTTCTTCAGCGCGTATTTGATCTGCGCCGAGATTTGCGCGTCGGTCAGGTCGGGCAGGAACGAGAACTGTCCCTGCGTGACCTTGTTTCCGGGATTGGTCATCATGGCTATGGTCCTTCCTTAGAAGCTCGGGGTCGCGGTCGGCACGAAATCGGCGGTGTCGGTCGATTCGTAATTGAAGGTCACGTCCTTCCAGGTCTCCAGTGCGGCTTTCAGTGGCGAGCACCATTTTGCTGCGTCCTCGAGGATTTGCGGTCCCTCGCGCAGATAATCGCGACCTTCGTTGCGGGCGAGGATCATCGCTTCCAGCGCCACGCGGTTGGCCGTCGCGCCGGCCTGGATGCCGTCCGGATGGCCGATGGTGCCGCCACCGAACTGCAGCACCACGTCCTCGCCGAGGTAGTGGATGAGCTGGTGCATCTGCCCCGCATGGATGCCGCCGGAGGCCACCGGCATCACCTTGTTGAGCGAGGCCCATTCCTGGTCGAAGAACAGCCCGGTCTCGAGATTCTGCGGCGTGCGTTCCTCGCGCAGCGTATCGTAGAAGCCCTTGATCATCAGCGGGTCGCCCTCGAGCTTGCCGACGACGGTGCCGGCATGGATATGGTCGACGCCAGCCATGCGCATCCACTTGCAGATGACGCGGAAGTTCATGCCGTGGTTCTTCTGGCGCGAATAGGTCGAGTTGCCGGCGCGGTGCAGGTGCAGGATCATGTCGTTCCTGCGTGCCCACTTCGCCATCGACTGGATGGCGGTATAGCCGATGACGAGGTCGATCATGATGATGGCCGAGCCGAGCGACTTCGCAAATTCGGCGCGCTCGTACATTTCCTCCATCGTGCCGGCGGTGACGTTGAGATAGTGGCCCTTGACCTCGCCGGTGGCGGCCGATGCCTTGTTCACCGCCTCCATGCAGTAGAGGAAGCGGTCGCGCCAATGCATGAAGGGCTGCGAGTTGATGTTCTCGTCGTCCTTGACGAAGTCGAGCCCGCCCTTCAGCGCCTCGTAGACGACGCGGCCGTAATTGCGGCCGGATAGGCCGAGCTTCGGCTTCGTCGTAGCGCCGAGCAGCGGCCGGCCGAACTTGTCGAGCCGCTCGCGCTCGACCACGATGCCGGTCGCCGGGCCTTGGAACGTCTTCAGATAGGCGACGGGAATGCGCATGTCTTCCAGGCGCAAGGCCTTGACCGCCTTGAAGCCGAAGACGTTGCCGATGATCGAGGCGGTCAGGTTCGCAATCGAACCCGGCTCGAACAGGTCGAGGTCATAGGCGATGGTCGCGAAGTACTGTTGCTCGGTCTTGGTTCCAGGGCCGGTATTCGGCACCGGTTCGGATTTGAACGCCTTGGCGCGGTAAAGTTCGCACGCGGTCAGCCTGTCGGTCCAAACAACCGTCCACGTGGCCGTGGAGCTTTCGCCGGCGATCGCGGCCGCCGCCTCCTCGTGATCGACGCCAGGCTGCGGCGTAATCCGGAACAAGGCGATCAGATCGGTGTCCTTGGGTTGGTAGTGGGGCTCCCAATAGCCCATTTTCTTGTAAGGTATGACGCCGGACTTGTAGCGTTCCTTGCCTTCCGCAAGGGTCCCGATCGTGGGCATGTCCATCTTGTTCATGGCTGGTCTCCTGTGTGTTGCTCAGGCGGCTTTTGCGGTTGCGGTCTGCGGGCCGAGCTTTCCGCCCGCGTAGCGTCTCGCCATCTCGTCCATCGGGATCACCTTGATCCGGGAGGCGTTGCCCGCGGTGGCGAAACGCTCGAAACGGTCGCGGCACATGTCGCGCATGGCGTCCATCGCCGGCTTCAGGAATTTGCGCGGGTCGAACTCGGCGGGGTGCTCCGTGGCGATGCGGCGGAACTGACCGGCCATCGCCATGCGGCAATCTGTGTCGATGTTGACCTTGCGCACGCCGTGGCGGATGCCGCGCACGACCTCCTCGACCGGGACGCCATAGGTCTGGGGCATCTCGCCGCCGAACTTGTTGATGACGTCCTGCAATTCCTGCGGCACCGAGGACGAGCCATGCATGACAAGGTGCGTGTTCGGTAGCTTCTCGTGGATCGCCTCGATGACGTGCATGGCGAGGATGTCGCCGTCGGGCCGGCGCGTGAACTTGTAGGCGCCGTGCGATGTGCCGCAGGCGATCGTCAGCGCATCGACCCTGGTTCGCAGCACGAAGTCCACGGCCTGGTCCGCATCGGTCAGCAACTGGTCTTGGCGTAGCACGCCTTCGGCGCCATGGCCGTCTTCAGCCTCGCCTTGGCCGCTCTCCAGCGAGCCCAGAACGCCGAGTTCGCCTTCGACCGAAGCGCCGACCCAATGGGCCATGCGCGCCACGCGCTCGGTGATCGCGACGTTGTATTCATAGCTGGCAGGCGTCTTGGCATCGGCCTCCAGCGAGCCGTCCATCATCACCGAGGTGAAGCCGTAGCGGATCGCCGTCAGGCAGGTCGCTTCGCTATTGCCATGATCCTGATGAATGCAGAGCGGGATGTCTGGATAGATCTCCGTCAGCGCGTCCATCATTTTGGCAAGCATAATGTCGTTGGCGTAGGCGCGGGCGCCGCGCGAGACCTGGATGATGACGGGCGCGTCACAGGCCTTCGCCGCCTCCATGATGGCGAGGCCCTGTTCCATGTTGTTGATGTTGAAGGCCGGCACGCCGTAACCGTGCTCGGCGGCGTGGTCGAGAAGCTGGCGAAGGGTGATGCGCGCCATGGATCAGGCCTCCTGGTTTGCGGTTTGATGGGTGAGCTTGACGACGTTGGCCGCCACGACTTCAGGCGTGATGTCGAAGTGCCGATAGAGATCCGCAGCCGGCGCGCTCGCGCCAAAGCCGGTCATGCCGACGAAGGCTCCCCTCTCGCCGATCCAACGATCCCAGCCGAGGCGAGCCGCAGCTTCCACGGCGACGCGCGGGGCGGTACCCAGGACTTCGCGGCGGTAGCTGTTGTCCTGCTCCTCGAACAACTCCCAGCAGGGCATCGAGACGACCGCCGTTTCAACTCCGTATTGCTCGCGAAGGATGTCGGACGCGGCAACGGCGATCTCGACCTCGGAGCCGGTGGCGATCAAGGTTGCGGTGCGGGCGCCGTTCGCTTCACGCAGCACATAGGCGCCGTGCGCCGCGCGGTTCTCCGACGTGTGCGCCGGCCGCAGCATAGGCAGATTTTGCCTGGACAGGACCAGCACGCTCGGACGGTCCGCGCTCTTCAGCGCCAGCTCCCAGCATTCCGCCGTCTCGATGATGTCGGCCGGGCGGAAGACGTTAAGGTTCGGCGTCGCTCGCAGCATCGCCAGATGCTCGATCGGCTGGTGGGTCGGCCCGTCTTCGCCCAGCCCGATGGAATCGTGCGTCATCACATAGATGACCCGCTGGCGCATGAGGGCGGAGAGCCTGATCGCGCCGCGCGCATAATCGGTGAAGCACAGAAACGTGCCGCCATAGGGGATGAAGCCGCCATGCAGCGCGAGCCCGTTCATTGCCGCCGCCATGCCATGCTCGCGGATGCCGTAATGGATGTAGCTGCCGGCATAGTCGCCGGGCGCGATGCGATTCATGCCCTTGGTGATGGTCAGGTTCGAGTGGGTGAGGTCGGCCGAGCCGCCGACGGTCAAGTCGGTCGCGGCGTTGATCACGTCGAGCACCATCTCGGAAGCCTTGCGCGTCGCGACCTTGGTGGCCTTCCCGACATGCTCCTTGCGGAAAGTGTCGAGCGCCTCGAAGAGGGAGGGGGGCAGTTCGCCTGCGATAGCCTTCGTAAAGGCATCGCGTAGCGGCGAGACGGAAAGTTGCTGTTCCCAGATGCGCCTTGCGGCGTGGCCGCGCCCGGCTGCCTCGCGCCATGCCGAGACGATCTCTTTCGGCACCTCGAAAGGCGCATGCGGCCAGTCGATGTTTTCGCGGGTCGCGGCAATCTCGGCATCGCCGAGCGGCGCGCCATGCGTTTTTTCCGACCCGCCGAGATTGGGCGCGCCCTTGCCGATCACGGTCTTGCAGGCGATCAGCGATGGCCTGTCGGATCGCTGCGCGGCTTCGATGGCCGAAGCAACGGCCTCCATGTCGTGGCCGTCGACTTCGATGACATGCCAGCCGGCAGCGGCAAAGCGCGCCGGCTGGTCCATCGAGGTCGAGAGGAGGGTCGGACCGTCGATGGAAATCGAATTGTTGTCCCAGAACACGATCAGGCGGCTGAGCCTGAGATGCCCGGCCAGATCGATCGCCTCGTGGCTGATGCCTTCCTGCAGGCAGCCGTCGCCGGCGATCACATAGGTGTAGTGGTCGACGAGTTCTGTGCCGAAGCGGGCAGCGAGCATGCGCTCGGCGAGCGCCATGCCGACGGCGGTGGCGATGCCCTGGCCGAGCGGACCCGTCGTCGTCTCGATGCCAAGCGTATGGCCGTGCTCGGGGTGGCCGGCGGTGCGGCTGCCGAGCTGGCGGAAGCGCTGCAACTCTTCGATCGGCATGTCCTCGTAGCCGAGCAGATAGTGCAGCGCATATTGCAACATCGAGCCGTGGCCGGCGGACAGAACGAAGCGGTCGCGGTCGGGCCAGTCCGGCCGCGACGGGTCGATCTTGATGAAGCGGCCGAACAGCACGGTCGCGACGTCGGCCATGCCCATGGGCATGCCGGGATGGCCCGAATTTGCCTTCTGCACGGCGTCCATCGCCAGCGCGCGGACGGCATTTGCCATGTCGCGCTCCGACACGGCGGGAAGGGGGACTTCTCTGACGGCCACTTGGTTCATAACGTCCTCCTCACGAGACACGGTTCTTGCGTTCGATCAGCTGCAGGATCAGCGGCGTAAGGATCAACTGCATGGCGAGGTCGAGCTTGTTGCCCGGCACGACGATGGAATTCGCCCGCGACATGAAGCTGTTGTGAATCATCGACAGCAGGTAGGCGAAGTCGATGCCGCGCGGATTGGCGAAGCGGATGACCAGCATCGACTCGTCCGGTGTCGGGATCCAGCGCGCGATGAACGGGTTCGACGTGTCGACGATCGGCACGCGCTGGAAGTTGATGTTGGTCTGCGAGAATTGCGGGACGATGAATCGGGTATAGTCCGGCATCCGCCGCAGGATCACGTCCATCACGTCTTCGGTCGAATAGCCGCGGGTTGCCCGGTCGCGATGGATCTTTTGGATCCATTCCAGGTTGATGACCGGCACAACGCCGATCTTCAGGTCGGCATGCTTGGCGAGATCGACCTTGTCGGTGACGACGCAGCCGTGCAGTCCCTCGTAGAAGAGCAACCGGCTTTCGGGGAATTCGCGCCAATCGGTGAAGGTGCCGGGCGGGGAACCGAGCTGCTTCGCCTCCTCCTCGTCGTGGACATAGGTACGGGTGCGGCCGGTTCCCTTGCGGCCATATTCCTCGAACACCTCCTCGAGGATTTCGAGCTCGTTGGCCTCGGCGTTGAAATGCGTGAAGTAGGGATTGCCGAGCTTCTCCTCCGCGGCGACCTTGTCCTTCATCGCCTGGCGGTCGTAGCGGTGGAAGGCGTCGCCTTCGATGAAGGCCGCCTCGATCTTCTCACGGCGAAAGATCTGCTCGAAGATCCTCTTGACCGATGTCGTCCCCGCGCCGGAGGAGCCGGTGATCGAGATGATGGGATGCCTGGCGGACATTTTTTCTGGCTCCAGTCAGGCGCGGAAGAGGCCGCGGTTGCCGAACAGCGGCGCGCGTTCGCCGATGGTGCTCGGCTCGACGTGGTATCGGGCGATGCGCTCGACCTCGCGCGCCGAGCCGAAGACCAGCGGTATGCGCTGGTGCAGATGCTCGGGCTCGATCTCGAGGATGCGGTCGACGGTGTCTGTGGCCACTCCGCCGGCCTGCTCTATCAGGAAGGCGATCGGGTTCGCCTCGTAGACCAGGCGCAGCCGTCCCTGATGGTAACCGCGACGCCGGTCGCCGGGATACAGATACACGCCGCCGCGGATGAGTATGCGATAGCAGTCGGCAACGAGACAGGCGATCCAGCGCATGTTGAAATTCTTCCCGCGCGGGCCCTCGGAGCCCTGCAGGCAGTCGTCGACATACAGCCGGACCGCCTCGTCCCAATGCCGGTAGTTGGAGGCGTTGACCGCGAATTCCTGCGCGCGCGGCGGGATGATCCGGCTCTCATAGGCCTGGATGAATGTGCCGAGCCTTGCCGAGAACACGAAGACATGCGTGCCGCTGCCCAGCGACAGCACCAGCGCCAGTTGTGGCCCGTAGACGAAGAAGCCCGCGCCGAGCTGGTTCACGCCAGCCTGCAAAAAAGCGGCGGCCGGATTTCCATCCGGCGCGCCAGTCGCTGGGAGAGCAGGGAGGAGCGAAAAAATCGTCCCGATCGACAGGTTGGCGTCGATGTTGGAGGAGCCGTCGAGCGGATCTATCGCGACGGCCAGAGGTGCGCTGCCGTCGAGTAGGACAGGCTGCTCCAGCTCTTCGGAGGCATAGAGCGCGACCGGCGCATGCCGCATGGCGTCGAGGAAGATGTCGTCCGCGAAGACATCCAGATCCTTCTGGACATCGCCGCCGGCATTGCCGCCACGCGTTCCCGCGAAGGCGGCGCCGAGCGCTCCGTGGCTGATCGTGTGGCGGACCTTGACCGCGGCTTCGGCAAGCTTGCGGACCGTCGCTGCGACGGCGGACCGGCTCTCGTCCTCATTGCGGACATAGGAGTTCAGAAAGGCGTCAAGCGTCGGCGCGGTCATTGTCTCTCCTCCGAAACCGCGCCCTCTTCAGGCATCGGCTTGGGAGGAAGAGAACAAGTGTTGATAGATAAGTAAATTTTATTAGGCTTACTTAGTGAGTAAAAATGTTTTATTATGATGCATGCGAAACATTACGCTGAAGCAGCTCAAGGCCATCCAGGCGATCACCAGCCAGGGAAAAATCGTCAATGCAGCCAAGGTGTTGGGGTTGACGCCTCCTGCTGTGACGATCCAGCTCAGGCAATTGGAAGAAGACGTCGAGTTGGCGCTGTTCGACCGCACCCATGAGGGCATGCGTCTGACTGCCGCAGGGCAGGCGGTCGTGGATGCCGCGCAGGCGATCGAGGAGCGGCTGCGCCTGCTCGAAGATCAGATCGATGCGATCAAGGGTGTGCGGGCCGGGAGTCTGAGGCTCGGCGTCGTCTCGACCGCCAAATATTTCGCGCCGCAACTGATGGCGGCCTTCATGAAAAAATACCCTGATATCGACATGCGGCTTCTCGTCGGCAACCGCGCCGATACGATCGCCAATCTGAAGAGCCACGAAGTCGACGTGGCGCTGATGGGCCGCCCGGCGAAAGACGTACCGCTTCGCGCCTCGGCCTTCGGTGACCACCCGCTGGTGATCGTTGCGCCGCCCGACCATGTGCTGGCCAAGGCGCGGGACATCTCCAAGGAGCGGATAGCCGAGGAGCATTTCCTCATCCGCGAGCCGGGCTCGGGCACGCGCATCTCGCTGGAGATTTTCTTCAGCGAACTGCCAGGCCGTCTCGACGATCTCGGCGTCGAGATGGGCTCGAACGAAACGATCAAGCAAGCGGTGATGGCTGGGCTCGGCATCGCCTTCATCTCGGCGCACACCATCGCCTCGGAGGTCGAGGCCGGCCGGCTCGTCATCCTCGACGTTGTGGGCATGCCGATCCGCCGGCAATGGTTCGTCGTGACGCGCTCAGACCGTGCGATCTCGCCGGTGATGGCCACCTTCCACGATTTCCTGATGCGCAAGGGCGCGGTGTATCTGCCGCTCGTGGGGAAGCTCTATCAGGAGTAGGGCATCCCTATCGTCCTACTCCCCTTCCTTCATCACCTCATTCACTGTCTTCGCCAGCGCATAAAGCCGCTGCTCGATAAGGGTCGGAACCTCGCAGACATAGGTGAGCGACTGCACGCGCTCCTCGAAGACCCGGGTTTCCCAGATCAGCCGGTCGGTGCGCGCGTCGATCTCGCTGATGTTGGCGTCCGGCTTGCCGCGCAGGGCATCGACATCCGAGGACTCCTTGCGCAGCCGCGCCGCGAGCTCGATCTGATTGCGCGCATAACGTCCGATGCCGGACATGACCTCCGAGCGTTCGTGGTCCATATGTTCGAACAGGCCTTGCACCAGCATCGCCAGCCGATCCTTCGCCTGATCCGGCGGCAGTCCGGCGGCAAATTCCCTGATCTGCCGCTGCGCGTCGGCGATCGGCAGGCGCCGCGCCGCGAGTTCCTCCACCAGTTCCGGGACACGGCTGTCATTCGACCAGTCCTTGGCAGGCGGCGGCAGTTCCGCTCCGGTCCATATCTGGCCGAAGGAAAGCTCCGGCACCTTGCGCTGGATGCACGGCCAGTCGGGATCGTTGTTTGCCGCCGAGAGCGCCGTTCCTGTAGTCGCGAGAAGCATCGCGACGGCGACGCCGTTTATGGCTGATCGTATCATCCGTTTCCTCCCGTTCCCTGTTTCCTGATCATCAGCCCTCGCGAAGGATCATATGCGATGATGGCGCCGGCAAGGAAAAGCACAGTGAAGCCGATGACGACGGCAAGCGAAACCCACTCGATCTGTCCATAGAAGGAAAATCGGATCAGTTCGACGGCGTAGGTAAAGGGGTTGGCGAGGCAGATCTTGTAGAGCAGCGGACTGGATTCCTGGATGCGCCAGAGCGGATAGAGCGCCGAGGAGGCGAAATACATCGGGAAGATCACGAAGTTCATGACGCCGGCGAAATTTTCGAGCTGCTTGATCATCGACGACAGGAACAGCCCGAGCGCGCCGAGCATCAGCCCGGCCAGGAACACCGCCGGCAGCCCAAGCAGGTAACCGGTCCAGGGCGGCTTGACGCCCCAGAACCTGGCGATGGCGAGGAAGACGTAAACCTGTGCGATCGAGACGATGACGCCGGCGAGCAGTTTCGACACCAGCAGGAACCAGCGCGGGAACGGGCTGACCAGCAGGGTGCGCATATTGCCCATCTCGCGGTCGTAGACCATCGAGAGCGATGACTGCATGCCGGAAAAGAGCAGGATCATGCCGACGAGGCCCGGCGTGATGTAGACCTCGTACAGCACGTAGGTCTTGTAGGGCGGGATGATCGACACGCCGAGCACCTGGCGAAAGCCGGCGGCGAAGATGAACAGCCAGAGCAGCGGCCTGACCAGCGACGAGACGAAACGTTCGCGCTGGTTGAGGAATCGCAACCCCTCGCGCATGAGAATGCCCTTGAGGCAGACGAGATAGCTGGCGATGCCAAAGGCCGGCATCCTCTGTGGCGCCGTTCCCTCCTTTGCGGTCTCCAGCACCGATGGCGCGCTGCTCATGACGGTTCCTGCATCGCGGGAGATGTTTTCCTGGGATTGAGCGTCGAAAAGGCCTCGCCGATGTTCTTGGTGCCGGTCGAGCGGACGATGTCGGATACGCTGGCATTGGCGACGAGATTGCCCTCGACCAGCACCACTGCATGGTCGCTCTCGTCCACCTCGTCGATCAGATGCGTCGCCCAGAAGGCACTGATGCCCTCGGTCTTAACCAGGCTGCGGACGTTGGCGAGGATGCCGGCCCGCGACTGGACGTCCAGTCCCACCGTCGCCTCGTCGAGCAGCAGAAGCGGCGGCCGGTGGAGCAGTGCGCGGGCGATCTCGATGCGCCGCATCTGACCGCCTGACAGGCTGCGCGCCTTGTCATGCAGGCGCCCGGCCATCTCGACGGTCTCGAGCACGGCATCGATGCGGCGGCGCGCTTCGGCCGAACCAATGCCGTGCAGCGAGGTATGGTAGGAGAGGTTCTGGTAGACGCTCAGATCGAGGTCGAGCGTTCGTGCCTGGAAAACGATGCCGAGTCGCCGCAGCGCTTCGCCCGGCGCGCGGCTGATGTCATGGCCGAAGATGCGGATCGCGCCGTGCCGCGTGTCGTAGAGATGGCTGATCAGCGAAAACAGCGTCGTCTTGCCGGCCCCGTTGAGGCCGAGCAGGACGGCGAAGGTCCCCGGCGCGATCGAGAAGGAGACGTCGCGCAGCGCCTGTTTCTGGCCGTACGAATGACTAACCGCCGCGACGTCGAGCGCCGCGACGCCAGTTCCCGTTCCGGCCGGCCTTACATGCTGCATAGAGAGGCTCCCGTCCGCCCTTGCAATGGCAGACCTGGCGTTCCTCCGGGCGAAGCAACGTCGAGCATCAATCTGTCCTTCTGGCGCAATCGAGGTATTCCCACTGCCTCATTTGATCGTGATCGTGCCTTTCATGCCCCTGTCGGCGAGGTCGGGCACGGACCAGGTATAGACGCCCGGCCGCACCGTGGTGAACTGGACCTGGATCGTGCCATCCGCGTCGAACTCCAGCCAGGCCGGCGCGCCGTTCATGTGCACCTCGAGATCATTGATGACGATCTGATTGTTCCAGACGTTGCGGAAGAGATCGGTGTGGAATTTGTACTCGAGACCGCCCGCGGCGGTGATCTTCCAGCGATAGCCCTGTCCGGAGATGAGTTCGAAATCCTTCTGATTGGCCGCGAACTGATCTTCCTTCGTGCCGAGGATCAGCTCAGGCACATCCTTGCTGGCGCGCGTTGGTTTTTCCGCTGCAGCGGCCGGTTCCGCAACGGCCGGAGCATCGTCGTCATCATCGTCCTGCGCCCAGACCTGGCCGTGCATGGCAGTAAAACCGAACAGCACTGCGAAAGCGATTGCCGAAAATTTCCTCATAGTTTCTTCCCCTTCACTTTTTGCTTCTCTTAATTCAGCTTTCTTCAGTTCGGTGACACGACCACGCCCCATGGCAACTGACCGACCGTCACTGATTGCACCGGTTCGTCGGTGGCCACGTCGATGAAGGTGATGTCGTTGGAGACGCCGTTGGTGCTGATGATCGTCTTCTGGTCGGGCGTGAAGGCGAGCTGCCACACGCGCTGGCCGACCAGCACGTATTTCACCACCTCGTAGGTTTCGATGTTGATGACGGCGACGTGGTTCGCAGGCCCGAGGGCCACATACGCCTTCTTGCCGTCGGCGGTGATGCGCACGCCGACCGGCTGGATCGTCTCGGAACGCAGGCCGGGAATCTCGAATGTGATTTTCTGCGTGATCTCGCGCGAAGCGTTGTCGATCACCGAGATCGTGCCGCCGATCTCGGCGCTTACCCACGCCTCCGCGCCGTCGGGTGTGAATTCGACGAAGCGCGGGCGGGAATCGACCAGCACGTTATGGGTGATCTCATGCGTTTCGGTGTCGATGAAATGCGCCATATTCGTCGTTTCCGACGTGTTGACCATGGTCTTGCCATCAGGACTGATGCCCATGCCCTCCGGCTCGACGCCGACGGGGATTTCGGCGATGACGCCCTTCGTTTCTATGTCGATCACCGTGACGAGGTTGTCGTCCTCGTTGGCCACGTAGAGCGTGTTGCCGTCCGGTGACAGCACGAAGAGCTCGGGATCGGGCCCGGATGGCAGGGTGCTCACGATCTCGAGCGTGGCCGTATCGATCACCTGGATCGTGTCGTCGTCGCTGGCGCAGAGATAGATGAACTTGCCGTCATGCGAAATGGTGATGCCGCGCGGCCGCTGGCCGACCTCTATGGTCTTGACGACTTCCATCGTGGCCGTATCGACCACGCTGACGGTGTTGTCCTTCTCGTTGGAGACATAGACCATGTAGGCGGAAGCCGGGCTGGCCGTTAGGCCGGCAGCAATCGCCGCGGCGAGAAAGGGCAGTCGTCGCATCAAAACTCCTCCTGTTGGTTCGGATACTTATTTCAGAACGCATTCGGTCTCCGGCTGATCGACGCCGAGCGTATCCAGCTCCGATACCTGGTGCAGGAAACCTTCTTGCGGCGAGGTCGAGACGACGGATTTGGAATCGCCGAGGAAGATCGGCTGCCTGAGCTGCCAGTTCCATTTGCGGAAGGTCAGTTTCTGGCCCTTGAAGGCGGCGATGGAGAAATCGTCTCCGCGGATGAAGGCTTCGATCTTCTGCGGATCGTTACTCTGCGTCCTCGTGGCCGCGTCGCCGATGATGCGGGCCGCGGTCCATGCCGCCATGTCCTTGGACATCATGCGTCGGCCGTTGGCCTTGGCGAAGCGATTCTGGATCTGGGTGCCGCCCCACTGCTCGCTGCCCGGATGCCAGGCCGACGGCATCAGCCCGGCCGTGCCGGCGACGGGTCGCGGGATCCAGTTGCGGAAGGGGACGTAGGTGCCGAACACCTCGCTCTCGTCGGCCACCAGCACCACGTCGTGCTCGGGCAGGTCCTGCATGAACACGGGGATTTGCCGCTGGATCTGCACGACGCCGGAATCGGTGCGCCGCGCCGTACCGGTGTCCTTGAACTCCTTCTCGGCGAGGATCTGGCCACCGAAGCGGGTCGCGGCGCGCCTGAGCGCATCGGCGAAAGCCCGGTCGCCGTCATGCGAGCCGTAAAGCAGCACCCAGCGCGGCCATTGCTTCCAGATCAGGTACTGCGCCAGCCCGTCGGCGAGCATGCTGCGGGTCGGCACGGTGTGGAACACGTTGGCGCGGCACTCCTGCTCGCGCAATATATCGTCGGTGGCGCCGACATTGAAGATCAGCACGCCGTTCTCGCGGGCGATGTCGGCGATCGACAGGAGTTGCTCGGCCGAGATGTCGGCGAGCACATAGCGGTCGCCCTTGGCGATCATGTCCCGAAAGGTCTGCACGACATCCGCACCCGGCTTCACCTCTGTGACGTCGAGCGCGAATTCCTGGCCCATGAACTTGCCGGTCGTGTTGTTGTCGGCGATCGCCACATTGGCGCCCGCCACGCCTTCGTCTCGTGGCGGAGCGTCGAGAACGGACAGCGCCAGTTGCGGCTCATAGGCGCGCAGGTAGCCGAGCTTGATCTCGGTCACCTGCTGCGCGGGTTTCGCAGCCGCGGCCTTTGGCGCCGTTTCCTGCGCCATGACTTCTTGCGCCATGACGGGCCAAACGTTGACGCTCACCAAAAAAAGTCCGAAGAATACCGCAAGGGTATATGGCACCATGCCCTTCATAGCAGGCGTTCTCTCCCACGCTCCGTAAGCCGGCAAAGAGCCGGACATGCGGTCAAATATTTCGGTGCCACGATGAACTTAACGCAGCGTTCCTCGATAGCAACCCCTATAAACTTGCTGCTCACGGCAAGTTTAATTGCAGGCTTCGCCGTGAGCCCGGCACACGCTGGCAAGATTGCGGTCTTCGAATTCGAGCTCCAGCATGGCAATCTCGTGCCTGGTACGCCGAGCAAGAAGGAAGCCGAAGACAAGAGACGCGAGATGATCAGCGAACGCTTGCGCGATCATCTCGCCAAGTCCGGATTCGATGTGGTCGACACGAAGCCTCTCGCCGAGAAGGCCGCCGCTGCCAACCTGCAGGCGTGTGGCAATTGCGGCGACGATTTTGCGCGGCAACTCGGCGCCGACTACGCTTTCACCGGGGTTGTCTATAAGGTGTCCGAACTTGTTCTGAGCATGAGCGTTCTTGTCCATGAAGCCGCGACATCGCGGCCGGTCACCAGCGCGACGGTCGATTTGCGCGGCAACACGGATGAATCCTGGCGGCGTGCCATCGACTATCTCTATCGCAACGTGCTGTCTTCCAGGCTGGAGAAACTGAACAAATGACAAAAATGCTGGCCAGCGTCGCGGACCTCGCCGAGACGGAAATCGCGGTCTCCGGCGGTGCCGACATCATCGACCTGAAGGACCCGAAGGCCGGAGCGTTGGGTGCGGCGGCGATCGAAATTATCCGCCAGGCGGTACAAAAAATCGCGGGACGTTGCGCCACGAGCGCGGTCTGCGGCGACCTGCCGATGGAGCCTGAAACGATCCCCGTCACGGCCGAAGAGATCGCGGCTACGGGTGTCGACTATGTGAAGATCGGCTTCTTCCCCTCCCCAAATGCCAACGCCTGCGCAGCCGCGCTTGCGCCGCTCGGCGAGCGGACGAAGCTGATCGCCGTGCTGTTCGCCGACCGCGAGCCGGATTTCGGCCTGCTGGACGTTTTCGCCCGCCACGGCTTCCACGGCGCAATGGTTGATACGGCAGACAAGGCCGGGGGACGTTTGCTCGACCATATGCCGCCGGAGCGCATCCCGATTTTCGTCAATCGCGCCCGCTCGCTCGGTTTGAAGGTTGGCTTGAGTGGATCGCTCGAAGCGCCTGACATTCCAAGGTTGCTGCCGTTCGCTCCGGATTTCCTGGGTTTTCGCGGCGCGCTCTGCGACCGGTCGCAGCGTACCGCCTCGATCAACAAGCAGGCGGTCGAGCATATTCGTTCGCTGGTCCCGGAGGAGCGGCCGGCGGGCAGTTCTGCCAGTGTCGACTACCGGCTGTTGGCGGCGCGCGGCTATTCGCCCGGCGCGGGCGACCCGACGCTGGGGGCGGACAAGATTTTCGTCCGGGATTTCGTGCTTCCCGTGCAGATCGGCGCCTACAGTTTCGAGCACGGCCATACGCAGAAGGTCCGCTTCGACGTCACTGCGGACGTGCTGCGGGTCACCAGGAATCCGGAGGACATGCGCCACGTGTTCTCCTACGATGTCATCATGGACGGCATCCGTGCCATCGTCGCGCGCGGCCATGTCGAGCTCAGCGAGACGCTTGCCGAACAGGTGGCCGCGTATGTGCTGGAGGATCCGCGTGTCGTGCGGGTGACGGTCAGGGTGGAAAAGCTGGAGCTCGGCCCCGGCGGCGTCGGCGTCGAGATCGAGCGTCGTCGGGCGAAGGAAAACTTGTCGGCGCTGAGGCCCGGCGCGCAGCCTGAGAACACCGAGGGTGTGCTTCCGGACGGCAAGAAGGGCATCACCCGGTGAGGGCAGCCGTCGTCAAGCTCGGCGGCAGCACGGCCGATCATGAAGAGATGGAGGTGTGGACCGCTGCGCTGGCGGGTTCCAGCCTGCCGCTTGTCATCGTGCCGGGCGGCGGTCCTTTCGCCGACCAGGTGCGCGACGCGCAGAAGCGCATGGGGTTTTCCGATGCCGCGGCGCATGCCATGGCCATCCTCGCCATGGAGCAGTTTGGCCATGTCGTCCTCGATCGCCACGAAAGGTTTTCGCAGGCCAGGTCGACGGACGAGATGAGGCAGGCGCTGGAGGAGGGACGAATCCCGGTCTGGCTGCCGTCCGCGATGGCTGTTCCGGCGCCGGACATTCCGGCCTCATGGGACATCACCTCGGATTCGCTGGCGGCCTGGCTGGCCGGCAAGCTGTCGGTAGAGACATTGCTGCTGATCAAGCAGGCTAGCAACTTTTCGAATCGCGACGATGTGGAGAACCTGACCACGAGAGGCATTCTGGATGCAGGCTTCGCCGCCATGCTGCCGGACGGCATCGATCTTTTCGTAGCCGGTCCGCGCGATGCCGGTAACGCCGCGGCGATGTTGTCGTCTGGAAGGCTTCCGGGGGTACGCATCGCATCGCGAACCACTCCGACTCCGGCTCCCTTGTGGGGAGGGGGCAGGAGTGGCGGTGCGGCGCAAAGCAACGGCCGGGCGTAACCATGCTGGGAAACCTCAACACGCCACGCTGGGCATGGGTTCTGACGGGCTCCGGCCATTTCTTCACGGAGAGCTTCCAACTCATCCACGAGCTCGAACATTGCGACGTCTTCGTTTCCAAGGCCGCGAACGAGGTCCTGCGCATGTACAAGCTGAAGCTTGATTTCCCCGATACGATGCGTGTCCTGCACGACAGGACGGCAAGCGCGGCACCTGTCGGCGCGTTCTACCACGGCGTCTACCACACGGTGGTGGTGGCGCCGGCGTCGTCGAACACCGTCGCGAAATGCGTGCTCGGCATTTCCGACACGCTCGCCACCAACGTCTTCGCGCAGGCCGGCAAATGCCGCGTGCCGTCGATCGTCTTCGCCTGCGACACCGCACCGGAACTCGAAACCATGGCGCCGCACGGGCTGGTCAAGGTCTATCCCCGCGGGATCGACCTGGAGAACACTGAGAAGCTGAAGAGCTTCGAACGGACCCGGGTCGTCGAGTCGCTGGCCGATCTACGAGCCGCAATCCGCGAACGCCAGGCTGAAGTGAGTCACGCTGAACCGAACCGTCATGGCTGAGCGGCTGGTTTTTCTCACCGGCCATCTGGCCAGGGCGCGGCTGGAAAAGCTGCTCGCCGGCCTCGGCGAAACCGAATTCGCCTGGGAGGTGGTCGACATCGGCGTCAAGGTCGCGGCGCTGATGACGGAGGAGATCATACAGCGGCGGCTGAAGCTTCCCGATGGCGCCGATCGCGTCATCCTGCCCGGCCGTTTCCGCGGCGATGTCGAGCGGCTTTCACAGTATTTCGGTATCCCGTTCGCGCGCGGCCCGGACGAGGTCGCCGATCTGCCACCCTTTCTCGGCAGGGCCGGCCAGCCGCCCGATCTTTCCCGCCACGACATGCGTATCTTTGCCGAGATCGTCGACGCGCCGGCGCTGTCGATCGATACGCTGGTCGCCAGGGCGCGCACGCTCGCAGGGGCCGGCGCCGACGTCATCGACCTTGGCTGCCTGCCGGAAACGCCGTTTCCGTTGCTCGGGGAGGCCGTGCGGACACTGAAGGCCGAAGGTTTTGCCATCAGCGTCGACTCCGCCAATACGGACGAGTTGCGGATCGGTGCGGAGGCGGGTGCCGACTATCTTCTCAGCCTTGACGAGAACACGCTGCCGATCGCTTTCGAGCACACGGTGACGCCCGTGCTCATCCCATCGGCTTCAGGCGATCTGGATTCCCTCGGGCGCGCCATCGAGGCGGCCCAAAAGGCCGGCATTTCCTTCATCGCAGATCCTGTTCTCGACCCGATCCACTTCGGCTTCGCGCAATCTCTCGGCCGCTTCATCGAGGCGCGCCGCCGCTGGCCGGAGGTCGAACTGCTGATGGGCACCGGCAACCTCACGGAACTCACCGATGCCGACAGCTCCGGCGTCACCACACTTCTTGTTGGTTTGTGCTCCGAACTCGATATCCGCAACGTGCTCGCCGTCCATGTCAGTCCGCATACGATGCGGACGATCGAGGAGCACGATCTCGCCCGCCGCATCCTGTTCGCGGCGAAGAGCGACGGGGCGCTGCCGCGCAGCTATCATCAAGGGCTGCTGCAAATCCATGACAGAAAACCGTACGCCGCCTCTGTCGAGGATATCGCCGCGCTCGCGGCTGCGGTGCGCGACGCCAATTTCCGTATCGTGACCGCCGAGGACGGCATCCATGTCTTCAACAGCAAGGGTCATGCGGTCGCGCAGGACGCGTTCGCGCTGTTTGCGGGCCTGGGCGTGGAGACAGATGGCGCCCACGCTTTCTATCTCGGCGCGGAGCTGATGAAGGCCGAGATCGCCTGGCGGCTTGGCAAGCGTTATGCGCAGGACGAGCCGCTTGCCTGGGGCGTCGCCGTGCCGGAGCCAAAAACCGACCGGACGCGGCTCGCCGAAGCGGGCCATACCTTGCGGACGAAGAAGGAGGGATAGCGGTGCCCTACATCCGCGAAACGATCATCACGACCGCCGACAAGCGCGGGAAGGTGCACATCGCGCCGATCGGCATCATCGCCGAGAGGGACGGCTGGATCATCGCACCGTTCCGTCCGTCGGTAACGCTCGACAATCTGGCCGAGGTGCCTTTCGCGGTCGCCAACTACACCGACGATGCGCGCATCTTCGCCGGCTGCCTGACCGGACGCAGGGACTGGCCGACAGTTCCGGTCGACGGCTTTCCAGTGCCCCGACTCGCCGCTGCGCTGGCCCATTCGGTGCTCGCGGTGGAAAGCATCTCCGATGACAGCGTGCGGCCACGCCATTTCTGCCGTGTGGTGCAGGAAGAGACGCATGCGCCTTTCACCGGCTTCAACCGCGCCCGTGCGGCGGTGCTCGAACTGGCCATACTGGTCAGCCGGCTGAACATGCTGCCGCGTGAGAAGATCGACGCCGAAATCGCCTATCTGTCGATCGCTATCGAAAAGACCGCCGGTCCCGAGGAGAAGGAAGCCTGGAACTGGCTGATGCAGAAGGTGACAGAGCATATCACCGCTGGCAACGACACGCACTCGGCCAGGGATTAGAGCATCGGACCGAAAAGTGGAATCCGGTTTTCGGATTATTCCGATGCTCAAACAAAGAGATAGATCGCCACTCGTGCGTCCGCAAGGATGCACGGCGATCTAGCCGCCCGACTGCAGGAAATCGACGATCGTCTTGCGCTGAGCAGCGTCGGTGATGCCGCCATAGGGCTTCATGTTGTTGCCGCTGACCACCTGATCGGGATTGGCGATGAACTGGTCGAGCGTCGCCGCATCCCAGGTGATGCCCGACTGTTTCATCGACGACGAATAGTTGTAGTCAGGCAGTGAGCCGGCCTTGCGACCCACGATACCCGCGAGGTTCGGCCCAAGCCTGTTGTCGCCTTCCTTCATCGTATGGCAGGTGCGGCAGGAGGTGTTGAACGCGGTCTGGCCGTCGTTCTGCGCAAGCACAGGTGTGGCCGCCAAGCCACCGACAAGCACGGCCGCAAGAATATGACGTTTCATGTCCATTCTCCGGAGCTTCGGTGTCGAGGGGTAACGTGTCCTGACGGACGCGGTTCCTTCCCATCACTCCCTGTCGGCGGCCAGCAGCGCAATCGCGCTTGCCGGGGCGGCGCTGCTCGCCTCGCCGCGGACGGCGTCGTCGGCGGGGATGATGTCGGCGAAATCGATGAAGCGGCGTTCCATGCGCTGGGCGAGCCGGCTGACCTGCCAGCGCCCCGTGCCGGCGCCGACGATCGGAGCGTCGCCTGCGAGCTTTCCCGCCACTCGAAACGCTGCATCATGGATCATGCGCAACTGCCGCTCGCTGAACCATGAGGCGACATCGCGCCATTCGCCGGGCAGGAGATCGGCCGCGTCCTGCCCCACCATGCGCGCAAGCCGCGCGATCGAGCCGGTGACAGTCTTTTCCCTGCCGTCGGCCGATGGGTGCCTGTCGTCGGCTTCATCGAGTACGCCGAGGATGCGGTGCGCGTCGGCGATCGAGGCGAAATACTCGTTCATCAGCGGCGTGAGCTTTCCGCGAACCGGGGCCGAAGACGCGACGCCGAAAAGGAAGGTGCGCGTGAAGCCGGTATAGACCAGTTCGCCGGTCAGAAGCCGCTCGGCATCGCTGTAGCCCTCATTGGCGACGGCGCATGCCTTGAGCGCGATCATGTCGGTGGTCGTGGAGCCCATATCGACGAGCAGTGCATCTCCGGCGAGACGCGCCGCCAGCGCGGCGGTCGCATGCCAGTTGGCGGAGGCGACGTCCATCGTGAGGTTCGCGGCCTGGTCGATGCCGACGAAGCCCTTCGGTCCGGCATAGATCAGGCTTTCGGCGGGGAACCGGTCGGCGATCTGCTTCAGAAGAGTCACCACGCCCGCCTCGCGGGAGGGGAAGATATCCGACAGTTCGCCTGTCACGGTGAAGGCGTGGAGACCGGCGCCGCGGTAGAGCGGCTCCGCTTCCCGAAGAGCGAACTCCAACTGGTCGAGGCCTTGCCACAAAGGCATCGCGATTGTTGCCGCGGCGACAATGCGACCATCTTCGGCCCGTGTGACCTTCAGGTGCGCGCCGCCAACATCGAAGCCGGCAACGATGCGCTTTCCTTTTTCCAAGCTTCAGGCTTTCATCGACAAGACAGACAGCTCGCGGGGAAAATGTTGCATATCATTCCTGTTCTCGACTTGAAAGACGGCCAGGTCGTTCGCGCGCAGATGGGGCAGCGCGACAGCTACAGGCCGATCGTCACGCCGCTGAACGCGGGTTCGGACGCCGTCGCCGTCGCCGGGGGGCTGCGGACGCTCTTTCCATTCCCGACCTTCTACATCGCTGATCTGGACGCCATAGAAGGCCGCGCGCCAAACAGCGAAGCGATCGCCAGGCTGGCGACCATGCCGGATACGCCGGAGCTGTGGGTGGACGCCGGCATCGCCGATGCGCAGATTCTGGCTGCGACGCTGGCGGAGCCGTCGCTTTGTCCGGTGCTTGGCTCGGAATCGCAACGCGACGATTCGTTGCTCAAGCGTTTTCGCGGCCATACCGGACTCATCCTTTCGCTCGATTTCTTCGACGACGGGTTTCGCGGTCCTGCGGCCCTTCTCAACCAACCCGATTTGTGGCCGCAAAGAGTAATCGTCATGACGCTCGCCAAGGTCGGCTCTGCAACCGGCCCCGATTTCGCGCGATTGCGGGAGATCAAAGCGAAGGCCGGAAGCCGCTCAGTTATCGCTGCCGGCGGCGTGCGCGACGAAGCCGACATCCGCGCGCTGTCGTCGCTCGGCATCGAAGCGGCGCTGGTCGCCACCTCGCTTCACAACGGCATGCTTACGGCCAAGCAACTCGCGTTGCTGGGCCGCTGATGCAGAACAAAACTCATACCCGTTCCGAAGGAATTGCATCCCTTGGAACGGAAAGAGTCAGATGCCTGAAAACGCCTTCAGCAGACGCAATAGACGATCCGGTTCGGCTGAGGGTTTTGCCTGTGCGGGGCTGTCTCGTGTCTAGGCGGCGAACGGATGCTTCGCCTGATCCCGCTGGGCGGTCGCTTCGGCGGCAGTAGGCTTGCCTTCGATCGCGCGCTGGATGGCTTCCTTCGTCGCCTGGTAGTTGTACTGCTGGATTTTGGCGTCGTCAGTGGCATCCCAATGGATGAACACGCCGACGCAGATGAACACGTCGTCCGCCTCGTCGGCCGGGATGATCCCTTCGGCAACGGCGTCCTGGACCGCCTTGGCGACCGCATGTTGCGCCGGGCCGAACATCTGGACCGCCTGCTTGGCGCCCTTGATGGTGACCTTGTTGAACAGAATCGTATTGGGCTTGCATTGAAGATTTGGCGCAATCACCGCCAGGAGAGAGGTAAAGCCGTCCTTGTTGTTGGTGAGCGCGTTGCAAAAGGCTGTTTCGACTGCGCTTCCCCGTGGTCCGATGAGCAGGTCCACATGGGCAACTTCGTTGCCGTCGCCGACCAGGGATTCACCGACCATCACTTTCGAGATTTTAGCCATGCCAATTTTCCTCCACGAGATCGTTATGGAGTCCAAAGACGCCGCAACCGAGCGGACGCTCGATGGACGACTATCCTTGTTGGCAGCGTCCGGGTTGTCCGGACCGGTTGGCTAGATAGCCGCGGAGGCATTTTGCCCTCGCTGATGAAATTCAACCATCAACGCTGCCTTTATGCAAGTTGAACCTCAAGCCATGGACTAAAAGACTAGCTACCGTCAGGTCGGCCGACGTGCCGGGGTTGACGGCGCGCTCCTTCAGGTGCCTGTCGAAGTCCATGAGTATGGCGATGCGCGCCGCCTCGTCGCCGGGAGCGTCGAGCAATGCCCGAACAGCGATAGCCTCGTCTTGCACCCGGTCTGCGGTTTCGGCACCGTGGTTGCGCGCCACATGACTGTCGGGGAAGCCGGCTAGGAACGCCATGTAGGCGAAGACGGTCGGCCACATGCCGCTTTCGCCGCGGGCGATTGCTTCTTCGAGGGCAACGAGACCGATGCCGAACACGTCGTCATAGCGTGTGACGTATTGGCGGGCGATCATATCGCGTCCCGCCGCTTCCTGCATCACTTCGACAAGACGGACCTTCGGCGTCTCGCGCACGTCGTGCGTTTCGGCAGATCCGAGGCCGCCGGGGGAGGCGAGTACGATCGCCTCGAACACCGAAGCTGTGTCCTCCAGGTCCATCTCGTCGAGAACTTTGCCAAGATTCTCAAGGAGTTCGCCGCCAGCCATTTCCGCCGCGCGAAGCAGGGGCGCGCAGAGCAGGATGATGCCCAGATTGGTGTTGGTCCCGACTGCCAGGCGTGTCGCGCGGACAGCATCGAGCATACGCCGCCCCACCGGCAGGCCGGGGTCGGTGAGCGGCGCGGAGGACACGCTTGCGCTGGTCAGGAACTGACCGGCTGACATGAAATGCCCGTCGGCGAAGAGATGAACGTTGCCGGGCTTCAGCGCCTCGATCTCGCGCCGACACGCATCTTCGTAGGCGGCGCGGACATGATCACGCGAAAACCGCATGTCAGGAGTTTGCCGGTGAGGCGAAACGATAGGGACGCGCAGCCGGCGCCTCCGCACGATCGGCCAGGAATTTGAGCAGCGCCTCGGCGATCGCGTCGGCGATGTTGACGGTGGCGACCGATTGCAGCCCCGACCAGGCCGGCATGCTGTTGACCTCGAGCACCAGCAGGCGACCATCGGCGGCGGCGATGATGTCGACGCCGGCAAAATCCGCCCCCACGACGGCGGTCGCGGCGACGGCCAGCGCCGCCAGTTCGCGTTCGTCGTGCCCCAACACCTCTTCCGGCACGGCACCCCTGTTGATGTTGGTGATCCAGTCAGCTCCGCGCCGGCCCATCATCGCCACCGCCTTGCCGGCACAGACGAAGATGCGGAAATCTCGGAAAGGGGGACCCGCGCGGGCCACATAATGCTGCAGATAATAAACGCCGCTCACCTCTTCCGGCGCGGGCAGGTCGGCAAGCGAGTGGATCATCCTGATGCCGCGCCCCTGTGCGCCAAAGAGCGGTTTCAGCACGAGCGGAGTCCGGGCAAGCTCGCGGGTTGCAATCTCTTCGGCCGCCGCCCGGCCTTCCACGGTGAAGGTCGGAGGCGTCGGCAGGCCGGCGTTCTCGAGCAGAAATGTCGTCATCGACTTGTCGACGCAGCGCTCGATCGCCTGCGCCGAATTCCACACCGGCACGGAAAGCCGCCCAAGCGCATGGAGCACCCCGAGACGTCGCGTCACCGCTTCGAACGATCCCGCTGCGATCGAGCGGACCAGCACCGCGTCCGGCAACTCTTGCTCGAAGCCAGGTATTGCAAGCCCGTCGGGCCGATCGGTGTCGAAGGCAATCGCGGCCAGCGGCGCCGTCACTGCTACCGCGCCGCGCCGGCGCAAGCTGTGCGCCAGCCCCCTGGAGCGCGGATCGGAATTGTCGTTGACGATGAGAATGCGGGGGATCAAGGGACCTTCGTCACTGTTGGCGTTATTCGGGAGGACAAACGAGGCAATCAGGCGCCGTCTAGCCGAGGCTTCGTTCGAGCATCATCAAGTCGCGTCCTCCGGCACGGAATGTATCGCCGGTCTCGATGGCGGTCACGATGATTTCGGCCGGACTGAACAGCAACGGATCGATGGAATAAAAATCGCCTTTGAACTGCTTGAATATGTTGGCGAAAGGCTGGCCGTAATCGCGCGAGGCCTTGCTCGGCAGCTTTTCGGCCAATCCCTTGGCGTCCTTCGCCGAACCCTTGACGAAGAGCTGGACGATGCCACCGTAGATGATCGCGTCATTGGTCCGGCCCATGGCGGTAAGAAAATCCGGGTGCAGGGCAGGGATGGGAGACGCGCCGATCCCGTCTACGATGTTCTCCAGCGGGAATTTGAGATCGTTGGCCTTGTGCAGCGCCACTTCAAGGACGCGCGAAACGATCTGCACCGTTGCGGCGAGGCTCTGGGTGGGAGCGTAGAGGACGGTAAGACGGTCGGCTGCCAGTCCGGTCGCGTCGGCGACTTTCTGCACCACCGCTGGGGGCGGCGGTTCCGCCGTTTCCAATACGAGGACGGCAGACGATGCGGTATCCTTGTAGGTGAGCTTCTCGAACAGCGGCTCGACCCGGGCAAGCGCCCGCGCCGGCCCCGATCCCATGGCGAAATATTTGCCACTCGACAGGTTCCAGCCGGCATATTGCGAGGCGAGGCAGGCGAGCACCGGCTGCGAACTGCGCACTTCCACGGTGAGGGGCCATTTCTTCAGCGAACGGTCCATCACAGCCGAAATGGTGCCGAGGCCGCCCATCGCCGCCTCCGCCATGCGCAGCCCGGCCTCGACGCTGCCCAGAACCTTGGCACCGGCGTCGATCAGGCTTTCCCCCGACGGGCCCTTCGAAACGCTGATCCGCAGCCGCTCGGCGTCATGGATCATGCCGTCGGCAATACGCTGCGCATTCTCGTTCAGGGATGCAGAGCCGTCTTTCATGTCCGATCTCCTTCCCAGCAGTGCTGCAACTGTCTGGCCTTCGCCACGACAATTCTTCGGGTCGCCCCGGCGTTCGGCCCGCGGGCAAAGACTGTACAGACCGGATCGCCGGCGATCAGCCTCGTGCCCGGCGATTGATGGTCGGCCGTCCAGTCGGGCCAGGTTATCTCGGGAAAATGCGCCACCGGCGTGGATGCATAGGCGATCATCGACGCCATCGAATCGGCGAACCGCGGCGTGGCATAGGCCTCGCCTCTCGCGGCCCTGAGATGCGCCTCGATCAGCGGCGCGTCGGCGCAGTCGAAAATGTCGAGTGTGGCGCCGGGACGAGGGTTGATCTCGACGAGCTGGTAGCCGTCCGCGTTGCGGATGAAATCGGCGCTGCACAGTCCGACCAGGTCGGCGCGCCGCGTGAGGCTTGCAAGCCATCCGCCGATCGCCACCGCGTCCTCCCGGTCGATACGCCTCAGCCGCACGGCGCCTCCGTAGCGATAGGGAGCGTCTGGCGCGGGCGACGTCCACTGCCGGCTGAAGCCTATGATGCGCGCGCTGCGGCCGTCGCCGATGAACAGCGCGGAAATGCTCTGCCCGATAACGAAGCGCTGGAAATAGCGGCCCGCTGCCGGCTTGTCGCCGTTCGCGCGCGTGATATGCGCGCCGCCTGCGCCCCCCGCTGTCTTGACCACCCAGTTCTCGGGATCGGGCGGCGCTTCCCATCGGAATGGTGGATGGGGAATGCCGAGTTCGGCGCAGTCGGCGGCCAGCGACTGCGGGTCTTTGACCCGGCGGATCGCGTCACTGCCATTGCCTGCCAGCGGAAAATGGCGTGCCACTTCATCGACCAACTCGGTCTTCCGCTCGAAGCCCGAGCCGAGAACGACAGCGGCCGGCCGGTCATTGCCGACCAGTTGGTGAAGCGTCTCGATCAACCGCCCTCCGGCGATGCCGTTCTTGAGATCGCCAGGAAGCTTGTGGGTACGTTCGGCCATCGCAACTGTGTCCGTATCGCAAAAGAAGTCGGCGACCAGCGGGCGGTATCCCGCCCGCCGCGCCGCTGCTGCCAGCGCCCGGCCCGAAAGCGCGGCGATCAGTAGGACGCCGGCACTATTTGGCGATCTCGCGTGCAAAGGAAAACGCATCCTGAAAATCGAAGGTGACGGTCTTGTCGGCTTCGATCATTCGTTTGAAAAGACCGGATTCCACCTTGTATTTGACGTTGCCGATGGAAAGCGGGCCGATGCCGACAGCCTTTGTCGTTTCGAGCGGCTCGCCATCGGCGTTGACGGCCAGTCCCTCTATGCCGGCTGGAGGCACCGCATTCACATCGGCGGCGATGAGCAGACCGTTGGCGGCCGACAGCTGTACTTTCGAAATCACCTGAACGCCGCCCTTGGCGGTCGTCAGGATCACTTGCGTTTCTTCTGCCAGCGCCTTCTTCCTGGCGTCGGTCGAGCCGTCGGCGGCGTTCACGTTCACCTTGAACCGGGCCTGGATCTCCTCAGCGACCTTCTTCACCCGCTCGATGCCGTCATGGCCGGCAATGGTGACCTTGGCGCCCTCCTTGGCGGCGATGACGGCAGTGCAGAAGCCGACGACGCCGGTGGCGCCGAAGATCGTGATGCGCGTATCCTTCAGGCTGCGCTCGAATTTCTTCTCCAGCGCTTTCTCCACCTTCGCGACCATCGCCGCTGCTGTGGTGAAGGATCCCGCGGGATCGGCGAACACCGAAACCTGGAATGGCGGCACCATCGCTTTCTTTGCGGCGTCGAACATGTCGAGAGCGAGCGAGACGTTCTTGCCGCCGATGAAGATGCCGGTATCGACGCCGGCATCCGGCGGACGCGAGAAGATGGCGTCCTGCACCAGGCCGGTCACTTCACCGACGCCGACGCCGACATAGGGCACGACGGCATCGAAGCCGGCGTCGAGCGCCATGTTCACATCGAACGGACTCATATGCGCCAGCGGGGTCAGCATATGAAGGATGTGCTTGCGGGCCATTTCTTTCCTCTCCGCCTTTGCTGGCGCCGTGCCTTTTTCTTACGTGATCGCGAGCCCGACGATGTCGGGCAATCAACTGCCGACGAGGTTCAGTCCGGTCGAAGTGATCTGCGCGCCGGAATTCCTGCCCTGGACGACCCTGATCTCCGCACCGTCTTCGGCCGCCTGCAGCGCGGCGGCAACCATCTCCAGCGCGGCGCTCTCCGACGGTGCGAAGGCGAAGCCGGTCGGTCCCCACGAACTCTGGCCGATGCCGACGGCGCCTGCCCCCGCAAGACGGCGGGCCAAGGCTTCTACGCGCTTCGAGGTGAAGATGCCGCCCTGCGTCGGCGCGAAATGTTCACCGACAAGCGTCTGGATCGCCGTGACCGCCACGCCAAACGTGGCGATGTCCTGCTCTACCAGCGCCGGCATGACGCCCGTCAGTACATGCCGGCAGATTTCGCCGACGCCGCTGGCGGGGAAGGGCGGAAGGGCGCGGAACGCCTCGATTTCCTGCTCGCCGTGCAGCCCATCCTGCGTTCGGTCAAAGATAAGCATGACGCGCCACTCGTCCGGGAAAGGCAACCGCGCCACGACTGGCGGCGGGCGGCCGCTACGGTCATTCCCGGCATCGATGATGACGCCGCCATCCGTGAAACTGGCGATGCCGATGCCCGACCGTTTGCCTCGCGCAAGCAAGGTTGCGTCGTCTTCTATGTCGAGAGGCAGATCGTGGAGCATGCGCAGCGCCGCCGCGACCGCCAGCGCGATTTGCGTGCCTGAACCGAGGCCGGCATGGCGCGGGATCGCTTCTTCGATCACGAGGCGGTGCTGGGCGCGGATACCGAGGCGGCGGCTCAACGCCGCGAGATGCTCCGCCGCCCGGTCGCTCTCGGGACCGATGACGACAGTTTCGCCCGACCTGGACAGAGTCACGACGGTTTCCGGCTCGCACAATGGCAGGCCGAGGCTGCCGAAGCGGCGTCCGCTCCCGCCGCCTGGGTCGAGAAAACCGAGATGAAGGCGAGCTGGCACTCTTATCGTAACAGAATTCGACATCTGCCCCCCAGTGGGTGCATCATGTGCATCACGGAAGTTCTAGGTGCCTGGCTGCATGATAACCGCTTTCACCTTGAGGGCAAGCGAGAGTCCCGAAATTGCGTTCCTAACTTTGGAGCGGGCCAAACGAACCGCGGAGGTCGAGATGAGCGAGAGGACGAAGGAGAGGGTCTATTCGGAGACGGAGATCGCCGAGCGGCTCCAAAAGGAACTGCCGAAATGGTTTTACGAAAACGGCTGGATACGCAGGAAATACAAAACCCATGGCTGGAAATCGACGCTGATGGTCATCAACACGGTCGGCCATCTGGCGGAGGCCGCATGGCATCATCCCGACATCACCGCCTCCTACGCATGGGTTGAAGTGCGGCTGATGAACCATGCCGCAAAAGGCATCACCGACAAGGATTTCGAGCTGGCGAGAAAAATCGAGGACGTCGTTCAGTGGCAACCGGCCACGGAAGGCGGCGCGCTGGAAGGCACACCGCCTTCCGACCAGCGCTTCGCTTACGTCAAATACGATTGAGGCTTAGCCTCAGGTTTCAGGTGCAGCCGGCTGCGCCTGAAAACGCCTCGCCACAACCATCGTGCCAGGCTCCGCCGCACCACCGGGACCGGGAAGTGCCGAGACGGTGTCGGTGCTGACAACCTCCCCGCATTCCGAGCAGGTCACCTGTGGCCGGAACTGATGTCCGCAGGTCTTGTGGAGGAACAGTATCGGCCGGCCTTCCTCTGGCGCTGCCCAGCGATCGCCCCATTCGGTGACCGCCAGCATGGCTGGCCAGAGATCGCGACCAGCCTCGGTCAGACGATACTCATAACGCGGTGGGCGGAGTTGATAGGCCGTTCGCTCGACAATGCCATTGGCCACGAGCGCCTTCAGACGCCTGGTCAGAAGATTCCGTGAGATGCCGAGGTCCTCGGCGAGTTCGTCGAACCGCGTGATGCCGAGAAACAGATCGCGGATGATGAGCGGCGACCACCAATCGCCGATCAGTTCGAGCGCGCGGGCCAGCGAGCACCGCATGTCTGCATAACTCGTTCTTTCCATGCTCACACAATAGTGAGTTGCATCATTGAACTCAAGCCCTCATTTGGATACAGTTCAATTATTAAACTGACTGGCGTCGATGGTGCCGTCGGCCACAAACGGAGAGATGACAATGATTAGAATTGCAGCAGGATTGATCGCAGCGCTGGGCCTGGCCGGCGCGGCGCAAGCGGAGGAACTACGTCCGCTACAGGCAAGGAGCATCGAAATTGGAAGCACGACCGGCGTTGCCTACTATCAGGTTTCCGACGATGGCTTTCGGGTCGTCGCCACTCTTGTCAGTGGCGAGGCCAACGTACCCGTTCGGGTGATCGCAACGCTGATGCCCGGACAAGGCGTCGTCTTGTCGGTGCCTCAGGCGCTGAACGAAGCCTCGAGGGAAGTGGAAATCCGGCGCGTGAACGATACCGTCACCGTGTCGGATATTTCAGCCACTGTTCAGCCGGCTTCGACGAGCGGCGTTTCCAACTGAGGGACGCTCCACGCCGACAGCGATTGAACCGGGCTAACCACATTCGCTAATCTGCTCTCTGCGGGGTTCACGGTTTATCGAGTTTCGTCTAAAGTCGAGCCGGCACCAGAAAGCAATATAGTGGATGGCGGTTGCTTGGATCGGCAACCGGGAGACTCTGTTGGAGCGCGCGGTCGAGCATGCTGCCGCGCTGTTGCATTCGAGCCGGTGCCCGGTTTTCAGCTTTGACACGGACATTCATGGCACACGCGCGGCGATCGCCCTGGCCGAGCGGGTAGGTGCTTCCTACGATCACGTCGATGGCGTTGGGCTGGCGCGAGAGACGGCGCTCCTCACCGACAAAGGCGGTATGTTCGTCGCGCCGGGCGAGGTGCGCCGACGGGCCGACCTCGTAGTGATCGTCGGCGAATTGCCCGAACTACATCGCGGCTTGGTGACCGATCTCGCCGGGACGGTTCCCGATCTCGCCGCCGGCAATGCGCGCGAATTCTTCCTGATCGGTGATCGCGGGACGCGAGCTCCGCCGTTGGGCGGGCGCAAGGCGACGCGGCTTTCCTGCGGCAAGGCGGGCATCGGCGGCACGCTTGCAGCGCTCCGTGCTTTATGTGCCGGGCGTCATGTGGCAGCGCCGGTATCGAATTTTGCCCGCTTCCAGAGTGCGCTCGCAGGCGCCAGCTTCCCGGTTTTCGTGTTTTCCGGGCACTCCTCCGACGGGCTGGCGCTGGAAATGCTGCAAGGCCTGATCGCCGACCTCAACCGGACGTCGCGCGCGTCCGGCCTGCACCTGCCGGCAAGCGAAAGTGGCTGGGGCAGCACGCTGGCCTCGACCTGGATGACCGGATTTCCCCTGCGTACGAGCTTTGCGCGGGGCTTTCCGGAATTCGATCCCTGGCGGTTCGATGGGGCGCGGCAGATTGCTGCCGGCGAGGCGGATTTCCACCTCTGGATTTCCGCCAATGGCAATCGATCGCCGGAGAGCAGGAACGGTGCCACGCTGGTCGCCCTTGCGAAGACTGCGCGGCCGATCGCAGGCGCCGAGGTCACCGTCGCGATCGGCAAGGCCGGCATCGACCACGACGCGGTGAGCTACGCCAGCGGGACTGGCACTTTGGCATTCGTCTCGGCGGATCAGGCTTCGCAACTCCCTCCGGCTTCGGCGATCCTCCGCTCGATCGCCAAGCACATTCCGGCGGGGGCGGCACTGCCATGCTGACGAGAATCAAGGGCGGCGAGATCGTCGATCCGGTCAATGGCCGTCTCGGCAAGGGCGACCTCTGGATCAAGGACGAGGAGATCGTGGAGGCGCCGCGGGGCGGCCGCGCCGACCGGACCTTCGACGCGACCGGCTGCGTCGTCATGGCCGGCGCGATCGACATCCACTCCCATATCGGCGGCGGCAATGTGAACACGGCGCGGCTGCTGCTGCCGGAAGAGCACGCGGCGCACCAGGCGCGGCCTGCAGCGACGCCGCTCTCCAGCGCCGGCTGGTCGACCTTCGAGACCGGTTGTCTCTACGCCAGGATGGGTTTTACCACTGTCGTCGAGCCGGCCATGTCGCCGGGTGCGGCACTCCACACCCATCTCGAACTCGCTGATATCCCGATCATCGACAAGGCTACCCTCGCCATTCTCGGCAACGACGACTTCCTGCTGTCGATGATCCGCGACGATGCCTCCCCGCGAATGATCGAAGATTATGTCGCCTGGACCGTGGCCTCGACGCGGGCGCTTGGCGTCAAGGTCATCAATGCGGGTGCGGCAGCCGCCTTTAAGGAGAATGTGCGAACATTCTCGCTCGATGATGTCGTGCCGTCCTACGGCGTCAGTTCGCGCAAGATCGTCAAGACGCTGCAGGCTGCGGTGGATGCGCTCGGCATCCCGCATCCGCTGCATGTCCATTGCAACAATCTCGGCGCGCCGGGCTCGGCGGACACTGCCGCGGCGACGATCACGGCGGCGGAAGGCGTGCCGCTGCATCTCGCGCATCTTCAGTTCTACGGTTACGGCACCGAGGGGAAACGCAGGTTTTCGTCCGCCGCCGCGCGGCTGGCGGAACTGGTCAACGCGGCGCCGGAGGTGACCATCGACATCGGCCAGGTCATGTTCGGCCAGACCGTCACCATATCGTCGGACGTGATGCGCCAGTTTTCCGCACGCGGTAGCGCAAATCCGAAGAAGTTCGTCATCTATGACGGCGACGGCAATGGCGGCGGCATCGTGCCGTACCGCTACCGCCCGGACTATTACGGCACGGTGCAATGGGCCGCGGGGCTCGAGCTTTTCCTGTTGATCACCGATCCGTGGCGCGTCTTCTTCACCACCGATCATCCCAATGGCGCGCCGTTCACCGTCTATCCGAAACTCTTCGAGCTGCTGATGAGCAAGGATGCGCGCAACGAGATGGCGTCGTCGTTGTCGAGTTCGGCGCTCGCGTTGTCTACGCTCTCTTCGATCGATCGCGAATATACGTTCGAGGAGATCGCCATCATGACGCGTGCGGCGCCCGCAAGGCTGCTCGGGCTCGCCGACCGCGGCCATCTCGGCGAGGGTGCCATCGCTGACATCGCCGTCTACCGGCGGGACAAGGATATTGCCAAAATGCTCGGGCGTGCGGCGCTGGTGTTCAAGAACGGCGACCTCGTCGTCAAGGACGGCGAAATCACGCATTATCGCTGGGGCAGGGCGCTGAGGCTCAATCCGCCGCCGGACCGCTCGATCGTCAAGCGGCTCACGGACTATCACGAGCGGCGCTATGGCCTGTCGCTGGACCGATTCACCTTTCCCGATTCCGCGATCGCGCGCGAAGAACCTTTCCGGGAAGTGCCATGTCGCGGATGAAGGTCAACGGTGTTGCGATCGATGATACCTTTGCCGAGGCCTTCGGCATGCGGGCGACGGCGCTCGTCATCACGGGACCCAACCGAAAATGGGCGCGGCAGGCCGCCATATCGATGACGGGCTACGCCACCTCGGTCATAGGCTGCGGCTGCGAGGCGGCGATCGACGTCGAACTGCCGCCTTCGGAAACGCCCGACAACCGCCCCGGCTGCCGCGTGATGCTCTTCGCGGTCAGCACCGACGAGTTGCAGAAGCAGTTGCAGAATCGCGTCGGCCAGTGCGTGCTGACATCGCCGGGCAGCGCCTGCTTCGCCGGGTTAGATGGACCCAACCAGCTCAAGCTCGGCTCGGCTTTGCGATATTTCGGCGACGGCTGGCAGATCTCGAAAAAACTCGGGCAGCGGCATTTCTGGCGGGTTCCGGTCATGGACGGCGAGTTCGTCTGCGAGGCGACGGTCGGCATGACCAAGGAAGCGGTCGGCGGCGGCAATTTGTTGCTGCTGGCCGGCAGCAACGCCAAGGCGCTGGCGGCGGCGGAAGCAGCGGTGGCGGCGATCGACAGGGTGCAGGGCGCCATCATGCCGTTCCCGGGCGGCGTCGTGCGTTCGGGTTCGAAAATCGGCGGCAAATACAAGGGTATGACGGCCTCCACCAACGACGCCTTCGCCCCGACGCTGCGCGGCGTGGTCAGGAGCGAGCTCGGGCCTGACATCAACGCCGTGCTCGAAATCGTCATCGACGGAGAGACCAGCGACGCTGTCGCCGCCGCCATGCGCGCGGGTATCAAGGCCGTCACCGACCTCGGCCCGGCGAAAGGCGCATCGCGCATCAGCGCCGGCAACTACGGTGGCAAGCTCGGCAAGTTCCATTATCATCTGAAAGACCTGTTGCCGTGAAAGCGCTGACCTTCACCCTTCGCGCGGAGCCGCCTGAGCGGCTCGACCTTTCACCGCTGACGCCGCAAGGGCTGGCGGGATTGGATAGGCGCGCCATCGCGAATATCCGGCTCGGCCAGTCGAAACGCGCATCGACCGTGGGCGACTTTTTCCGCATCACCGGCAGTGATTCCAAAAACATCGTGTTCGAGGGTGGCAGCAGCCGCTTCGATGGTGTGGGAACGGGGGCGACCGACGGTGAGATGCGCGTCATTGGCGACGTGGGTGCGCAAGCAGGACGCGCGATGCGTGGCGGCCGGCTCACGATCGAAGGCGATGCCGGGCCTCATGCCGGCTCGGGCATGCGCGGCGGCAGGCTGGAGGTGCAGGGCTGCGCCGGCGACCATCTCGGCGCGCCGCTGGCAGGCGAGCTTGCCGGCATGAACGGCGGAGTGCTGGTCGTTCGAGGCAGGGCCGGCGCCTTCGCCGCCGACCGCATGCGGCGCGGCCTCATCGCAGTGCTGAAAGGCTGCGGCGACCACGCCGGCAGTCGTATGATCGCCGGAACGCTGATGGTAGCCGGCGGCGCCGGCGATATGCCCGGATATCTGATGCGGCGCGGCTCGATCCTGCTCGACCGCGCCCCGAAGAGCTTGTCGCCGAGCTTTGTCGAATGCGGCGCGCCGGACAGCGTCTTTGCGACGCTCGCCGACCGCCATTTGATCTCGGAGGGCATCCTCAGGCGCCCGCTTCTCGGGAAGACGCCGCGCAGATATGGCGGCGATAATGCGGTTCTCGGCTTGGGCGAGATCCTGTTCCCTGCCTGAGAGGTCGAAAGATGCCGATCGATCCGACGCGACGCAGAATGATGAAGGGGCTTGCCTCTGTCGGCGCCGCGGCCTTGCCGTGCTGCTTCGCACAGAGCGTCCTGGCTGCAACTGGCGCTGAATTTACGCTTCGTGAAATAGCCGACGGCGTTTTCGCCTTTCAGGGCGTCGACGAGTTGATGCATCCGGGCAATGAAGGCGCGATCTGCAACCTGGGCGTCGTGGTCGGTTCGGATGCTGTGGCGGTGATCGACAGCGGCGGCAGCATGGCCGAGGCTCAAGCCTTCATCGCCGCGATCACCGCGGTCACGAGCAAACCGGTCCGCTACCTGATCAACACCCACGTGCACCCCGACCATATCTTCGGCAATGCGGCGTTCCGGGCACTCGGCCCGACGATAGTTGGCCACCAAAATCTACCGGCGGCGCTCGAAGCGCGCGGCGAGTATTACCTGCGAAGCTACCGCGAGCAGCTCGGTGACAAGCTGATGGAAGGCATAGAGATTGTGCCACCGACGCTGTTGGTTGAGGACATGCTGGAGTTGGATCTCGGTGGGCGCGTGCTTCAACTGAAGGCATGGGACGCTGCCCACACCGACAACGACCTCACCGTTCACGATCCCACGACCGGGACGCTGTTTGCGGGCGATTTGGTCTTCATGGGGCACCTGCCGACCATAGACGGATCGCTGCTCGGCTGGCTTCGGCAGATGAATAGGCTCGCCGGCATAGATGCCGTGCGGGTCGTGCCGGGTCACGGGCCTGCGCCCAGCGAATGGCCGGATGCGCTGGAAGCCGAGCGCCGCTATTTCGAGGTCCTTGCCCGCGACCTCCGCCTAGCAATCAAGGAAGGGACGCCTCTCGCCGAAGCGGTCAAGACTGCCGGGCGCAGCGAGGCGCCGAACTGGGCGCTGTTCGACGACTACAACGAGCGCAACGCGACGACCGCCTACGCCGAGCTCGAATGGGAATAGCCGCGGGATTGGCCGCGCCAGAGCGGTTTGCCATCCGGCTGGAACGGTAGTAGCCTCAGCGTGTGCCAGGGCACCACCTTCGAACCGGTGGAGGCATTGATGCAATACAACGTCTTTCGCAAGCTGCGGCGCTCCGTAGCTACGCTTCTCGTCGCGGTCGTGGCGGGAGGCGCGCTCATCGGGTCGACGGCCGCTCAGCAGTCTGTGGCAGGATCGGAGAGGATCTGGGCGGCGCTGAAGGGCGACGTGCTTGGCGACCGACCGATCCTTCTCGACACCGGTCTCGTCCGCATCGAGGCCCCGAAGCGCGCGCAGGATGCGGCGCTGGTGCCTGTCGACATCTACATCGATCCCGCCAGGGCTTCCGGCGTCAAAAAGGTGACGATGGTCATCGACGTCAATCCGGCGCCGGTGGCGGCAACGTTCCAGTTCGGCGAGGACGCCGGCGTCACGCATCTGGCGACGCGCGTTCGCGTCAACGACTACTCGTATCTGCGCGTGATTGCCGAAACCGAAAGCGGCGAACTCCATATGTCGCAAACCTTCGTCAAGGCGTCGGGCGGATGCTCGGCGCCGGCCGTCAAGAATTCGAAGGATGCGCTGAGCTCGATGGGGCAGATGAAGCTGCGACAGTTCGTGCCGCCGGCAGAGGAAACGATGACGAAGGCGCAGGAGCTGCAGTTGATGATCCGTCACCCCAACAATTCTGGCCTGCAGCGCGATCCGCTGACCCAATATTTCATCCCGGCGCATTTCGTCCAGACCCTGTCGATCTCGCAGGGCGACCGGCTGATCCTTGCCATGGAGGGCGGCATCTCCATCTCGGAAGACCCTAATTTCCGCTTCGATTTCGCGACGCAAGGTACGGAGGACATCCGCGTCGAGGCCGCCGATACGGACGGCAAGGTGTTCACGGACAGATGGCCGCTCGATGCCACGGGGCTTTAACGGCATGCACGGAAACTACGTGGTATTGCTTTTGGTCACAGGGATGTTGGCGTTCGCGGGGCCGGCGCGAGCGGGCGGTGTCGAAGAGCCTGCCGGCTACCGGATGGGCGATTACAAGGCGCGCGTGCCCGATACCCTCAAGGACGTGAGGGTCGTCGATACGAAGGAGGCGGAAGCGCTCTGGCGGGAGAAGAAGACCCTGTTCATCGATGTCATGCCGAACACGCCGAAGCCCGCGAACCTGCCTGCCGGGACGATATGGAAGGACAAGGTCAGGGAGAACATTCCTGGCAGCATCTGGCTCGCTAATGTGGGCTATGGCGCAATCCCGGACGAGACGGCCGACTATTTCCGGTCAAGCCTCGAAGCAGGCACAGTGTCCGATAAATCCCGCCCCATCCTGTTCTATTGCATGACCGACTGCTGGATGTCCTGGAACGCCGCCAAACGGGCGGTCGAATGGGGCTACAGCTCGGTGATCTGGTATCCGTTCGGGGCGGATGGCTGGGAAAGCGCGAACCTGCCCCTTGAGGAGAATCGGCCTTACACGATCGGCGATTGATTGTGCGGCCTGCGCGCGATTGCATCCGAATTTTCAGGTTGTTCCCATGCTCTAGAGCCGGTTCCATCCCGCGTCGGCATTGAACAACGGTCGTGACGCGCGCAGCGCGCATTCGATGCGCCCGATCCGGTTTCGGAACGGCCGACCGCGCAGCTAGCCGTATTTAAATCCATGCAGTCCATTGATTTTCCGCCAACCGCCCACCATTGTGCGCGCGGGCTTAAAAGGGTGGCATGGGGATGACGATGCGGGGCGGCTTCGGCGCGTTTTCTGGACGCGTGGGTTTTTTCTTTTTTGTGCTGGTGGCGTGCGTTCAGATTGCGCTGACCGCACCGGCGTCGGCGCAGCAGCCCACCGCCAGTGATTTCACGGTAACGGCGCCCTATGGTTCGACAGCGATAAACTACAGCTTTGTGGGCCACGCGACCGGAGGGTACTTTCAGGTAGATGTCGGAGGGTTCAGTCAGTTGGGGGCCCCCTCGGTGGTGGGTTCAGGCAGCGCCGGCCCCGGCCTCTACGTGTCTTTCTACAATCCGGGGTTTGTCAGGGCCGGGGCTGTCCGATACTGGACGTGTACGTCTGACACGCAATGCACCGGCGCCGATCGCGCAGACGCGACGATCACCTTCGTGCCGACGGGCGTACCTACGCCGGTCGTGACATCCGTAGCCGTTCCAGCCGATGGCAGCTACCAGGCCGGCGATCAGCTACAATTCACGGTCAACTTCGATCACGACGTCACCGTCACCGGCACGCCTCGAATCGAGATGAATGTCGGCAGGCACACACGCTATGCGGATTATGTCAGCGGGAGCGGCTCACGCGCGCTTGTCTTCACGCACACGGTGCAGCCCTTAGATATGGCACTGAGGGGCATCATCGTTACCGCCCTGCGTGCCAATGGCGGCACGATCAGAAGCGCCGCTTACGCCGATGCCAATCTTGCGTTGAACAACATGCCCAGCACCGCCGGCGTGCTTGTCGACACGACGCCGCTGTTCGCCAATGATTTCACGGTAACGGCACCCTACGGTTCGATAAGGGTAAACTATAACTTTGAGGCCCACGCGGGCGGCGGCTTCTATCAGATTAGGCTAGATGATTTCAGACAGTTGGGAAACTTTCCCGGGGGCTCTGTAGGCGGCTGGGATCCTGCCTTTTTCGTAGATTTCTTTCCTCCGGGTTTTGTCGCGGCCGGGACTGTCCCCTACGAGGTATGTAGGACTCTCGATCAATGCATCGGAGCCACGATCACTTTCGTGCCGACGGGCGCACCCACGCCCGCCGTGTCATCCGTGGCTGTTCCAGCCGATGGCACCTATAGGGCCGGCGATCCGCTGCAATTCACCGTTAACTTCGATCTCGACGTCACCGTCACCGGCACGCCTCAAATCGCGCTGAATGTCGGCGGGGCCACGCGCTATGCGACCTATGTCAGCGGGAGCGGCTCCAGCGCCCTTGTCTTTACTTATGCAGTACAGCCCGGCGATATGGCACCGGGCGGCATCGCCGTTACCGCCCTGAGCGCCAATGGCGGCATGATCAGAAGCGTTGCTCACGCCGATGCCAATCTCGCGTTGAACATTATCGGCGACGCCAGTGGCGTGCTTATCGACGCGACACCACCGGAGGTGCAGGCCGTCAGTGTTGTAGGCAGCCCTCCGTCCAACGCCGGGAACATCACGCTTGAAATCGTGTTTTCCGAGCCTGTGACGGGATTCGTGGTGGCGGGTATGACACCCCTGCCGCCGGCTGGAAGCTCTGCGGCCCTGGCCAATCTGCGCACGTGCGATAACATCACCTATCAGGTGGACGTCGACATGACCGGGCCCGGCACGTACGGCATCCAGATCGCGGCTGGCTCGGTCGTCGATGCGGCGGGGAACGGCAACGTCGCCTACACCAATAACTCGGTGTGGGTGCGCCTTTCGGACGATGCGAGCCTGTCCTCGATTGTGTCCAGCGCAGGCGCGCTCAACCCCGTCTTCGCTTCCGGCACGCTGGCCTATACGCTCGCCGTCGATCATGACACGGAAACCCTGACGCTCACGCCGCTCGTATCGAACAGCGACGCGACGGTGACGGTCGACGGGCAGGGGGTGACCTCGGGCAGCGCAAGCCAGCCGGTTGCGCTCGCGGTCGGAGCCAATGTGATCACCATCCTCGTAACGGCGCAGGACGGCACGAGCACGCAGAGCTATACGGTAACAGCGACGCGTGCGCCTTCGGGCGACGCCCGGCTGACTGGTCTGGCGACGAGCGCGGGAGCGGTCGACCCCGTCTTCACGCCTACGGTTTTTGCCTACGCGTTGGCTGTCAACCATGAGGTCGACAGCCTCTCCGTCACACCGACCGTGGCCGAGGCGACTGCGATGGTGACGGTCGACGGGCAGGCGGTCGCCTCGGGCAGCGCAAGCCAGCCGGTTGCGCTCGCGGTGGGAGCCAATGTGATTACCATCCTCGTGACGGCGCAGGACGGCACGAGCACGCAGAGCTATACGGTAACGGCGACGCGTGCGCCTTCGGGCGACGCCCGGCTGACTGGTCTGGCGACGAGCGCGGGATCGATCGATCCCGCCTTCACGCCCACGGTTTTTGGCTACGGACTGACTGTCGGCCACGAGGTGGACAGCCTCTCCGTCACACCGACCGTGGCCGAGGCGACTGCGACGGTGACGGTCGACGGGCAGGCGGTGACCTCGGGCAGCGCAAGCCAGCCGGTTGCGCTCGCGGTCGGAGCCAATGTGATTACCATCCTCGTGACGGCGCAGGACGGCACGAGCACGCAGAGCTATACGGTAACGGCGACGCGTGCGCCGTCGGGCGACGCCCGGCTGACCGGTCTGGCGACGAGCGTGGGATCGATCGATCCCGCCTTCACGCCCACGGTTCTTGCCTACGCGTTGGCTGTCGGCCACGAGGTGGACAGCCTCTCCGTCACACCGACCGTGGCCGAGGCGACTGCGACGGTGACGGTCGACGGGCAGGCGGTGACCTCGGGCAGCGCAAGCCAGCCGGTTGCGCTCGCGGTGGGCGCGACGCCGATCCGCATCGACGTGACCGCTGCAGATGGGACGGTGCTTTCCTACCGGCTGACGGTCGATCGCCTTGCCGCGTCGAACGCCAGTCTCGCGGCGTTGTCGATCGGCATCGGCGCGCTGGAGCCGGCGTTCTCACCCGGAACCTCGAATTATACGGTCAATCTCGATCACGACACTGAAAACCTGACATTCACACCGGCGGTAGCCGATACCAACGCCACGGTGACCGTAAACGGACAAGCGGTCGCCTCGGGCACGCCCAGTCAGGCACTGCCGCTTGCGGTGGGGCCGAATGCGGTCTCCATCGTGGTGACGGCGCAGGACCGCACGAGTACGCAGACCTATACTGTGACGATCGTGCGCGCAGGCTCGGCCGATGCGAACCTGGCGGGGCTCCTGCTCAGCGCAGGCACGCTGGAACCGGCATTCTCGCCGGGTACGCGGGCATATTCGGTGGCCGTGGACCACGGGGTCGAGATGATGGCGCTGACCCCGACCGCCGCGCACGCTAACGCCGCCATAACCATCGCCGGCCAGTCGGTTGCCTCGGGTGCCGCCAGCCAGCCGGTGCCGCTCGCCATCGGATCGAACACGGTCTCCGTGACTGTGACCGCCCAGAACGGCAGCACGAGCCTGATCTATACGGTTACCGCTACGCGCGCCGAGGCGACCCGCCCCGACCCGTCGCAGGACGCCGAGGTCGTCGGCCTGCTGAACGCGCAGCTCGGTGCGGCGCGCCGTTTTGCGCAAACCCAGACACGCAACTTCGGAAGCCGGCTCGAACAGCTTCACAATGAAGGCGACCGGCGCGCATCAAGCATGAACGTCCGCTTCGGCCTGCAGCAGGACAGCTCGGTCAGCCCAGCGCAGCGGGAACTCGAACAACTGACGGCCGCGCGCCAGGACGCCAGCGGCGGTCAGCATGCGGGGCAGATGCCGGGAATGCTTGCCTATGGGGCGAGCGACGCCAACCTGGCACCGGGGACCGCCACGGCGAATTCGGAGCTATCGTCTTCCTCGTCGTTGATGGCTCCTGACTTTGGACCATTCGCTTTCTGGTCTGGTGGATTCGTGAATTTCAGCGAACGCGACAGCGGCGGCATTGATCTCGACTCCACCATGGTCGGCGTCAGCGGCGGTGTCGACTACCGCTTCTCGCAGCGGTTCGTCGGTGGTTTCGGCGTCGGCTACAGCAGGGATCAGACCGATATTGGTTCCAACGGCACGGAAAGCCGTGGCGCGGCCTTCAGCGGCGCCCTCTATGGCAGCTACAAGCCGGTCGACAACCTCTTCATCGATGGCCTCATCGGCGCAAGCCGGCTGGATTTCGACTCGAGGCGCTTTGTCACCGCCAATGGCGAATTCGCTGAGGGTAGCCGCAGCGGCGCGCAACTCTTCGGTTCGCTTACGGCTTCGTATGAATTCCGCGGCGAGAAATGGCTGATTTCGCCTTATGGGCGGGCCGAACTCTCACGGTCCTGGCTGGATGGGTTCACCGAGACGGGCGGCGGAAGCTACGGGCTGACCTATGGCGATCAGACGATCGACACCCTGTCGGGTGTTCTCGGCATTCGAGCAAGCTATGCGTTCGATATGGATTGGGGTGTCCTGACCCCTGGGGTTCGGGCCGAATACACCCATGATTTCGACGGATCGTCGCGGGTGAGCCTTGGCTATACCGATATCGGCGGGCTGCCCTATGCGATCGACATCGACCCAACCGTTCGTGATTATGCCACACTCGGCCTTTCGCTCGACATGCGCTTCGACAACGACTGGGATCTCGGCTTCGACTACCGGACAAGCTTCGGCGGATCGGGCAACCACGACCATGCATTCGGTGCCAAGCTGGGAGTGAGATTCTAGAGCATCGGACCGAAAAGCGGAATCCAATTTTCGGCTTATTCCGATGTTCAAACAAGCAGATAGATCGCCGTGCGTCGCCGGGACGCACGGCGATCTAGATGGCGCAGCCGGATGCTCGCAGCTTTCGGATTTCGTGAGCGAATGGCAGACATGGGGGTCGGATTCTGCCAAAGGTTGCCTGTCGCCACCCATTGTCGGATTTCGGGTGAGAGCGGGACGGTCTGACTTATGGCTCAGGCTGTTTCAATTGCTGCTGCTGCGGTTTCCCCGTCCGATGGCGCACCAGTGCGCTCATGGCGATCAGCCCGATTGCCGCGAAGGGCACGCTTGACGCGAAGACCCACCGGGCAACCTTCGCGGCGTCTGCGGCTGTCTCGATGGACAGCAGACCCGAGGCATTCGCCACGATCCCGGCATAGGCCGCGCCGAGCGCGTAGCCGAGCCTCTGTATCGTGGGGATCGCCCCGGAAACGCGCTGGACCTCGTCTGCATCGGCGACCGCCATCGTTCGCCTGAGAATGAATGTCCATGCCATCCCGAAGCCCCCGCCCTCCAATGCCGCGAAAACGGCGATCAGCCAGACAGGGCCGTTGGGAACCGCATGGAGAAAGCCGAGGATGCTGAGGGACACGACCGTCATGCCGAGGGCGATCATCAGCCGGTCGAACCGCTCCGGCAATCCGCTGGCCAGAACGGCCATGACCGACCAGCCGATGGACGAACAGGCAACGATGTAACCGGCGGTCAGCGCGGAGACGCCATGGATCGCCGTAACCAGCAGCGGCCCGAACGCCGTGATGGCGATGGTCGCCATCGACATGGACAGGATCATGAGCAGCGCGGCGCCGGCCGGACGCCACGGGTCGAACGGGCGGCGCGGAAGGAGGCGACTGTCGCCCGCGCGCTCGTCCAGCCACAGAAATCCGATCAGGCAGACCAGACCGGCGGCGACGGAAGGGACCGTTCGCAGGATCGAGACCTCGACGCCACCCAAGGCGACCAGAACGACGGCGAGACACAACAGGGACAGACGCCTGCCAGGGAATGCAGCAGCGTCGGCCGTGGATCGTGTCGTGCCCGCGTCGCTCCGCAAGACGATCCAGAGGGCGAGGGCGAATGCCTGGCAGGCAAAGAAGGCGAAGCCCCACCGCCAGGTCGCATATTCCACGAAGAAGCCGCCGACCAGCGGCCCGGCGAATGCCGAGACGCCCCAAAGGGTCGAAACGGCCGCCATCGCGCGCGCGATATAGCGGCGCGGGAAGATCAGGCCGACCGCGACGAAGCCCATTGCCACCAGACCGCCGCCGCCTATCCCTTGCAGGGCGCGTCCCGTCAGAAGCAACGGCATGGTCGGGCTGACGGCGCTGACGATGCAGCCCAACCCGAACAGGGCGGCGGCCATGCTCATCGGCGCGCGCAGGCCGAAGCGCATGGTCAGCAATGCGCTGGCCGCCCCCGCGACGATCGACCCGATTTCGTAGAGCGAGACGGACCAGCCCACCAAAGCGGCCCCGCCGATCTCGGCCACGATGGAGGGGAGCATGGTGGCGACGATCATGCTGTCGGCCGCGTGAAGCCAGACGGCCAGGCAAACCAGGGCGAGCGATGCCGCGTAAGGGCTTCCAAGAAACTCCTTCCATGACACGAATGTCTCCGTGTCCTTCCCTGCCTCGCTGTCCGTGTCCGCCATGCCCGTCTCCTCCTGACGCATATATCGCTACGGCCTCAACAGTGGTTGAGGTCAAGGAGATTGCGAATGGCGAAGAAGGAATTGTCCGTCGAATTTTCGCGCAGCGGAAGTCCGGTCTGATTAACGCGGTCGTGGGCGGGGCCGGATCTGGCTGACCTAAGCAAACACAATCATGACGGCTTCCCGGCAGGCGGATCGTCTGTTCGTATCGGGCGGTCGAGTGTGCCCGGCGCTTCGGCCGAGCCCACGTCGCCTGCGCCACGCCAAAAATCAGTCGGCCGTGAGCACGACCTTGACGCTCTGGCTGCGGTCCAGCGCCAGCCGGAATGCATCCGGTGCCTCGCGCAGCGGGCGCTGCGCGGTGATCAGTTTTTGGACGTCGATCTCGCCGGCGACGATGAGGTCGACGGCGGTCTGGAACTCGGTTCCGAAGCGGAACGTGCCGCGCAGGTCGAGTTCCTTCGCCATCACGGCGTTTGCGGGAACCGGGATGTCGCCGCCTGGCAGGTTGCCGATCAGCACCACCGTTCCGCCGCGCCGCACAGCGCGGATGGCCGAGGCGAGACCGGCGCTGGTGCCGGATATCTCGAACGCTACGTCGATCGGGCCGCCGGCCGCTGCATCGTCGAGCTCTGCGGTGCCGGCGGATACATCGATGGCGGCGTCCGCCCCGAGCGAGCGGGCGAAGGCGAGCGGCGCCGCTGCGATATCGACCATGGTTATGTGGTCAGCCCCTGCGCGCCGCGCCGCGAGCATGGTCAAAAGCCCGATCGGTCCGGCGCCGAAAAGCGCGACATGCGCGCCCCGGATCGCACCGGCACGCGCCACCGCATGAAGCGCGACGGCCAGCGGTTCGGCAAGGGCGGCGGATGAAAAGGGCAGGCTGGACGGAACCTTCACGCACTGGTCGGGCGTGGCATCGAAGAGGCTCGAAAAGCCGCCCTGCATGTGCGGCGTCTTCGATGCCGACCCCATGAAGTAGATGTTTTCGCAGAGGTTCTGGCGTCCCTCGCGGCAACGGACGCAGGTTCCGCACCAGCGCGACGGATTGACCGAGACACGATCGCCGGGCGAGAGCCCATCGACATCGGTCCCCACCGCGACGATCTCGCCGGACACCTCGTGCCCGAGGATCAGCGGTTCGGTGACCACGTAATCGCCCGTGCGTGCGTGGCGGAAATAATGCAGGTCCGAGCCGCATATGCCGCCAGCGCCGAACCGCAGACGCACCATTCCCGGAGCCAGGGTTCCCGGCTCGCGCGTGACGAGCCGGAGGTCTTCGGGCGCGAACAGGGTCGCGGCGATCGCCATGTCGTTCATCGGATGAGGCCCATCTGGGTCGGCAGCCACAGGCTGACGATCGGGAAGAAGGTGATGATGAGCAGCGCGAGGAACAGCGGCGCGAGCCAGGGCAGGATCGCCATGGTCGTGGCCTCGATCGACAGTTTCGAGATGCGCGACAGCACGAAGAGCACCATGCCGACAGGCGGTGTGAGCAGGCCGATCATCAGGTTCAGCGTGACGATGAGACCGAGATGAACCGGGTCGATGCCGTATTGGGCCGCCATAGGCAGGAGGATCGGGACCAGGATGGTGATGGCCGCGATCGTGTCCAGGAACGACCCGACGACCAGCAGGATGATGTTGACCAGGATCAGGAAGACCCACGGACTGTCGGTGAGCGAGAAGATGAAGGTCGAGAAGAGCTGCGCGGCTTGGCTGACGGTCAGGAGCCATGCGAAGATCGATGCCGCGGTGACGATGAACAGCACCGAGGCGGTCGTCTCGATCGTGTCGAAGCTCGCCCGCGCGAGCGTCTTCAGCGTCATGGTGCGATAGCGCACCAACCCCAGGAACAGCGACCAGATGACCGCGGCGACGGCAGCCTCGGTGGGCGTGAACCAGCCCATCGTCATGCCGCCGATGAGGATGACCGGTGTCATGAGTGCCATCACCGCGGAGAAATCATAATACCAATCGAGCGCAATGAGCGCGACGAGCGCGATCAGCACGGACAGGTTGATCGACAGCCCCGCCAGCACGAGCAGATAGACCGCCACGGGGAAGCACAGGACCACGACGACTTCGAGCGATGCGCCCGCCAGCCGCTTCAGTTCGAAAGGGGTGTCGGAGCCCCAGCCCTTGCGATGGGCGAAGACGAAGACGGTGAGCATCATCAAAATGGTCATGACGATGCCCGGCAGGATGCCCGCCATGAACAGCGCGCCGATCGAGACGTTGGCCAGCATGCCGTAGATGACGAAGGGCAGGGAGGGCGGGAAGATCGGTCCGAGCGTCGCGGACGCCGCCGTGACGCCGACTGCCGCATCGACCGGATAGCCGTGGTCCCTCATCGCCTTGATCTCGATCGTGCCGATACCTGCGGCATCGGCCAGCGCGGTTCCCGACATGCCGGAAAAGACGACGGAGCCGATGATGTTCACCTGCGCCAGGCCGCCGCGCATCCAGCCGACCAGCGACAGCGCGAAGTGATAGATGCGGCCGGTCACGCCGGCGATGTTCATCAGATTGCCGGCCATGATGAAGAAGGGGACGGCCAGAAGCGGAAAGCTCTCGACGCCCGCGATCATGCGCTGGGCCGCGATGATATCGGGCGCGACCCCGTAGAACACGAGGTAGAGAAGCGACGCCACCGCCATCGAGACGGCCACCGGCACGCCGATCGCCATGAAAACCAGAAATGAACCTATCAGGAGCAGCATCGGTCAGATCCCCGCGACGTGAGTGTCTTCCGCCTGTTCGCGGACTGTCTTTTCATTGATGAGATCGCGCACGAAGTTCTGCGCGGCCCTGAACGTCATCAGGGCGAAAGCGGCCAGCACCGTATAGAAGACGATGCCGCGCGGCAGGTTGACCGTGACCATGCGTTCCTTGCCGACGATCGCCACGTAGCGCCACATCAGCCAGGTGGCGTAGGCGAAGAAGGCGATGACGAGAATGTCGACCGCGATCGACAGCCAGCGCCCGGTACGTTGCGAGACGAGCCGGTAGATGAAATCGACCTGGATGTGGCGCACCATGCGCACGCACATCACCGATCCCATGAAGACCACCATGACGAGGCCGTTGGCGGCGAGTTCCTCCGTCCAGGCGAGGCTGTTGTTCAGCACATAGCGCGTGAAGAACTGCAGGAAGACGCAAGCCCCCATCGCCCAGAAAAGCGCGAAGGTGACCCAGTCTTCGACAGCGTAGACCGACAGGTCGACAGGGCCTGCCTCGTCCTCGAAGGACTTGGCCATCTCATCGACGCTGACAAGCGTGTTTGCGTCCTCACTCATCGGTGCGGCTCCAGATCTCTGATCCTGTAGGCGGTGGGGTGTCGCGCCCGACGTGATCGCGTCGGGCGCCGGCTTCATCGGTTACTTGATCGCTCGGATCGCATCCCAATCGGCCTTGCGGTAGCCGAATTCCTCGAACGTCACCTTTTCAAGCACGTTCTTCTCGAAATCGGAGATATCGACTTCGGTGACCGTCAGGCCCTCATCCTTGAAGTACTGGACCAGTTCCTTCTCGCGCTCGACGATCTTCTGCGTCGCGCGCGTCGCCGCTTCACGCATCACCTCGGTGAAGATCTCCTTGTCCTCGTCCGAGAGCGAGGCCCAGCGGGTCTTGGAGACGATCGTGTTTAGGTGATCGACGATGTGGCCGGTCAGGACGATGTTCTTCTGAACTTCGAAGAACTTCTTGGCCTCGATCGTCGTCAGCGGGTTTTCCTGCGCCTCGACGGTGCCGTTCTGAAGCGCGATGTAGACCTCGGCGAACGCGATCGGCGCGGTGTTTGCGCCGCATGCGCGCGGCATTGCGAGATAGGCCGGCACGTCGGGGACGCGCATCTTCAGGCCGGCCATGTCGGCGCATTTCTCGATCGGCCGGTTCGAGGTGGTGTGACGCGTGCCGTAATAGGTCGTGGCCGTGATGTGGTGGCCGGAGGCATCTTCATAGCCCTTGGCCAACTCGTTGTAGGTGTCGCTGCCGACATAGGCGAGCAGATGGTCGGCATCGCGGAAGATGAACGGGTAGTAGGTGACGCCCATCGGCGCGAATTCGCGCGCGGCGAAGCTCGATCCGGAAACGATGATATCGACAGTGCCGAGTGTCAGGCCCTGGTTGATATCGGATTCCTTGCCGAGCTGCGACGAGGGGAACACGTCGATCTTGTAGCGACCGTCGGTGCGCTTGCCGATTTCTTCCGACGCCCAGACCGATTCCGTATGGAACGGCTCGTTGGGCTCATAGACGTGAGCCCATTTCAGGACTTCCTGGGACAGCGCCTGTGCCGGCATTGCCAGCGCCACGAGCGCACCCATCAAGGCTGCGTAACGAAATTTCATGTCGGTTTCCTCCCTGCTCCGTTTGTGGTGCCGGCCAATCACACTGCGCCGGCGACCTCCTCCTCCATGCCCGGCACCTTTGCGGTTCCGGGTTTCTTCCTGAAGCTGATCGAGAAGCGCGCTTGCGAGCGCCTCAGATGCTCCTGCATGGCAGCCTTCGCCGCCGCAGGGTCGCGCGCCGCTATCGCGTCACGCACGAGGCGGTGCTCCTCGAACGCCGCCTTCCATGTCGAATGGTCCTCGAAATACGCCGACAGACGCTCGAAGAACGGGTTCATCCGCTGATCGAAAAGCTCGCCCACGACGCGCACCAGAACGGCATTGTCGAGCATCGACGCGATGCTCGCATGGAACTCGCGATCGAGCGCGATGCTCTTGGGGCCTGGGTGCGCCATGCCGTCCATGCGCGCCAGAATGTCGTCCAGCGCCGCGATATGCGCATCGGTCGCATGGCGCGCGGCCTCCTCGGCCGCCGCTCCCTCGATAAATTCGCGGGCGCGCAACAACTCGAAGGGACCTTCGCCGGCCGTCGAATGGGCGGATGCCGATGACGGCTTGGTCACGTAGATGCCGGACCCGACGCGGATGCGAACGCGCCCCTGGACCTCCAGTGCGATCAGGGCTTCGCGAATGGTCGGCCGCGAAATGCCCATGCGCTCCGCGAGGTCCCGCTCTGACGGGAGACGCGCGCCGACGGGATATTCGCCATTGTCGAAAAGCTGTGTGAGCTGGTCGGCGACCTGCTGGTAAAGCCGTCTGGGAACGATGGTTTCGATCGGCATGTCTCGGCTCCTCCTCCCGAGGCTGCCAGCGTCAATCCGGTAAAGTGGCCTGACCAATTTCGACAGTGGTCGAAATGCGCCGCACCGTCAAGTGGACAGGCTCACGCGCAGTTTCGGTGGCGGTTCATCCTCGGTCAAAGCAACGGATGGCTTTTATTCTGCAATGGTCTAAAACCCGCACGCCAGAGATGGCGCGGGCGCGACTGCCATCAATTTCAAGGATGGGGCCGGGCGAGTTGATTGACGTCTCCTCACGCCGGCACGAAACAACGTGCCCGCCCGCTTTCGACACGAAGCCTGTCGCGTCAGCCTGATGGCGCGGTCGGAGCCGGGAACCGAGGCGGTTGCTCCGAGTTATCCCCTGCAACCATCCGAGGGGAATTCCATGAGCCTTTTAATCAGCGTCCTGATCACCTTCCTTGTCGTCATCCTGATCCTGTATCTGATCCGCATGATGCCGATCGACGGCAAGGCGAAGCAGATCGCGCAGATCGTCGTGATCATCATCGGCGTGCTGTCGCTGCTGCGCTATCTCGCTGTGTTCTAGCCTGTCGCGGCCACGCGCAGCGGGTCGCAGACGGTGATCCCTTCGCGGGCTGAACGCTGCGCGGCCATACCCATCGCCACCGCCTTCCAGCCATCGTCGAGGGAGACCTCGACGGGGGCGTTTCCGCGCACCGCGTCGACGAATTTGCGATGCTGGTAGAAGGTCGACCCGTTGTGGTCTCCCGCCGCGAGCAGCGTCGGGTCCACGGGCACTTCCACGAGGCGCGGGCCGGGATTGTGGCGCGGGCTGACGATCACCTGCGGGCTCGGCGGCTCGCCCAGATGTGCCGGCCAGAAGCGCGCCGGGCCGGGCACGAGACACTCGATCTTGCCATCGGCCCCGACTGCGGTGATCTCCTCCTGATACCGGCTTCCCTCGGCGAACATGCACAGTTCGAGCATCGCGCGCGCGCCGCTGGCGAAGTCCACGATCACGTAGCCATTGTCCCAGATGTCTGGCGCGCGGCCGTCATAGTGCTCGTCCTTGTGGTTCACCGCCTGACCCGCCGACGCCATGACGCGCACCGGCTCTGAGCGCAGGATCAGGCGCATCAGGTCGAAGAAATGGCAGCACTTCTCCACGAACGTTCCGCCCGAGGTGGCGTTGAAGCGGTTCCAGGCGCCGACCTTGTCGAGGAAGGGATAGCGATGCTCGCGGATCGTCAGCATGCGGATGCCGCCGGTCGCGGCCTCAGCCTGCGCGATGAACCGCGCCACAGGCGGCATGTAGCGATACTCCATCGCCACCCAGATCGGCGCCGGATAGGTCTCTGTAAGGCATTGAAGCGAAGTACCGTCGGCGGTGTCGATGAACAGCGGCTTCTCGATCAGGACGGGCAGGGGGCGCGTCGCGGCGATCTCGCGCAACTGGGCGGCATGCAGATGATTGGGGCTTGCGATCAGCAGGCAATCGACGCGCGGATCGGTCATCACCTGCATCGGGGACGCCGCCATCGTCGCTCCGGGCACCAGCCCTGCCGCGATCGTCGCCATGGCGGGATCGGGCTCGAAGATCGACATCACCTGCGCGTCGCCAAGAAGCGCGATGTTGCGGACATGCTCCTGGCCCATCATGCCGCAGCCGATCACGCCGTAGGAAACGGGCTTGTCCATCGTTTCTCCTAACGCAGCCGCGACACGTAGCGGGCTATCGCCGGGTCGAACCAGGTGCGCGAGAACTCGACGCTCGCCCCCTCGCGATCCCAGCCGATCCGCTCGATGAACCCGGCTGGCGCACCGGCTGCCACGCCGAAATCGGCGGGCGCCCAGTCCGGCACGATCCCCACGCCGACGCGGTCTTCCGCGCGGGTGATCCAGATGCCGAGCGCCTGCCGGTAGTAGAGGTAGAGCGAGTCCGACAAATCCTCGATCGCGATGTGCTCGGCGCACGCGCCGTCGAGCCAGATTTCCTCGATGGCCGCCGGCTGACCGCCCAGACTGCGCAGCCGGCGGATGCGGTGGCCATCCGTCGCGTTCCCGAATGCCGGCATGTCCGCTGTCTTCGCCACCCGCTCTCCCGACAGCACCCCGGCTGTCGGGAGGCCGCCGCCGGCGCCGAGTTCAAGCCTGAACATCGCGTAGACGCTCTCCACGTCGGGGCGCGAGCGCACGTAGTTGCCCGAGCCCTGAACGCGCTCCAGCAGGCCCTTCTGCTCGAGGTCGGCCAGTGCCTTGCGCAGCGTCCCCACGGCAATGCCGAGCCCGGCAGCCATGTCGCGCTCGGGCGGCAACCTCTCGCCGTCGATGATGCGCCCAGCCGCTATCTCGCGGATCAGCATCTCGCTGGTTTGCTGGTGCAGGGGGAGGGCGTAGCGACTGGACATGGCCGGGTTCTGGAAAATTGATACACTATTGATCTACATCAAGGCGGATGTTATGCAAGCGAAAAATGCGGCCCTCGTCAGTGGACCGCTTACGTGAGGCAAGGCCGTCATGACAGTCGTTCCCGTCACCTCTCCCGATCTCGATGCCTCTGAAATCTCGTGGTTCGCAGCGCTGTGCTCGGACGACTACCGCTATTTGGGTGTGCCTGACGGCGCGCTGCGGTCGAGCTTCGAGCATTGCTCGGATATCGTGAAGACGGCCGAGGCGAGCGGCTTCCGCAACATCCTGTGCCCGTCCTCCTATCAGGTCGGGCAGGACACGCTGTCTTTCGTGGCGGGGTGTGCGCCCCTGACGTCGTCGATCAACATGCTCGCGGCGATCCGCTGCGGCGAGATGCAGCCGATCATGCTTGCCCGCACGATCGCCACGCTCGACCACATGCTCAAGGGGCGGCTGACGCTCAACATCATCTCGTCGGATTTTCCCGGCGAAACAGCCGACAGCGCCTACCGCTACCGCCGCTCGCATGAGGTGGTCCAGATCCTGCGGCAAGCGTGGACGCGCGACGAGATCGACCATCAGGGCGAGATCTACCAGTTCAGCAAAGTGTCGGCCGACCCCGCCAGGCCCTATCAGCAGAATGGCGGGCCGCTGCTCTATTTCGGCGGCTACTCGCCCGACGCTCTGGAACTGTGCGCCGCGCAGTGCGACGTCTATCTGATGTGGCCGGAGACGAAGGATGAACTCGCCGGCCGCATGCGCGCCGTGCATGAGCGTGCCGCAGCCCACGGCCGCACGCTCGACTACGGACTTCGCGTCCATGTCATCGTGCGCGACACCGAGGCGGAAGCGCGAGATTACGCGCGCGACCTCGTCTCCCGGCTGGACGACGAGAAGGGCCGCGAAATCCGCCAGCGCGCGCTCGACGCCACCTCGCTCGGCGTTTCCCATCAGGCGAAGAACCGCGATATCGCCGACGGCGAGGGCTATATCGAGCCGCATCTGTGGACCGGCATCGGGCGCGCCCGCTCAGGCTGCGGCGCGGCGATCGTCGGCTCGGCCGATCAGGTGCTGTCCGAGATCGAAGCCTATCGCAAGATGGGCATCCGCGCCTTCATCTTCTCCGGCTATCCGCACCTCGACGAATGCGAGCATTTCGGCCGGCTTGTGATGCCGCATCTCGCTACCTGCTCGCTGCCGGAGGTCTATGGCCGCGTGCCGAAGGCGACGCCCGCGACACCACTGGGAACAGGAGAACGGCGATGACGGACCGTGTTTTGCTCGGCGATGGACTGGAGTTTTCGCGCCTTGCCTACGGCATGTGGCGCATCGGTGACGACGATACCGCGCCGCGCCACGTTCAGGCCAAGATCGTGGCGTGCCTTGAGCAGGGCATAACCACCATCGATCAGGCCGATATTTATGGCGGCTACACCGCCGAGGCCGTTCTGGGCGCGTGCCTGCGCGCCGCGCCGGCTTTGCGCGATCGCATCGAGATCGTCACGAAATGCGGCATCGTCGCGCCTGCCGGACGGTACGCCGATCGCCGCGTGAAGCATTACGACACGTCCGAAGCGCACATCGCGGCCTCGATCGACCAGTCGCTGACCGACATGGCGATCGAGCAGATCGACCTCCTGCTGATACACCGGCCGGACCCGCTGATGAATCACTACGAGACGGGCGGGGCGTTGGACGGCGCGGTCCGCTCCGGCAAGGTGCGCGCAGTCGGTGTTTCCAACTTCCGCCCGCACGACCTGTCCCTGCTGCAATCGGCGATGCAGACGCGGCTTGTCACGAACCAGATCGAGCTGTCGCTGATGGCCCATCGCGCATTCGTCGATGGGGACATTGCCTATATGCAGGAGCGCGGCATGCTGCCGATGGCATGGTCGCCGCTCGCTGGCGGGGGACTGCTCACCGCAGCGCCCGTAGCGCTCGGCGCGGCACTCGACACGATCGCGAAGGAGCAAGGAGTCGATCGCTCGGCGGTGGCGGTCGCCTGGCTGCTCGCGCATCCGTCCCGGATCGTTCCGGTAATGGGCTCCAACGATCTTGGCCGCATCGCCCGCTTCTCGGACGCCACCAGGGTGGAGATCGACCGCCAGACATGGTTCGAGCTCTACACCGCCGCGCTTGGGCAGGAGGTCGCCTGATGTACCATTTCACGGATCGTGAACAGGTCATGCCGCTGCGCAGCTTCGTGCCCGGCCCGGACAGGCAGCGCGATTTCCGCGACGCGCTCGGCCGCTTCGCGACCGGCGTGACCGTCGTCACCACGACGACGCCGGACGGGCCTGTCGGCATCACCGCGAACAGCTTCGCCTCGGTCTCGCTCGACCCGCCGACGGTCCTTTGGTCGGTCGCCCGCCAATCGAAGCGCTTCGACGCATTTGCGCGGTGCGAACACTTCGCGGTGCATGTGCTCGGTGCCGAACAGCTCGGCCTCGCAAAACAGTTCGTGCGTTCCGGCGCCGCCTTCAAAGACCTCGACCACAGGCCGAACGCACATGGCATCCCGCTCATCGCCGGCTGCCTGTCGCGCTTCGAATGCACCCGCATCGCCGCTCACGATGGCGGCGACCATCTGATCGTCGTGGCGCGGGTGACGGCGGCGGCACTCCGGGACGGTGAACCTCTGCTGTTTTCAAGCGGCGGTTATGGTCGTTTCGACGGGTTTGGATCGAGCGTCGCGAGGTGATTGCCCCCTCCACCATGCTTCGCATGGTCCCCCTCCCCCGTGAACGGGGGAGGATCCGGCGTTGCGGACATCTGCGACCTCGGATCCTCCCCTGCGAAGCGGGGGAGGGGGACCGCCGCAGGCGGTGGAGGGGGTGTTTCGGTTTTTCAGATGCCTCACTCGGCAGCGCTGGCGATAGCTTTACCCCGACACACTGCCGTCGATTGGCGCTCCACGATATGGCAGGCGAATTCGACGCGGCGGGGCGGCAGGTGCCGCGCGCCGAGATCGTCGAGCAGGAGGTCGAGCGAAGCCGCGCCGATTTCGCGCATCGGAATGTGCATCGTCGTCAGCGGCGGGTTGTGGAAGGCGGCCTGCGGCAGGTCGTCCATGCCCATCACCGAGACGTCTGCGGGCACCTTCAATCCGGCCGCCTCCAGCCCCATCATCGCACCGACGGCGAGGCTGTCGCCGGCCGTCAGAACGGCGGTAAAGTCGAGGCCGTGTTCGGCCACGCGGCTGCGGATAGCTTCCGCCGCAAGTTCGGGAAGCCAGTCCGACACCTCGATCACCAGATCGGGCGACACGTCCAGCCCGCGTGCGCGCAACGCGTCCTGCCAGCCCTCGAAACGGCGCTCGATCGTGCGCCGGCCGCGCCGCATCAGGAACAGGATGCGTTCGTGCCCGAAGTCGAGCAGATGCTCGGTGGCGAGCCGCGCGGCGGACCGGTTGCACGGCGTGACGCTGGAGCGGCGCATCGCCGGATCGTCGCCATTGACGAGCACGATCGGCTTGGGGAAGCCGCCTGCGAGCGCGAGGAAGGGCTCGTCGTCGAGCGTCAGGAACAGACAGCCGACGACGGCGTCGTCTTGTGCGGCCTCGGCAAGCAGCGCGCGTTCATCCTCCGCGCCGGCGATCGAGCGCGACACGAGTTCGACGTCGAGCGCCTTGGCGCGCTCGTTCAGCCCTTCCAGAACGTAGAAGGTAAATTGGTTGCGCACATAATCGACCATCGCGGCGCTGGAGGCCGCGAGGATCACTTTCCGCCCGGCGATCGAGGCCGGCATCGTGTAGTTCAGCGCCTTGGCGGTGGCGATGATCGATGCGCGCAAATCCTCCCGCACGCCCTTCGCGCCCGCCAGTGCGCGCGACGCGGTGCTGACGGAAACGCCGCAGCGCGCAGCGATGTCGTCCAGCCTCACCCGCCGGCTCGGACGTCCGCGCTTGCCCATCTTTCTGTCCATGCTTATCGCTCTGTCGTTTCGCTCTCAGTGCAAGCTGCAAGAAATTTTCAGATTGCGCAAGAAAACGTCATGTGGAACCGTCGCGGTCGGCATCGCAGTCACCCGGGAGGAAACGTGGCGGCCACGGCATCGGATATGCGCGCGATATTGCAGCGGCTCGTTGGCGGCATGACCGGCCTGCGCCATGACGGCCGCTTCGACGAGCCCAATCTCGACGGCACGGCGGGCGACTACATCAGCTTCGATTCCTGGGAGTGGCCCCAGGGCGTCGGCCTCTACGGCCTGATGCGGCTCTACCAGCACGATCGCGACCCGGCTGTCCTGAAGACCGTCGAGGACTGGTATGTGCGCCGCATCGCAGCCGGCCTGCCGAAGATGAACATCAACACCTGCGGGCCGCTTCTGGCGCTGTCGATCCTGTGGAGCGAGACGCGCGACCCGCGCTGGAAGCCGGTGCTGGACCAGTGGGCCGAGATGCTGGTGCGCGAGATGCCGCGCACGCCCGAGGGCGGCTTCCAGCACGACGTGTCCGACCGAATCAACGACGACGAATTGTGGGACGACACGCTGTTCATGGCGGCGCTGTTCCTCGCCTCCTACGGCAATGCGGCGGGCAAGCGATCTCTCGTCGACGAGGCGATCCGCCAGTTCCTCGTCCATGCGCGCTACCTCGCCGACCCGCATACCGGCCTGTGGTTTCATGGCTGGACCTTCGCCGGGCGGCACAATTTCGCGCGCGCGCTGTGGGGCCGCGGCAATGCCTGGATCACGGTTGGCATCCTCGACCTAATTGAGTTCGGCGGCGTGCCGGAGCCGGTGCGGCTCTACCTGCTCGGCGTGCTGGAGGCACAGATCGATGCGCTCCTGCGGCTTCAGGCGAGTTCCGGCGCGTGGCACACGCTGCTTGACGATCCATCGTCCTATGAGGAGCTTTCGGCCACGGCCGGCTTCGGCTACGGCCTGATGAAGGCAGCACGCCTCGGCATCGGACCGAAAGAATGCGCCGCTGCGGGGCGCAAGGCGCTCGACGCCGTCATCGCCAATATCGATGCGGACGGCGTGCTCGGCAACGTGTCCTACGGCACGCGCATGGGCCACGACCTGCAATTCTATCGCGACATCCCGATCCAGCCGACAGGCTACGGACAGGCGCTCGCGATCCTGTGCCTGACCGAAGGCATGATCCACGCCGAGGCACGGGAGAAGGCGGCATGACGATGCGTATCATCTATGGCGCGGCGCCCGGTGACGTCGATGGCTTCGGCACCGAGAGGCTGCGCGCGGAGTTCCTGATCGAAAAACTCTTCGTGCCCGGCGCGCTCGAATTCGCCTACACCCATGTCGATCGCATGATCGTCGGCGGCGCGGTGCCGACCAGTACGCCGCTTCGCTTCGGCGAGGGGACGGATGTCGGCACGCCGCACTTCTTCGACGCGCGCGAGATGGGCATCGCCAATCTCGGCCAGGCGGGTTCGGTCACGGTGGACGGGACGCGTTTCGCGCTCGCCAACCGCGACGTGGTCTATGTCGGGCGCGGTGCGAAGGAGGTCACGCTCGAAAGCTACGATGCGGCACGCCCCGCGCGCTTCTACATGAACTCGGTGCCGGCCGGTGCGGACATCGCGCATCGGCTTATCACGCGCGCCGAATCCAAGCCGCTCGAACTCGGCGACGAGGCCAAGTCCAACAAGCGCACGCTGCGCATGTACATCCATCCCGAGGTGACGCCGTCCTGCCTTCTCCTGATGGGCATCACCGATCTCGCGCCGGGCAGCGTCTGGAACACCATGCCGCCGCACCTGCACGAGCGGCGCATGGAGGCCTATCTCTATTTCGATCTCGCCGACGAGGACCGGGTGATCCATCTGATGGGACGCCCGCAGAACACGCGGCATTTGATCGTCGCCGACGGCGACTGCGTGATCTCGCCAGCATGGTCGATCCATATGGGGTCCGGCACCGGGCCGTACGCCTTCGTGTGGGGCATGACGGGCGAGAACCAGGCCTATAACGACGTTTCGCCCGTACCTGTGAGGACGCTGCGATGAATGCTGTTGCCCGCCAGCAGGACGACACCGCGCTGCGGCGGCCGCTCGTCGCGGGCGAGCCGGTCGTCTACTGGCACCTCGGCGCGACGGCGGAGAGCCGCTACGACGTATCCGACCAGCCGATGCGGGGCGAGATGGACCCGTTCTTCTTCCTGACGAAGCACAAGAACTTCATCCCGCACGAATATCCCTGCCGCACGCAGTTCGCCGAAGAGCGACGCGGCAAGCGGCCGTTGGCGGAAGGCGCGTTCGAGGGCGTACGCACCTGGCTGCCCTTCGGCTCGCCGCGTATCGACCTCTCCGGCTTCTGGTTCCGCGCGACGGTGCTCGGCACATGGGCGAAGACCCGGATCGCCGCCGTGGCACAAGGGCAGGCAAAGCTTCGGTTGCGCACCTGCGGCGGCGCGGTTCTGTTCGTCAACGGCGCGGAAGCGGGCTGGATGGCGCCCTACAGCCGCAACCTCGAAGCCGCGCAGGATTTCGAGGTCATGCTTGAAGCGGGCGACAACGAGATCGCGATCTGGTTCGACGACCTTGCGGAACGCGACGCGCGCTATTTCTTCCAGCTCGACTATCTCGATGGCCCTTCCGTCGCCCACGCCATGCCGACCGGCATCGACGGCGCGGTCGCGGCTTCTATGGAAGACGCGCTCGACGCGATGCATTTCGAGCGCCACGCCTATGCCGACGGTGAGGTGGCGCTGGTCACGGACGCGCCGCTGCCGGTGGCGGTGGACGTCTCGATCTCCATTGAAGGCGACTTCATGTCGATCGAGAAGCCGACGATGGTCTCGACCCGGCTCGACGCCGGCAAGACCCGCATCGCGGTCGCCCAGGCGCAGGACCTTCCGGCCGATTTCCGCCACTTCAAGGTGACGCTCGGCCATGGCGGCTTCAATGCCAGCCGCGTCTATGGCGTCGAGATCTGCCATGCCGAGCGGCAGGGCGTCGCGCCGTCCACGCTTGCCGATCGTGTCACCGAGGCGCTCGACGAGGTCGCGCTGCACGCCGAAAGCGACACGGTGCGCGCGCTGGCAAGGCTCGCCACGGGGCGCGGCGGGCCGGAGACCGATGCGATGATCCTCGGCGCGCTGCCGGCGATCGAGGATTGCCACGACTGCGCCGATTTCATCCTGGTTCCGCTGCTGTGGTGCCGCTCGGCCCATGGCGATGCGATCGACCCCGCGGTGCGCGCGCGCATTGACGGCGCGGTGCTTGGCTACCGCTACTGGATGGATGAGCCGGGCAACGACGTTCAATGGTATTTTTCCGAAAACCACGCGCTGCTCTTCCACACGGCCGCCTATCTCGCCGGCCACATGCTGCCGCAGGCGCGGTTCGTCCGTTCCGGGCGCAGCGGCGCGGATCAGTCGGCCATGGGGCTTGCTCGCGTGCGGGCATGGCTCGATCATTTCGAGGCGTGGGAGATGGCCGAGTTCAACTCCGCGCCGTATTTCCCGATCGACCTGAAGGGCCTGACCAGCCTCTACGCGCTCGCTCCCGATGCCGATGTGCGGGAGCGTGCCGGCACGGCGATCGTGCGGCTTATCGAAATCGTCGCTCGCTCGGCGCATCACGGCACGCTCACCGGCGCGCAGGGCCGCTCCTACGAGCACACGCTGCGCGCCGCCCGCTCGCTGGAGCTGTCCGGTATCGCGCGCATGCTGTGGGGCAAGGGAAATTACGGCATGCGCTTCCACGCGCTGCCGCAGCTTGCGCTCTGTCTGCGCGACCATGGGCTGACGGTTCCGGCCAGCCTTCACGACATTGCCGTCTTCGCGGGCTCCGGCGCGCAGGAATGGTGTTTCGCGCAAGGGCAGGACCGTATCGCGAAGCTCTACCACTACAAAACACGGGATGTCGCGCTCGGCACGGCGGCAGCCTATCGCTGGAACGAGTGGGGCTATCAGGAGACGGTGCTGCAACTGCGCCTGGGCGATCACCCGGACGCGCAGATCTGGCTCAACCATCCCGGCGAAACGATCCATTCTGGCTACGGCCGGCCATCCTACTGGGGCGGGTCGGGCACGCTGCCGCGCGTGCATCAATATCGCGGGCTCGCCGTCGCGCTGTTTGACTGCGCCGCCGAGCAGCCCGATTTCACCCATGCCTGGTTTCCGCGAGACGCGTTCGACGAAAGCGTCATCGAGGGCCGCTATGCCTTCGCGCGCAAGGGCGAGGGGCTGGTGATGATCGCAGCCGACCGCCCGCTTGAGCTTGTCTCGCGCGGCCCGACCGCCGGCAACGAAATCAGGGCGCAGGGCCGCGACGCGGTCTGGATCGTGCGGCTTTCGAGCACGCGGGACGGACACGATGCCGCCGCGTTGAAGGGCGGTTTTTCCACGATCCGCCCCGGCCATGAAAAGGATGGTCTTATCGTTGTCGACGATACTGACTACGGTGAGGTCAGATTTCATCCGGACGGGCGTGTCGAGGCGGAGGGCCGCGTCATCGATCCGGCGGAATGGACCGTTGCCGGCACGGCGAGGATGCTGCCGGCCTAGACGAGTCGAGGGAGGAGGGCCGTGGCCGGGAGGGCTGCGGTCGAAAGGACAATCAGCGGCGAAGGCCGTCCAACGGAGGAGCATGCAATGAAGATCAGGACTGCATTCGCGGCGATCACGGCCGCTCTGATGGCATCGACGGCCGCGCAGGCGGGCGACGTGCGGCTCATGTGGTATTCGGACGGCGTCGAGGGCGAGGTCATCAAGGACCTGATCGACCGCTTCAACAAGGACAACCCCGACATCAAAGTCATCCTCGACGATGTCGGCTACAAGGTCGTGCAGGAGCAGTTGCCCGTCGAGCTGGAGGCCGGTCGCGGCCCGGACATCGCCCGCGTCACCAATCTCAAGACGCTTGCCGACCACTGGCTCGACCTCACGCCGCACATCGCGGACGCGGAATATTGGAAGACCAATTTCGGCGACCAGTTCGACTGGATGCGTCCTGACGGTTCGGACATCATTCCCGGCTTCATGACGCAGCTTACCCTGACCGGCGGCTTCGCCAACAAGACGCTGTTCGAGCAGGCCGGCGTCGAGCTGCCGGGACCGGACGCGACGTGGGACGACTGGGTCGAGGCGGCCGGCAAGGTGCAGGACAGCCAGCAGCTCAACGCCGCCTTCGTGGTCGATCGCTCCGGCCATCGCATCTCGGCCCCGATCGTCTCCTATGGCGGCAACTATATCGGCCCCGACCGTCTGCCCGCGCCGATCGACGACGGCGTCAAGACGTTCGCCACCAAGCTGGTCGATTGGACAGAAGCCGGCCGCATGAACAAGGAGACCTGGGTTTCGGCCGCAGGAACCACCTATCGGCCCGGCATCGACGACTTCATCAACGCGCAGGTCGCCTATTACTATTCCGGAAGCTGGCAGATCGCTGCGCTGTCGTCCAAGATCGGCACCAATTTCGACTGGGTTGCAACCGGCTCTCCCTGCGGCACGGCGGGCTGCTCGGGCCTTCCGGGCGGGGCCGCACTCGTCGGTATCAAATACACCAAGAACGCCGAAGATGTCGGCAAGGTGATGGACTATCTCGCCAGCGAGGAGATCGTGCGCGAGTTCACCGAGCGCACGCTGTTCCTGCCGGCTCACAAGGGCGTCGCGGCCGGCGCCATCGACTTCAAGACCGAGGACGCCAACGTCAAGGGAGCCCTCGACGTCTTCGTCAAGGCAACCGGCAACGTGATCGAGACCGCCAATGCGTTGCCGGCATGGTCGTGGGCGACGCCCGTCTACGGCGTGCTGGTCACCCGCATCAGCCAGGTGATGGCGGGCGAGATGTCGATCGACGATGCGTTCGTGCGCATGGACGAGGACATCAAGGCCCTGGTCGAAGCAGCCAAGTGATCGGCCACGCCGTTGGCTGAGACGACGTCCATGTCCGCAGCAGGCGGGCTCGTGAAGACGGCCGGTGCCATCGTGACGGCGCCGGTGCGCCTCCTCGCACGCCTGCTCGATGCACCGCTGAGCGCGCTCCAGCGTCTCGGCGGCACCAACGGCATGGCCGCGTTCTTCCTGTTGCCGAACATGGCGATCTTCGGCGTGTTCGTGCTGTTTCCGCTGGTCGTCAACATCGTCTATTCGACGACCGGCGGCACCGCGCTCTTCCTCGCCAACCGCAATTTCGTCGGCGCGGCGCAATATCAGCGGCTGTTTTCCTGCGACAGTTACCTCGACCCGAAAAGCTGTTCCGAGGATTTGTTCTGGACCGCGGTCTGGAACACGGTCGCGTTCGTCTCGGTGCAGGTTGTGCTGATGGTCGTGGTCGCACTCATCACCGCGCTGGTGCTGAACCGCGACCTGCGCGCGCGCAGCTTCTGGCGTGCCGTGTTCTTCTTTCCCGTGCTTCTGTCGCCGGTCGTCGTCGGCCTGATCTGGCGCTGGATCCTGCAGCGGCAGGGCCTCGCCAATCTCGGCCTCTACGAGATGGGCTTCGCACCGATCAACTGGCTGGTCGAGCGCAACTGGGCCTTCGCCGCCTCTGTCGGCGTTTCGGTCTGGGCGCATGTCGGCTTCTACGCACTGATCCTGCTGGCGGGGCTCCAGGCGATCCCCAAGGATCTCTACGAGGCGGCCGAGATGGACGGCACGCGACCCGCGCGCGTGTTCTGGCGCATCACGCTGCCGCTGCTCATGCCCAACCTCCTCGTCGTGCTGGTCCTGGTGCTGATCCGCGCCGTGCAGATCTTCGACGAGGTCTATGTCCTGACGGGCGGCGGGCCGGGAACCGCGACCCTCTACCTCACCCAATACATCTACGAGGTCGGTTTCGCGTCGGCGCTGCGCAATCCCGGTCTCGCCTCGGCGGCGTCGATCCTCATGGGGCTGGTGCTGATCGTCTTGACGCTGTTCCAGCTCGGTATCGTGCGGCGCAACGCATCGAAGGGCCAGTCATGAGCCGGATGTCGGACTTCATCTTGCGCCGTCGCGGCGGCAGTAGCTGGGACTGGACGGACGTCTTCACCTGGTTCTGGCTGATCGGCGGGTTCATCCTGATGTTCGGGCCGGCGATCTGGCTGGTGAACTCGTCGTTCAAGACGCCGGCCGGCCTCGCAGAATTCCCGCCCACCATCCTGCCCTATGTCACCGCCGAAATGATGGTGGAAGGGCAGGACAAGCCGCTGCCGCTCTACGAGGTGACGCTGGAGGATGGATCGACCGCGCAACTGGTCGAGCTTCGCCGCGTCGGTCTCGTCGCGCAGATGGTCGACCCTGCGAAACCCGACGAGATCGTCCGCGTCAATATCCAGGACCGCACCCCGGTGCGCAGCGTGTCCTTCGCCACGAACAACTACGTCCAGCCCTTCCTGTCCTTCGACTTCATGCGCTATCTCGGCAATTCGGTCTTCGTCACGGTCATGGCGACGATCATCACCTTGCTCACCAATTCGATGGCCGCGTTCGCCCTGTCGAAATACAAGTTCCGCGGCCGTGGCTTCGTGATGTTCCTCATCATCGCCACGCTGATGGTGCCGCTGTCGGTCATCCTGGTGCCGCTCTATTCGGTTATCACCGCGATGGGGCTGTTCAACTCGCTGTGGGGCGTGATCCTGCCCACCGTCGCAACGCCGACCGGCGTGTTCATGCTGCGCCAGTACATGCTCACCATCCCGGACGAACTGATCGACGCGGCGCGCATGGACAAGGCGTCGGAATGGCAGATTTACTGGCGCATCGTGCTGCCGCTGACCGCGCCCGCACTTGCCGTGCTTGCGATCTTCTCGGTCGTCTGGCGCTGGAATGACTTCCTGTGGCCGCTGATCGTCCTGTCGCGCCGGGAGCTCTACACGCTCCAGATCGCGCTCAACACCTATGCCGGCGAGACCAACGTGCAATGGCATTTCCTGCTCGCGATGACGGTCGTGACGATGATCCCGATCGTGCTCGTCTTCGTCTTCCTGCAGCGTTTCATCACCACCGGCATCGCCGGGTCCGGGCTCAAATAGGAGCAGCCATGAGCCGCATCACACTCACCAATGTGGCAAAGGCCTTCGGCGCTGTGCAGGTCCTGCACGGCGTCGATCTCGACATCGAGGACGGCGAACTGATCGTCTTCGTCGGTCCGTCGGGCTGCGGCAAGTCCACGCTTCTGCGCCTGATTGCCGGGCTCGACCAGCCGACCGGAGGCACGATCGAGATCGACGGCCGCGACGTCACGCGCGTCGCGGCTGCGGATCGCGGACTTGCGATGGTCTTCCAGTCTTACGCGCTCTACCCGCATATGAGCGTGCGCCAGAACCTCGCTTTCGGGTTGGAAAACGCGCGCATGCCGCGCGAGGAGATCGAAACGCGCATCCAGGAAGCGGCGCGCATGCTGGAAATCGCGCCCTATCTCGACCGCAGGCCCGGCCAGCTTTCGGGCGGCCAGCGTCAGCGCGTCGCGATCGGCCGCGCGATCGTGCGCAACCCGACCGCCTTCCTGCTCGACGAGCCGCTGTCCAACCTCGACGCCGAACTGCGCATCTCGACCCGCGCCGAACTGGCGGCGTTGCATCAGCGGCTCGGCACGACGATGGTCTACGTCACGCACGACCAGACCGAGGCGATGACGCTGGCCGACAGGATCGTCGTGCTGCGCGCCGGCCGGATCGAACAGGTCGGCAAGGCGCTCGATATCTACAACCACCCGGCGAACCGCTTCGTGGCGGGGTTCATCGGCGCGCCGCGCATGAATTTCCTGCCAGCCTCGATGTTCCCCGGAGCGCCCGGCGCGGAAGTCGGTATCCGGCCGCAGCATTTGCGCCGCTCGGTAGACGGTGAGCGGGCGATCCCCGTCACCGTCTCGCTGATCGAGGCGCTGGGCTCCGAGACGGTGCTGCACGGCGAGACGGATGGCCACAAGGTGCTTGCCGTCCTCCCCGGCCAGCAGGCGCTCAAGCCAGGCGACGAGATCGCGCTCGGCTACGACGATGCCGACCTTCATCCCTTCGGCGAGGACGGCTCGCGGGTGGGGTAGGCCGGGGCGCGCGCCTCCCGGACGAGCCTCCGCATCCGATGTTCCCCTGAAAACAAAGTCCTCGTTCTTGAGTGGCGACATATCCGTCTGTACGACGATGCGGCATGAACAAACCCGAGTGGGAGTAGCCTCCGCGATGAGCGTCACGATCTACGGCATCAAGACCTGCGACACGATGAAGAAGGCCTTTGCCTGGCTGGACGCGAACGGGGTCGACTACACCTTTCACGATTATCGTGTGGATGGCGTTTCGCGTGGCGACGTGCAGCGCTGGTGCGACGCGGCCGGGTGGCAAAAGGTGCTCAATGCCGCCAGCCGGACGTTCCGAGCGCTGCCGGAAGACGCGCGCGCCGACCTCGATGAGGCCAAGGCGATCGCCCTGATGGTCGCCGAACCGACGATGATCAAGCGCCCGGTGCTGGACACAGGCAACGCGATCGAGATCGGGTTCAAACCCGCGCGATATGAGGAATTGTTCGGAGCCTGAGTGGACGCTGGAAAGATCGACGTGGCCGGCCTCACAAGCGGACTTGCTTTTGTTCTCTTTTTGTTCTAATATAACGAATGCAGTTCGCGTTCGACTTTAACGATGTGTCCAAGCGGGTCATTGCAGGCCAAGCCGGCCGAAAAACACGCATCGTGCCTCGGCGCAAAAGCATAAGCCAACCCTGCCTGCCCGGACTGGAACGCCGTGGTGTAGACAGTTTTTTTCTGGTCCTCGGGCCTGACGAAGAAGCTGCCGAATGCATTCGGCGTAGTGTCCACGCAGAACTTGTCGTCCGACGCCATCTGCAGATCTGGCCGAAAAAGGGTCACTTGCCCCACATCAGCCTTCTGGGGCTGGGTGCCTATGATGGTATCCCGCGCGATCGTGTTGCCGGCGTTGCAAAAATTGCCGAGGGGTTCTCGCACCCGGGCTTCGATGTCTCTTTCGACACGCTCATGCGGTTTCGGAGGTCGAACGCGGTGGTGCTGACTGGCGGCGACGATGGATGCATACGCAGGTTTCGCCTCAGTCTGCACGAGGCGCTGAGGGCCGGCGGACTGCGCGTTCCTGGAGGGTCATCCTTCACCCCGCATATGACGCTGCTCTACAGCACAAGCCCATTTGAGGATTGTCGCGTGTCCGCCGTGCAATGGCGTGCCGACAAGTTTTTCCTGATCCACAGTATGGTGGGAGATTCGAAGCACGTCGTGCTGGGACGCTGGCCGTTGAGAGGCTAGGCTGTTGCCAAAGTGTGGGAATACCATGCGCATAATCTGTGTCAGGAAGCGGGGCGGCTCATGTCCGTGTCCGGTAGATTTGCACAAGGACGCCAGAGCCAAGAGGAGGGCTCCGCAATGATCACCGTCACCGCCTTCAAATGGGTGCCGCCCTTCGCGCAGGGACAGGTGCGCGACCATCGCGTTCGCTGGGTTCTGAACGAAGCGGGCTGGGACTACAAAGTTCGGCTCATCGATGCGGTCGATCAGAAATCGCCCCTCTATCGCGCGGACCAACCGTTCGGACAGGTGCCTGTCCTCGCGGAGGACGGCCGCCCGACGCTCTTCGAGACGGGAGCGATCCTGCTGAGCGTCGCCGAGCGCAGTGGCCGCCTGATCCCCTCCGACGAGATGCAGCGCGCGCAGATGCTGAGCTGGTATTTCGCCGCGCTCAATTCGGTCGAGCCGTATCTGGCGAACCTCGCCGAAGTCGAGTTCTTCATGAAGGACGAAGCCGACAAGGCGAAGCGGCGCCCGGGCGTCGTGGCGATGGCACAAAGACGCCTGGGCGAACTCCAGGCTGCGCTCGGCGGTCGCGACTGGCTCGTGGCCGACACGTTCACGCTGGCCGACCTGATGATGTCGTCGGTTCTCAAAATCGCGAAATCGCTCGATGCTCTGGCGGACTATCCGAAACTCGTGGCCTATCAGGATCGGTGCTTCGATCGGGCCGCATACCGCAAGGCGATCGACGACCAGCTTGCGGATTTCGCCGCACACTCATCCGCCGACATGAAGTACGGGGTGGCCTGAAGATCCCGTTCGCGTCAGGCTGCGAGTGCCAGCGGTCGCGGCCTCGCGCCCGAGAGAAGCCCGGCCGTGCTCCGTGCGTCCCACAAGAGCAGATCCCCGATCGTGGTCCCCTCGATAAACGGCTGCGTCCCGTCGATCCCGTAGCGCGCATGCCGTGTCACGCAGGGCAGCCATTGGCCGAGCGGCGGGTCGAGATGGGCGGCGAGCAGGCCCAGAGACAGGGCGGCGAGCGGGTCGTGGCGCCCGACCGGCGTGAAGGCATCGCGGACATTGTCGCTGCCGATTGCCACCGGCACGCCGGCGGACAGAAGCTCCTTCACGCGCGTGATTCCGCGCCGGTCCGGCGTCCCGGTCCCGCGCGACTGGAGGTAGAGATTACTGGCCGGCAGCGTCACGATCGCCAGCCCGGCCTCCGCGATACGGTCGATGCGGCGCGACAGCGCGTCGCCTGAAGCATTCATCAGGCTGCAGGCGTGACCGCACAGGACCGGCCCGTCGAAGCGATGGTCGAGCACACTCGCCGCGATGATATCGAGCCCATCGAGACCCGACGACAGTCCTTCGTCGACGTGAAAGTCGAGGCCGATGCCGGCGCTTGCGGCTGCTTTGACCATGCGCGGGATCAGGTCGTGCCGTCCCGGCTGGTCATAGACGAACGCGCCGAGCACGCCGCCATCCGATGCGATGCGGCGGGCGACGCGTGCGCCAAGGGCGCCGTCCGCAAAGGCTTCGAGCGGCAGAAGTGCCGCGCGCTGCACGACGATGCGATCGCGCCAGTCCTGCCCCAGTTCGCCGATGACATCCCAGGCGAGCGGCATCCGCTCGGGGTCGGAGGCGTCCAGTTGGCAGTCGACATGGGTCCGCACGAATCCGCAGCCTGCATCGACGAGTTCCTGCAGGCCACGCGCCACACGCTCGCGGATGTCCTGTGCGGTCCAGTTGATCTTGTCTGCGGCCTGCGCTGCGATCGCGCCGGGAAGCGTTCCGTCATGCGGGGCGATCCGCTCTGCGGTATGGCACTTGTCCAGATGGCAGTGCGCTTCGGTCAGCCGCATCGTGACGATGCCGGTGGTCTCGTCCGGTACGTCGGTTTGCGCAAGGCCCACAAGCCGACCGTCCCGCACGACCGGCTTTCCGACGAGGCAATCGCGCTCCGCGCGTCCGCCGAACCGTGTCTCGTCTGCGACCAGCGAGCGTGGGACTTTGATGGTGTTCGCGGTCACGACGCGGCTCTCGTCTGCAAACCGTCAGCGGCCTGCCATGCCTTGAACAGTTCATTGACGCGGCCCGTGGCGGCGTCATTTTCGCTCGGCCTGAACGTACTCGCGATTATGCGCCGCCCGGTCATGTGGTCGGCAGGCCGGTTGACGGAATCGATCGCAATCAGAGTTCCTGCGCGAAAATGGTAGACCGAAAACGCGTTGTCGGCCGGCGCCCCGACCGTGACATGCGCATCGGCGTCGAAGGACAGCCCCACCATTTGCAGCTTCATGTCGCCGATGTCCGACCAGAACCACGGCACGGCGCGATACGGCTCGTCGTGGCCGAGTATGGTGCGCGCCGCGAGCTTGGCCTGGTCGGTGGCGTTCTGCACGGATTCGAGCCTGACTGGTCGATCCGCGTGCCAGTGATGGAAGCGGGTGCAATCGCCAATCGCGAGGATGTTCGGCGCGGACGTCCGCATCGCATGATCGATGAGGATGCCGTCGTCGCACGCGATGCCCGCCGCTGCGGCGAGGTCGCATTCCGGTTCCACCCCGATGCCGACGAGCACCAGATCGGCCGGCAGCGTATCGCCGTTTGAAAGCGCAACGCCGCGCACGCCGTTTTCGTCGCCGGTGATGGCGATGGGCGCGGTGCCGAAACGAATGTCGGCACCTTGCGCGCTCAGCCGCGTCAAAACGTGGTCGGACACGACCGGCGAGACGGCGCGGCCGAGAAGCCTCGGTCCGATCTCGAGGACGGTGACGGTGCGGCCGAGCGCCAGAAGCGTGGACGCGGTCTCAAGTCCGACGAATCCGCCGCCGATCACTACGACGGATCGGACGTGGGCAAGTCGCTCGCGGATCGCACGCGCGTCCGCGATCGTGCGCATCGCCAGAACGCCTTCGAGGTCGGCTCCAGGGATTGCGGGCCATCGCGGGCGCGCTCCTGTGGCGATGACCAGAGTTTCGTACGAACGATGGCTGCCGTCGTCCAGCGCAACCGTCTTCGCCGCGACGTCGATGCGCTGCACCACCGCGCCGTCGAGGAACGTGACGCCGCTGGCGGCAAAGAAGTCGTCGCCGCGCAGCGGCTGGGGTTTTGCGTCCGGCGTCTTCAGGAAAGCCTTCGACAGCGGCGGGCGGTGATAGGGCGCTTCCGCCTCGGCGCCGATCAGTGTGATCGGGCCATCATAGCCTTCCTGCCGCAGCGACGCGGCCACCTGGCTTCCCGCATGCCCCGCGCCGACGATCACGACCCCGCTCGTCATGATGCCTTGCGCACCGGCTGATGGCTCGGCAACGCTTCGATCTCGTCGGCCGGAAGATGCTTCACCTCGTTCCAAAGACGGGACTTTGCGGAGTTGAGCAGGCCATGCGGGTCGAGCCGTTTCTTCCACGCGAGATGGCGATAGTCGGGCTTCATCGAGCCGCCTTCGATATAAGGCACGTGCGGGTTCGACGTCGGACAGCCGTGAGCGTCGTAGATCGCCATCAGCTCATAGAGCCGTTCATCGGTCGTATGGCGCACGACGGGCAGGTCGAATGCGACGAGCTGGTCATTCAGCAACGCGAACTCGTGATGCATCAATACCTCGTCACCGAAGATTGCCTGCAAGGGCTCGATCTTCGACGCGTCGAGCGGCGCGCGGAACGTGACCTGCAGATAGGTGACGCCGCGGTCCTGCTTGAGCACCTGCAGCGTCGTATGGTTATAGGAGAATTCCGACAAAGCGGGCAGGCCAGTCGCTTTCAGGCCGCCGTTGTCCAGCGCCAGATCGACCGCCCCGCCGTGATCGGCGACGAGCGCCTTAACCGCATCCGCATCGCCGCTTGCGACCATCACGAACAGCAGGGCGCGGCCGCCTTCACCGATCTCTCCCAGCGTCTTGATCGATTGTGCTATGCGTCCGTCCACCGTCGTCAGGAGCTTGAGGTCGAGGGCGCGCGTGGAGCCGATCGCGATGCCGGCCTCGAACGCCTGCCGATAGGTCGGGAAGGACGCGATCACATTGATCCATGTGGGCGAGGGGACGGTGCGCAGGACGAGGTCGGTGATGACACCATTCAGGCCCCAAGCGTGGTGGATCGCACGGATGTCGTCGCCGGTAAACACGTGGCGCTGCGGGTGCCGTTCCACGGAAAGGGCTGCGATCTGGTCGATGTTGCCGCCATCGCGAAGCATGCCGTGCCGGATCGAGCCGATTCCGCCGGACCCGCCCGCGATGAAGCCGCCGATCGTCGCGATCGCTTCGGTGGACGGAAACAGCGGCAGTTCGCGACCGTGTTCGGCCAGCGCCTCGTTGATCGTGCCGATCTTGGCGCCGGCCTCGACATGGACTGTCGTCTCGCCGATCTCGAGCACGCGGTTGATGCCCGTCACGTCGACAATGAGCCCGCCATCCATCGGCACGGCCTGGCCGTAATTGCCGGTGCCGCCGCCGCGTATCACCATCGGGGCGTTCCACTCGACGGCCAGCGCGATGCAGCGCTCCAACTCTTCGACCGTCTTTGGCGCAACCACGAGGTCGCCGAAACTGGCGCCGAGTTCGCGGTTGAGGATCGGGCTGTACCAGAAGAAGTCCCGCGACCGCTTTTTCACGATCGAGGGCGTGTCGAAGGATTCGATCTCGCCGAGCGTTGCGCGGAACGCCTGCCAGTCGATGTTGGTCTTGCCTGAAATCGACATCAAACCTCCCGTCTCGTGTTTGTGGTCTCGGCGTCCTGAGTCCGGCAGAACCGGTCGAACTCGGACAGGAACGCCGCGAAGTTTGAGGCTGCCGCGTCGAGCAGGCGTTCTCCGATTTCGGCGCTGGCTGAGGCTGCATCGCCGCATGCGCCGTCGGCGTTCAGGTCTCCGATGACCCACGCCGGGCGCGCGCGACCGGCCGAAAGTCCCAGATGCCGATACTCGTCGTGCCAATCGTGGGCGGCGTTCGGAAAATTCTGCGCCTTTTCCATCGCGACGAGATCGGGCTTCAACGCCAGCATCGCGCTCGTCTCGACCAGCCCGGCATGGATGCCGTAGGCCTGCTCCGCCGCGTCGGAGATGGTCTCCGCCTCGTTGAAATTATACCAGTGGCAGGTGACCACATGCAGGTCGTGGGCGATCTTCAGGTCGCGCGCCATGATGTCCAGCACGGCCGAGTTCCCGCCATGGCCGTTGAGCAGCACCAGCCTGCGAAAGCCGGTTCGTGCAAGGCTCGCGCCGACATCCGACAGGATCCGCATCAGCGTCTCGGCCGACAGCGAAATCGTTCCGGGAACCACGCCGTGCTCGTTGCTCTTGCCGTAGGAGAATGGCGGCAGTGCCAGCACGGAGAGATCGGGCGGCAAGCGCTCGATAAGCCGGTCGATGACCCCCTCGGCCAGATCGCTATCGACCGACACCGGAAGATGCGGCCCGTGCTGCTCGATCGCGCCGACCGGGAGCACGACGATCGTGTTCGCGCGATCGAGATCGGCGAAGTCGGCGCGCGAGAGGTCGGCCCACCGGCCGCTGCGACGGGTCATGACGAAGCTCCACGATGAGATGCGGATGGGCGGCGCGGCGCTGACGCTCGACGCTGATTGGTAGGGTGGGATTCCGCAAATGAGTGTCCGAGCATCACGCTTCTCCTATGATCGCCCTGCGACCAACTGAGTTGCGGCTCGTTCCTCAAAAGCCCTGTGCCATGGGGTATGCGCAGTGTCTTCAAGACAGCCGGCGAAGTCAAGCAAGGGGACGCGTAAGCGTCACGGTTTTGCAGCCGAGGGCAAAGCTGCACCCGCCTCTTTTGTCGCGTGTCATGTGCCGCTATTGCTGTGCCCGACACGGAGACGACATCATGACCAGAGCCATCAACGCGCCCGATATCGCGCCGCCATTTTCCAACTACAGCCATGGCGTGCTCGTGCTCGACGATGCGGAAATCCTGTTCTGCTCGGGCCAACTCGGCAATGCACCGGACGGCTCGGTCCCCGAGGGCTGCAAGGCGCAGGCGGAGCGGTGCTTTGCCAATGTGGCGGCCGTGCTGCGCGCCGCCGGCATGGGTCTCGGCGACATCGTGCGCATCAATGCCTATGTAACCGCGCGCGAACATATGGCTCCCTACATGGACGTTCGCAACAGCCTGTTCGCCGAGCCTTATCCGGCGTCCACGCTGATGATCGTCTCCGGCTTCTCGCGGCCGGAATTCGTGGTCGAGATCGAAGTCGTCGCGGCCCGCAAGCGCTGACTACTGGTACGACGCGCCGGGAATGAACGGGTATTTCTCGATCACGCGCTCATCGATCTCGACGCCAAGGCCCGGACCGTCCGGCGCCATGATCGTGCCGTCGGCGATCTCGAACGGCGTGCCGAGCTCGTCGCGGAAGGCGTTGATGGCGGAGACGTCGGCCTCGTAGATGAACGCGTTCGGCGCGACCGACAGCACATGCGTCGATGCCGCCGTGCTCAGCACGGAAGCGCTGGTGTGCGGCGCGAATTGCAGGTGCCACGCGCCGGCGAGTGCTGCGATCTTGAGGATTTCCGTGATGCCGCCGGTCTTGCAGGCGTCGGCCTGCACGAACTGGATCACCTCTTCGCTGATCAGCGTTCGCAGTTCGTGGCGGGTGAAATGGTTCTCGCCGGCCGCAAGCGGCGTCGGCGTGACGTCGCGCAGGCGGCGATAGCCGGGCAGATTGTCAGGCGTGAACGGCTCCTCGAGCCAGGCAAGTCGGCCTGCCTCGCAAATCTCCGCGATGCGCGCGACATCGGCCGTGCGGTAGCGCGTACCCGCATCCGCGGCCAGCGTGATCTCGGGCCCGAAGGCCGCGCGCACGGCGCTGACCCGCTCAAAGTCCTTGTCCAGCGTGTCGCCGACGCGCAGCTTCATGAAGTCGTAGCCGCGTTCGATGAACCCCTCGATCTCCCGCTTCAGATCGTCGATCGGCTGGAAGCCGAGGCTTATGCCGCCCGCATAGGCGCGGATCGGGCGGCGTTTGCCGCCAAGCAGCTTGTAGACCGGCTGGCCGAGATCCTTGCCCTTGATGTCCCACAGCGCCAGATCGACGCCGCTCAAGCCGATGACGGCCGCAGCACCCGGGCCGTGCGTCGCTATGAAATGGCGGTAGGCCTTGTCCCAGATCGCCTCGGTCTCGTGCGCATCCATGCCGATCAGCGAGGGCCCGAGCGCGTCGTTGACAAAGGCCGCGATAGTGCTCGGCGTTTGCGCGTGATGCGCTTCGCCGTAGCCGACGATACCGTCCACCGTTTCGATGCGCACGAGCACCATGTCGCGCTTGGCGGAACGGCCGACCGCGAAGACCGCGCCGCCCGGCGTGGGGCAGGACAGCGCGAACGCCTGGATACGCTTGATCTTGGTCATCGATTTACCCCTTGACCGCGCCGCCGCCGACGCCTGCCACCAGATGTTTCTGGAGGAAGAAGAAGACGATGAGGATCGGTGCCGCCGTGATCACGCCGCCGGCCATAAGCACGCCCCAGTCGGTCGTGTACTGTCCGATCAGCCCCGACAGGCCGAGCGGCAGCGTGCGGTTCTTGTCCGATAGAATGAACGTGCTGGCATAGAGGAACTCGTTCCAGGTGTGGATCATCACCCATGTCGCGACCGCGACGATGCCCGGCCGTGCCATCGGCAGGATGACCCGCCAGAAGGCCTGCCAGCGCGTGCAGCCGTCCATCCGGGCTGCGTCTTCGAGCGAATGCGGCACCTGCGAGAAGAACCCGCGCATCAGCCAGACACAGAGCGGCAGCATGTAGCTGAGATAGACCGGGATCAGCCCGTAGAGACTGTCGAGCCAGCCCAGCCAGCGAAGCTGGATATAGAACGGGATCAGCAGCAGCACGGGCGGAAACATCTGCCCGTAGAGCATGAAAAGCGGCAGCGCGACCGAGCCCTTGAAGCGGTGGCGCGCCATCGCATAGCCGGCCGTGACCGAGATCAGCACGCTGATGACGGTGACGCTGATCGTGAGGATCAGGCTGTTGAGCGCGTAGCGCCAGAATTCGGCGCCGACCAGCAGGTCGATGTAGTTCTGAAACGTGAAGCTGTGCGGGATGATGCCGGGCGGCCGCGCGAAGATTTCGTCCTTGGCGCGCAGCGAGGTGGCGATCATCCAGTAGAACGGGAAGACCGACCAGACGAAGGCGACCCACAGGCCGACATAGAGGAAGCTGGTGCGCGCCCATTTCGGCGTCCAGCTCCGGCGCAGCGGTGCCGACAAGTCCGGCGTGCGGGCGGTGGATTCGGGTATGGTGAGGCTCGTCATGATCAATCGCCCTCACTTGCCTGGATGAGTTTCAGATAGAGCGTGGTCGCGATCACGAGGCCGACGAACAGCATCGTCGCGACGGCCGATGCCATGCCGAGATCGTAGCGCTGGAAGCCGTATTTGTAGGCGAGCGTGAACAGGATTTCCGACGAGTTCAGCGGTCCGCCTTCGGTCATCAGCCAGATTGCGTTGAAGTTGTTCACGGTGAGGATGAAGGTCAGCACGGCTGCGATCGCGAAGGAGACACGGATTTGCGGCAGGATCACGTACCACAGCTTGCGCCATCCCGACGCACCGTCCATGGAGGCTGCTTCGAGGATCGATTTCGGCACCAGTTGAAGTGCCGCAAGCAGCAGCAGCATGACGAAGGGCGTGCCCTTCCAGATGCTCTCGACCGTGACCGCGTAAAGCGAGGTCGCGGTGTCGCCGAGCCACGGATGGTAGGCGTCGATGATGCCGAGCCGGACCAGTATCTCGTTCACGATGCCGACGCTCGGGTCGTACATCCAGCGCCATGTCAGCACCGCGACGACGCTTGGTACGACCCATGGGACAAGGATGCCTGAGCGGAAGAACCCGATGCCGGGCACGATGCGGTGCAGCAGCAACGCCAGCGCGAGCCCGAAGCCGAGCTGCGCCACGACGTTCAGAACCACCCAGACGAAGGTGTTGAACGAGGCGAGGCCAAAGCTCGGATCGGCGAAGACGCGCTGGAAATTGCGGAATCCCACGAACGGCATGTCGCCGCTGTTCAGCGTGCGCAGCGTCACGTCGAAGAAGGCCGACAGGATGCCCGACACGACCGGATAGACCACGACGCCGACCACGATCACCACTGCAGGCAGAACCATGAGGTAGGGGTAGATGCGCGCACCCCGGCCGGTCTCGAAGATCGAGGACCAGGTCCGCTTGAGTGCGGGTGCAGGCTGGGCGCGTGCAGTCATGCTCAGTTCCCCAGGAGGCCTTCGATGGCCGCGTTGGCTTCGGCCATGGCTTCCGATGCCGGCTTTCCGCGGATCACGGAATCCCAGAGATTACCGAAGACGTCGGAATGCATCTGGCTCCACGATGCGACGACCGGGCGCGGATGGCCGGCGCCGGCCTGCGACATGAAGGGCTGCATCTGCTCGGGCAGCTTGGCGATGGCTTCCGGCGTCGCGGCTGCTTCCAAGGCCGACAGGCGGTTGTACTTGGCCATGAACTCGACGCTGCGCGGTCCGGTCAGCCATTCCACGAGTGCGAAGCTGGCGTCAGGCACGGCGGTGTCCGAGCGGATGGCGAGGTTGTAGCCGCCGATGACCGTGCCGGCCTGCTTGCCGACCGGCAGCGGATGCACCGAGAATTCAAGATTGGGATTGCCCTTCTCGATCGCGGCGATCGCCCAGTCACCGCTCACCACCATGCCGGCACGTTCCTGGACGAAGGGCGCATGCACCTCGTCCCAGTTGCCAGCGGTCAGGACCGATTCCGGCATCGCCTTCGATTCGGTGTAGAGCTTGGCGAGGAAGTCCACCGCCTCGACCGCTTCCGGGTCGCCGACATGCGACTTGCCCTCGGCGTCGATGATCTCGCCGCCATTCTGCCAGATGAAAGAATAGAGCTGGAAGGCGCCCATGCGGTTGCCGCCGAAGCTGATCCCGAATGTTTCCTTCTCCGCGTTGGTCATCGCGACCGCCGCGTCGTGCAGCTCCTGCCAGTTGGTCGGCGCTTTCTCGATGCCGGCATCGGCCAGCATCTTGTCGTTGACGAACAGCGCGACATTGTTGGTGTAGAGCGGCAGCGCATACTGCTTCTGCTGGAAGCGACCAGCCGCGAGCGGGCCGGGCTGGTACTGGTCGGCGATCGATGCGCTCTGCTCGGTGATGTCCAGGAGCAGCCCGGCATCGGCCAGACCTGCCACCCAGGCGATATCGAGCGCCATCACGTCGGGACCCGCGCCGCCGGACATGGCGACGAAGAGATTGCGCTCCATCTCCATATGCGGCACCGCCTGCACCTCGACGGTATGACCGCTCTCGGCCTCGAAGGCCTTCAGTTCTTCATAGATCGGGGCGTCGGGGCCGGATGCGAGCGGCGCATTTACCCACAGGACGATGTTGTCGGCGAGAGCCGGCGTCATACCGAGGCCCACAAGGATTGCAGCAGCGGTCACGCTGCCCTTCCAGATCTGTCTCATGTCAATCTCCTCCGCGAAGCGCCCTCCTGGCGCCTGTTTCTGTTGTCAGCTCCGGTTTCCGGGGTCTCCCGTCGGACCGGTTTCGGCCGGCACGACCCAGCCGATATCGTTGCCAAACCATCCTTCGATGGTTGCGGCGCATTCAGGTTTTTCAACTCCCGTCGCGGTCCTCGCACCGCCGACGACGGCAAGCGCATCGATGGTCCACCCATCGGCGTCGGCAGCGCGGGCAGCGTCGCCGAATACGACCTGAACGCCGCGTTTCGCGGATGCGTCGGTCGCGAGCGTCAGCCGCGCGCCCTTGGCGATGAAGATGGGCATTTTCTCCAACGGCACGTCATGGATGCGCCAGACCGGGCCGCTAACATACTCGCCCGCAAGCACGTCGTACCAGTCGCCGTCCGGCAGGTAGACGGCGCGCGTGTTGCCGTAGAACGCGACCGGCGCGACGAGGATGTCGTCGCCCAGCATGTATTGCTGGTCCCAGTCGTTGATGCCGGACCAGTCGATGTCGGGAAACGCCAGCGGCATCATGCGCATCAGCGGCATTCCACCTTCCGAGGCCTCGCGGCCGTAGCGCTGGAACACCGGCAGAAGCGCCAGATGAAGGCGCGCATAGTCGGTGTAGACCGCGACGCAGGTCTCATCCATGTCCCACGGCTCGCGACAGCCGAGCCCATGCAGCATCATCAGCGGCGTGAAGCAGGAGAACTGCGTCCAGCGCGCGAAGACCTGCGTCGTCGGCGTGCCGAAATAGCCGCCGAGATCGCTTCCCACGAACGACCAGCCACCGAATGCCGCACTCTGCGCGGCACGAATAGCCGAGGAAAGTCCCGTCTTCGGGCAGAAATCCGATGTCTGGTCGCCGCTCCAGATCGGCGCGCGAACGCGCGGCGATCCGGATCGGCTGATGATCGCCGGAACCTTGCCGTCGAAAGCGGCGATGGTCGCTTCCAGATAATAGCGGACGAAGGCGTTGTGCGCCTTGCCGCCGGTTTCGCCGGAATGCAGCACCGCGTGCTCCGGCAGTTGTTCGCCGAAATCGGCCTTGAAGCCCTTGATGCCCTGCTTGATGAGGTTGCGCAGATTGTCCGACCACCACGCGCTCGCATCCGGGTTGGAATAGTCGATCAACGCCGCGACGATGTTCGGATTGGCACCGGGGCGGCGGGTGATCAGTTCACCCTTCGCATCGACGATCGTGTAGCCCTTCGATTTCGCGAACTCGAACGACTTCGTGCCGACCACGACCCACGGGCAGAGCCACAGATAGATGTCGGTGCCGTCCTCGGCCATGCGCGAAACCATGTCCCACGCATCCGGATATTTCTGCGCGTCGAAGGCGAAGGAGTGCACTTCGCTCGCCCAATACGCGTCGATCAGCTTGACGCTCATCGGAAGACCGAGTTGTGCGTGGCCATCGATATCGGCCTGCACCGTCTTGGCGTTTTCGATGCGCCAGTCGCCTGCCTTCCAGAGCCCGAAGAACCCGTCCTGCGGCATCAGGGGCGGACCGATGTGGTCGATGAGCGCGGAATAGAGGTCCGACAGGCTGCCGAGATGAATCTCGACCTCCAGCCGGTCGCCCTCGACTTGAATGCGCAGCACGTTGGGATCGAACGGGGCGGCGACATGGAAGATTGCGGGCGCCTCGTCTGGCAGGAACACCGCATATCCGAGTGTCGTCGCGATCCAGGGTGAGGGCAGGTAGGTGCCGTTGCCGAGTCCGAAATTCTCCAGATAGTAGCGAACCGAATGACCGCGCAGGTCGAGCGTCTCAAACCGTTCGCCGCCGCCGAACGCCTGGAATTTTTTCGGCACCGCAAACGCGATGTCGATGGCCGCGGCGTCGGTCTTGGTGACGACGATACGCAGGCTGCGGCCATCCGCGTTCGCGGTGGCGGTGACATCGATGCCGTCCGCTCCGTCGATCGGCGAGGACTGCCAGGACCCGCCGTCGTTGCGCCAGCCGACCGAGACCGGACGGTAGGCGGCTCCGGTCGGAAACAGGCCGGTCTCGATGCCGGAAAACATCTCAGACATGATCCACCCGCACGCCGAGCTGGCGGCCGAGGTGAACGACCGCATCGGCCCAGTTGCCGTAGACGGCTGTGACGTGATGCTCGTAGCCTTCGTCCATGAAATGGCGGATCAGGCCTTCGGCGTTGGCTTCGTCTGGCCGGAAATAGCCTGCCGCGCGATTGGCGGACGATTTCTCCGCCTCGATCTCGCCCTCCGTCACGAAGATGCGCAGCTCGCCATCCGCGCGCAGCGAAAGCCGCAGCAGCGTGATCGCGCCGGGCTTTAGTGGGAACGTCTCCTGCTTGAGCGCGGCGTCGAGCGAGCGCGGACCATCAGCGAGGCGCGGGCTGACCCCGTAGTGCCAGAGCACCAACCGGTTTTTCGCCCGGTCGATGCCGGAAATGTCGGTCAGGAAGGGCAGCGACGCCGGATCGAATGCGCGGACGACGAGTGCGGTCAGCGCCCCCATCACGTCGCCTTCGGGAGCGATCGGCACGGTGCGATCCGAGAGTTCGCCGAGCGCGCCCCACGTTCCCTTGAAATCGTCGGCGTAGAGGATTTCCGGCCAGTCGCGGATCGCGATGGCGTCGGCCTTGATCGTGTCGAGGCCGGCAGCGAGGCGCGCATAGGTCTTGCCGAGGGTCTTGCGACCCGCTTCGTCCGCGCCTCCGTCGAACGAGGCCGTCGCCCAGCGTTTCGCGCCTTCGTGTTCCGCTGAGCCGTCCGCCTTGCAGGCTTCGAGAAAGCGCACGAGCGTGGTTTGCTCGATGGTGATGTCGAGCAACTGGCGCAGTGCCCATGGATCGACGGCCAGATTGGTGAACCAGTCCGCATGCGCCCCGATCAGCGCGATGCGTGCACCCCGGATCCTGCCATGCGCGCGCGATGCAGCCGCGAAGGCTGCGAGGTCGTCGGCAAGTTCGGCATTGTCGGGGTTGCCGAGGAACAGCGTGAAGCCGTGACCGAAGCGTGTGAGCGTCGATGCCCAGAGCTGAGCGCCGCACAGGGAGTTGGTGACGATTTCCTCGGCTTCTTCCAGAGCCCAGAGCGCAATCGGCAGGCGGCGATCGCCGATCGCGCCCAGCACCTCGTGCAGCAGTTCCGCCGTGCAGAATGTCGAAAGCTGGATCACCAGCCCGTCCAACGCGTCGAGGTCGAATGCCGCGAGTGCGGCTGCACAGCTTGCCCGGTCACGCGCCAGTGTGTCTGCAATCTGGAAGGAGCCCGCGAGGCGCTTGTCGGCCATCAGGGTCTGCGTGCGCCCGATCAGTTCGGTCGCGGCCGCCTCGGAAAAGAGGGGCGACGCGACGAACAGCACGCCGACGCGGCTGGTGGTCGTCTCGACCGATTGGTTCCTCGTCAGCATGTCAGGCAATCTCCTCCATCGCGGCCCGCGGATCCGCTTTCGCGTCCATCCCTCCACCGCGTACAAAGCAATAAGCCGCGTAATGGAGCGCGGCGCTGGGGTCGTTTCCGATCGACGGCTCGATGAACGACAGGGTCAGTCTGCGTTCGTCATAGCCACCGAGCAGGCTCTGGTTGAGACCGTCGGTGATCGCCGCGCGGTCCTCCTCCGGCATGAGCGACGGCCACCCGCTGATCACCACCGTCGAGACCGGATGAAGGTTGAGCGCGTTGCCGAGCGCCAGACCGAGCAGGAACTGCCGTTCGCGCAGCATCTCGCGGGCGATGCTGTCCATACCGACCACTTCGAGGAAGCGATCGCCCTTGGTCAGGATTTCGCTGTCGGACACGCCGATGATTTTCGAGACCGCGCGCAGCGACGTATACGCCTCGACGCAGCCCTTGTGGCCGCAGCGGCAGGCAAGGCCGTCGCGCTCGATCACCATATGACCGATCTCGAACGCCGAGAACGCGTCGATCGGCGCCGCTTCGTTGACGATCACGCCGGCGACGCCGTGGCCCACGAACAGGAACAGGTGGTCGCCCGCGACCTGATAGGGCGTCGTGCTGGAGTAGCGATGGAAGGCCGTCTGAGCCACCACGGAGTTCGTGAGCGCCAGCGGAATGTCCTGCAACGCCTCCGCGAGAAAGCCGCGCAGGCGCTCAACGTCCCATGGAAAGATCGGGTTGCCGGCGTCCCGGCCATAGCCGGGCATCGACATCGCAGCCTGTCGCACGGTGATGCCGCGCGTCTTGGCCCAACCCCGCATCGCGCTCAGGCTGGCATCGAACAGGGTTTCGAATTCCGCCTGCTCAAGCTGTGGAGAAGCCGGCATGCGTTCGACGTAATCGAGCGTGCCGCCGAGATCGCCGACGCCGAAAGACAGCCGGCTGTTGGAGAGTTCGATGCCCAGAACACTGATATCCTTGCGTAGTGTAACAAGAGAGGTCGGGCCGCCGACGTGAGGCGCTGGATGGCGCACCTCTTCCACCAGGTTTTCTTTCCGCAATTCGCTGAGAATGCGGGAAACGCTGGCTTCCGTGAGGTTCGACTCGCGCGCTATAACCGGACGAAATGCGCCACGCGTCCGCAAAAGGCTCTCGAGCACGGTCGCGCGCGTCTCCCTTCTGCTCCTCGGTACAAATCGTCCTGACATCGTTGAACCATGATATTTACACTGTGTAATTATTCTGCTTTAGAAAGGGCGAATGTCAACAGGGAGCGAGAAGAAATTGGCAGAGTTGACACTGCGGGCGGTGCAGAAGCGGTTCGGACTCGTCGATGCGGTCAAGTCGGTTGATCTCGATGTGGCCGATGGCGAGTTCATCGTCCTGGTCGGCCCCTCCGGGTGCGGCAAGAGCACGCTCCTGCGCATGATTGCAGGGCTGGAGGAGATCACGGGCGGCGAGATCAAGCTCGATGGCCGCAGCCTCAACGCGGTCGCCCCGCGTGACCGCGACATGGCGATGGTTTTCCAGGACTACGCGCTCTATCCGCATATGACGGTCGCCGAGAATCTCGGTTTCGCGCTGAAGATGCGCGACATGCCGCACGCGGCGATTTCCGCCAAGGTTGCAGAAGTGGCGAAAATGCTGGAACTCGACATGCTGCTGGAGCGCAAGCCGCGCGCGCTGTCCGGCGGCCAGCGCCAGCGCGTCGCTCTCGGCCGTGCGCTGATCCGCGATCCGAAGGTGTTTCTTTTCGACGAGCCGCTGTCGAACCTTGATGCCAAGCTGCGTGTCGGCATGCGCATGGAAATCCGCAAGCTCCAGGTCGCGCTCGGCACGACGAGCATCTACGTCACGCACGACCAGATCGAGGCGATGACGATGGCCGACCGCATCGTCGTCCTGAAACTCGGCGAGGTGCAGCAGATCGGCACGCCGATCGACATCTACCAGCGCCCCGTGAACAGCTTCGTCGGCACCTTCATCGGCTCGCCGCCGATGAGCCTCGTGCCGGCAAGCATTCGCCGTGAAGGCGGCACGGTCCATCTCGCCTTCGGGCATGGCCACGACATCCTGCTGCCGCCCGCCCGTGCCGAAGCGATTGCACGCGCCGGCGTCGATCGTGTCGAGGTCGGTCTGCGCGCAGAGCATGTCACGCTCGCCGAGGACGCGAATGGGCCTGACGGCACAGTCTTTACGTCGGACATCGTGCTGGTCGAGGAGCATGGCGCGGATTCGATCGCAGTCGTGACCCTCGGCGAGCGCGAGGTGATGGGCCGTGTTCGCCCGGGCTCGGCACATGTCGGCGAAAAGGGCCGCCGGTTCCGCGTCGATGCCGATGGCCTTCACCTCTTCCATCCAGACACGGGTGTGCGCCTTGTCTGATCAGCGGCCGGGGGAGGTCTTCTGCCTTGGCCTCGCCATTCAGGACACGATCATGACCGTCGCTGCGATCCCGACGCAGCCCGTCAAGATCTATGCGAGCGCGCGCCGGGAGGTGGGCGGCGGGCCAGCCGCCACCGCCGCCGTCGCAGTCGCGAGGCTGGGCGGCAGCGCGCGTCTCGCCGGTCGCATCGGCAACGATGCGACCGGCGCAGCCATGCGGCACGAACTCGACGCCGAACGCGTCGACACGACCTGGCTCAAATCCTTCGAGGGATTTCAGTCGCCCGGCGCGACGATCCTGATGGACGGCAATGGCGAGCGCGTCATCGTCGCCTATGCCGATCCGGACATGCCATCCGATCCCCACTGGCTTGAGCCGGACGATCTCGGCGGCGCGTTCCTGTGTGATTTGTCTTGGCCGCAAGGCGCGCTCAGGGGGCTGCGCATGGCCCGCGCCGCAGGGGTTCCGAGCGTGCTCGATGCCGACGTCTCACGACACAAGCGCGACGACATCGCCGCCGTGATCGATGCAGCGGATTATGTCGTGTTCTCGCGGCCGGGTCTGGCGCAGTTCACCGGCACGGACGACATCGAAACGGGCCTTCGCCTTGCGTCGCGCCCGTCCCACAAGCTGACCGGCGTCACAGACGGCGCCGACGGTCTGTTTTGGTTGGACAACGGTGCTCTCGCCAATGCACGCCCACCCGAGGTGACCGTGGTAGACACGGTCGGCGCCGGCGATGCGTTCCACGGCGCGCTTGCGCTTGCTTTGTCGTATCGCTGGCCGCTGGAGCGCGCCATCGCGTTTTCCAACGCGGTCGCGGCGCTGAAATGCACGATGCCCGGCGGCCGCGCTGGACTGCCGAGCGCCGACGCGCTGGCCCGGTTCGACCCATCGCTCAGTCCTTTCTGACCGCCCGAACAGCCGTTTTCCGCCATCGCGACGAGGAGCACAGACTTGAACCGCAATACCAGACTGGACGAGAAACTCGACCGCATCCGCCGCGATCCGTCGGGCTCCAAGGAATTCCTGATATGCGACGCCAAGGACCCGGATATGGCGCGTGGCATCAACGCGCTCGGCATCGCGCGGGACGCCGAGGGAAACCAGCGGCCGCAGACGCGGCGCGGATTTCTGGAGACGGTGCGCCAGATCGTCAAACAAGACGTCGTCGACCTGATGCTGCTGTCCGCCTACAATCTGCACAAGCTCGCGATTGAGGAAGACCTGTTCGCCGGAAGCAAGATGGCACGCGCGGCGCGTGTTAACGACACGACGGAAATCTGGCTGCCGCGCCACGGCACATACAGGGAGACCGCATCCGGCCCATTCCGCACCGCCGATCTCGCGCGCGTCATGCATGGCGGGCGGCCTCCGCTGGCAAACGGCGTCGCCGGTGCCGACCTCGGTCTCTACAGCCTGACCTTCACCAACGACGTGCACGCGGATCACCGCATGCTCGAGGCGTACAATGCGTTTCGCGCCGAATGCAACGCGCTTGGCTTCCGGCACTTCCTCGAAGTCTTCAATCCGAACGTCGGCGCGCTGTCGGGCGAGGCTGTCGGCGAATACGTCAATGACTGCATCGTGCGCTGTCTTGCCGGCATCGACCGCGATGCGGCGCCGATCTTCCTCAAGGTCGCGTATAATGGCCCCCGCGCCATGGAGGAACTCGTCGCCTATGACGACGAGATGATCGTCGGCATTCTCGGAGGCAGTGCGGGCACCACGCGCGACACGCTCGAACTGCTTCACCAGTCGAAGAAGCATGGTGCGCGGCTTGCCCTGTTCGGGCGCAAGATCAACCAAGCCGAAGCGCCGCTCGATCTGATCGAGATATTGCGTGCGGTCGCCGACGACGAGATGGGACCGGAGGAGGGCGTCGCCGTCTATCACGACCGGCTGTCGAAGCAGTCGATCAGGCCGGTTCGGGCGCTGGACGAGGATCGCGCGATCACGCAGCCGGTCCTGAAAGCGGCCTGAGCGCCCGTCACACCCTATATGTCCATGCAAGAAGGCCGATGACGTACAGTCATCGGCCTTCTTGGTTGTCGCGGTCGCGTGCGGATCAACGCGAGCGGACACATCTCTTTGCTTCGGCCGAAAATACGGCCTCGAACGTCGGGCGAGTGTTTTTGCGGATCAGTGCCTCGCTCGATCGGTCGATGATGCTCAGCCGATGCCGATGAACGACAGGATGGCAACGACGATAACGACGAGACCGACGATGTAGATAATCGAATTCATGTTCTCTCTCCTTCTGCACTCAAACTGTTGCGACACAACGCTCTCGGTGCGAGGTGGTTCCGACGCGCCCGGCCGGGGCGGGGCGCGATACAAACCATCGTCGAGCATATTTTGGTCCAGCAGTATGATCGGGCTTGTAGCGATGCGGTCGCCCGATAATGTCGCACGGATGGATTCGTCAGCCCGTTCGCCCGCCACCTATGCCATCGCCGGAATGATCGCGATGGCGGTCGCCATGGGCATCGGGCGTTTCGTCTACACGCCGATCCTGCCCGGCATGATGGACGCGCTCGGCCTTACCGCCTCCGATGCCGGGCTGATCGCGTCGGCCAATTATGCGGGCTATCTCGTCGGCGCGGTGCTTGGCGCGGGCAATTGGGGGCAGGGCCGGGAACACACGATCGCGATGGTCAGCCTCGCGTCGAGCGCGGTGCTCGCAGCCGCGATGGGCATGACGGAGAGCATGCCGGCCTTTATCGCGATCCGCTTCCTGGCAGGTGTCGCCAGCGCCTTCGTGATGGTTTTCCTGTCGACCATCATCTTCAGCAGACTGGCCGCCGCCGGACGATCCGACCTTCAGGTGTGGCACTTCGGCGGCGTGGGCATCGGCATAGCCCTGTCCTCCGTGATGACGGGCGCGGTCCTGCTGGGCGGCGCGCAGTGGGAGGCGAACTGGCTGTGGTCGGGAGCCCTCTCGATCGCCGGCTTCGCAGTCGTCTTCGCGCTGGTCGACCGTGGCGTCCCACCCCAGACAAGACCCGCTGCGGAGCCGCCGACGCCGCGCAGCACGGCCATGACACGCATCATCCTCGCCTATGGCATCTTCGGTTTCGGCTACATCGTCACGGCCACGTTCCTGGTGACGATCGTGCGGCAGGGCGATGCCGGCCCCTTGTTCGAATCGGTCGTCTGGCTGGCGACGGGTCTCGCGGCGCTGCCGTCCGTCTGGCTCTGGTCACGCGTGTCGCGCCGCATCGGCCTGGCTCAGACCTTTGCGGTCGGTTGCCTCGTCGAGGCGGTCGGCGTGATCGCCAGCGTCAGCATGGGCGGATATGCGGGTCCGCTTCTGGCGGGTGTCCTTCTGGGCGGGACGTTCGTCGCGGTCACCGCTTTCGGCCTCACGATCGGCCGCGAACTCGCAGGCGCCGCACCGCGCCGGGTGCTCGCGCTCATGACGGCTGCTTTCGGCCTGGGCCAGATCATCGGGCCGGTCGTCGGCGGCATCGTGGCCGATCAGACCGGCAGTTTCACCGCGCCCTCTCTCCTCGCAGCGGCGGCATTGATCGCGTCCGCAGTGGCAATCTGGGGTGTGCGCTCGAAGGTGTGATCAGCCGTCGCTCCGGGCGGTTTCTTCCAGATATGTCCGGTAACTGACGCACCGCACGCTCTCTCTCGCGCAGGCATCTTCCGCAAATCCTTCCAGCGCCCGCCAGTAGGCGCCGTCGTTCATCAGGGTGAAGTGGAAGCCGATCTGAAGCGGCAGCCGCTCGCCCGCGAGCTGATCGTCGAGCGCCTGCGTGAAGGCTTGCCGCGTGCGTGCCTCGAACGAACCATCGGGATCGCCGCGCTCCAGCCCGCCCGAATGGCGCACGAAGAGATTGTAGTCCATCGCGATGATGGGCCGGGCGCTCGGGCCTTCGGGAATCATCGGCAGCGAAAACCGCGTCACGGTGCCGTGCTTCGGCATTGCCGGTCCGCGCGACACCGTGCTGGCGTCGTAGGCGAAGCCGTCGGCCTCAAGCGCGTCGAAGAGACCGGCGCCGGTCGACAAGTAAGGCGCGCGGAAACCGATGATTTCCGTCTCGACGAATGTCTTCCAGCTTGGCGGCTGGTGCGGAATGCCGTTGATCTCCCACGCGCCGGCCAGGATTTGCGAGAACTGGCGAAACTCGGACTCCCATTCCGATGCGCTCCATTCGCCGCCGTCGAAGTGGCCGCAGCCATGGCTGGCGATCTCGTGGCCTTCCATGCGGGCGGTCCAGAGCTGGCGCAGCCGCTGCGCGACGTCGTCTTTCGATTCGGCGTAACCGACATTGGATCGACCGGTCGTGTGGCGAGGCGGATCGTAAAGCGCGCGGTCGGCCCGGGTCAGCAGATAGACGCAGGACAGGAAATAGGTGAACTCCGCCCCGGTCTTGCGCGCGAGCGCGCGGCTGCGCTGCCATTGCTCGATATGCTGCGCGCCGTCGAAGGAGATGATGACATATTGAGTGGGCAGGGGTTTTTCCGCCGCCACCGCAGGCAGCGCGAACACGGAGGTGAGGGCAGCGAGAGCGAAGCGTCTGGTCAGGTTCATCGATGTATGGAAAGCCGGTCAGGATGGGTGGGAAAGACGGTGTCAGGTGAATGTGGCGAGCATGGGATGGTTCCCTTGTGCGCAGCTCAAGCATCCTTTTTGTGCGCAGGGCCTTCCATGCGACCAATTTTCAGCTAAAACCCATGCAAAATCTGGCTGGGCCAGCGTAACGCGCAGGCCGCCATCACTCCAGCACCGGTTATCCGATGTCCGACGACAGTTTCTTTCGTGAAGTGAATCAGGAAATGCGCCAGGATCGCGCGCATGCCCTGTGGGACCGCTATGGCGCGATCGTCATCGCCGCCGCGGTCGGCGTCGTGCTTGCTACCTCGGCCTACGTCGCGTGGGATTACTGGACGCAGTCGCGCGCCAATGCGTCGGGCGATGATTACTCGCAGGCGCTGACGCTGGCGCGCGAGGGCAAGACCGAGGAAGCGCAAGCCGCGCTCGCCCAGCTCGAGGCGGACGGCTATGGCGCCTATCCGGTTCTGGCGCGCCTGCGGGCCGCCACGCTGCAGGCCGAGGCCGGCGATCACGCCGCCGCCGTTGCCGGGTTCGACGGCGTTGCGGGTGACAGGAGCGTTCCGACCTCGATCCGCGACATGGCGCGGCTGCGCGCCGGGCTTCTTCTTGTCGATCACGGCACCTATGCCGACGTCGCCCAGCGCGTCGAGGCGTTGACCGCCGACACCAACCAGCTTCGCCACTCCGCGCGCGAGGCCTTGGCACTCTCTGCGTGGAAGGAAAGCCGCCTGGCCGACGCCCTCGCACTCTTCGAACAGATCACCGCCGACGATTTTGCTCCGCAAAATATTCGGCAGCGAGCAGAACTCATGTCCGAACTGATCCGCGGTTCGGGCACGTCGTCTTAAGCGCGACATGAGCTTCAAGGTCGCCATCATCGGCCGTCCCAACGTCGGCAAATCCACGCTTTTCAACAGGCTGGCCGGGCGCAAGCTTGCGCTGGTCGATGACACGCCGGGCGTGACGCGCGACAGGCGCGTCCATCCGGCCAAGCTCTACGATCTGCGCTTCGACGTGATCGACACCGCTGGTCTGGAAGACGCAGCCGCCGCCACGCTGGCCGGCCGCATGCGCGCCCAGACCGAGGCCGCGATCGCGGAGGCCGATGTCGTTCTCTTCGTCACCGATTCCCGTGTTGGCCTGATGCCCGACGACCGCACCTTCGCTGATGTGGTGCGCCGCACCGGCAAGCCGGTCGTGCTCGTCGCCAACAAGGCCGAGGCGCGCGGCGCGCAGGGCGGCATGCTGGAAGCCTGGGAACTCGGGCTCGGCGAGCCGATACCGATTTCCGCCGAGCACGGCGAAGGCATGCCTGATTTGCGCGAGGCGATCATCGAGGCCATCGGCGCGGAGCGCGCGCTGGGTGACGACGAAGACGACGATGACCTCGCGCCGGTTCCCAGCGCCGAGGCGCTGGTCGGCGACGATATCGACGATCCCGACGCGGAAACGATCCCCGAATACGACGCGACCAAGCCGTTGCGCATCGCGGTCGTCGGCAGGCCCAATGCGGGCAAGTCCACGCTTATCAACACGATGCTCGGCGAAGACCGCCTGCTCACCGGCCCGGAAGCGGGCATCACCCGCGATTCGATCTCGGTCGATTGGGACTGGCGCGGCCGCCGCATCAAGCTCTTCGACACCGCCGGCATGCGCCGCAAGGCGCGGGTGCAGGAGAAGCTGGAGAAGCTGTCCGTTGCCGATGGCCTCCGCGCCATCCGCTTTGCCGAAATCGTCATCATCGTTTTCGATTCGACGATCCCCTTCGAGAAGCAGGATCTCCAGATCGCCGATCTGATCATTCGCGAGGGCCGCGCACCGATCATCGCCTTCAACAAATGGGATCTGGTCGAAAACCCGCAGGAGCTGCTGGCCGAACTGCGCGAGAAGACCGAGCGTCTCCTTCCACAGGTGCGCGGCCTCCAGGCCGTGACGGTTTCCGGCGAGACGGGGCGTGGCCTCGAAAAGCTTATGGAGGCCGTCGACAAGACGCATCGCGTCTGGAACCGCCGCATCTCCACCGGCAAGCTGAACCGCTGGCTGGAAGGCGTGCTTGCGCATCATCCGCCGCCCGCGGTTGCCGGACGTCGTCTCAAGGTCAAGTACATCACGCAGGTTAAGGCCCGCCCGCCGGGCTTCGTCTTGTCCTGCACGCGCCCCGATGCGATGCCGCAATCCTATGTGCGCTATCTCATGAACGGCCTTCGCGAGACGTTCGAGATGCCCGGCGTTCCGATCCGCATGGTCTTGCGCGCCTCCGAAAATCCCTTCGCCAATCGGGCCAAGAAGAAGCGCTGAGACGTTTCGACGCGGTGATGCGCGGTTTTTCCGCGCGTCACACTCGCGCCGCATCGCCCACGTTAACCCCCCATCAAGGTTAATGCATCATTGTCGCCGTCATTGGTTTCGTGCTGCGTTTCTGGAGAGTTTTCGTGCTGCGTCGACTGGTTCTGCGCCGGAGGTTTCACCCCGGCAGCATGCGATCCCTCGCTGCCCCGTTTTTCATCGGCCTTGGCTTCTGGGTCGGGTTTCCGACGTCGGCGGCCTATCAGGATATGGCAAGCTTCGTGTCCGGCACGGAAGCCGGCGCGCAGCGCTGGGGCGGCTTCGTCGAGAAGTCCGTCGCAGGCTCCGTGCACAGTGCCGAGATGCAGTTTCTCGACGCATCCGCGACGGGTTCCATATCCGGCAGCGGCCTGACCGCGCCGGGGCTCGGATCGGTCGCCTTCCGCGGCAAGAACGAAACCAGCGACACGCCCGACGAATCGCGCGTCACCCGTGGCGACAAGCAGGGCCGCATCGTGAATGTGGCGCCCGTGGCGCCGCCGAAGTCGTTCAACGCGGGCTCGGTTTTCGAGCGCACCAGTTCGCTGCTCGACGCGGCCGTCGAGCCGTCGCTCGAAATGGCCTTCGTCGCACCGCAGATCAAAGGCAAGGAAATCCAGATCGCAGGCGCCTTCCATCTCAAGGAAGATCGGAAGATCGACCCCGGCGTTCCGGCTTTCCTTGCCTCGCTCGTCACCAGCGAGAAGGCCGACATCCTCGCGACGGCCTATGCGCCGGCGTCGCCTGACTACGCGACGGCGTCGCCCTTCGCGACTTTGTTGCAGAACGAGGACAAGGCCGGCGCCGGTCGCTTCATCCCGCCCGTCACCGATGGCGACCATGCCTGGATGAGCCAGCCGCTTCCGGCCAGCGTCTTTTCTGCCAAGGAGCAGAAGTGTCTCGCCGAGGGCATCTATTTTGAGGCGCGCGGCGAGGACGTGAAGGGCCAGGCGGCCGTCGCCCAGGTCATCCTCAACCGGGTCCGCAACCCGACCTATCCCGCGACGATCTGCGGCGTCGTCTACCAGAACCAGTCATGGCGCAATCGCTGCCAGTTCTCGTTTGCCTGCGACGGCACCACGCCGCGCGTGCGCAGCCAGAATCATTACAAGATCGCGCAGGAAGTCGGCATGGCGGTCACCGCCGGCAAGATATTCATTCCCGAAGTCGGCTCGTCCACGCATTACCATGCGACCTATGTGCATCCGCGCTGGGCACGCACCATGGAAAAGATGAAGAAGATCGGCCTTCACATCTTCTATCGCACCCATGGCGGCGGCTGGAGCTAGGCTCTTAAAGCCCCGATCTGTGCGGGATTCGCACCAAACGCTCCCGGTCGAGGCCATGGCGCATTGTCGCACATGGCTAAATATCTGATTTCACTAGATTACTGAGTGGCAATTCGGGGTCCGGACTCGGCTTGACTGGGGAGGGGCCCCTAACTATGTTGCGCGCGAATTGAAAGCGGACAGCCGATGACGTGCTTTCCGGGCTGGAGGTTGGTATGGCCGGCAGTGACAGGCCAGACGAAACCGGAAAAACCGAGCCCGAGCGCACGTCGGCTGGCATAGGTCAGGAAGACCTCGAACGCCGCAGCCGCGAACTCGAGGCTGCACTCGCAGCCAGAAGACCGGCGCGAGACGGGGACAAGAAACCTGTGACCGGCAGCATGGCCGGTTACGGACAGGCAATGAAGCTTTCCAGCGAGTTCATCGCGGGAATTGCTGTCGGGGCAGTCATAGGATGGCTGATCGATCGTGTGGCGGGGACATCGCCATGGGGTCTCATCATCTTCCTGCTCCTCGGATTTGTAGCCGGTGTGCTCAATGTCCTGCGGTCTGCGGGCATGGTGGCGGAGCCGGGCCCGAGAGCGTCGCCGAAAAGCGATGCTGGCGGGCAGGACAAGAAATGAAACGCGCCGAAGGGCGCATCTGATTTATCGAGGGGTCCACATTGGCCGACGATCCAATCCACCAGTTTCAGATCTCCAAGCTGATTCCGATTGAGATCGGCGGGCTCGACCTGTCGTTCACCAACTCGTCGCTGTTCATGGTCGCCACCGTCGCGACCGCCGGCGCATTCCTCTATCTCACGACGTCGAGCCGCGGCCTCATCCCGAGCCGCGCGCAGTCCGTTTCCGAAATGTCCTACGAGTTCGTGGCCAACATGCTGCGCGACGCAGCCGGCACGCAGGGCATGAAATTCTTCCCGATGGTGTTCTCGCTGTTCATGTTCGTGCTCGTCGCGAACATGCTCGGCATGTTCCCCTATTTCTTCACCGTCACCAGCCACATCATCGTCACCTTCGCGCTTGCGATGGTCGTGATCGGCACGGTCGTCATCTACGGCTTCTACAAACACGGGCTGAAGTTCCTCAAACTCTTCGTGCCCAGTGGCGTCCCCGCGGCGGTGCTGCCGATGGTGGTGATCATCGAGATCATCTCCTTCCTGTCACGCCCGGTCAGCCTCTCGGTTCGTCTTTTCGCGAACATGCTCGCCGGCCACATCACGCTGAAAGTGTTCGCGGGCTTCATCGTGTCGATGAGCAGCCTCGGCGCGCTCGGTGTCGGCGGGGCCATCCTTCCGCTGTTCATGACGGTCGCATTGACCGGCCTCGAATTCCTGGTGTCGTTCCTGCAGGCTTACGTCTTTGCCGTTCTCGCCTGCATGTATCTGAACGACGCCGTCCACCCGAGCCATTAGTGGTTCGATCAATTTCGCTGGCGGTCTGACCGTCATCCCGAAACCGCAATCTGATAAGTCACAAGGAGTTTGACATGGAAGCGGAAGCAGCTCGTTACATCGGCGCAGGTCTCGCATGCTTCGGCATGGCCGGCACGGCACTCGGCCTCGGCAACATTTTCGGTAGCTACCTCTCGGGCGCCCTGCGCAACCCGTCGGCTGCCGACGGCCAGTTCGGCCGCCTGATTTTCGGCTTCGCGGTTACGGAAGCTCTCGGCATCTTCTCGCTGCTGATCGCGCTTCTGCTCCTCTTCGCCGTCTAAGACGATCAGACTGGAATGCCGGCTGCCTTTGGCGGCCGGCCACTCTTTGACAGGGGAAGTCCATGTTCGTGGCGCCTGCATTCGCGCAGGAATCAGGAACGGAAACGCAATCCGAAGTCGGCGTCGAGCACGAGGCCGGTGGAGTGTTTCCGCCTTTCGATTCATCCACCTTCGCGTCGCAGATTCTGTGGCTGGCGATCACTTTCGGCTTGTTCTACCTCTTTTTGAGCAAGGTCGTTCTTCCGCGCATCGGCGGCATTCTCGAGGTCAGAAGCGATCGTATCGCCCAGGATCTCGACCAGGCTGCACGCATGAAGGAAGAGGCCGACGCCGCGATTGCTGCTTACGAGCAGGAAGTCGCAGAGGCGAAGGCCAAGGCAAGCGCCATCGGCCAGGGCGCACGCGACAAGGCCAAGGCTGATGCCGAAGTCGAGCGCAAGCAGACCGAGGCGTCGCTCAATTCAAAGCTCGCCGAAGCCGAAGCCCGCATAGCACTCATCAAGGATGCTGCGATGCGCGACGTCGGCTCGATCGCCGAGGAGACGGCCACGGCCATCGTTCAGGAGGTTATCGGCGCAAAGGCCGACAAGGCTGCCGTATCCGCCGCCGTCAAGGCCGCGAGAGGATAGACGCCATGGACGCGACATTCTGGGCAACAGTCGGCCTGTTCATCTTCCTGGCGATCGTGATCTATGCCGGCGTGCCGGCCATGGTCGCGAAGTCGCTCGACGCGCGTGCGGACAAGATCCGCAACGAGCTGGAAGAGGCACGCCGCCTGCGTGAAGAGGCGCAGCAGTTGCTCGCCGAATATCAGCGCAAGCGCAAGGAAGCCGAGCAGGAAGCAGGCGACATCGTCGCTGCCGCCAAGCGCGAGGCAACCATGCTGGTGGCCGAAGCCAAGAAGAACACCGAGGACTACGTCGCCCGTCGTACGGTTTTGGCCGAGCAGAAGATCGCTCAGGCCGAGCGGGACGCGGTGAACGAAGTCCGCTCCAGCGCGGTCGACGTTGCCATTGCGGCGGCGGGGCGTATCCTCGCCGACCGGGTCGACACCAAGGCCGACGCGGCGCTCTTCAAGTCGGCTCTCGACGACGTCAAGGCGCGGCTGAACTAAGCCGGTCTCACCGACATTTTGAAAACGCCGCCTCCGGGCGGCGTTTTTCGTTGTCGATTCTTCGCACGATAGGGCTGATGAAAACCGGAAAGTCTCTCGAAAGCGGGGCAGAAATCCCGGTCTATCCGACAGGTTCGGCCAGCCGGAACGGCGCGAACGACAGGCGATGCAGCCGCGATGCGGGGCCGTGGGCGCTGATCGCCGTGCGGTGGCGCTCGGTCGCATAACCCATATGCACTTCGAAGCCGTAGCGCAGGTCGCAGGCGCCGGCACGCGCCATCATGCGGTCGCGCACCACCTTGGCGACGATCGATGCCGCTGCGATCGACTGGGAACGCTGATCGCCTTTGACGATGGCGCGGCCGAGGCAGATGAGGCCGGGCGGAACGTCGCGCCCATCGGCCAGAACCATCAGGGGCTGGACGCACAGCGTCGCGACAGAGCGGCGCATCGCCTCGAGGCTCGCCTTGCGGATGTCGGCGGCATCGATGGACAGGGCCGAGACCGAGGCGAACGAAACCGCGACCGCGTGCGACAGGATGTCGGCGAACACGCGTTCGCGTGCACCGGCGTCGAGCCGCTTCGAATCGTCGAGGCCATCGGGAATCGAATCGGGATCGAGAATCACGGCAGCCGCTACGACGGGACCTGCGAGCGGACCGCGTCCGGCCTCGTCCGTGCCCGCGACCGGCAAACGCCCGTCCCGCATCGCCTCGCGCTCGAGCGTGAAGTCGGGCCGAACGGGCAGTTCGAAAAGGGTCGGAGAATCGGGGCGCGGGCGAGTCATGTGCGGCAAGCTCGCACCGGCTCCGATTCTCCGCAAGACCTTCCCGACCCAAAGGGGCGGCGGATCGGGAAGGCGTCCGTCGGCGCAGGGGACAGGCAAAGGCCGGACGGGACTGGAATGGCCGGGCAGGGTGCGCGACCATGACTGGTTATGTCAGAGCAGCATGAGCTGCTGACCCGCCTGTGCCGGCGGCGTGAAGAGGTCGTTGCGAAGCCGGCGGCGTTCGGTGTTGAGACCGAGGCGCTTGGCGGCGATCTCGAACCGGCGTCCGATCTGCCAGGCATAGGGGCCGGTGCCCTTCATGCGCTTGCCCCACTCGGCGTCGTAATCCTTGCCGTCCCGCATCGAGCGGATCAGCGAGACGACGTGGCGGTAGCGGTCGGGATAGTTCCGCAGGAGCCAGTCCTTGAAGATCGGGCTGACCTCCAGCGGCAGGCGCAGGATGATGTAGCCGGCCTCACGCGCACCCGCCGCATAGGCGGATTCCAGAATGCGCTCGATCTCCTGGTCGTTGAGGGCAGGGATCACCGGCCCGATCATCACCGACACCGGAATTCCGGCCTCGTCCATCGCCCGCAGGGCTTCCAGCCGGCGCGCAGGCGTGGCGGCACGCGGTTCCATAGTGCGCGCGAGCTTGCGGTCGAGCGTCGTCACCGACAGCGCCACCTTGGCCAGGCCCTTTTCCGCCATCCGCGACAGGATATCGATGTCGCGCATCACGAGCGCCGACTTGGTCACGATGCCCACCGGGTGGTTGTGCGCCTCCAGAACTTCCAGCACCTCGCGCATGATGCGCCATTGCTTCTCGATCGGCTGGTAAGGGTCGGTGTTGGTGCCGATGGCGATCGTCTTTGGCTCGTAGCCGGGCTTCGCCAGCTCGCGCTCCAAAAGGCGCGCCGCGTCCGGCTTGGCGAACAGCTTCGCCTCGAAGTCAAGCCCCGCCGACAGGCCCATATAGCTGTGCGTCGGCCGCGCGAAGCAGTAGACGCAGCCATGCTCGCAGCCACGATACGGATTGATCGACCGGTCGAAGGAGATGTCGGGCGAATCGTTGCGGGTGATGATGGTGCGCGGCTTCTCGACCTGCACCTCGGTCTTGAACGGCGGCAATTCCTCCAGCGAGTTCCAGCCATCGTCGAAGACATGACGGGAAACGGGCTCGAAGCGGCCGCTCATATTGACGCCCGCACCGCGGCCGCGACGCCGGTCGAAACCGACGCGCAATCCGCTTTCCTCGATCATGGCATTGGCCATGGGGGCGCCACCGCTGGTGTAGGCTGCGATGTCGGCTTGTCTGATAGGTTCCATGAAGTGCGCTCCGGGGCGGTTCTGCCGCTTGCGACTCGTCTCTCTTTGATGAAACTATTCCTATTTTACCAAAGAGAACAAAGCAAGAACTTTCTTCGCTGCAGCGCAACGCTGGCGTTGCCGTGCGGTTTCGGCTATTTCGCGATGATGCTGTCGGTCGTGATCGAAACGCGGAACCACGAGGATGCGCTTGCGCGCACGCTGTCATCTCTGGTGGGGGCAGCGGTCGAGGGCGTCGTTCGCGAGGTGATCGTCTGCGACACCGGCTCGTCCGACCAGACCCATCGCGTCGCGGAGCATGCCGGCTGCCATTACATCGCCAATGCGCATGCGTCCGCCGGGGTGCGGCAGGCCAAGAGCGAATGGATCCTGCTTCTGGAACCGGGCGCTCGCCTGCGCGAGGGCTGGATGGAGACGGTGATGTCGCACATCAACGCGGCGACGAACGCGGCGCGGTTCACCCGCTCGAAGCATCCCCGCCTGCCTTTTCTCTCCCGCATATTTGCCGGCCGGCGTCCGCTGGTGGACGGCCTAGTGATCACCAAGCGCCAGGCCATGTCGCTGTCGCGCGGCGACGGTTCGGCCGGCATGATCGCCAAGGCGGTCTCCGCCCGGCGTCTCGCCGCCGAAATCCTCGCTGCGCCTGTGGTCAAGGATGCCTAGACGGCAGTTCCCGCGCCGCGCCGCAGATGCTCGTCCAGCCGGGGCATGATCTCCACGAAATTGCACGGCATGTGCCGGTAGTCGAGCTGCGGCTTGAGGATACCGTCCCACGCGTCGCGGCATGCGCCCGGTGAACCCGGCAGCACGAAGACGAAGGTCGCGTTGAGGACGCCGCCGGTCGCGCGCGACTGGATCGTGGAGGTGCCGATCTTGTCGTAGGAGATGCGGTGGAACACTTCTGAAAAGCCGTCCATGCGCTTTTCGAACAGTGGCTCGAGCGCCTCAGGCGTCACATCGCGGCCGGTGAAGCCGGTCCCGCCGGTCGTGATGATCACGTCGATCGCATCGTCCTTCGACCAGCGCGAGACGATCGCGCGGATTTGTTCGACGTCGTCGGTGACGATGTCGCGCGCGGCAAGCCTGTGACCGGCTTCCGCGATGCGCTCTGCAAGCGTCGCGCCGGACTTGTCGTCGGCGAGGCTGCGCGTGTCGGAGACCGTGAGAACGGCGATGCCGACCGCCACGAAGGGTCTCGTCTCGTCAATCCGCGCCATGGATTTGCTCCCGCTCGATCGTCCGTGTCGCCTCGACATACCATGTTGGACGGGCGGTAGCGATTGCGGCCGCCGCTGTCGCCGCCTCGTCCTGTGAGCCGAAGATGCCGAAACATGTCGCGCCCGACCCGGACATGCGCGCCAGCGCTGCCCCATTGGCGGTGAGCGTCTTGACCACGTCGCCGATGTCTGGCGCGATCGACATCGCCGGATGTTCGAGATCGTTGCGCGTCGAGCCCAGCCAACCAACGAGGTTGGCCATGCTGGACGTGGCACGCAATGGCGGCAGCGGCGAATTCTCGCGGCTTTGCAGCGCCTTGAAGATCGCCGGTGTGGAAACGCCGACACCGGGATTGGCCAGCACCATATGAAGCTCCGGCAACACGACCGGCGCCAGCCTCTCTCCGATGCCGGTTGCGATGAGCGGTCGGGCTGCAAGGCACATCGGCAGATCGGCTCCGAGAGCCAGGGCCTCGCGTCGCAGAACCTCCTCGTCGAGGTCGAGCCGCCAGACCCGGCACAGAACACGCAAAGTCGCAGCCGCGTCGCTCGACCCGCCGCCGATCCCCGATGCGATCGGCAACGCCTTGTCGAGGTCCAGCGCGACGGCAGGTGTCGGCCGCGTGCCCGCCAACCGTCGCAGCAGATCGCGTGCGCGCGCAACGAGATTGTCGCTGTCGGTGGCGAGCCCTTGCGCGTAGCGGCCCTGAATGGTGAGCGTGTCCCGCTCAGCGAGGCGGGCGGTCACGGTGTCGCCGGCTTCCGTGAACACGACCAGCGTGTCGAGCAAATGATAGCCGTCGTCGCGCCGGCCGGTGACATGCAGCGCGAGGTTCACCTTCGCGGGCGCATGCGCGACGAATGCGTCAGACGTCACGGCAAAACTCGACATGATGCCCGGACTGTCGACGATCACCGGTCCTTCAGGAGGTGGTATTCGCCCGTCTTCGGGTCCTTCACAAGCGTGCCCTGCGATCCGGCCTGGCGCTCGGTCTCGGCGCGGCGTGCCTTGGCGGTCACCCGCTCCGCCTCGCGCACGAAGGATCGGTATCCGATATAGCCGGCAACACCCAGGAGGGCGAAAAAGATCAACTGAGGCATTCCAGTTCTCCCTTCCTGGGGGTGCGGATCGAGGCCGCAATCACACGAAGTCGATAGTAGATGCATTTTGGGCGGAATTGAAGCACCGCACGCGCATCACAGTCCGAACCGGCTCCACAGCGCGCGCTCCTCGGCCGCCTCGAAAAGCCCGTCGGCCGCTGCCGCCGCGATCTCGCCGCCGCTTGGCAGCGAGGAGCCGAAAATGCCGAGCTTGCGGCCGAAGAAGCCGCGCGGCATCGAGACGAGTTGCAGCCTGGTCTTCTCGCCATAGCGCTGCCTGAGGAAACCGCGCATGTCGCCCATGCCGTCGATGAGGCCGAGATCGAGCCCGGTCTTCGCCGTCCAGAACATGCCCGTGAAAAGGTCCGGATTATCCGCGAGCTTCGCGCCGCGCCGCTCTCTCACCAGTTCGATGAAAGTGTCGTGGATCTCGAGTTGCAGCGTCTTCAGGCGCTCGACGTCTTCCTTCTTTTCCGGGCGGAAGGGATCGAGGATCGACTTGTTCTGGCCGGCCGTGTGGACGCGCCGCTCGACGCCGATCTTCTTGATGAGTTCCTGGAAGCCGAAGGAGGCCGAGACGACGCCGATCGAGCCGACGATCGAGCTTGGGTCCGCGATGATCTCGTCGCCCGCGACCGCGATCATGTAGCCGCCGGATGCCGCGACGTCCTCGACGAAGACGATGACGCGCTTGTTCTTCTCCTCGGCGAGGTCGCGAATGCGCTTGTAGATCAGCCGCGACTGGACCGGCGAGCCGCCCGGCGAATTGATCGAGATCGCAACCGCCGGCGCATCCTTGACCGCGAACGCCTTTTCGATCAGCCCGGCTGTCGTCGCGAGCGACAGGTTCTGCCGAAACGCGCTTCCGCCGGACATGATGGCGCCATGCAGGCGGATGACGGGAATGGTGACTGCGTTGGAGCGCATCGAGCGGGGAAGAAGGCGGCTGAACAGTCGTCTCACGAGGGGCATGTCTCCTTGGGCTGGAATCGGATGTAGGAACTCGCGCCAGAGGCGCAATATCGCAGCCCGCGCTTTGTTGGCCTAATCCCCGAAAAGCGACGCCTTTCCGTTGCATATGGCGTCTGCGCGCTCCGAAAGAGCCTCGCCGGTGTCGCCATGCAGGATAAGCGGAGGCACCAGCGACAGCGGCGCGCGCGACCCGAGCACGGCACGCACGATGATCCGGATCGCGTTTTCGGACGGCCGGGGCAGCACCGGCATGATCTGCGCGTTGCCGAACCGCCCCTCCATCGCCGAGAGAATTTCCGGCAGGGATTGCGGCCGGGCGATCAGGCCGAGGCCGCCGCGCGGACGAACGATAGCCGCCGCCGTCCGAAGCCAGCGCTCGAAGAGGTCATCATCCATCACATGGGCGGCGCGGCGCAAGGCGTCGGGCGATGCGCGGTCGACGGCGGCGTTGAAGGGCGGGTTCATCAAGACGTAGTCGAACCCGTTGTCGGCAAGTCCGGCCGCCAGACGCGCCTTGCCCGTCAGCGTCACGTCCGCGACCAGCAACTCCGCCCGGCCGTGGATGCGCGTATTGGCCTCATGCGCGATCGTGAGGCGTGCAAAGCGCGCCATCGCGTCGGAATTCTCGATGAGCGTGACATGCGCCTGCATGCAGCGCGAGATCGCAGCCAGCCCCGCCGCGCCGGAGCCCGCGCCGAGATCCGCGATATGTCCCCCGAAGCTGGACGGTACACAGGCCGCGAGCATCATCGCATCCATGCCTGCGCGATGACCGCGCGATGCGGGCTGCACGAGATGGAAACTGCCGCGATGGAAGGCGTCGAGCGTGTGCGGCTCGTCGTTCACGTCGCTGTCATCGACACGGCTCTCCGCGATCACTTGTTCTTCATCTCATCCGCAATGCCGGCGTCGACCAGCAGCCTGCGCGCCTCGGCCGCGTCGTCTTCCGAAATCATCACCCGGCGCGGCAGGATGCCGAGCGAGCCTTCGATGATGCTCATGTTCTGGTCGGCCACGAAATGTTCGAGCCCCGCATCTCGCAGCAGGGCTTCCACAAAGGAGATCAGTACGGGGTCGTTGGTGCGCATCAATTCGATCATGACGATGAAGCTTTCAGGTTGGATCGCCGATGTAAACGGCAAAGCTGTGTGGTGGTGGGGAACGCGCACCGCGCCAATTCGCCCCTTGTCGTACCCGATGCCTCTGCCTAGAGTCTCGCAAAGCGAGGATTGCGGCCGGGCCGCGCGGACGGGAGTTCCATTTGGTGGGCGTTGTAGTCAACATTGAGGGCGGCAAGCGCGAAAACGCGTCGATCGAGGCCATCATAGCGCTGACGCGCGCCGATATGGGGCGGGTCAACGAGCTCATCCTGTCCAAGGCCGGCTCGGACGTCCAGATGATTCCCGAGGTTGCCAATCACCTGATCTCGTCGGGCGGCAAGCGCCTGCGCCCGATGCTCACGCTCGCTGCCGCGCAGATGTTCGACTACAAGGGCGACGGCCACGTCAAGCTCGCGACAAGCGTCGAGTTTATGCACACCGCGACGCTGCTGCATGACGACGTCGTGGACGAAAGCGATATGCGGCGCGGCAAGCGCACGGCCCGCATGATCTGGGGCAACCAGGCCAGCGTACTGGTCGGCGATTTCCTGCTCGGTCAGGCGTTTCGCATGATGGTCGAGGTCGGCTCGCTCGACGCGCTCGATATCCTCTCATCGGCTGCCTCCGTCATCGCCGAGGGCGAGGTGATGCAGTTGGGCGTCGCCAAGAACCTCGAAACAACCGAGGACGACTATCTCGCCGTCATCAAGGCGAAGACGGCGGCGCTCTTCTCGGCCGCCGCAGAAGTCGGGCCGATCGTGGCAGGTGCGTCGAAGAACGACCGCGCGGCACTGCGGTCGTACGGCACCAATCTCGGACTCGCCTTCCAGCTCATCGACGACGCGCTCGACTATGGCGGCGACACCAAGAGCCTCGGCAAGAATGTCGGTGACGATTTTCGCGAGGGCAAGGTCACGCTGCCGGTGATTCTCAGCTATCGGCGCGGCTCGGCCTCGGAGCGCGAATTCTGGAAGGCCGCGATCGAGAACGACCGCACCGACGATGATTCGCTCGATCGCGCACGCGGCCTGATGACCAAACACAACGCGATCGGCGACACGATCGGGCGCGCGCGCCATTTCGGCGAGATCGCCCGCGACGCGCTCGCGCCCCTCAAGGCCACCCCGCAAAAGCAGGCGATGCTGGACGTTATCGACTTCTGCATCAGCCGCGTGAACTGAGACGCCTGGACTTGCGGCGGTTTCTGACAGCCTCGTGATCCCCGGCGGATTGATACGTCTCCGCAAAAAGGCCATGCTTTCGGCCTTCAAACGTTTAGCGAGTCCGGTATCGGGCGCGTCGGACCGACAGGAAGGGATGCAATGCGGCTTTTGACAGGACGCTGGATCGTGGCTGCGGGACTGCTCGCCAGCACGGCGCTCACGATACCGGCATCGGCGAACCAGCCAGAGACCCCGCTCGAGATGGTGCGCGTCAGCACGCTTTCGGGCGCCTACCTCGCGGCACGCATAGCCGAGACGGACAACGAGCTCGACGCTTCCATCGCCTATTATCAGCGCGCGCTGTCCTTCGATCCCGACAATCAGACGCTTCAGCAGAGCCTGCTTCTCGGTTTGATCTCGCAAGGATCGTTCGAAGAAGCGCTTCCGTTCGCTGAAAAACTGAAGTCTGCGCCAGAAGTCGAGCGTTTCTCGCGCCTCGCGCTCGGCGTCGACGCGATCAACAAGGGCGAGTACGTCGAAGCGCAGAATTTTCTCAAGCTGGCGCTCGAATCCGATCTCGACAAGCTGATCACCGGCATCATGACCGCGTGGGCCAAGCTCGGCGCGGGAGACGATGCAGGGGCCCTGGCCACACTCGACAGCCTGTCCGGCCCCGAATGGTACAACCTCTTCGTCAGCCACCATCGCGGCCTCATCGCCGATCTCGCCGGCGACACGGAGGCGGCACGCACCGCCTATGAGGCGACCGCGACCAACGCGGCAGCCGGCGGCGCTGCTCCCGATGCATATCTGCGCGCGCTCGAAGCCTATGCGGGTTTCCTGGCAAGGCAGGGCGAGCGCGACGAAGCGCTGGCCGTGCTCGACAAGGCCGAGGAATTCGCGCCCGGCCGCGTCACTGTGGTTGCACTTCGCGAGCATATCGAGGCCGGCGACGAAATCGCGCCGCTCATCCCCGACGTGAAGAAGGGGACGGCGGAGGTCCTTCTCAACCTCGCGACCGCGCTCAACCGCTCGGGCGGCGAGTCCTTCGTGCGCCTCTATCTCCAATATGCGATCGCGCTCTGGCCCGACAGCGACGCGATCCTGATCCAGCTTGCCGGCGTCGCCGAGCAGCAGGGTGACGGCGCGCGCGCGATCGCGTTCTACGAGAGGATTCCCGACGCCTCGCCCATGAAGCGTGTCGCCGAATTGCAGCTTGGCCTCAATCTGGCTGACCTCGACCGCCACGACGAGGCGATCGAGCATCTGAAGGCCGCGCTTTCGGAAGATCAGGACGACATGCGCGCCTATCTGGCGCTTGGCGGCGTCTACTCCTCGCAGGAAAAATACCAGGAATCCGCCGATCTCTACGATCGCGCGGTGGCGCTCATTTCCGAGCCGAAGCGGCAGGACTGGAACATCTTCTACCAGCGCGGCATCGCCTATGAGCGCCTGAAGGAATGGCCCAAGGCGGAGCCGAACTTCCGCAAGGCACTGGAACTCTTCCCCGAGCAGCCGCAGGTCCTGAACTATCTCGGCTATTCCTGGGTCGACATGAACATGAACCTCCAGGAAGGGCTGGACATGATCCAGCGGGCCGTGGATTTGCGCCCGAGCGACGGCTACATCGTCGATTCGCTGGGCTGGGCGTATTATCGGCTCGGACGGTTCGACGATGCCGTGCGCGAACTCGAGCGCGCCGTTGGCCTGATGCCGGCCGACCCGGTCCTCAACGATCATCTGGGCGACGCCTACTGGCGCGTCGGACGCAAGCTCGAAGCGACCTTCCAGTGGAAACACGCGCGCGCCCTCGATCCCGAGCCGGAAATCCTGGCGGACGTCGAGAAGAAGCTGGTCGAAGGCCTGCCGCCGGTCGAGGATCGCGCTGAAGTCGAGGAAACCACCGAGGAGGCGTCGCTGGCGCCTGCCATGGTGCCGATCCCGGATGTGCCCGCCGCGCCGCGCCAGCCTGCTCCCGCCGCAGCCGTCGAAACGGTCTCCACGGGCGATCCGGTCCACGTCGTCCTGCCGGGCGAGTCGCTCTGGTCGATCGCCAACCGGGCGCTCGGCGACGGCAACCGGTACAACGACATCCTGGAGCTCAATCCCGAACTGCGCGGCGATCCCGGCCGCATCGTTCCCGGCCAGCAACTGCGTCTGCCCCAGGCCGCGAACTGATCTCGCGAAAGGCGGCAACGCGCAAAGCGTTGTCGCGCTCTCCTTGACGCTCCACCGCGACCTGTCTAGGACGTGGCCGACCCGCCACAGCCCTTCAGAGGCATGCCGTGACCACCGACAAGCCTGCCCATATGCATCCGAGCCGCTCCTTCCAGGGGCTTATCCTGACGCTGCACGACTACTGGGCGGCCTATGGCTGCGTCGTGCTCCAGCCCTATGACATGGAAGTCGGCGCCGGCACGTTCCATCCTGCTACGACGTTGCGTGCGCTCGGGCCCCGGCCGTGGAACGCCGCCTATGTGCAGCCGTCGCGCCGGCCGAAGGACGGGCGCTATGGCGAGAACCCGAACCGGCTCCAGCACTACTACCAATATCAGGTGATTCTGAAGCCGAACCCCTCGAACCTTCAGGAACTCTATCTCGGCTCGCTGGAGGCGATCGGCATCGATCCGCTGCTGCACGACATCCGCTTCGTCGAGGATGACTGGGAAAGCCCGACGCTGGGCGCCTGGGGCCTCGGCTGGGAATGCTGGTGCGACGGCATGGAGGTCTCGCAGTTCACCTATTTCCAGCAGGTCTGCGGCATCGAATGCGCGCCGGTCGCGGGCGAACTCACCTACGGGTTGGAGCGTCTCGCAATGTATGTGCAGGGCGTCGACAACGTCTACGACCTGAACTTCAACGGCCGCGAAGGCGCAGAGAAGGTCACCTATGGCGACGTGTTCCTACAGGCGGAGCAGGAATATTCGCGGCACAATTTCGAGCATGCCGACACGGCCATCCTGTTGCGCCATTTCGAGGACGCCGAGCGGGAGTGCAAGGCGCTCCTCGATGCCGGTGCGCCCAAGGAAAGCGACAACCGGCCGGTGCACAAGATGGTGTTTCCCGCCTACGACCAGGCGATCAAGGCGAGCCATGCCTTCAACCTGCTCGATGCGCGCGGCGTGATCTCGGTCACCGAACGCCAGAGCTACATCCTGCGGGTCCGCAACCTGGCCAAGGCCTGCGGCGAAGCGTTTCTTGCAACAGAAGCCGGCGGGTTCGGCTGGACGGAAGGAAAAGCGGCATGAGCGCGAAGACACTTCTCCAGCTTGCCGGTGCGAACCTGACCCCGCCCACGCTCTCCGAAGCGACCGTGGTCGTCATCGATGCGCAGCGTGAATATGTCGACGGCGCGCTGCCGCTGCCGGACGGCAAGGCGGCGCTCGCCAACATCGCCGCGCTTTTGTCCGCCGCGCGCGGGGCCGGCACGCCGATCGTCCATGTCCAGCACAAGGGCAAGCCGGGCGGGCTGTTCGATCCCGAAAAGACCGCCTTCGCCTTCGCCGACGAGGCCGAACCGCGCGTCGGCGAGACGGTGGTCGAAAAGGGCCTGCCCAACGGCTTTGCCGGAACGGGCCTCGCGGAAGTCCTGGAGAAGGCCGGCCGCAAGCGGCTGATCCTCGCCGGCTTCATGACGCATATGTGCGTGTCGGCGACCGCCCGCGCGGCGCTCGACCTGGGCTACCAGACGACCGTCCTGTCCGACGCGTCCGCGACGCGCGACCTCCCGCATGTCGATGGCTCCGGCGTCTTGTCCGCCGCCGACCTCCACCGCGCCGAACTGGCAGCCCTTGCCGACCGCTTCTCGATCGTCTGCCGCACGGCCGACATTCTGGATTAAACCATGCCCGACCTGCTTCTCGAACTTCGCAGTGAAGAGATACCCGCACGCATGCAGCGCAAGGCTGCGGGCGACCTGAAGAAGCTGGTCACCGACGGTCTGGTCGATGCCGGCCTGACATACGAAGCCGCGACCGAATACTGGACGCCGCGCCGGCTGACGCTCGACATTCGCGGCTTGACTGCCCGCTCGAAGGACGTGCGCGAGGAGATCAAGGGGCCGTCGACCAGCGCGCCGGAACAGGCCGTGCAGGGTTTCCTGCGCAAGGCGGGCCTGAGCGACCTGTCGCAGGCGCATGTCCATACCGATCCCAAGAAGGGCGAGTTCTACGTCGCGCATCTGTCTAAGCCGGGCAGGGGGGCGGAAGAAATCATCGCCGAAATCATGCCGCGCATCGTGCGCGACTTCCCGTGGCCGAAATCGATGCGCTGGGGTGCCGCGTCTGCCAAGCCCGGCTCGCTGCGCTGGGTGCGCCCCTTGCAGACGATCCTCTGCACCTTCGGTCCCGAGACCGAGGAGCCGGTCGTGGTCGATTTCGAGGTCGACGGCATACGGTCCGGCAACGTCACCTACGGCCACCGGTTCCATGCGCCGGACGCGATCGTGGTGCGCCGCTTCGACGACTACGTGACCAAGCTGGAAGCCGCCAAGGTCGTGCTGGACGCCGAGCGCCGCAAGCGCATCATCCTTGACGACGCCCGGAACCTCGCTTTCGCGAACGGTCTCGACGTGATCGAGGACGAAGGCCTGCTGGACGAGGTCTCGGGCCTGGTCGAATGGCCGGTCGTCCTGATGGGCGAGTTCGAGGAGAGCTTCCTCGACATCCCGCCCGAGGTCATCCGCCTCACCATCCGCGCCAACCAGAAGTGCTTCGTCACGCGGCCGCAGGGCGAGACGGAGCGCCTCGCCAACCGCTTCATCCTGACGTCGAACATCGAGGCGAAGGATGGCGGCAAGGAAATCGCCTATGGCAACGGCAAGGTCGTGCGCGCGCGCCTGTCGGACGCCGTGCATTTCTGGAAGACCGATCAGGCCGACCTGCCGGACCTCGACAAACTTGCCGCATCGGCCGAAAAATTAGGGCTCGATCTCAAGAAGCCGCTCGACCAGCGCATGGCGCGGCTCGATCATCTGGATGTGACCTTCCACGCGAAGCTCGGCACGCAAGGCGAGCGCGTCCAGCGCATCCTGGCGCTTGCGCGCGAGATCGCTCCGGTCGTCGGTGCGGACCCCGATCTGGCGGCCCGCGCGGCGCTGCTCGCCAAGGCCGATCTGCCGACGGAAGTCGTCGGCGAATTCCCCGAACTGCAGGGCGCGATCGGCCGGAAGTACGCGGTTCTTCAAGGCGAAGACGCATCCGTCGCCGCCGCGATCGAAGAGCACTACAAGCCGCAAGGCCCGTCCGACGTCGTGCCGACCGACCCGGTCTCGATTGCCGTCGCGCTGGCCGACAAGCTCGACACGCTGGTCGGTTTTTGGGCGATTGACGAGAAGCCGACGGGCAGCAAGGACCCGTATGCGCTGCGCCGGGCGGCGCTGGGGGTGATCAGGATTTTGGTGGAGAATGGGGTGCGGTTGAAGATTGCAAACGCGATTCACATTGCTCGTACGGAACTGGTCCGTAGTCATCTGCACGCGCACTACCCACTGCGCATCGAGAAGCGTGACGGTGGCCGTGTAGCTCTACTCCCAGTATCAGTCAGCGGAACGATCTCGCAACACTGGGGTGAGCCCGTAACGACGCTCAATGAGTGTGACAACGACCATCTCACTTTCCGTCTACCAGACGAGTTCAAAATTCCCTCAGCGGTCGTACTTGAAGACGATCGTGGCGAGTATGGTGATCGAGAAGTTCGTCCTATCAAGTGGATACTCTCAGACCTCCTCTCCTTCTTCCACGACCGCCTCAAGGTCTACTTGCGCGACAAGGGTGCGCGGCACGACCTGATCGACGCCGTGCTGGCGAGTGGCGGCAGCGGGCCAATCTCTCCCGTTGACGGGGAGAACACGGCTTCAGCGGCCAATGACGACCTGCTCCTCGTCACCTCGCGGGTCGCGGCACTCGGCATCTTCCTCGACAACGAGGACGGGAAAAACCTGCTCGCCGGCACCAAGCGCGCCGCCAACATCCTGGCAGCCGAGGAGAAGAAGGGAACCGCGGTTGCCGGCGAAGTCGACCCCGCCCTGTTCAGGCAGGACGAGGAGGCGCGGCTGTTCGAAGCGGTGAATCAGGCCGAGAACAACGCGGCGCAAGCGGTTCAGAACCAGGACTTTTCCGCCGCCATGCTCGCGCTCAGCACGCTCCGCGAACCCGTCGATGCGTTCTTCGAGGCCGTTCTGGTGAACGATGAGGATCAGGCCGTGCGCGCCAACCGCCTGGCCCTCCTCGCCCGCATCCGTCACGCGACAGGACAGGTCGCGGACTTCTCCCGGATCGCAGGCTGACCGGCTGGGCGCGAAATCGCGCTCGGCTATTCAATCCCCGCAACGCGACAGACTCCGCGCTCGACCGCCACCGGAGATCGGCGGAACATCGGAACCATCCCGCCTGTGATATACTGTCGAGGCATGGATTCCCGGGTCTCCCTCCGCTTCGCTCCGGTCGCCCGAGAATGACGAAGCGTATTGATTTCGCTCCGAGATTCGAAACGGTGACGGTTGTCGGAACAATCCCTACTCCGCTTCGTCATCCTCGGGCGGAGCAGGAACGAAGTGACTGCGCAGACCCGGGGATCCATGCCTCGCCGCTTCAGTCGCAGGATGGGGCAAATACGGCGCTCACCCGTTCCCGCCCCACCCATCCCGTGTACCCCATAGCGGAGGGCGGGGCTGGTGGATGAGGGCGAGCGCGAACGTTGGATGCTTTTGCGAAAAGATAGGGCGACCGGCACGGGATTGGGACCAAGTGTCAGATAAGTTGGTGCCGGCCCTCATCCCGCACGACGTGCCACCTTTCCCTGTAAACGGGGAGAAGAAGAGCGCTCCGTCAGATAAACACCCAGACGCCGAGCCCCATCGCCGCCAGAGTGAGGATGGGCGTCGTCATGCCCAGCATGCGCATCCAGGAGGGCGGCGTGACCGTCCCCTGCATCCTGCTCATCGCAACGCTCAGGACGAGGATCACGAGGAGCAGCAGGAAGGAGATGACCAGCTTCGCTGTGTAGGCCTCGCCGAGGTCCATCATGTCGTAGCGGAACAGCCACAGGCCGAGGCCCGACAGCCAGATCAGCACGATGCCGGCCAAACCCAGCCGCCCGAAATGCGGGCGAAGCGCCGTAAGTTGCGGCGAGGGGACTGCCCCGCGCCGTATTTGCCGCGTCACCACCATCGCCCCGAACCCAGACGCCGCACCCAGCATCAGGCCGAAAATGTGGATGAACTTCAGGACGAAGTTCATGGTGAGTTCGATCATGGCAGCCCCCTGCGGCAAAGACGATGCGCAGAACGGTCTACCCGAAAGAGATTCAAAAACAACAGCATGTGGCGCGAATCGGACTCGGTTCGCGAACCCGGTCAGTCCGCCGATACGGGTGTGTTCGCCTCGACCGGCTTGCTGACGGCAAAGGGGTCGCCCGTCACGCCGCCGCGCATAATCGTCGGAAACGCCTCAGCCCGCCACGCGATCGGTTCGCGCGCATCGTCCACGTCCGTGGTGGCGATGGCTTCATCGCCTGCGGGAAGCGCATCGAGGTCGGATGCGATGACCGAGGGGCTGATTTCAAGGCTGTCCGGGACGGTGATGACGACGGGCGTCTCCACAGAATTGCCTGCCCGCGCTTCCGTATCGCCGAGCCGGACGATCGAGACGCTCGATCCGGCTGCCGCGTCGGGCGCGGCATGGATGGAGGACTCCGATGCCTCGCCGGAGGCGGCAATCGCGAGGGGCATCAGCCCGGCAAGAAGTCGACGCATGGACACGGCACCAGCAACGGACAGCCGGCTGCGGTGAGGCGCGGACGGCTGAGACAAAACCAACGGTCATGAAGTCTATCGCGGTGCGATTAACAAATCGGTGACGCAGCGGTACTTGTCGCCGCGGGCGGGCCGCGTTAGGCAGTCCCGTCTTATCCGGAGCCTGCCTTGGCCAACATACTGCCGCTCGAACATGCCTTCGATCCCGCGCTCGACCTGCTCGAGGCGGGCGAACTCGTCGCGCTCCCGACCGAGACCGTCTACGGGCTCGCCGCAGATGCGACGAATGGCGAGGCGGTCGCGCGCATCTTCGAGGCGAAGGGCAGGCCGCGCTTCAACCCGCTGATCGTCCATGTCTGCGACATGGAGATGGCCCAGCGCATTGCGATCTTCGATCAGGCATCGATGGTGCTGGCAGGCGGCTTCTGGCCGGGGCCGCTGACGTTGGTCCTGCCGTTGCGCGAGGGGCACGGTATCCATCCGCTGGTGACGGCCGGGCTGGATACGGTTGCGATCCGCATGCCGCGCGGCTTCGCGCGCGAGATCATCGAGGAACTGGGCCGGCCGATCGCGGCGCCCTCCGCGAACTCGTCGGGACGGATCACGGCCACGACCGCCAAGGCCGTCGACGATGATCTGGGCGACAGCGTCAAGCTGGTTGCCGATGGCGGCCAGACGGTGATCGGCGTCGAATCCACCATCGTCAAGATAAGCCCCGACGCGCTGCGCATCCTGCGGCCGGGCGGGGTCACGGCCGGCGAGATCGAAGCCGTTCTCGGAGTCAAGGTCACGCGCGGCGGGGAGGCCGGCATCGAAGCGCCGGGCATGATGCTGTCGCATTATGCGCCCGACGCGTCGATCCGGCTGGAAGCTGCGGATGTGCGCGATGGCGAGGCGTTGCTGGCTTTCGGGCCGACCCGCATCGCCGGCGCGAACCGGGCAGTGGCGATGCTCAATCTGTCGGAGAAGGGGCACATGCGCGAAGCTGCCGCCAATCTCTACAGCCACCTCCAGGCGCTCGATCGCACCGGCGCGATCGTCATCGCCGTCGAAACGATCCCGGAAGAGGGTCTTGGCGAGGCGATCAACGATCGCCTGCGCCGCGCGGCCGCGCCCCGTGACAATTCCCAGGACGCGCGGTAGTTTCCCGCCATGCTTACACAGACACTCGATCCAGCCATCCTCGACCGTTTCACCTCCATCGTGGGGGAGAAATATGCCCTTCGCGCGGAGGACGACGTCGCGCCATACGTCACCGAACGACGAGGCCTGTTTGTAGGCCGCTCCCCGCTCGTGTTGCGACCGGGCAGCGTCGACGAGGTCAGCGCAATCCTGAGGCTGGCCACGGAAGCCGGCACGCCGATCGTACCGCAGGGCGGAAACACGGGGCTTGTCGGCGGGCAGATGCCGGACGAATCCGCACGCGAAATCGTCCTGTCGCTGTCGCGGCTGAACCGCATTCGAGAGGTCGATGTGGCCTCGAACACGATCACCGCCGAAGCCGGCGTCGTGCTTCAGGCGCTGCATGATGCGGCGGACGAGGTGGGCAAGCTTTTCCCTCTGTCGCTCGCGTCTCAGGGGTCGGCACAGATCGGCGGCAATCTGTCGTCGAATGCCGGCGGCACGGGGGTTCTCGCCTACGGCAATGCGCGCGACCTCTGTCTCGGGGTCGAGGTCGTTCTGCCGACCGGCGAGGTGCTGGACGATCTGCGCAAGCTGAAGAAAGACAACACCGGCTACGATTTGAAGAACCTCTTCGTCGGCGCCGAAGGCACGCTCGGTGTCGTCACGGCCGCGGTGATGAAGCTGTTCCCCAAGCCGAAGGGCCGCGAGGTCGCGTGGATCGGCGTCGAGAGCCCCGCAGCAGCGCTGAAGCTCTTTGGATTGGCGTCCGATCGAGCCGGCGCGAGCCTCACGGGGTTTGAGCTGATGATCGACCGGGCTCTCGACTTCGTCGTCCGGCACATCGATGGGTCGGTTGCGCCGCTCGCCTCAGCCTACCCCTGGTACGTGTTGATGGAGATATCGTCGGGTCGCTCGGCCGACGATGCCCGTGGTCTGATCGAGGAGATACTGGGCGAGGGTCTGGAACTAGGGATGGTGAGCGACGCGACCATCGCCGCGAACCTGTCGCAAGCGGGCGCGTTCTGGAGGCTCCGCGAGTCCATGTCGGATTCCCAGAAGCCGGAAGGGGCGTCGATCAAGCACGATGTGTCGGTGCCCGTCGCCTCGATCCCGGACTTCATCCCGGCTGCATGGGCGGCTGTGACGACGCTCGAGCCGCAGGCACGTCTGGTGTGCTTCGGGCACATGGGCGACGGCAACCTTCACTACAACATCTCGCAGCCGGTAGGCGGCGAGCCGGACGCGTTTCTTGCGCGCTATCGCGCCGTGAACGATGCGGTCCACACCGTCGTGCGGTCGTTTCACGGCTCGATTTCAGCCGAGCACGGCATTGGCCGCATGAAGCGGGACGAACTGATCGCGACCGCTCCGCCCGTCGCCATTGACCTCATGCGCCGCGTCAAACGGGCATTCGACCCGGCCGGGATCATGAACCCCAACAAGGTCATTTAGAGCATGTCGCCCGAAAGTGGGAACCGGTTTCGGGTCAACGACATGCGGAGAACAGGGGCTTAAAGCTCTGTTCAGAGACCTTTCGCGATCCTTGCGAGGGGTCGCAAATCGATAACCATCCCCAAAAGCCACAAAGCCTTAACCCAACTTCTTAAGTCGGGAGGAGTGAGCGCGCGCCTAGTCTCACGGTCATAACGAGGCGGGATTACCCGCCCGTGAGGGACCGGAATACCGGCTCTCAGGAGAGACAGGAAGGCGCAACGAATGAACACCCAGCTCAAGCCCGTCTGGGCCGGCTCCGACATGAGGCTCGATCCGTTCAGGCTCCCGCAGGCGGTCTCGTACGCCGCGCGTGACGAACTCGGCGACGTGACCCTCACGATCGACCATCGCGGCGCGACGGTGAAGCGGATCTTGACGAGCAGCAAGCTGCCCGTGACGCTGGTGCTGCCTTGCCGCGCGTTTCGCGGTGTCGCCGCCCGCGCGCTCGAGGATAGCGAAGGCAACGTGACGGTCACGCTGGAACTGCTGCATAATGACCCGTCGCTCTCGGTGCCGCTTCTGGTTGCACATGACCTCGACGATGTCGCGGCCGACTGGCACGCATGGTCGGAAGCCTATGGTCTGCCGATGCTGCTGATCGAGGCTGACGGCATTGCCCGGACGCTGGAAGAGTCGATCGGCCTCGTCAAGAAGGGTCAGCCGTCGGAGCGCCGCAAGGGCAGTGTATCGCGTCAGCGCCGCCCGCGTTTTCTTGCCCGTCGCAAGTCCGGCAATCTGGGCATGCGCCTCGTAGTGGACGGCGAGGAGATCATCGCCCGCCGCTGACTGAAATTGGTCAGAAGCTCGGGCTGATCGTCGCCCAGACGCCGCCGCCGATAAGGCCGAGGAAAATCAGCCAGCCGACCACCGAGTTGGACTTGAACAACTGAAGACATTGGTCCGGGTCGTCGATGTCGAGGACCCGGATCTGCCGCGCCATATGGCCACCGGCAGCCAGCAGACCGGCCAGCGCCGGCATCGGCACTGCGGCGTTGGCGAATGCCACAACGAAAAACAAGAGTGCTCCGCCATAGAGAGCGATCAGCCACTGCTTGGTCCTGTCGCCGAACAGCCGCGCGGTGGAACGCACGCCGACCAGCGCGTCGTCTTCCTTGTCCTGGTGTGCATAGAGCGTGTCATAGCCGATCACCCACAGGATCGAGCCGAAATAAAGCAGCAACGGTGCAAGCTCGAGCGAGCCGAAATGCGCGGCCCAACCCATCAGGGCGCCCCAGGAAAATGCAAATCCCAGAAAGAGTTGAGGCCAGTCCGTGAAACGCTTCATGAACGGGTAGATCGCGACGGTTCCGAGCGACGCTATGCCGACCAGTACGGCAAACCAGTTGAACTGGAGCAGCACGAGGAGGCCGACCAGACATTGCAGGAACAGAAACGCCCATGCCTGGCGACGGGTCACCTTGCCTGCCGGCAACGGTCGCGAGCGGGTCCGTGCGACCTGCTCGTCGATGTCCACATCGACGATGTCGTTATAGGTGCAGCCCGCCCCGCGCATCGCGATGGCGCCGGCCAGGAACAGGAACAGATGCCATGGCGAGGGAAGCACGTCAGTGAGCGCCGCACCCGGCGCAGCGTGCGCTGCTGCGGCCATGGCGGCAGACCACCAGCATGGCCACATCAGGAGCCAGAAACCGATCGGGCGATCCCAGCGCGCGAGCTGCGCGTAGGGCCAGAGCCAGCGCGGCAGCGTGCGGTAGACCCAATGGCCCGACGGTGCGTCGGCAACGCGCCCCTGACTCTCTCTCGACTGAATGTCATCCATGGTTGATGGAGTGGCAGGGCCGCGTGTTGGCGTCAAGACGACACCTTGTCCGGGGAAGCCGGAGCCTGCTCATTCGAAATCGGCGGAAACTCCGATGGTCTTCGCTACGGCGTCAAGTCGTTTGTCTCGGGTCCAAAGGCTGGAGCCTGCCGTCAGCAAAGTCGCGGCGAGCAGATGAGCATCGACGTACCCTATCCCGAGCCCGAACAGGCGGTGGTGCGCGATCAGGTCGAGGACTTCGGTGTCCGAAGCAACGACAGCCTTGGGCAGGTTTCGCATTTCGCCCAGAACCAGGTCGCGTTGGCGTAGATTTCCCAACGCGATTTCTCCCAGTACGAACGGATGCGAGAGAACCTGCGTACGGGACAAAGCGGAGATGAGGCGGTCGTCTCCGTGATTGAGATGGTCAACCCAGATCGAGGTATCGACCAAGATCAAGAGCGCCGCCGGGCTGCTGCCGTTAGATCAGGTTCGGTGCCACCGAGACGAGCCAGGCGCATCGCACTTTCTCTCTCGATCAATGCCTTGAGGGCTTCCCTGACCAGCGCAGATTTTTCCGTCAGGCCCGTATAGGCCTGAGCCTGCGAAATGAGATCGTCGTCCATTGCAATTGTGGTGCGCATAGAATTCTCCTGCATCAATGATGTCATCATATGATGTCGATATCAATGCGCAGTGGCGCGAGATTTCTTGACCACGGTATCCGATCCGCATACCGGAATGCTGAACTCAACGGATACTGGGAATCGGCAGGATGAACGTACTTCTGATCGGATCAGGCGGGCGCGAGCATGCGCTGGCATGGAAGATCGCGGCATCGCCCCTGCTGACCAAGCTCTACGCCGCACCGGGCAATCCCGGAATCGCTCAGGAAGCCGAATGCGTCGCGCTCGATGTGTCCGATCATCAGGCGATCATCCAATTCGCGAAGGACAAGTCGATCGATCTCGTCGTCGTCGGACCGGAAGCGCCGCTCGTCGCGGGTCTCGCCGACGATCTGGCTGCCGCCGGCATTCGCGTGTTCGGCCCGTCAGCCGCTGCCGCGCAGCTTGAGGGCTCGAAGGGCTTCACCAAGGATCTGTGCGCGCGGTTCGACATTCCGACCGCAGCCTACGGACGCTTCAACAATGCGCCGAAGGCAAAAGCCTATGCGCGCAGCGTCGGCGCGCCGATCGTCGTGAAGGCGGATGGCCTCGCGGCCGGCAAGGGCGTGACCGTTGCCATGACGCTCGATGAGGCGCTTGACGCGATCGACCAATGCTTCGAAGGCGCGTTCGGCGACGCGGGCGCGGAAGTCGTCGTCGAGGAGTTCATGCAGGGCGAGGAGGCGAGCTTCTTCTGCATCTGTGACGGCGAAACGGCGCTGCCGTTCGGCACCGCACAGGATCACAAGCGCGTTGGCGAGGGGGATACCGGGCCGAACACCGGCGGCATGGGCGCTTATTCGCCCGCCCCCGTCATGACGGAGGAAATGACGGCGCGCGTCATGCGCGAGATCGTCGAGCCGACCATGCGCGGCATGAAGGAGATCGGGGCGCCGTTTCAGGGCATGCTGTTTGCTGGCCTGATGATCACAAAGGATGGCCCGAAGCTGATCGAGTACAACACGCGCTTCGGCGACCCCGAATGCCAGGTGCTCATGATGCGTTTGAAGGACGATCTGCTCGTGCTGATGAATGCGGCCGTCGATGGCCAGCTCGGGCACATGTCCGTGCGTTGGCGAAACGAGGCGGCGTTGACGGTGGTGATGGCCGCGAAAGGCTACCCGGCATCGCCGGAAAAGGGCAGCGTGATCGCCGACGTTGACGAAGCCGCGTCGGATGACACGCTGGTCTTTCATGCCGGAACCCGGCGCGAGGGCGACAGGCTGGTCGCGGCCGGCGGTCGCGTGCTCAGCGTGACGGCCCTGGGCAGCACGGTCACGGAAGCGAAGACACGCGCCTATGCCGTGGTCGACCGCATCGACTGGCCGGAAGGGTTCTGCCGTCGTGACATCGGCTGGCAGGCAGTTCGGCGCGAGGCCGAGGCGAAAGCCTAGTTCGGCATGGTGGTGCGCGACCACTTGCGCACCGCCCCGGTGAGAATGCTGTCGATCGCGACGATCCCCGCTCCGGTCGCGTTGAGCGCGTAGCCGAGCGCGATATCGTGACGGGCCGCCAGCAGTTCGGCAACGCCGATCGCATGAATGAATGGAATGTCCTCGGCGAATGAAGGCGTTGAGGCAAGCATCGGCGTCACCGAGGCCCATGTCAGTTGCACGCTTCCCGCCAGCGCGAGGTCACGCTGGAAGGGCAGGGGTACCTTGGCGATCAACGGCTCGGGGACGTCCAGCAGGCCACCGAAGGGCCATGCTTCCCGCAACGCATCGGCGTCCATGGAGGCGACATTCACGTCGATGTCGTTCTGCGTGCCCGGCACGCGATAGTGGCAGGTCTTGTCGTTGCAATTGGCTTGTGAGGAGAACTGCCATAGCGCGTAGGTCTGCCAGTTTCCTTTAGGGAAGTGCAGCCCGATCTCCTGCTTGTAGCGCGCATACCACAGAGGCAGCCGCGACAAGAGCGGATAGCGGTCGCGATTGTCGGCGATGAACTGCGCGGTCGACCCGTTGGTGTAGAGCACCGGGAACCGGCCAAGCCGGCGCTGGATGTGGCGCGAGAACTCCTCGGCATCCTCAAGCGACATCCATTTGGCGGGGTCGTTTTCCTCGATGTCGATCGCGATGAGATCGTCTGGTCCCGGTTGCGCGAAGTCGATCAGGTGGTTCGCCTGGTCGATCGGATTGCCCGGCCGCCCGAGATGATAGACGCCCCACTCCATTCCGAGCGATTTCGCAAGGGTTCGACGTGTCTGATAGAGTTCCTTGGCAACGGAATAGCGCAGCCACAGCGCCTTACAAAGACGCTGCTCGGTGTCGCTGCCTTTGCAGCGATAGGCAGGCGGCAGCCCGTCGGAACCCTTGTTGATGAAGCCCACGATACGCTTGTCGGTCGAAAGCCTGGTCCAGTCGATCGGATTGTTCTCATAGGCGTCGAGTACGATGGCGCGATCGTCGCGCTTCCAGGGTTGGGAGAAATCGTTGGCCTGCGTCGCGCCAATTGAAGCCAAAGCCATCACAAATGCCATGACAAGCGCCGGCATGACGCGTCGGAGAGGTCCGGCTAACGATCGAATGAGTTGCAACGGTTCGCTCCGATGGAGAACAAGCGACGATCGTGCAGGGACATGGTTAACGAAACGACTCCGCGCCGATCACGTTGCGATAACGGAACCGGTGGGACGTTATTCCCCGATCAGCACAGCCAAAAGGCGGGACAGATGCATCGCTCCAACGTTTGACGTTTACGTCAAAAGAAACTAGCTCTCTGCATTGAAGCACCAGCATGGACGCAGCCTCTCATCGAGGGCAGGGTTCTGGGTTGGATCGAGGGAGGAAATACGCATGTATCGCGCGCCGGTGGAAGAGATCGCTCACACGCTCAAGCACGTCGCGGGGCTGGGCAAGGCGCTCGAAGAGGGGCGCTTGGGCGACCTTTCCGAGGACCTGGTCGACGCCATCCTCTCCGAAGCGGGCCGTTTCGCCACCGACGAAGTCACCCCGCTGCGCAAGATCGGCGACGAGCACGGTGCTGTCCTGAAGGACGCGGAAGTGACCATGCCGCCCGGCTGGAAAGAGCTCTACCAGCGTTGGGTCGAGGGTGGCTGGAACTCGCTGACCGGTCCGGAGGAATATGGCGGGCAGGCCCTGCCGACCATGCTGTCGGTTGCAGCCCTCGAAATGTGGAACTCCGCCTCCATGGCATTCGGCATCGGACCGACGCTGACGATGGGCGCAATCGAGGCGCTGGAGCAGCATGCGTCGCAGGAACTGAAGGACATCTATCTGGAAAAGATCGTGTCCGGCGCGTGGATGGGGACGATGAACCTCACCGAGCCGCAGGCGGGATCCGATCTTGCGGCCCTGCGGGCTCGTGCGGAGCGCGCCGATGACGGCACGTACCGCATCTTCGGCCAGAAAATCTTCATCACCTATGGCGAGCACGATTTCACCGACAACATCGTGCATCTGGTGCTGGCAAGGTTGCCCGATGCGCCGGCAGGCACACGCGGCATTTCGCTGTTCCTGGTGCCGAAGTTCCTCGTCAACGAGGATGGATCGCTGGGCGCGCGCAACGACGTGTTCTGCGCGTCGATCGAGCACAAGCTCGGCATCCACGCGTCGCCCACCTGTACGATGATCTATGGCGATGGCTTCGCCAAGGACAGCGCACCGGGTGCCATCGGCTGGTTGATCGGGGAGGAGAACAAGGGCCTCGCCTGCATGTTCACGATGATGAACAATGCGCGCCTCGCCGTCGGCATGCAGGGCGTCGCGGTCGCGGAAGCCGCGCGCCAGAAGGCGCTGGCCTATGCCGAGGATCGCCGACAGGGCAAGGCGCGGGACTACAAGGGCGAGGGCATGGCGCCGATCGTCCACCACCCGGACGTGAAGCGAAACCTTCTGACCATGAAGGCGCTGACCCAGATCGCCCGCGCGATTTCCTACTCCTGCGCCCACGCGCTCGACATGGCGAAGGCAAGCGAGGGCGACGAGGCAACCCATTGGCACGAACGCGCCAATCTGCTGACGCCGATCGCCAAGGCGTTTTCGACCGATATCGGCGTCGATGTCGCGTCGATCGGCCTGCAGATCCATGGCGGCATGGGCTATATCGAGGAAACCGGTGCTGCAGCCCTCCTGCGCGATTCCCGCATCGCGCCGATCTATGAAGGCACGAACGGCATCCAGGCGATCGATCTCGTGATGCGCAAGCTCCCACTGGCCGGCGGATCGCACATCAAGGGCTATATCGGTGAACTGAAGGCCGACATCGAGGCGCTGCGCACATCGAACAACGAGGGTTTCGGCCGCACGGCGGAGCGATGCGATGCAGCCATCGAGGAATTCGCCGACGCCACCGACTTCTTGCATGACGCGTTGGCCGATGGCCGTATCGAGGAAGCGCTTGCCGGCGCGACGCCGTATCTGCGTCTCTTCGCCCTGGCGGCTGGTGGCGCCTATCTCGTCCGAGGTGCGCTGGCTGGGCAGGATGCCGGGCGCGTCGCGCTTGCGCGGTTCTTCGCCGAAAATCTGGTGGACGAAGCGGCGGCCCTGCGGCGGCGCGTGACCATGGGCGGGGCCAGCCTCGCCGAGGCACAGGCCGCGCTGGCATCGTGATGGAGGAAAGATCGATGACCGACCACATCGTCGTTGAGCGCCGCGGCGCTGTCCAGATCGTCCGGATGAATCGTCCGGACAAGAAGAACGCCATCACGCGGGCGATGTATGCCGCGATGGCCAAGGCGCTGACCGATGGCGACGCGGACGATGCCGTGCGGGTGCATGTCATCTTCGGCGTCCCCGGCGCATTCTCCTCGGGCAACGATCTCGCCGACTTCATGGTCGTCGCCACCGGCGGCGATGGCGGCATGGAAGTGTTCGACTTCCTGACGGCGCTCGCAACCGCCGCGAAGCCGGTCGTCTCCGGCGTCGATGGCATCGCCGTCGGCATCGGCACGACGATCAACCTGCATTGCGATCTGACGCTTGCCACGCCGCGTACCGAATTCAGGACGCCGTTCGTCGATCTGGGCATCGTGCCGGAGGCGGGGTCGAGCCTGATTGCGCCGGCCCTTCTGGGCCGCCAGCAGGCATTCGCGCTCCTCGGCCTGTGTGAAGGCTTTTCGGCCGACCGCGCCAAGGCCGCGGGGCTGATCTACGACGTGGTGCCCGAAGACGATCTCGAGGCCTCGACGCTCGATCTTGCCGATCGTGTCGCGGCCAAGCCACCGGAGGCGCTGAAGATCACGCGCGATCTGATGCTTGGTTCGCGCGAGGCGTTGGTCGCGCGCATCAAGGAAGAGGGCGTGCATTTCCGCGCCAGGCTGAAGTCCGACGAGGCGCGCGCCGCCTTCATGGCATTCATGAACCGGAAGAAGGGCTAGCCCGCTTTTTCCAGAACGTCGGCCGGCAACTGCGCAGCAGCATCCTGGAACTCGATGGCGATGATCTTCCCATCCTCATCATAGTCGATGACGAGTCCCGGCGAGACCTCTTCGCTGCCGCTGACCTCCGCGTTGGACAGGCGGACATAGGCCATGTTGCTGCGGGCATCGTATGTGAGGCTCGGCATCGCTGTGCCGTTCATGGATAGAGCCGCGTCTTGTTCCAGCCCTGGCCGTCCGTTTCGAACAGCACCCTGTCGTGCAGCCGGAACGGCCTGTCGTGCCAGAACTCGATCGATGTCGGCTTGATGCGGAAGCCCGACCAATGGCTGGGCCGCGGAATCTCCCCGATCGCATAGCGCGCGGTGTATTCCGCGACGGCCTTTTCGAGCGCAAACCGGCCTTCGAGCGGACGCGACTGCGCCGACGCCCACGCGCCGATGCGGCTGCCTCTGGGGCGTGTCGCATAATAGGCATCGGCTTCCGCGTCGGTCACCGTTTCCACGATGCCACGTATGCGCACCTGCCGGCGAAGGCTTTTCCAGTGGAAGCACATCGCGGCTTTCATCGCCGAAAGAAGCTCGCGGCCCTTGGCGCTTTCATAATTCGTGTAGAAGACGAAACCCTGTTCGTCGAAGCCCTTAAGCAGCACCATGCGCACGTTCGGCATGCCGTCCGGGTCGACGGTCGCCAGCGAAAGCGCCGTCGGATCGTTCGGTTCCGAGGCGGTCGCATCGGCGAGCCAGCGCGCAAACAGCGCATAGGGCTCGACGCTTTGCGTAAAATCACTCTCTGTTAACCCTGTTCCGGCCATGATTACACCTTTAGGCAATGGGGCTGGCAGGGAGATTGCCGATTGGCGCGTGCGGCGCAAGCTTTTGGTCGGTGGTGCAGGGGAGCTTTCCCTTGGCACAAGCTGCGTAGGCCCATGTGCCTCGCGGCCGCGATCTCGCTTGCGGGCTGCGGAACCAAGGGTTTTTCGTTCGAGGATGCCGTGCCGGACACGTCGATCGTGACGGGTTCGATCTCGCGCGACGCGCCGGTCGTGCAGGATGCGGCGACGGTTTCCGACGAAGCGACGATTCGCAATGCGGTCTCGTCGGCGGCGGTGGACGATATCGGCGAAGCCGGCATGGGCTGGGCGAATGCGGGCACCGGCTCGCGCGGGACGATACGCGATGTTATAGAAACGCGTGATGCAGGCTTCCTCTGCCGCAGTTTCACTGCCTCGCGCGAAAGCTTCGAGGGCATTCACATGTATCGCGGGGAGACGTGCCTGGGCAACAGCAAGTCCTGGGTCATGAAAGCCTTCGCAAGGGTCGAATAGCCACGAAATCGACCGATCGCACTGGAATTTCTTCCTAGCTGCGCGCATATAGGGGTCGAAACCCGAACTCTCTCCCGGCAGTCAGCACATGCGCGATCCCTATGACGTCCTGGGCGTTGCGAAGAACGCCTCTGCGAAAGACATCAAGTCGGCTTTCCGCAAGCTGGCGAAGAAATACCATCCCGACCAGAACCCCGACGACCCCAAGTCGAAGGACAAGTTCGCCGAGATCAACCAGGCCTACGAAGTCGTCGGCGACGACACCAAGCGTGGCCAGTTCGATCGCGGCGAAATTGACGCCAATGGTAAACCGCGATTCGCGGGCTTTGACGGCGCAGCCGGTGCGGCTGGCGGTGGCGATCCGTTCGGCGCGTTTCGACGTGCCGGCGGGCGCGGGCCGGGTGGCGCGCAGTTCGAGTTCAGGGGCGGCGGACCCGGTGCGGATTCCGGCGATATTTTCAGCGAGATTTTCGGTCAGGCGTTCAGGCGCGGACCGGGCGGGCAGCAACAGCAGGCTCCAGCCGGCGCGGACCTCAATGCAAATCTCGACGTGACGCTCGAAGAGGCGGCCACCGCCGCCAAGGTCGCGGTGGCGTTTCCCGACGGGCGAAAGATGAGCATCAAGCTGCCTGCCTATGTCGAGGACGGCCAGACGATCCGCCTCAAGGGGCAGGGCGAGGCCTCGCCATTCGGTCAGCCAGGCGATGCGCTCATCAAGGTGCGCTTCCGCAGCCACCCTCTCTACCGAATCGAACGGCGCGACCTTCATGTCGACGTGCCCGTTGCCCTGTCCGATGCTGTTCTGGGCGCCAAGGTTGCCGTCGAGACGCCGTTCGGCCGCGTCGCGATGTCCGTTCCCGCTTGGTCCAGTTCGGACAAGACGATGCGGATCAAGGGCAAGGGCCTGCCCTTGAAAGCAGGCGGACACGGCGACCTCTACGCCCATGTCCGTATCATGTTGCCGGAAGGCGGCGATGCCGAACTCGAGGCCCTGATGCGCGTTTGGGCGGCAGGCAAGGCAGGCACGCCGCAAGCTTGAAGCCGTCAACCGGCTGTGCGATAGGGCTTCGAAACATCCGACGATGCGGAGAAGCGTCACATGACGGCAGGTAACGGCCTTATGGCAGGCAAGCGCGGTCTCATCATGGGGATCGCCAACAATCGCTCCATCGCCTGGGGCATCGCCAAGGCGTGTGCCGACCAGGGTGCCGAGCTGGCGCTTACCTATCAGGGTGAGGCTTTCCGCAAGCGTGTAGAGCCGCTCGCGTCCGAACTCGGCGGCGCGTATGTCGCCGGCGATTGTGACGTGACCGACATGGCAAGCGTCGATGCTGTTTTCGACGGCATCGAGAAGAAGTGGGGCAAGCTGGACTTCGTCGTCCATGCCATCGCCTTCTCCGACAAGGACGAACTCGACGGCCGTTATGTCGAAACGTCGCGCGAGAACTTCCAGCGCACGATGGATATCTCGGTCTACTCCTTCACGGCTGTCGCGAAGCGTGCCGAGAAGCTGATGACCGATGGTGGGTCGCTGCTGACCCTGACCTATTACGGTGCTGAAAAAGTCATGCCGCATTACAACGTGATGGGCGTGGCCAAGGCAGCACTTGAAGCCAGTGTGCGCTATCTCGCGGTCGATCTTGGCAGCAACGGCATTCGCGTCAACGCGATCTCCGCCGGCCCGATCAAGACGCTCGCAGCATCCGGCATCGGCGATTTCCGCTACATCCTGAAGTGGAACGAGTACAACTCGCCGCTGAAGAAGACCGTGTCGATCGAGGAAGTCGGTGGCTCCGGCCTCTATCTGCTCTCGGACCTGTCGCGCGGCGTGACCGGCGAGGTTCACCATGTCGATGCCGGCTATCACGTCGTCGGCATGAAGGCAGTGGACGCACCCGACATCTCGACCGTCTAGGACCGCCGACGGTCCCGGACGAACGCAAAATCACGCATTCGGAATGCTTATGTTGGATCGCATCGTCTATTTCGTGCGCCACGGCGAGACGGACTGGAATGCCGAAGGACGCTTGCAGGGTCAGGTCGATACCGACCTGAACGCCAAGGGGCGTTCACAGGCCGATCGCAACGGCCGGAAACTTGCCGAGCTCATTTCCGACCCGTCCAAATTCGACTTCGTTGCGAGCCCGCTGAGGCGCACCCGCGATACGATGGAGCATATCCGGACGCAGATGAACCTGCCGCCGAAGGACTATCGGACCGACCCGGTCTTGGTGGAGGTCCATTTCGGTGACTGGCAGGGCCACACCTTCGAGGAACTCGAAGCCACGGAGCCCGGCTGCTTCGTAAGGCGGGAGGTGGACAAGTGGAATTTCCTGCCGCCGGGCGCGGGCGCCGAGAGCTATGACGACCTGGCCGAGCGCATCAGGCCGTGGTTCGAGGGCCTGCAGCGCGAGACGGTCTGTGTCACGCATGGCGGCATAGTGCGGTCGGTGTTTCGTCTCACGGAGACGATGACGCAGGGGGAATGTGCAGCACTCATCATCCCGCAGGATCGCGTGCTTCGCCTTCAGGACGGGCGGCTCGACTGGCTGTAGGCCAGGAAGGTTGGGCTACTCGTAGGTGACGAGGTCGGTAACCGTTTTCTCGCCTTCGATCGTGTCGTAGGCCAGGACGACCTCTGTCCCCGGCTGAAGCGCCTCGATGTCGAATTCGCCCGAGAGCTTGTAGGTGTTGCCGTTGTCGAGAGTGATCGTCAGCCCGTTCGGGTCGACTTTGGCGATCTTGCCCTCGTCATCGGCCGCAAGCGCGCCGCTTGAAAAAAGTCCCACGCTGGCGACGATTGCAAGCGCTGAGAGAACCCCTGATACGATGCGCATGGACGCTTCCCTGATCTCTGGCTTCGGTGAAGTGAAGCAGCATGGTTTCTTCTTCGCACGAAAGCAGAAACAGCGCGACTGTGTCAAAACTTTAGCGCGCTGGTCGGTTTGACGCTCATCGCAAAGGCCAATAGAAGCGTCGCGTGATCCGGTCGCGGGGCCGGAGAGGGACCACGCAATGTCGCATAACACCTTCGGCCATCTCTTCCGCGTTACCACCTGGGGCGAAAGCCACGGTGCCGCACTTGGCTGCGTGGTCGATGGATGCCCGCCCGGCATTCGGTTCACGCTGGCGGAAATCCAGGCCGAACTCGACAAGCGCCGTCCCGGCCAGTCGCGTTTCGTCACGCAGCGCCGCGAGGCCGACGAGGTGAAGGTTCTGTCCGGTTTCGTCATGGATGATGACGGCGAGACCATGATCACGACCGGCACGCCGGTGTCGATGATGATCGAGAACACCGACCAGCGCTCAAAGGACTATGGCGAGATCGCGCGGCAGTATCGTCCTGGCCACGCCGATTACACCTACGACACGAAATACGGCATCCGCGATTATCGGGGCGGTGGGCGCTCCTCGGCGCGCGAGACTGCCGCCCGCGTCGCTGCCGGTGCTTTGGCGCGCAAGATCGTGCCGGGCCTGTCGGTGCGCGGCGCGCTGGTCGCGATGGGCGACAAGACGATCGATCGGGCCAACTGGAACTGGGGTTTCATCGGCGATGCCGAAAACCCGTTCTTCACGCCTGATCCGGCGTCCGTCGCAATCTTTTCCGACTATCTGGATGGCATCCGCAAGGCCGGTTCGTCGGTCGGTGCGCTGATCGAGATCGTGGCCGAAGGCGTGCCTGCTGGTCTCGGCGCCCCTGTCTATGCCAAGCTCGATCAAGACATTGCGTCCAATCTGATGTCGATCAACGCCGTCAAGGGCGTGGAGATCGGCGACGGCTTCGAGACGGCTCGCATGACCGGCGAGGAAAACGCCGACGAGATGCGCATGGGCAATGACGGGAAGCCGTTCTTCATGTCCAACCATGCCGGCGGCATCCTGGGCGGCATCTCGACGGGCCAGCCCGTCGTGTCGCGCTTCGCGGTCAAGCCGACCTCGTCCATCCTGACGCCGCGACGTTCCGTGGATGTCGATGGCAACGACGTCGATATCCGCACCAAGGGCCGTCACGACCCCTGCGTCGGCATTCGCGCCGTGCCGATCGGCGAGGCCATGGTTGCCTGCGCGATCGCGGATCATTATTTGCGGCATCGCGGCCAGACCGGCCGGATCGCCTGAACGAACTGACACAGACGGGGCTCAGCGCACGCATGGCATACGACCAGAAGAAGATCGTCGAGGCGTTGCGCGCCTTCGAACGCGGAGAAATCGTCGTCGTCATGGACGATGACGGGCGCGAAAACGAGGGCGACCTGATCGTCGCGGCCGTTCACTGCACGCCAGAGAAGATGGCGTTCATCGTGCGCCACACGTCTGGCATCGTCTGCGCGCCGATGCCGCGCGAGGAAGCCAGGCGGCTGAACCTCCAGCCGATGGTCGCCGACAACGACGCGCCCCATTCGACCGCCTTCACGGTCAGCGTCGATTTCAAGCACGGAACGACGACGGGCATTTCCGCCGACGACCGCACGCTCACGGTGCGCAACCTTGCAAACGGCAATGTCGGCGCATCCGATTTCGTGCGCCCCGGCCACATCTTCCCGCTTGTCGCCCGCGAGGGCGGCGTTCTGATGCGGTCCGGTCACACCGAAGCCGCCGTTGATCTGTGCAAGCTCGCGAACCTTCCGCCAGTCGGCGTCATCTGCGAACTCGTCAACGATGACGGGTCGGTGATGCGTGGTCCGCAGGTCAAGTCGTTCGCGGACACGCACGGGCTGAAGCAGGTCTCCGTCGCGGATCTGATCGCGTATCGCCAGCGTCAGGAAACGCTGATCCAGCGTGTCGACTGCTTCGATATCGACACACCGGAAGGAAAGGCGAAGGCCTACATCTACACCCTGCCATGGGAGAGCATGCAGCATCTGGCGATCGTGTTCGGGGACATCCGGGACGGCCAGGACGTGCCGGTCCGCCTTCATACGGAGAACGTCGTGGAAGACGTGTTCGGTACGGGAAGCCGTCTTCGTGAAGTGACCAAGATGATGGCGGCGGAAAAGCGCGGTGTCGTGGTCTATCTGCGCGAAGGCTCGGTCGGCGTCGGCCATGCCGACCGCAAACGTCCCGCTCCGACCGGTGACCGCGAGGCCCATGAGGAAGCGCTGCGCCGTGAAAGCGAATGGCGTGAGATCGGCCTCGGCGCGCAGATCCTGCGCGATCTCGGCATTTCCTCTATCAAGCTGCTCGCGTCCCGGACCCGCCACTATATCGGTCTCGAGGGTTTCGGCATCGAGATCGCGTCGACCGAAATTCTCTGACCGCCGAATCAACGAAGCCCTCCGCAACGCGAAGGGCTTCGCAACGGCTCAGGCTTCATGCAAGCGCGGGAACGGGATTGCGCCGTGACTCCGACAGGCTGCGCTGTCCGAGAAGAGCTGTGGTCAGCCCCACCGCACCTGCGGCAACCGATACCCAGAAGCCATTGATCGCGCCGTACTGATCGATCATCCAGCCGGAAGCGAACGATCCTGCGGCCATGCCGATGCCGATGCCCGTCATCACCCAGGTTATGCCTTCCGTCAGCTTGGCAGGCGGCACCAGGCGCTCGATGAGCCCGAACGCGGTGATGAATGTCGGTGAGATCGCCACGCCGCTGGCAAAGAGCGCGATCGCAAGCATCGGGATGTTGGTCACGAACAGAAGCGGGATCGTGGTGGTGGCTGCGACCGCGATTGCGATGGCGAATTGGCGCGAGAGCGGCAGCGTGAAGCGCATTGCGCCATAGATCAGCCCGACAATGAGCGAGCCGACGGCGTAGCCGCCGAGCACGAAGCTTGCGGCCGCAGGTTGGCCGAGCTCGCGCGTCACCGCGATGACGGTCACTTCCGCCGTCCCGAAGATTGCGCCGACCGCGATCAGCGCCACCGTGATGAACTGGACCGGAACGAGCGTGATCGCCGAACGGCCGCCCGTCATTGCCGCTGGCTGGATGCGCGGCTCCGTCGAGCGCTGGGCTATGAAGGCAATGGACCCCACGGTGAGGAAGATGACCGATGTCAGCAGGCCGGCCTCCGGAAAGAAGGTCACGCTCAGGCTGACCGCGAGAACCGACCCTGTGATGTACATCAACTCATCCAGGACGGACTCGAAGGCGAAGGCGGTGCCGAGCTTTGGCGTGTCTCGGTAAAGTTCGGTCCACCGCGCACGCACCATCGCAGGTATGCTCGGCATTGTGGCCGCCGCAAAGGCAAACGCAAACAGGTATGGGGTCGGCCAGGCGTAGTGGGTGGCGACCAAGAGGCTCGCGAAGGCGAGGATCGATACCGTCGTCGCTGGGAGAAGCACGCGGCTCTGGCCGTAACTGTCGACAAGCCGCGATATCTGCGGCGCGAGAAGCGCATTCGTCAGGGCGAACGTGGCGGAGACCGCGCCGGCGAGCCAGTATTCGCCATGTGTCTGCGACAGCATCGCGACAATGGCGATTGTCGACATGGCGACAGGGAGGCGCGCGACGAAACCGGCCGCCGCGAAGCCTTTCGCACCTTTCGCCCTGAAAATCTCTGCATAAGGATTGGTCATCACGAAAACTCCTCGATTTTCCGGCCACGACGACTTACATACGTGGCGTATGAAAGCGAGGTAGGTTCATACGCATCGTATGTCAATTGGCATACGATGCGTATGTGAGTTGGTACAGGAAAAGAAATGGCACATCGCCCCCGCACCGAGATGATCGCGGAAACCCGCGCAAAACTGGTAACCGCAGCCCGCAAGGCCTTCGGCACAGTTGGCTATGCGGAGGCCTCGATGGACGATTTCACCGCAGAAGCCGGCCTCACGCGTGGCGCGCTCTATCACCATTTCGGCGGCAAGAAGGGTTTGTTCGAGGCGGTCGTGGCCGAACTCGATCGCGAGATGTCGGAGCGGATTCTGGTAATTTCCAGGCAGGCGCCCGATCCCTGGCGCGCCTTCGTGGTCGAATGCACCAGCTATATCGAGATGGCGCTCGATCCCGAAATCCAGCGCATCGTCCATCGTGATGGCCCCGCGGTGCTGGGCGATCCGTTTACCTGGGCGAACCAGGATGGCTGCATAGCCTCGATGACAAAGAGCCTGCGCCAGCTCAAAGCGAGCGGTGATCTGCGGCCGGACGTCGAACCGGAGGCCGCGGCACGATTGATCAACGGCGCGTCGCTATATGCCTCGCAATGGATCGCCAACGCCGAGGACCCGGAGGGCGTCTCCAAAAAGGCCGTGGTCGCGTTCGAAGCCCTGCTCGAGGGTCTGCTTGAGGAGAGACCGCTGCGATAGGCGCCCTTGGTACAAAGACTGTTGAACACGGCGCCTGCGATGGCGCCGGACGTAGTCAATCAGGGTCAAGACGCCTATATCGGGGCATGATCACACGTCTCTACACCCATCCGATCTATCTCGAACACCTGACGCCTGCCGGCCATCCCGAGCGGCCCGACCGGCTGCGCGCGATCGAGCGCATCCTCGCCGAGGCTGATTTCGATCGCCTCGATCGGCAGCAGTCCCCGGAGGGCGATGCGGCGACGATCCTGTACGCGCATCCGGAAGAGTATGTCGAGAAGGTGAAATCCCGCATTCCGGCGGAGGGTATCGCGCGTATCGATGAGGATACGTCCGCGAGCCCGAAAAGCTGGGACGCGGCGTTGACCGCGATTGGCGCTGCCAACGCGGCCGTAGACGACGTATTCGCCAAGTCGGTGGACAATGTCTTCGTCGCATCGCGACCGCCCGGACATCATGCCGAGAAAGTCACGGCGATGGGCTTTTGCCTGTTCAACAATGCCGCGATCGCGGCACGCCACGCCCAGCGCGCGCATGGCGCGGAGCGGGTGGCAATCGTCGATTGGGACGTGCATCACGGCAACGGCACGCAGGACATCTTTTGGGACGATCCGTCGGTCCTCTACTGCTCGACGCACCAGATGCCGCTCTATCCGGGGACCGGCGCGCTGTCGGAAACAGGCGCCGGCAACATCGTCAACGCGCCTCTGTCGCCCAACACCGGAAGCGATATCTTTCGCGAGGCGTTCAACACGCGTGTCCTGCCCGCGCTCGACCGCTTCGAGCCGGATCTGATCATCATCTCGGCAGGCTTCGACGCGCACCATCGCGATCCGCTGGCCGAGATCAATCTGGACGAGGACGATTTCGACTGGGCGACCGGCGAACTGATGGGCAAGGCCGATCGGTGGTCCAACGGGCGGCTGGTGAGCCTGCTTGAGGGTGGCTACGACCTCCAGGGGCTGTCGTTCTCCGTCGGCGCCCATGTTCGCCGCCTGATGAAGGGATGAATGAAATGGCTGAAACGGAAACCCAGACCCACGACGACATCAAGGCGCTGACCTTCGAGCAGGCGCTCGACGCGCTGGAGAAGATCGTCGACGATCTCGAGCGCGGCGACGTGCCCCTCGACCAGTCGATCCGCATCTACGAGCGCGGCGAAGCGCTGAAGGCGCACTGCGAGAAACTCTTGAAAGCGGCCGAGGACAAGGTCGAGAAGATCAGGCTGTCACGAGACGGCAAGCCGGCGGGCGTGGAGCCGCTCGATCCGGAATAAACTTGCGGGATCTTCGGACACGTATTATCTTGGTCAAGCTTGGCTAAGGAGCGATCCTGATGACGACGGTTAACATGCTTGAAGCGAAAACGACGCTGTCGCGTCTTGTGGATGCAGTCGAGAGCGGCACCGAAGGCGAGATCATAATCGCGCGCAACGGCAAGCCTGCGGCGAAGCTTGTGCCGCTTGATGCGCCTATCAAGAAGAAGCTTCAGCTTGGCCTGCTGGAGGGAAAATACCCGCCGATGGACTTCGACGCCTTTCAGGCTATGGATGCCGAGATCGAAGCGATGTTTCTCGGCGAGCCCGAAGATAAGTGAAGCTGCTGCTTGATACCCACATCGCGATTTGGCTGCTGACTGATCGGGCTCGAATTCCGCGTGCGATTCTCGAAACGATCAATAATTCGGGAAGCGATGTCTTCGTGTCGGTAATTGCGGTGTGGGAGATCGCCATCAAGCATCGCCTCGCACGGCCGGACAGCCCACCATTCTCCGGACAAGCCGCAATCGGCCATTTCGAGACCGCTGGCTTTGCAAGCTTGCCAGTGAATTCCATCCACGCCGCCTTCGTGGAGCGATTGCCGCCAATTCACGCCGACCCGTTCGACCGATTGATGCTTGCGCAGTCGATCGTTGAGGGGATGCAGTTCGTGACATACGACAAGCATTTGGCGCGCTATGATGTCGCCTTGCTGACGTGGTGATGGCTACTCCAGGTCCCGTCAGGCCCTCAGGCCCTCATACTGTCAGCATCTGTCAGCAGCGTTCCGAAAATCTTGTCCACCTCCCTGCTCCGCTCCCGGACAATGCCCAGCCAAACAACGGAGCGGCGGCAATGGACTGGAAACGGGCAATCGAGCAGGAACGGGCGGCACTCGGCGGTATCGTCGCGCTGCTCCTGTCCCTTGCCGATCTGGCCGAGCGTATTGCCGGCCGTTCCACCGCAATCGCAAGCTTGGTTCTGTGGTTCCTGCGGCAGGCCGAGGCGGTGGCGCGCGACTTCGTCGACGGCTCCGACGCGCCATTACCATTGATGCCGATCGTTCCGCCACGTGCCGGCCCGTTGGATGCCATGCGTCTCGCCCTCAGCCTTCGCGCGCTCGCCCGGCAGATCGACGGGCAGGCAAGACGATTTCCCGCAACGCGCAGGCGGATCGGTTGCGATCCTGCCGCATCGCCGCCCGGCCGTGCGCCTGCACTGCGCGCCGCTCTTGCAAGCCTGTCACGGCTCGCGGCATTCGCTCTCGGCGCACTGCTTCTTGTCGACGTGCCCGATACCTCATGAGCGGACGTCGTTCTCCGTGCATCATCACCGATGGTCGAAGCGACGCAACGGTCGTCCGCGACGTTGCAGGAACGGATCGAACAGGCCAAGCGGTAACGGAAAACCAGGCGCTGCGAGATCGTGCCGGGCGGCGAAAACGTGTTTATTCCGCTTCCCGAGGGCTGATCTGCCCTACTTTCGCGCCAATGCGGCGCATTTACATTCGGTGTTCAACGTCCTATCTCCGGCTAAACTCAACGAGAAAATCGACGCGACCGTGACGCAAGCTCCGAATACCCCGCTCCTGGACCGGGTGAAATATCCCGCAGACCTGCGAGCGCTGTCGGAATCCGAGCTGCCGCAGCTCGCATCTGAACTGCGCACCGAATTGATCGACGCCGTTTCGCAGACGGGCGGCCATCTCGGTGCCGGCCTCGGCGTCGTCGAGTTGACGGTCGCGCTGCACTACGTTTTCGATACGCCGGACGACCGCATCATCTGGGATGTCGGGCATCAGGCCTATCCGCACAAGATTCTGACCGGTCGCCGCGAGCGTATCCGCACGCTGCGCCAGGAGGGCGGGCTGTCGGGCTTCACGAAGCGCGCCGAGAGCGAATACGACCCGTTTGGCGCAGCACACTCCTCCACGTCGATCTCGGCTGGCCTCGGCATGGCGGTCGCGCGCGACCTGAAGGGTGGCAAGAACAACGTCATCGCGGTGATCGGTGACGGCGCGATGTCCGCCGGCATGGCCTACGAGGCGATGAACAATGCCGGCGCGCTCGATGCGCGGCTGATCGTCATTCTCAACGACAACGACATGTCGATCGCGCCGCCCTCCGGCGCGATGAGCCACTATCTGGCGCGGCTCGCCTCGGGCAGCACCTATGCCGGCATCCGCGACATCGGCAAGAAGCTGACCTCCTATCTCGGCAAGCGGGTGGACCGCGCCGTGACGCGGGCCGTCGAGCATGCGCGCGGATACGTCACCGGCGGCACCTTGTTCGAGGAACTGGGGTTCTTCCACATCGGGCCGATCGACGGTCATGATCTGGAACATCTCGTCCCCGTGTTGCGCAACGTTCGCGACAACGGGACGGGCCCGGTTCTGATTCATGTCGTGACCCAGAAGGGCAAGGGCTATGCCCCCGCCGAGGCTGCGGCCGACAAATATCACGGCGTCAACAAGTTCGACGTCATCAGCGGCGCGCAGGCAAAGGCGCCCGCAAACGCGCCGAGCTACACGAAGGTGTTCGCCGACAGCCTGATCCAGGAGGCACGGGAAGACGACCGTATCGTGGCCGTCACCGCGGCCATGCCCACCGGAACCGGGCTCGATCTGTTCGGCGAGGCGTTCCCGAGCCGTATTTTCGACGTGGGCATCGCGGAGCAGCATGGCGTGACGTTCGCCGCCGGGTTGGCGACCGAGGGCCTGAAACCGTTCGCCGCGATCTATTCGACATTCCTGCAACGCGCCTACGATCAGGTCGTCCATGACGTCGCGATCCAGAAGCTTCCGGTGCGCTTTCCGATCGATCGCGCCGGCTTCGTGGGCGCTGATGGTCCCACCCATTGCGGCGCTTTCGATACGACCTATCTCGCCTCGCTGCCGGGTTTCGTGGTGATGGCGGCGGCAGATGAGGCCGAACTGCGCCACATGGTGCGCACGGCCGCGGACTATGACGAAGGTCCGATCGCCTTCCGCTATCCGCGCGGCAATGGCGTGGGCGTTGAAATGCCGGAACGCGGGCAGCCGCTTGAGATCGGCAAGGGCCGCATCGTCAAGCAGGGGACGAAGGTTGCGCTGCTGTCGTTCGGAACGCGCCTTGCCGATTGCTTGATCGCGGCCGAGGAACTCGATGCCGCCGGGCTGTCGACGACGGTTGCCGATGCGCGCTTCGCAAAGCCGCTCGATACCGATCTTGTGCGCAGGCTCGCGCGCGAGCATGAAGTGCTGATCACCGTCGAGGAAGGCGCGATCGGTGGTTTCGCGACGCATGTGCTGCACTTCCTGGCGCATGAAAGCCTGCTGGAAAGCGGCCTAAAGGTGCGCCCGCTGATCCTGCCGGACGAATTCACCGACCAAGCCAAGCCCGAAAAGATGTATGTCGATGCGGGCCTCGACTCGACCGGTATCGTGCGCACCGTGTTCGCGGCACTCGGCAACGGCGTGACTGCTGTCCGCGCCTGAGTTCCGAACCCACCTTGCCTTGACGGCTCGCTTGCCTCAAGGAGTGGCCATGAACGAAGCCGCACCAAAGACCGGGCGTCCCCGACTCGACGAACTTCTCGTTCAACGCGGGTTGTTCGCCAGCCGCTCGCGCGCACGCGACGCGATTGCGCGCGGAACGGTGACGGTCGACGGTAGGCCTGTCGCCAAACCGGGGCAGCCGACGGCGGGGACTGCCGAGATAGAAGTGAGCGACCCCGCACAGTCCTATGTATCGCGCGCCGCGTTGAAGCTTAAGGCTGGTCTGGAGCAGTTCGGCTTCGACCCGGCAGATCGCGACGCCCTCGATATCGGTGCGTCGACGGGTGGCTTTACGCAGGTATTGCTGGAGCGCGGCGCTCGCCATGTCACCGCGCTCGATGTAGGCCATGGCCAACTCGATGCGAAACTGGCCGCCGACCCGCGCGTCACATCGCTCGAAAAACTCAATGCCCGGGACCTGACGCGCGATCACCTTGGCGGTGCCAGGCCCGATTTCATCGTTTCCGACGTGAGCTTCATTTCGCTGAAGCTGGCGCTGCCGCCTGCACTCGACTTGGCCGAACGGGGTGCTGTCTGCATTCTTCTGGTGAAGCCGCAATTCGAGGCGGGCAGGGAGGCGATCGGCAAGGGCGGCTTGCTGCGCGACCCGACCGACGCGGATCGGATCGCCGATGATCTGCGCGACTGGCTCGACCGTCAGTCGCGTTGGCGCGCCATTGGGGTCACGCCGTCGCCCATCGAAGGCGGCGATGGAAATCGCGAGTTCCTGCTGGGCGGGATGAAGGACCAATGAGCAACGTCATAACGATCGATCGCCTGGGCGCGCAGGGCGACGGTATCGCCGAAACGCCCAAAGGCCCGCTTTTCGTGCCGTTCACGCTGCCCGGCGAGCGCGTCAACGTGTCGTCGGACGGCCGCAAGGCGGATCTCGTGGCCGTGCTCAACCCTTCGCCCTTGCGCGTCGAGCCGCCGTGCCGCCATTTCGGAATCTGCGGTGGTTGCTCGCTCCAGCATATGGAGATGGAAGCGTACCACGCATGGAAGCGCGATCGCGTGATCGAGGCGCTGGCGCAGAAGGGTATCGAGACGGAAGTCGGTGCGCTCGTGCCATGCGCGCCGCTCTCCCGGCGCCGGGGCGCGATGACGGCGCGACGCACGGATGCCGGCATGCTGCTCGGCTTCAATTCCGCGCTGTCGCATCTGATCGTGGACATCGAGGAATGCCACGTTCTCCAGCCATCGATCGTCGAAAACCTCGATCTTCTGCGCGATCTCGCGGGCCTCGTTTCGCGCACCACGCAGCCGTTTCGCTTCGGCGTGACGCATTCGGCATCCGGCCTGGACGTCGCGGTCGAGGGCAGCGGCGCGCTCGAAGGGCGCGCTAGGCAGACTGCGGTGGATTTCGTCATGCGCAGCGGTATCGCGCGCCTGTCGATCGACGGCGAAATCATCGTCGAGCCCAAGAAGCCGGTCGTCATGGCAGGCGACACGGCCGTCACCCCGCCACCCGGCGCGTTCCTGCAGGCTGTCGCCTCGGCCGAGGATGCGATGGTGGGCCTCGTCGGCGACCACCTCGCGAAATCAAAGCGTGTCGCGGACCTCTTTTCCGGTATCGGCACCTTTGCGCTGCGTCTGGCGCATAGCAGCGAAGTGCATGCCGTCGAGGGCGACGCTGCCGCACTCGCCAGCCTCGACCGTGCCTATCGCTTCGGCTCCGGGCTGAAGAAGGTCACGAACGAAAAGCGCGACCTTTTCATCCGCCCCATCACCTACAAGGAACTCGATGCGCAATTCGACGGCCTCGTCTTCGATCCGCCGCGGGCCGGCGCTGAAGACCAGGCGAAGCAGCTTGCACGAAGCCAAGTGCAGCGCGTCGCGGCAGTATCGTGCAATCCCGTGACGCTGGCGCGCGATCTACGCATCCTCATCGACGGCGGGTATCAGTTGAAGCGCGTGGTGCCGGTCGACCAGTTCCTGTGGTCGCCGCACGTCGAAGCCGTCGCCCTGCTGGAAAAGCCCCGCAAGCGCCGCTGACCGGCGTCACGCGCCAAGCAGGCGCTCGACAAAGTCTGGCACCGCTTGTGTCGCCGGCCCTCGGATCACCTCGTCGAAATGCGAGGTGTTTTCCGAAGCATCCAGGTTGATCTCGACCGTACGCGCCCCCGCATGCGCGGCCTCTTCGACGAATTGCGCGGCAGGATAGACGTTTCCCGACGTTCCGATGGCGATGAACAATTCGGCCTGACCCAGCGCGCGATAGATGCGGTCCATCTGATATGGCATTTCGCCAAACCACACGATGTCCGGGCGCATGCGGCCGACAGTGCGGCATGACGGACATTGCGAGTGGGTCGACATGTCGCTCTTCCAGCGGCAGCGTTGCCCGCATGCGCCGCAAAGCCCGGCATTGAGTTCGCCATGCATGTGGATCAGTTTGCGCGAACCCGCACTTTCGTGCAGGTCATCGACATTCTGCGTCACCAGAAGAAGCGCACCTTTATACGCCCCTTCGAGCCTTGCGAGCGCATGGTGTGCCGCATTCGGCTGGACGTCCCGTAGCTGACGGCGGCGCTGGTTGTAGAAGGCGTGTACCCTAGCCGGATCATGTTCGAAGCCTTCGGGCGTCGCCAGTTCACGATGGTCCACCTTCGCCCAGATGCCGTTCTTGTCGCGAAACGTATCAAGCCCGGATTCCTTCGAAATGCCGGCGCCGGTAAGGATCACGATGGAGGAGAGGATCACTCGCCTGCTCTCAGTATGGCTCTCGCGACGAAGTATTCGAGCATACGAAATGTATCACGTCCGTGTCCCGCCGACCGTCATCTGGTTCATGCGCAGATGCGGCTGGCCGACGCCGACCGGCACGCCCTGTCCGGCCTTGCCGCACATGCCGATTCCGGTGTCGAGCTTCATGTCGTTGCCGACCATCGAGACGCGGTGCATGGCATCCGGTCCGTTGCCGATCAGCATGGCGCCCTTGATCGGCTGGGTCACCTTGCCGTCCTCGATCATGTAGGCTTCCGTGCAGCCGAACACGAACTTGCCCGACGTGATGTCCACCTGGCCGCCGCCGAAAGAAACGGCGTAGATGCCGTTCTTGACGGAGGCGATGATCTCCTCGGGCGTGTGTTCGCCGGCGGTCATGTAGGTGTTGGTCATGCGCGGCATCGGCGTGTGTGCATAGGATTCGCGCCGGCCGTTGCCCGTGGGCGCCATACCCATCAGGCGGGCGTTCTGGCGGTCCTGCATGTATCCAACGAGCTTGCCGTCCTCGATGAGCACCGTGCGATTCGTCGCCGTGCCCTCGTCGTCGATCGTCAGGGAGCCACGGCGTTCGGCGATCGTGCCGTCATCGACGACCGTGACGCCCTTGGCGGCCACCTGTTGGCCCATCAGACCGGCGAAGGCGGATGTCTTCTTGCGGTTGAAATCGCCTTCAAGGCCGTGGCCGACCGCTTCGTGCAGCATCACACCGGGCCAGCCGGACGATAGGACGATGTCGAACGTGCCGGCGGGGGCGGGGATGGCATCGAGGTTGACCAGCGCCTGGCGCAACGCTTCCTCTGCCGCGTGCCGCCATGACCCCTCGGCCAGGAATTCCCCGAACGCCTTGCGTCCGCCCATGCCGTAGGAGCCGCTCTCCTGCCGGTCTCCGTCGCCGACGATGACCGAGACGTTGAAGCGGACGAGGGGGCGAACATCGCGCGCGAGGTGGCCGTCGGCACGCAGGATTTCGACCTGCTGCCAGGACGCTGCCAGAGAAGCGGTGACCTGCCGGACGCGCGGATCCTTGTCACGCAGCCATCCGTCGATCTCCTGCAAAAGTGCTGCCTTCGCCTCGAAGCCCGGCTCTGCGATCGGGTTTTCGTCACCGTAAAGCTTGCGATTCGTACCCGTCGGGCCGGCTGCAAGCGTGCCGGAATAACCCTGCTTCACAGCCGAGACGGCATCTTTGGCGCGCAACAGCGCTGCCTCGGAGAGGTCGCTGGCATGCGCATAGCCGGATGCCTCGCCGGCCACCGCCCGCAAACCGAAACCACGATCCGTGCTGAAACTCGCCGTCTTCAGCCGGCCATTGTCGAAGACGAGGGCTTCGCCTTCGCGATACTCGACGAAGAGTTCGCCATCGTCCGCGCCATCGATCGTATCGGCGACGATCCTGCGCACGGCCTCTTCGGAAATGTCGAACTGTTCGATAAGGCGCTGGGTCACGCGGGTCTCCATGGTCTGGACGTGTCGGCCTTATATAGAGACGCAAATCCGGTTTCGCGACCTGCTTCCGCCATCACCGGGCGCCATCTTGCAAGCCGCCGACGAGACGCTGCTATCCGGATAACGCATCACGTTGGATTTGCGGGCCGCGGCCGGATTTACGGGAGTGCGTCGAAGCCCGCGGCAAACCCGTCGAGCTCGACCGGTATGCCGATGCCTTCTTCCGGTGTCTGGAAGACGATGAAGGTCGCGGCATCGCCCGTGCGCAAGGTCTCGAGAAGAGGCTCCTCGAGGATGACCTCCGCGTAGCAGCCATCCTGGAAACAGCGCACGAAATAGGCGCGGCCAATATCCTTGCCGTCGACGTTGAGGCCAAGGCCGTTCGGCAGCAACACGCCGAGCGGGGCGAGCACACGCAGGATTTCGGCGCGATCGTCGGCAGTGCGCAGCACCACGACGGACAGTCCGACTTCCGGTCGATCTTCGGCGACGACATTCTGCATCAGCGCGCACTGCTCGGTGGTCGCGCCGCCGGGCGTGTCGCAAATGACGGACCATGCGCCGTGCGTCGAGCGCACCGAGCCCGGTTGCTGCTGTTGCGCAGCGGCGGGAAGGGCGAAGGCCATCGTGGCCGCGATGGCTCCAAGCGCCACTATCGATCGAAACGGCATCAAACTCATCCCTGCATTGCTGCGAATCACGTCAATCTAGCGCTAGAGCCATAATGCACAAGGAAGACTGTGCGAAACCTGCATCTGGTACAATGGCCGCGTCTGCCGCGCTCTCGACCTGTAAGGGCTGCTCCCCACGATATTCAGCGGGGCAAGGCGACCTCGAATTTGCTACAAGTTGAGCAAAATCAAGGCATAGCGCCGCTTTTACCATACCGCGCGCGCAAAAATGCCGCACATCACCCGCTATGCCTTCCTTGCGGTGGATATGAGAGTATGGTTTGAACGCGCCATGTGGTCGACCCGTGTCGGCCTGCGTTCTATTTCGTCGATACGTTTCGACCGGGAGATGAAGAGGGTCATGAAGAAGTTCCTTGTGGGCCTGGGCGCCGTTTCGCTGGTACTTGCCGCTTCGGGCGTCTTCGCTGCGCAGCCGACGCCGTGGCAGACGGACTTCCAGCCTGCGGCTACCGCAATGATGGAAGAGATTCGCTGGTTCGAGCGCTACACCTTGTGGTTCATCGTTCCGATCACCCTTCTTGTGATGGCCCTTCTCGGCTATTGCATCATCAAGTTCCGCGCGAGCGCCAATCCGGTTCCCTCGCGCACCAGCCACAACACGCTGATCGAGGTGATCTGGACCGTCGGTCCCGTGATCGTTCTGCTGTTCATCGCCGTTCCGTCGTTCCAGCTTCTCACCGCGCAGTACAATCCGCCGGAAGACCCGACGATGACGATCAAGGCGACCGGCTACCAGTGGAACTGGGAATACGAGTATCAGGACGAAGAGCCGCTGACCTTCGCATCCTTCATGCTGAAGGAAGACGAGCGCGCGGCTGCCGGCAAGGAAGACATGGCGGCCTATCCGCGTCTTCTCGCGGTCGACAACGAGGTGGTTGTCCCTGTCAATACGACGGTTCGGGTGCTGGTGACGGCTGCCGACGTTCTGCACGCCTTCGCGATGCCGGCCTTCGGAGTCAAGGTCGATGCCGTTCCCGGTCGGTTGAACGAGATCTGGTTCAATGCGGAGAAGGAAGGCCTCTATTACGGCCAGTGTTCCGAGCTTTGCGGCAAGGACCATGCCTTCATGCCGATCGCGGTGCGTGTGGTGGCCCAGGATCAGTATGATTCCTGGCGCTCGGAAGCGCAGGCGAACCTCGGCGAGGCGAACCGGTCGCTGGTCGCCGCGATCGAGAACGACAACACGAATGTAGCGGACGCCGGCAACTAAGCCTGCGTGACAGTTGAGGATACGGAGCGGGAAAATGGCAGGCGCTGCAGCTCACCATGACGATCACGGGCCCCATGACGATCACAAGCCGTCTGGCTGGACGCGTTGGGTCTACTCGACCAACCACAAGGACATCGGGACGCTCTACCTGATCTTCGCGATCATCGCGGGCATCATCGGCGGCTTCCTTTCGGTGATGATGCGCTGGGAGCTTGCCGAGCCGGGCATCCAGATATTCACCGGCCTTGCCGAGATGGTCTATGGCTTCGAGGGCGACGCTGCCATCGATGGCGGCAAGCACATGTACAATGTGTTCACCACCGGTCACGCGCTCATCATGATCTTCTTCATGGTCATGCCGGCCCTGATCGGCGGCTTCGCCAACTGGATGGTCCCGATCATGATCGGCGCGCCGGACATGGCGTTCCCGCGCATGAACAACATCTCGTTCTGGCTGCTTCCGCCCGCCTTCATCCTGTTGCTGATCTCGATGTTCATGCCCGGCACCGCCGGCGGCTATGGCGTCGGAACGGGCTGGACGATCTACCCGCCGATCTCGACTGTCGGTTCGCCCGGACCCGCGATGGATTTCGCGATCCTGTCGATCCACATCGCGGGCGCGTCTTCGATTCTTGGTGCGATCAACTTCATCACCACCATCTTCAACATGCGCGCCCCTGGCATGACGCTGCACAAGATGCCGCTTTTCGCCTGGTCGGTGCTCATCACCGCGTTCCTGCTTCTGCTGTCGCTGCCGGTTCTGGCAGGCGCCATCACGATGCTCCTGACGGACCGCAATTTTGGCACGACCTTCTTCGCGCCTGAGGGCGGCGGTGATCCGATCCTGTTCCAGCACCTGTTCTGGTTCTTCGGTCACCCGGAAGTCTACATCCTGATCCTGCCGGGCTTCGGCATCGTCAGCCACATCGTCGCGACCTTCTCGAAGAAGCCTGTGTTCGGCTATCTCGGCATGGCCTACGCGATGGTCGCGATCGGCGCGGTCGGCTTCATCGTGTGGGCGCACCACATGTACACGACCGGCCTGTCGCTCGACACGCAGCGCTATTTCGTCTTCGCGACGATGGTCATCGCGGTGCCGACGGGTGTGAAGATCTTCTCGTGGATCGCCACGATGTGGGGCGGTTCGATCTCGATGCGCACGCCCATGCTGTGGGCGATCGGGTTCATCTTCCTCTTCACGGTCGGCGGCGTCACGGGCGTTCAGCTCGCCAATGCCGGTCTCGACCGCGCGCTTCACGACACCTACTACGTGGTGGCTCACTTCCACTACGTGCTGTCGCTCGGCGCCGTGTTCGCGATCTTCGCGGGCTGGTACTACTGGTTCCCGAAGATGTTCGGCTACATGTACTCGCCCTTCATCGCGCGCGCTCACTTCTGGGTGACGTTCGTCGGCGTGAACCTGATCTTCTTCCCGCAGCACTTCCTGGGTCTGGCCGGCATGCCGCGCCGCTATATCGACTATCCGGATGCGTTCGCTGGATGGAATCTCGTTTCGTCCTACGGTTCCTACCTCTCCGCGATCGGCGTGCTGATCTTCCTCTACGGCGTCTTCGAGGCCTTCTCGAAGAAGCGTGAGGCTGGCGCCAACCCGTGGGGCGAGGGTGCCACCACGCTCGAATGGCAGCTGCCTTCGCCGCCGCCGTACCACCAGTGGGAACAGTTGCCCAAGATCAAGTAAGGGCAGCCGAACCACTTGATTTGAGGCCGCCGGCAATCCCGGCGGCTTCGGCCAAACGGAAGAAGCGTTACGCATGGCCATTGTCGAGAAGACCGGATTTGAAGACGGCGCGTTTCGTGTTTCGGAAGCGCAGGCCGGCGATTACGTCGAGCTGCTAAAGCCGCGCGTGATGTCGCTCGTCGTATTCACAGCCTTTGTCGGGCTGGTGACCGCGCAGACATCCGTCAATCCATTCATCGCCATCTTTTCGATCCTCGCGATCGCGGTCGGCGCGGGCGCGTCCGGCGCGCTCAACATGTGGTACGACGCCGATATCGACGCGATCATGACGCGCACCGCGACGCGCCCGGTTCCGTCGGGCAGGGTGCTTCCGGGTGAGGCGCTGATCTTCGGCCTGTTCCTCTCGGCCTTTTCGGTGATGACGCTCGGCCTCGTCGCGAACTGGCTGGCCGCGAGCCTGCTCGCCTTCACCATCTTCTTCTACGCCGTCATCTATACGATGTGGCTCAAGCGCTGGACGCCGCAGAACATCGTCATCGGCGGTGCCGCGGGGGCATTCCCGCCGATCATCGGCTGGGCTGCTGCGACCGGCCAGATCGGCCTCGAAAGCGTCATCCAGTTCCTCATCATCTTTCTGTGGACGCCGCCGCACTTCTGGGCGCTGGCGCTCTTCAAGTCGGCCGACTATGGCCGCGCCGGCGTACCGATGCTGCCAAACGTTGCCGGCGAGGCATCGACCAAGCGTCAGATCTTCGCCTACACGCTGCTCGTCGCCGTCGTCGGGGTGCTGCCGACGGTGCTTGGCCATGCGAGCCTCGGCTATGGGATCGTTGCCGGCGCTCTCGGGATCGGCTTCGTTTGGTACGCCTGGAAGGTCTTGGCGATGCCCGAGATCGACCGCGTGATGCGACCGGCCAAGGCGCTCTTCGGCTACTCGCTGCTCTATCTCTTCGCCGTCTTCGCTGCACTCCTGGTCGACAGCGTCATTGCGCGCGTCGGGATCGCTGGCTGGTGAGCGTGATGGAGGAAGACCGCGTGCAACTCACCGAGTCCCAGAAGAAGGCTCGCCGCAACCGCTCGGTCGCGATCGCGATCGCGCTGGCATCGCTCGTGGTGATCTTCTACGTCATTACCCTGGTCAAGTTCGGACCGGGAATCCTCAACAGGCCCATGTGAGGATGGCTATGAACCAACCAAAATATACGATGAGCGAGAAGATTCAGCGAACCAATCGCAAGGTTGCGATTGTGTGTGTCGCCTTCTTCGGATCGATGATCGGCATGGCCTATGCGGCTGTTCCGCTCTACCAGCTCTTCTGTCAGGTGACCGGCTACGGCGGCACGACGCAGCGCGTCGAGCAGTATTCGCAGACGATCCTCGACCGCGATATCCAGATCCGCTTCGACGCCAACACGTCAGGCGGCCTGCCATGGCAATTCAAGCCGGTCGATCGCGACACCACGATCAAGATCGGCGAGACGACGCAGGTCGCATACCAGGCCAAGAACATCGCGTCGAAGCCGACGTCGGGCCGCGCGAGCTTCAACGTGACGCCGCAGATGGCGGGCGCCTATTTCATGAAGGTGGAGTGTTTCTGCTTCACCGACAACGAGCTTCAGCCCGGTGAAGCGATGGACATGCCGGTGGTCTTCTATGTCGACCCGGCGATCGTCGATGTGCCCGAGTTGAAGGACATCAAGACGATCACGCTTTCCTATACATTTTTCCCGATCGCAGACCCGGCGCCGCAGACTGCGGCAAAGGTTGATGCGACGGACAAGACGATACCTGGAGCCGATTCCGAATTCGGGGGATGACATGGCAGACGCACACACAAAGAATCACGACTATCACATCATAGATCCCAGCCCCTGGCCGTTCCTCGGCTCAGTCGGCGCCTTCGTCATGGCGATCGGCGGCGTGAGCTGGATGCAGTATCTGCAGGGCAACGAGATGCACATTCTCGGCGTCAACCTCGCGACGCCGTGGATTTTCTTCATCGGCCTCGCACTGGTGCTCTACGTCATGTTCGGCTGGTGGTCGGACACGATCAAGGAAGCCCATGAGGGCCACCACACGAAGGTCGTGTCGCTGCACCTGCGCTACGGGATGATCATGTTCATCGCCTCGGAGGTGATGTTCTTCGTCGCCTGGTTCTGGGCGTTCTTCGATGCGAGCCTGTTCCCCAACGAGGCAGCGCAGGTCGCCCGTGCCGAATTCCTCGGCGGTCAGTGGCCGCCGGCCGGTCTCGAGGTGCTCGATCCGTTCCACCTGCCGCTCTACAACACCGTGATCCTCCTCCTGTCGGGTACTGCCGTCACCTGGGCGCACCACGCGCTTCTGCATGACGACCGCAAGGGCCTGATCTGGGGCCTGACGATCACCGTGCTTCTCGGGGCGCTGTTCTCCTTCGTTCAGGCATACGAATATGCGGTGGCGCCGTTCCAGTTCTCGCAGTCGATCTATGGCGCGACGTTCTTCATGGCGACCGGCTTCCATGGTTTCCACGTCCTGATCGGGACCATCTTCCTGCTCGTCTGCCTGCTGCGTGCGATGGGCGGCGATTTCACGCCGAAGCAGCATTTCGGCTTCGAGGCGGCAGCCTGGTACTGGCACTTCGTCGACGTGGTCTGGCTGTTCCTGTTTGCGGCCATCTACGTGTGGGGTTCCGCCGGCGCGCCGATCTACGCGCATTGAGGCGCGGCCGCGAGTGACTTGAGGAGGCGGCCGTGGCGACACGGCCGCCTCATTTCTTTTGGGGCACATATGCCCGGAAACGGACAGTCGATGAGTGATCACCAAGACCGGGATACCGCCCGCTGGGCACCGGTTGATCCCGTCAGGGCGGGATTGTCGGGGCGCTGCCCCCGCTGCGGCGAGGGCCGCCTGTTCAAGGGGTTTCTCGCGGTCGGCGACCACTGTGGCAATTGCGGTCTCGACTATTCCTTTGCCGATGCCGGCGACGGGCCTGCCGTCTTCGTTATCCTGATCATCGGTTTCCTGGTCGTCGGTCTGGCGCTGTGGATGGAGGTGACGCTCAATCCGCCGCTCTGGGTCCATTTCATGCTCTGGGTTCCCCTGATCCTTGCTCTGGGCTTGACGGCGCTCCGCCTCATCAAGGGCTTGATGATCGTGCTTCAGTACCGCAACCAGGCCGCCGAAGGGCGGATCGAGGAGCGCGAGTGACCATGGCGATTCAGACGCAACGCAGGGGCTCCCAGATCCTGCTCGGGGTGCTGGCGCTGATCGCACTTGCCGCGCTTCTGATGCTGGGGACGTGGCAGGTCGAGCGTCTTCAGTGGAAGAACGATCTCGTCGCCACGATCGACGAGCGTATCCAATCGGATCCACGCCCGCTCTCCGACATCGAAACGCGGTTGGCGACGACCGGCGATGTCGAATACTGGCCTGTTACCGTGGCCGGTGAGTTCCACCATGAGGGCGAACGCCACTTCTTTGCCACCCATGACGGACAATCCGGCTATTTCGTCTATACGCCGCTGGAACTCGATGACAGCAGGCTCCTTCTGGTCAATCGCGGCTTCGTGCCGTTCGACCGCAAGAACCCGGCAACGCGGCAGGAAGGGCAGGCAAGCGGCTGGATGACGATAAACGGGCTTGCGCGCGATCGCCTGACCGAGAAGCCGTCATTCCTGGTCCCGGAGAACGATCCGGCCGGCAATGTCTTCTACTGGAAGGACATCGACGCGATGGCTGCGACGTCGGGCGTCGGTTCGCCGGGCGACTATCTGCCGTTCTTCGTCGATGCCAACGACGCCCCGAACCCCGGCGGGCTTCCGGTGGGGGGCGTGACGATCGTCAGCCTCTCCAACAACCACCTGCAATACGCGGTCACCTGGTACGGACTGGCCGCAGCGCTTTGCGGTGTCGTCGGCGTATGGATGTGGCGGCAGCGGCGGAGTGGATGACCAGAACCGATCGGACGCACGACGATCCAGCGCGACTTGACAGGCGGGACCGTCCGACGCCATCTGCGCCAATGATGAGTGCGACGGACAACATGACGAAACCACCCCTGACGATCAGGCTTTGCGGGCCGCGCGGCTTTTGCGCCGGTGTCGACCGCGCGATCCAGATCGTGGTGCTGGCGCTGAAAAAATACGGCGCGCCGGTCTATGTGCGCCACGAGATCGTGCACAACAAATATGTCGTCGAGGGTTTGCAGGCCAAGGGCGCGATCTTCGTCGAGGAACTGGACGAGATACCGCCGGAGCATCATGCGCAGCCGGTCGTGTTTTCCGCCCATGGCGTGCCGAAATCCGTGCCGGCCGACGCCGAGGCGCGCAACCTCTTCTATCTCGACGCCACATGCCCGCTGGTCTCGAAGGTCCACAAGCAGGCGATGCGCCATCAGCGCAAGGGGCGTCACGTGCTCTTGATCGGTCATGCCGGTCACCCCGAGGTGATCGGCACGATGGGTCAGTTGCCGGAAGGAACCGTCACGCTGGTAGAGACCGAGGACGACGCCGCGCGCCTGCAGCCGAGCGACCCGGAGGCGCTCGGCTTCGTGACCCAGACGACCTTGTCGGTGGAAGACACCGCCGGCATCGTGAAGGCGCTGGCGGATCGCTTCCCGCTCATGCAGGCGCCTGCCGCCGAATCGATCTGCTACGCGACGACGAACCGCCAGGATGCGGTCAAGGAAGCCGCCCCCGGTTCCGACCTGTTCCTTGTCGTCGGCGCCCCGAACTCCTCGAATTCGAAGCGTCTGGTTGAGGTCGCCGAACGCGCCGGTGCCGCGCGCGGTCTCCTCGTGCAGCGCGCGAGCGAGATCCCGTGGGACGAGATCGGCGACATTGCGACGCTCGGCCTCTCGGCAGGTGCGTCCGCGCCCGAGATCATCGTCGACGAGATCATCGACGCTTTCCGCGAACGCTTCGCCGTGTCGGTCGAGCTTGCGGTTACGGCGGAGGAAACCGAGAACTTCCCGGTCAACCGCGTGCTGCGCGACGTGGAACTCACAACGGCCGACATGGCCTTCGTCAACGGCACCGCATAAGAGCCCCCCATGGCCGTCTACACCGACATCACCGAGGCGGAGCTCGGAGCGTTCCTGCAAGGCTACGCGATCGGCGATTTGCTGTCCTACAAGGGCATCGCCGAGGGCACGGAGAACTCGAACTTCATCCTGCACACGACCGGCGGCTCCTACATCCTGACGCTCTACGAGAAGCGTGTGGAGCGTGGCGACCTGCCGTTTTTTCTCGGGCTGATGGAGCATCTGGCGCAGCGTGGCCTGTCATGCCCGCTACCTGTGCGACGCCGCGATGGCGAGGTCATCGGGGAACTGGCCGGCAGGGCGGCTGCGATCATCACGTTTCTCGAAGGCATGTGGCCGCGCCGGCCGACTGCGGCGCACTGCCGGGAAGTGGGTGCAGCACTTGCCGCGATGCATGTTGCCGGAAGCGACTTCGCGCTCACCCGGCCGAATGCTCTGTCGTTGCCGGGATGGCGCACCCTTTGGGACGCATCGCGCGCCCGTGCGGACGAGGTCGAGCCGGGGCTTGAGGCCGAGGTGGCAGGCGATTTCGCGGATCTTGAAGCCGGATGGCCCACGGACCTGCCGCAAGGCGTCATCCACGCCGACCTTTTCCCGGACAACGTGTTCTTTCTCGGCAACGAATTGTCGGGGCTGATCGACTTCTATTTCGCCTGCAACGACATGCTCGCCTATGACGTTGCGACCTGCCTCAACGCCTGGTGCTTCGAGCGCGACCATGCGTTCAATCTCACCAAGGGCACCGCGCTCCTGGCCGGATATCAGAGCGTGCGGCCGCTGAGCGACGCCGAGATCAAGGCGCTGCCGCTGCTCTGCCGTGGCTCCGCGCTGCGCTTCATGCTGACGCGGCTCTACGATTGGCTGACCGTTGCCGACGGGGCGATGGTGCAGAAGCGCGACCCGCTCGAATACATCCGCAAGATGCGGTTTCACCGGCAGATCGCATCGGCCTCGGAATACGGAATCGCAAGACCATGAAATCCATCGAGGTGTTCACCGACGGCGCATGCTCGGGCAATCCCGGCCCCGGCGGCTGGGGTGCGATCCTCCGCTTCACCGGCAAGACGAAGGAGCTTTCCGGCGGAGAGGCGGACACCACCAACAACCGCATGGAATTGATGGCCGCGATCTCGGCCCTCAACGCTTTGAAGGAGCCGTGCGCCGTCGATCTCTACACGGACAGCAAATACGTCATGGACGGCATTTCCGGCTGGATCGAGGGTTGGAAGCGCAATGGCTGGAAGACGGCCGCCAAGCAGCCGGTCAAGAACGTCGAGCTTTGGCAGGCGCTGGACGAAGCGCGCAAGCGCCACAAGGTGACGTGGCATTGGGTAAAGGGACATGCCGGCCATGAGGAGAACGAGCGGGCGGATGAACTCGCCCGCCTCGCAATGGCGCCCTTCAAGAAGAAGCCGGCACGCAGCGCCGGCTTCTGATTCAGGCTCAGAGCTGCTCGAGAATCTTCGCAGCGCCGGATTCCACGGCCTTGCCGGGCGAATCCTCGATGTTGAGTTCCTTCACGACGCCGTCTTCGACAATCATCGAGAAACGCTTGGAACGAACGCCAAGACCGCCTGCGGACAGGTCCATGTCGAGGCCGGTGGCCTTCGCGAAAGTGCCGTTACCGTCTGCCAGGAACTGGATCTTGCCTTCGCCGCCGGTGAAGCGCGCCCATGCCGTCATGACGTGCTGGTCGTTGACGGAGACAACGGCGATGCTGTCCACGCCCTTGGCGAGGATCGCGTCGTGATTCTCCAGGTAGCCCGGCAGATGATTGTTGCTGCAGGTCGGAGTGAACGCGCCGGGCACGCCGAACAGAACCACCTTCTTGCCGGCGAAAAGCTCGCTCGTGGTGATGTCTTTCGCGCCATCTGGCGTGACCGTCTTGAAGGTTGCGTCTGGTAGTTTCTGGCCTACGGCGATCGTCATGCTTGACCTCGGTTCGATGGGATCTGGAAACAAAGATAATTGTTCAGGTCTGCACGGTTATCGGGTCGCGACGGCGATGACAACCACCGCTCTGCAACTCACGGCAGTGTCAGCGTGCCGCTCACCGCGCCTTCTGTCGTCACCAGCGTGTAGGGGATCGGCGCGTGTTCGTCTTCGCCCGGCGTCCGATCGATGATCGGTACGGTATAGGATCGGCCGTCGCCCTTTCGCGACTGTTCCGGGGTGCCCAGCGCAAGCGCGCGCGTGCCGGCCACAAAGATGTCGACAACCTCCACGCCTTCCGGAACCTCCGCCTCGATGGCAAGGGCGGCATTCTTCGCCCCGGTCAATCGCGCTCCGAAATCCGGTTCGGCTGGCTTGGGGATGGCCGCAAATGCTGCCGCGACGACCGCCGCATGTTCGGGATTGCCGGGCTCTGATGTTGGGTCGATCGTCAGTTTGGCCTGGACAGGAATGCAGATCGTCTCGCACACGCCCAGAAACGCGCTCGCTTCGAGGGGGCCGTCTTCGCCGCCAACCCGCAACGTCACGGCGAGCGAGACCGGCTCGTCGTATCCTGCCCATAGCGCGTACCCGTCATCAAAGCGCTTGGGTGCGGGAAACCCGATATCCATGATCTGCGCCGTCGTGCCTGAACCGATGTCGAGCGTCGGAGGTACCCCGGAATCGCCCGGATCGCGCCAATAGGTCTTCCAACCCGGCTCCAGCCGTACCTCCAGCGCGCCGCGAATCAGGCCCTGTTCGTCGGGCGCCCCGCTGGTGACAAGGCGAATGCCGGCGCCTTCCACTGTGTGCCACGCGCTGGACGACGCATGGGCAGCGGCCGAGGAAAGGGCGATAGCGGTGCCGGCGAGAAGGGTACGAACGAAATTCATGGGCGGAACTTCTCTGCAATCAGCGTATTTGGCAAATGAACCCCGCATGAGCGCCATCATAAAACCGTGAGAGCAGCGGGGGTACGAATTGGCAAGGCAAGATGCCTTTCAAGGCGCGGTGAAACGGGTTAGCTTCCTATCATGGACATTCTGGGCCGAAAGTCGTCCGCCAAGCGCGGCTTCCTAGACGACCAGTTCCTCATCGCCATGCCCGGCATGAAGGACGAGCGTTTCGCGCGTTCGGTGATCTACATCTGCGCCCACAGTGAAGAGGGCGCGATGGGGCTGATCATCAATCAGGTCCAGCAGATGCTGTTTCCGGATTTGCTCGTTCAACTGGGCATCCTCGACGAGCAGCAGGCGATCCGCCTTCCGGCCAATGCCCGCGATCTGGTCATCCGTCATGGCGGCCCGGTCGATCGCAGCCGCGGTTTCGTGTTGCACAGCGACGATTACATGGTCGAATCGTCGATGCCTGTCTCCGAGGAAATCTGCCTGACCGCGACAGTGGATATCCTGCGCGCCATCTCGGCTGGAACCGGCCCGCAGCACGCGCTGATGGCGCTCGGCTATTCCGGCTGGGGCGCCGGCCAGCTCGAGCACGAGATTGCCGAGAACGGCTGGCTCACATGCCCGGCGAACATCGATCTTCTGTTCGATCCGGACATCGACCGCAAATACGACCGCATCCTCGCATCGATCGGCGTCAATCCCGCTCATCTGAGCATCGATGCGGGGCACGCCTGAAGGTCTTCGCGTCTCAGGCCTGAACCAGCGGATACTGCTCCTTGAGAAGCTTGATGGCCGCGTCCGCCTGCATGGGCGGGCCGAACATGAAGCTCTGGACGTATTCGCAGCCCATCTGCCGCAGTTCCAGCGCATCGCTCTCGTCGGTCACGCCTTCCGCGACGACCGACAGGCCGAGTTCGTGCGCCATGTTCACCATCGAGCGCAGCAAAACGGACCGCTTCGGGCTCGAATCGTCGATGAAGCTCTTGTCGATCTTGATCGTGTCGAACGGGAAGCGGGTCAGGTACGCAAGCGACGAGTAGCCGGTTCCGAAATCGTCGAGCGACAGGCCGATGCCGAGTTGCTTGAGCTTGTTCAGGATGTGCGCCGACTGCTCGGGATTGTCCATCACGAGCGATTCGGTGAGTTCGAGGCGGAAGCAGCGCGGCTTCAAATTCGCCCGCGCCACGACCGAGCGCACGTCGCTGACGAGATCGCGCCGGATAAGCTGGCGGCTCGACAGATTGACCGACACCGACAGCGGCACGTCGCCGATCTGCTTTTGCCATGAGACGAGGTCGTCTGCGGCCTGTTGCATCGCGAACAAGCCAAGCTGCACGATCAGGCCGCAGCTTTCGGCCACCGGGATGAAGTCGCTCGGCGGAATCGGCCCGCGACGTGGATGATCCCAGCGCAGGAGCGCTTCGAAGCCGGCGATCGAGCGGTCTTCCAGGCGCACGATCGGCTGATAGGCAAGCCGGAGTTCCGAGCGCTCCACGGCACGGCGAAGATCGGATTCCAGTTGCAGCCGGTCCGTGCCGACGGAGCGGAACGCCGGCCGGAACGGTTCGATCCGGTCGCCGCCGAAGCGCTTTGCCTGATGCATCGCAAGTTCCGCGTCCTTGACCATGTCCTCCGCGCTCGACTGCGAGGAGTTCCACGACACGAGGCCTATGGATGCCGCCAGAACGATCTCGCGCTTGGCAAAGGTTATCGGCGCGCTGATCGCCTGCTTGATCGCTTCCGCGACACCCGCCACGCGGGCGGGATCATGCTCGGACAGAACGAGCATCGCGAACTGGTCGCCGGCAAAGCGCGACAGCGAATCGCGCGGCTTGAGCAGGCGGTGAAGGCGTCGCGCGATCGTCAGGAGGATCGTGTCGCCTGCGGATATGCCAAGGCCGTCATTGACCTGCTTGAAGCGGTCGATGTCGATGACGATGACCGTTGGTTTCACGGACTCTTCGGTCTTGGCAATCGAGATGACCGCTTCGAGCCGGTTCAGGAAGAGCTCGCGCGAGGGTAGGCCGGTGAGATTGTCGTGCACCGCATCATGAAGCAGGCGTTCCTCGGCCTTCTTCTGTTCGGTGACGTCCACCAGCGTGCCGACGCAGCGGATGATCTCCCCGTCCGAGCCGATGACGGGCCGCGCCCGCAAGGCGAACCAGTGATAGTGCCCGTCCGCGCCGCGCAGGCGGAAAGATTGCGACACGCGCCCGCGACGATGTTCCAGGATCACGTCGAGGGTCGTGCGGAACGTATCGCGGTCGTCCGAATGCAGAACCGGCAGCCAGTTGCGGGCAGGGCCGTGCAGACTGTTTGCGGGCAGGCCGAGCTGGCGGCTGATGTCCGGCTTGGTGACGACGCGGTCGCGCAGCACGTCCCAGTCCCACACGATGTCGCCGGAACCGGTAACGGCCAGCGCCTGGCGCTCCATGTCGCTGAACAGACCCTGATGAAGCGCGCCGCCGGCGAAGGCGTGCTGCATGACCGTGAAGCCGATCAGCAGGATGATCAGGATCAGCCCGCCGCCCAGCGCCGGCTGGACGATGTCGTTGTCGAGCGAACCGGTGACCGCCATCCACGAGCCGACGAGCCAGACGAGGATCATCAGCCAGCTCGGCACCAGCATGATCGCGCGGTCATAGCCTTTGAAGGCGAAATAGGTGATCAGGCCGACGCCGGCCACGGCTGTCAGCGCAAAGGAAAAGCGCGCGATGCCGGACGCAATGGGTGGATCGAAGACGGCGACACCCGCCAGCATGATCAGCGCCAGCACCCAGACCAGCGCTCCGTAGCTGAAATGCAGATGCCATCGATTGAGATTGAGATAGGTGAACAGGAAGACCACGAAGGTCGCCGCAAGCGCCACCTCCGTGCCCGCTCGCCATAATTGTTCGCTGCCGGCGGTGATGTCGAGAAGCTGGTTCAGGAAGCCGAAATCGATGCAGATATAGGCAAGGACAGCCCAGGACAGCGCCGCCGTTGCGGGGAACATCGACGTGCCCTTCACCACGAACAGGATCGTGAGGAACAGCGCCAGAAGACCCGCGATGCCGATCACGATGCCGCGGAACAGCGTGTAGGAATTGGTCGTGTCCTTATAGGCCTCCGGCTCCCATAGATAGATCTGCGGCAGCTTGGGCGAGGACAGTTCGGCGATAAACGTGACGATTGAGCCGGGGTTCAGCGTGACCTGGAACACGTCCGCCGAGCGGTTCGCCTGACGATCGAGCGTGAAGCCCTCGCTGGGCGTGATCGCCGCGATGCGGTTCGATCCGAGGTCGGGCCAGATCAGGCCGGAACCCACCAGCCGGAAATGCGGCGCGACGATCTGGCGATCGAGCTGCTGATCGGTGGTGTTGGCAAGCGCGAACACGGCCCAGTCGCCGCTCGATCGCTCATCCAATGCCTCGACTTCGATGCGGCGCACGATGCCGTCGATGCCGGGCGCGGTGGAAACCTGAAAGTTCTCGCCCTGGTCGCGGTAGATCTCGACAGCGCCCGACAGGTCGAGCGCGACGTCTTCGCGGGTGATCTTGATCGGCTCGATCGCGAAGGCCGGAAGGGCTGCGAGCACGCTCAACAGAACGGCAAGAACCGCACTGACGAGCCATTGTCCCGTTCGCACCGTAACCCTCAACGTGTCAGCCTCATATCCTGTCGGCCCGATGCTCGTCCGCAATCAGGGAGTAGATGAAGTGGTCCTGCCAGATGCCGTTGATACGCAGGTAGGAACGCAACAGTCCTTCACGCGCGAATCCGGCTTTTTCAAGCACGCGGATCGATCGCGCATTCGCTGGAATACAGGCCGCCTCGATCCGGTGCAACCTCATGGCCCCGAACGCGTGGGAAATCAGCACCTGTATTGCGTCCTGCATATAGCCCTGGCCGGCGTAACGCTCTCCCATCCAGTAGCCGATCTGCGCGGATTGGGAGACGCCGTAGCGGATGTTGCCGATGGTGATTCCACCGATCAGCCGTCTCTGGACTGTTTCGAAGATCAGGAAGGCGATCGCCGAGCCGGCCTCGTATTCTTCCCGATAGCGCTTCACGCGTCGTCGCCAGCCGGCGCGCTCGAGCTCGTCGCTCGACCATTGCGGCTCCCACGGCTCCAGAAAACCGCGGCTCTCGCGACGGAGTGCCGCCCATTCGTGATAATCCGACGATTGCGGCACGCGCAGCGCCACTCGCGACCCGTTAAGTTCCGGCAGGTCGCGGCGAAAGAACGGCAAGGCCAGCACGAGGGCTCCGGCCGCCTGTCAGACGGCGCGCTTGCGCGGGGCCGCCGAGGCGGATCCCATGAGCTTGTCGCTGATGCTCTCATAGACCGGCAACGAACCGACCGGCCCGACAGCCGCCACGGTCGGCTTGGTGGAAAACATCCGGTAGGAAAGATCGGTCAGGCGCTCGACGGTGAGCTTGGACAGTCGGTCGACCAACTCTTCGGTCCCGATCGGCCGTCCGAACAGCAGCATCTGGCGCGCGATCTGCGAGGCGCGGCTTGCAGCACTCTCGTGCGACATCATCAGGCCTGCGCGATACTGGGCGCGGGCGCGGTTGAGCTCTTCGGGCAGGATGGATTCGCCCGTTCGCTGAAGCTCGTTGATGATCACCGGCACCAATTCGGCGATGTCGCCCTTGCCGGTGGCCGCATGGACGCCGAAGATGCCGGTATCCGAGAAGCCCCAATGGAAGGCGTATACCGAGTAGCACAGCCCGCGACGCTCGCGCACTTCCTGGAAGAGCCTCGACGACATGCCGCCGCCCAGGATCATCGACAGGACCTGCGAGGCGTAGAAATCGCGCACATGATAGGCGCGGCCCTCGAAGCCGAGCACGATCTGCGCGTCCATCAAATCGCGGTTCTCGCGGAAATCTCCGCCGACATAGGACGCGAACTGCTCCGGTTCCGTTTTCGCGGTCGCGCGGAACGTACCGAGACGTTTCTCGACCTCGCGCACGAAATCGTCATGCGCGACACCGCCGGCTGCCACGACCACCATGCGGTCGGCGCCGTATTGACGCTCGATGAAATCGTGAAGCTGCTTCGAGGTGAAGGATTGCACCGTTTCCGGCGTGCCGAGGATGGAGCGGCCGATCGTCTGGTGACGGAATGCCGTCTCCGTGAAGCGGTCGAAGACGATGTCGTCTGGCGTGTCGTGGGCTGCACCGATCTCCTGCAGGATCACATGCTGCTCGCGCTCGAGCTCGGCTGGATCGAACTTCGAATCGGTCAGGATGTCGGCGAGGATGTCGATGGCCAGGGGCACATCGTCCTTGAGAACCCGCGCATAGAACGCTGTCGTCTCGACACTGGTGGCGGCATTTATCTCGCCGCCGACGTCCTCGATCTCCGAGGCGATCTTCCACGCATTGCGACCGCCGGTACCCTTGAACGCCATGTGTTCGAGGAGGTGCGCAAGGCCATGTTCGTCGTCGCGTTCGTTACGCGCGCCGGACTTGACCCAGACTCCCAAGGCAACGGATTCGATGTGTGGAAGGGTTTCGGTGGCGACTGTCAGGCCGTTCGACAGACGGCTTACCTCAACACCCATATGGGCTTAACTCCCTGAACGCTGGCGAGCCGCTCTCGTGTGGCGGCTAATGTGATCTTCCAACATTTTCGGGTCGGAGGGAAGCACCGTAAACTTTTCGGGGCGCTCCATGAGATTTCCGAGCCATGACGGAAGGGAAGGTGAGACGCCGCACGCCGCTTCGACCGCTGCGGGGAACTTGGCCGGGTGCGCGGTGGACAGAACCACCATCGGCACATCGCCGCGATGTTCACGCGCGACCTTCATCGCGGTGGCGGTATGCGGGTCCGCCAGATAGCCGGATTTGGCGAGCACGCTTCGGATCGTGGCCGCCGTTTCCTCCATCGAGGAGCGCCCCGCGTCGAAGCCCGACCGGATCGTCTCCAACTCGTCGTCGCCGATCGTGAAGCGTCCGGACTGCCGCAGGCCCTGCATGTAGCGGATCACGGTGTCTGCGTTGCGACCCGATGCCTCGAACAGCAGGCGCTCGAAATTCGAAGAAACCTGGATGTCCATCGACGGCGAGGTGGTTTCGATGACGCCGCGCGTCTCGTAGACGCCGGTGTCGAGGGTGCGCGCGAGAATGTCGTTGTCGTTCGTGGCGATCACCAGCCGCTCGACCGGCAGGCCCATCTGCCTGGCTGCGTAGGCCGCGAAGATGTCGCCGAAATTTCCGGTCGGCACCGTGAACGAGACCGGCCGGTCGGGTCCGCCGAGCGAGAAGGCCGAGGAGAAGTAATAGACGATCTGGGCCATGATGCGCGCCCAGTTGATCGAGTTCACGCCCGAGAGCGCGACGCCATCGCGGAAGGCGTGGTGGTTGAACATCCCCTTCACGAGATCCTGACAATCGTCGAAATTGCCTTCGATGGCCAGTGCGTGGACGTTCGGTGCGGTCGATGTCGTCATCTGCCGCTGCTGGACGGGCGACACCTTGCCATGCGGGAAGAGGATGAAGATATCGGTGCGGTCGCGGCCGGCGAAGGCATCGATCGCAGCGCCGCCGGTATCGCCCGATGTCGCCCCCGCGATCGTTGCGCGCTCGCCGCGTTCCGCCAGGACGTGGTCCATCAGGCGGGCGAGGAGTTGCATCGCCACGTCCTTGAAGGCGAGCGTCGGGCCGTGGAAGAGCTCGAGCACGAACTCGTTTTCGCCGGTCTGCACGATCGGGCACACAGCGTCATGGCGGAAGGTCGCGTAGGCTTCGCGAACGATGCCTGCAAAAACCGCATCATCGATCTCGCCTTTGACAAATGGCGTCAGAAGCCGGACCGCAAGGTCCGGATAGGACAGTCCGCGCATGGCGCGCAGTTCGGCCGCCGTATAGCGGGGCCACTCGGCCGGCACGTAGAGACCGCCGTCGCGCGCCAGTCCCGCGAGCAGAACATCCCGAAAGCCAAGTTCGGGGGCGCTCCCCCGGGTGCTCACATAGCGCATGGTTGCTGGTCCTTGGTTGAGGCCGGGATGGCGGTTTGCGAAAAACCGCATGGTACCCGTCGCAATTTCGATGCGGCGTTGGTATAGAACGCCAGCTTTACATGAGGGAAGTGCAGTTCATGGGGTCGAGAGTGATTGATCGCAAAAAGCTGACATATATGGCGGCTATGGGTTTTATGCTTGCCGTCGCGGGTTGCCAATCCGGCGACGGGGCGGGAGCGCTGAACCTCGGAGGACGCGGTGCGCAGGCCCAGTCTGTCGACAACCGCCCCACGCAGGAGGACCTTCTCGCTTATTGCCCGAGCGTCGATGTGCAGGATAGCGCAGCGATCCATCCGTCCTATCAGAGAGGCGGAGATGGCGACGCGACCAAGCTCGTCTACCAGGCCTCCCTCAGCGAAGCGACCCGAAGCTGCGCTCATCAGGGCGGTGTGATCGGCATGACGATCGCGGTTGCGGGGCGTGTCATTCCGGGCCCTGTCGGGACCACCGGCACGATCAACTTGCCGATACGCGTCACGGTGTTCCAAGGTTCGACCGAGATTTCGTCGCAGGTCTACCAGCATCCCGTCAGCATCGCGGACACTGCCGGCGCCACGCAGTTCGTGTTCACCGACACCAATGTCTCAGTGCCGAATGCCGGTCAGCAAAACATCCGCGCCGTCGTCGGCTTCGAGAAGGCAGCGCGCTGAGCGCATAGGGCGCAAGGCCCTACGCGTCTTCCGACCATTCCGACAGAGCGGCGACGACGGCCGGAAAATCCGCCCAGCGGCGAATGACCGTTTCCGCGCCGGCCTCGGTGAGCATGTCGGCATGGCCGGGATGGCTGTGCGACGCACCGGTGAAGCCGATGACCCGCATTCCGGCCGAACGCGCGCCGGCGACCCCGTGAACCGAATCCTCCACCACGAAAGTCTTACGCGGATCGGCTTCCATGACGCTGGCGGCGTGCAGGAACACATCGGGCGCTGGCTTGGGTTTGGCGGACGGAGTGTCCAGCGACGAGAAGATCCGTCCCTCGAAAAAGGGCAGAAGCTGCGTGCGCGTCAGCATCGCCTCGAGCCTCGATGACCCCGAATTCGAGCAGATGCAGCGCTTCGTCGTGACGGAGGCCACGGCCTCGTGGACGCCTTCGATGGCGCGCACTTCGTTGCGCAGCTTGCGATCGACCATCGCTTCCGCTTCGTCGATCAGGGTCGCCTGGAAAAGCTGCTGCGATTCCTTCTCGATGCGAAGCATGATGTCGCGAAACGTCAGGCCGGCGTAGAGCCTTGCCAGGTCTTCCGGCTCGATCTCGTATCCCGCGGCGGTGAGAAGCTCCGCCTCCACGCGCGCGGCGATGATCTCTGAATCGACGAGAACGCCGTCGCAGTCGAAGATGATAAGGTCGGTCCGGGACATCGGTAAGCCTTCTCCAGGGGAGTGTCGGAAACGGTTTCGGGGGTCGGACGGGGGCTTACACCATCATCGCCGAAGCGGCAAATGCGGCGACTTCATGAAATATTTACGCAACGAGGTAACCATAACAGACAGTAACCAGTAACGCGTTTCGGTGTGTCCATGTCAGCTGTCCGTCAACTCGGCGACCTTTCCCATGCAGCCTCTTCAGCCGATTGGCTGGACACGATCCTGAAGGGCGACTGCGTCGCGGCGCTCGAACGGCTGCCGGAAAAATGCGCGGACGTCATCTTCGCCGACCCGCCCTACAATCTTCAGCTCGATGGTGATCTCCACCGTCCCGATCAGTCCAAGGTGGATGCTGTCGACGACGACTGGGACCAGTTCGAGAGCTTTGCCGCGTATGATGCGTTCACCCGCGCCTGGCTGCTCGCGGCAAAGCGCGTGCTGAAGCCGAACGGCACGATCTGGGTCATCGGCTCCTATCACAACATCTTCCGCGTCGGCGCGATCATGCAGGATCTGGGCTTCTGGATCCTGAACGACGTGGTGTGGCGCAAGACGAACCCGATGCCGAACTTCCGTGGCCGCAGGTTCCAGAACGCGCATGAGACGATGATCTGGGCATCGCGGGACCCGAAGGCGAAGGGCTATACCTTCAACTACGATGCCATGAAGGCGGCCAATGACGACGTCCAGATGCGCTCGGACTGGCTTTTCCCGATCTGCACCGGCGGCGAGCGCCTCAAGAACGACAATGGCGACAAGCTGCACCCGACCCAGAAGCCGGAAGCGCTTCTCGCCCGCGTGCTCCTGTCCTCGACGAAGCCCGGCGATGTCGTGGTCGACCCGTTTTTCGGTTCAGGCACGACGGGTGCCGTCGCCAAGCGCCTCGGCCGCCACTTCGTGGGCTGCGAGCGAGAGCAGGACTACATCGATGCTGCACTGGACCGCATCGCGCATGTGAAGCCGCTCGGCGCGGCCGAGCTGGAAGTCATGTCGGGCAAACGCGCCGAGCCGCGCGTTGCCTTCGTCAGCCTGCTCGACGCCGGCCTGATGAAGCCGGGCACCAAGCTGTTCGATGCACGCCGCCGCTGGACCGCGACGGTCCGGGCCGATGGCACGATCGCGACGAGCGAGTTCTCCGGCTCCATCCACCGCGTGGGCGCGCAGTTGCAGGCGCTCGACTCATGCAATGGCTGGACCTTCTGGCACTATGAGCGCAGCGGCGGCCTGACCTGCATCGACGAACTGCGCCGCATCGCGCGCCTCGGCATCGAACGCGCCGGGGCCTGAGGCTCGGCCTAGGCTGCTATGCCGTATCGCGCCAAATCGGCCCGCAGCGTCTCGGCGTCCTGGAAAAGAACTGCGTTCCAGCCGGCGCGTTTCGCGCCGTCCACGTTCTTCTGGCTGTCGTCGATGAAGAGCGTCGAGGCTGGTTCCAGCCCGAAACTGCTCGCGTGAAGGTCAAAAATCTTCTCGTCCGGCTTGATCAGCTTGACTTCGCCCGAGACTGTCACCCCGCGCGGGCGGTTGAGAAACGGAAAGATGTTTCGCGCCTCAACGAAGGTGTCGGCGGCGAAATTGGTCAGCATCGTCACGTCATGTCCCGCATCGATCAAACCTTCCATGATCGCGACGGAATCCTCGTAGGCATGCGGCACCATCTCATGCCAATGCCGCCTGAACGACCGGATATTGTCGTGTTCGTCGGGATGCCGCTCGATGAGCAGCGCCTCCGCCTCCTCCCATGAGCGGCCACGGTCCTGCTCGACGTTCCAATCACTGGTGCAGACTTCCGCGAGGAACCACGTGCGCTTGTCGTCGTCGGCGATCAGGCGGCGGAATGGCAGTTCCGGATCGTAATGGATCAGCACCTTGCCGATGTCGAAGACGATGTGGCGGATTTCGGTCATGGCATTCTCTTCGCGTGTTTATGGCTGGCGGTTGCACCGGGGATAGCAATCTCGATTGCCTTCTTCATGACAGTCGGAAGCGCTTCACCCGGAAGGTCTTCAGGCGCGGACCACCACCAGCCCGCCGGCGCTTCGATGTCGAGGGAATCGGCGCGGTAGACGTCCAGCATAAGCGAGAAATGCGTGAAGACGTGGCTGGTCGTGCCCGATGCCCGCCATTTGGCGGGAAACGGTGCCGCCTCGGTGCCGAGCGCGCCGTCCTGCCGCGACGTCCAGGCAGAATTCGGCGGCTCCGCCATGCCGCCGAGAAGTCCCGTCGCAACGCGTTTGCGAAGCAACACGGCACCATCGCTGCGGACCGCGATGAAAGCCGCGCCGCGCCGCGCCGGCTTCTCCGTCTTCGCGGCCTTCACGGGGAACCGTTCCGGATCACCCGTTCGGAGCGCGTCGCAATTGTCGTTGACTGGGCAAAGCATGCATTTGGGGCGTCTTGGCGAGCAGATCGTCGCGCCGAGGTCCATCATTGCCTGCGCGAAGTCGCCTGGTCGCTCAGTCGGCAGCATTGCCGCGACGCGTGCCTTGATCTCGGCCTTGGCTGCGGGCAGGGGTGTATCGATCGCGTAAAGTCGCGACACCACGCGTTCGACATTTCCGTCCACGACCGCCGCCGGCTTCGCGAATGCGATCGCCGCGATCGCCGCCGAAGTATAGGCGCCGATGCCCGGCAACGCGCGCAAGCCTTCCTCCGTGTCGGGAAAGCGGCCGCCATGATCATCGACGATCACCGCCGCGCAGGCCTTCAGATTTCGTGCGCGGGAATAGTAGCCGAGCCCGGCCCAGGCCTTCATGACATCGTCGGTGTCGGCAGCGGCAAGGGCCTCGACGGTCGGCCAGGCTGCGAGAAATCGCGCGAAGAACGGCTTCACCGCCTCGATCGTCGTCTGCTGGAGCATGATTTCCGACAGCCAGATGCGGTAGGGATCGGGGCGCTCGCCGGCAGCGATGGCGCGCGGCGGCGTGCGCCAGGGCAGGTCGCGATGATGGGAATCGTACCATGCAAGCAGCGCGATCGCGTTGCCGTGATTTCCGTCCAGATTGCTGCTAGCCTGTGGCGACATCGATCCTTAAACCGTCCCTCTCGCGGCTTTGGCCCGCAAAGGAAGCAGAGACGCTCATGACAGGGAAACGCCGGAACGGCAATGCGGTGCCAGTCAGCGATCTCGCCGTTGATATCCTTGATCCGATTCTGCGCAAGCGCGCCGGCATAACGATCGGTCTCGTCCAGTCCTGGGAAGAGATCGTGGGCGACAGGCTCGCCGCGAGCTCGCGGCCGGAGAAGATTTCCTGGCCGCGCCGCATGAACGAGGATGATCCGTTCGAGCCGGCGACGCTCATCATCGCCTGCGAAGGGGCGTCCGCGTTGCGTCTCCAGCATGAGACCGGCGAGATTATCTCGCGGGTCAACGGCTTCCTGGGCTTCGCCGCGGTGGGCCGTATCAAGATCGTCCAGAAGCCGGTCGGGACACCCCAGAAGCACCGACCGCAACTGCGGCCTCTCACAGCCCCGGAGACCCAGCGTCTGGACCGCATGGTCGGCGAAATCGAGGATGAAGGGCTGCGCGAAGCGCTCGCACGGCTCGGACGCTCCGTGATGGGCGAGAAGAAGAGGCCTGGCTAAAGCATGTCCCCCAAAAGTGGGAACCGGTTTTGGGATAAGGACATGCATAAAACAGAGACCTAAAGCGGTGGAAGCGATCCCGAAGGATCGCGACACGCTTTAGGCGCAAATGCTCGCCGTATCGTGAACGATCCGTCTTCTCATGGCGATTGGATTGGGGACAGATTTGCCGTATTCGGCGTCAACACTCGTCGCGACCGCAGAAAACACTGCACGATCAATTCAGACACAGGTGATTCGCATGACCCGCAGACTGCCCCGCAGAACCGTTCTGGCATCCTTGGTAGCAATTCCCGCATCGGCGATGCTGCTTTCGGCATGCAGCGACTCCAGCGGCCAGGCTGAAGCCCAGACGCCGGACACCGCGCCGACAGCGTCGACGTCGGCAGCGAATGCGCCTCAGCCGACCGGCAAGGTCGACATGGCAATGCTGCTCGAAGAAGGCTCCCTGCCGGAAAAGGTGCTGGGCAACGCCGACGCACCCGTGACGATCGTCGAATATGCCTCGATGACCTGCGGACATTGCGCGGCTTTCCACAACAACACGCTGCCCGAGATCAAGAAAAACTACATCGACACCGGCAAGGCGCGGCTCATCATGCGCGAATTCCCGTTCGATCCGCGCGCGGAGGCAGGCTTCATGCTGGCGCGCTGCTCCGACGACAAGTATTTCGCGATGGTCGATGTGCTCTTCAAGCAGCAGCAGAACTGGGCCGGGGTCCAGGATGCGCAGGCTGCATTGCTCCAGATCGCCAGACTCGCAGGTTTTTCACAGGAGTCCTTCGAGGCGTGCTTGACTGACAGCAAGCTTTTGGCCGATGTGAAGTCAGTGCGAGCCCGTGGCGAAAAAGACTTTGGCGTGGACGCCACGCCGACGTTCTTCATAAACGGAAACAAATATTCGGGGGCAATGTCGGTTGCCGAGATGTCGGCCGTCATCGACAGCATGGTCTGACCGCACCCTTGAGGCGCGGCAGCGGACCCGTGCGCGCAATTGCGCGGGGGGCTTGTCATGAAATTCTCCCGCCTCCGCCTTCTGGGCTTCAAATCCTTCGTCGAACCCGGTGAGTTCGTCATCGAGCGCGGCCTCACGGGAATCGTGGGGCCGAATGGCTGCGGCAAGTCGAACCTCGTCGAGGCCCTGCGCTGGGTCATGGGCGAAAGCTCGTACAAGAACATGCGCGCGTCCGGCATGGACGACGTCATCTTTTCCGGTTCCGGCACGCGACCCGCGCGCAACACGGCCGAAGTCACGCTTTTCCTCGACAATGCCGACCGCACCGCGCCGGCTGCCTTCAACGACGCGGACGAGCTCCAGGTCTCGCGCCGCATCGAGCGCGAGGCCGGCTCGATCTACCGCATCAACGGCAAGGAAGCGCGCGCCAAGGACGTGCAACTGCTGTTTGCCGATCAATCGACAGGCGCACGTTCGCCATCGATGGTCGGACAGGGCCGCATCGGCGAACTGATCCAGGCAAAACCGCAGGCGCGGCGCGCATTGCTTGAAGAAGCAGCCGGCATTTCCGGCCTGCACACGCGCCGCCATGAGGCTGAGCTGCGCCTTCGCGCCGCCGAGCAGAACCTCGAACGCCTCGACGACGTCGTCGGAGAACTCGAAAGCCAGATCGAGAGCCTCAAGCGCCAGGCGCGGCAGGCGGCGCGTTTCAAGAACCTGTCCGCCGACATCCGCAAGGCTGAAGCCATCGTCCTGCACCTGCGCTGGACACAGGCGAAAGAGCAGGAAGGCGAGGCGAAGTCCGCGCTGGCGCAGGCGACGACCGTGGTTGGCGATCGTGCGGCGCAGCAGATGCAGGCTGCCAAGGATCAGGCGATCGGCGCGCACAAGCTGCCCGAACTGCGCGAAGCCGAGGCGGCCGCCGCTGCGGCGTTGCAGCGCCTGACCATCGCGAAGACGCAGATCGAGGAAGAGGCGGACCGGATCCGCGCCCGCAACGCCGAGCTTGAAAAGCGCCTGGCGCAGTTCGACGCCGATATCGGGCGCGAAGAGCAGATGGTGCGCGACAATGCCGACGTGCTCGAGCGCCTCGACACGGAAGAGCGTACGCTGAACTCGGAGACTGCCGGAGCCGCCGAGCGCGAAATCCAGAGCAGCGCCGCGTTCCAGGAAGCGCAGGCGGGGCTTTCCGCAAGCGAAGCGGCCTTGCAGGTGCTGACGTCCGAACGCGCCGAGGCGTCGGCGTCGCGCAGTCAGATAGAACGGACGTTGCGTGAGACGGGCGAGCGCCGCGACAGGCTTGCACGCCAGTTGGCCGAGATCGATCGTGAAGCCGGTGAGATCGCCACGCGCATCGCAGCGCTGGCCGACCCCGCGCAAAAGCGCATTCTCGTCGAACAGGCGGAGCAGGCATCCACAGCAGCCGAAACCGGCACGACAAGCGCCGAAAAGGCGGTCGTCGAGGCGCGCGCGGTCGAAGCGGCCGCACGTCCGCCGCTCGGCGAGGCTCGCTCCGCCCTGCAAAGCATCGAGACGGAAGCGCGCACGCTTGCGAAGATGCTCAATGCGGCATCGGGCGGGCTTTTTCCGGCAGTCCTTGAGCAGATCAAGGTCGAGCGCGGGTTCGAGACGGCTTTGGGTGCCGCACTTGGCGAAGACCTCGATGTCGCGCTCGATCGTGCCGCCCCCGCGCATTGGGGCGAGGTGGAGGCCGCTGGCGACGATCCTCGCCTGCCACAAGGTGTTCGCGCACTGTCCGAGGTCGTCCAGGCCCCGCATCAATTGTCCCGCCGTCTCGCCCAGGTCGGCATCGTGGAGCAGGGCGACGGGCTCCGGCTGCAAAAGGAACTCAAGGTCGGCCAGCGGATCGTCAGCCGCGACGGTGCACTGTGGCGCTGGGACGGCCTGACCGCCAGCGCCGACGCCCCGACCGCCGCGGCCCTGCGCCTTGCGCAGAAGAACAGGCTTGCCGAACTGGAAGCCGAGGCGACGCAGGCGACGCGCGGTCTGCGGGCGGCCGAAGAGGTGCTTGCCGCTGCCGAGGCGCGGGTGCGCCAGAGCGTCGAGGCGGAGAAGACCGCACGCGACGCCTGGCGAGCTGCGCAACGAGCGCTCGGCGACGCGCGTGATGAGCTCGCAAAGGCGGAAAAGGCGGCTGGCGAACTGTCCAGCAGGCGGGCCGTTCTCGAGGAATCCCGCGGCCGTGTCGCCGCCGATCTGGCGGAGGTCGAGACCGCCTTCGCCGCAGCGCAGGAGGCGCTGCGACAGGCGCCCGACCTTTCCGACCTCCAGGCGAGGCTGGACGGCCGCGCGCGTGACGTCGCGCAGGACAGGGCAAAGCTGGCGGATGCCCGCGCCGCTCATGAGGGGCTGCGCCGCGAGGGCGAGCTACGCGCTAAGCGGCTCGCCGCGATCGAGGTCGAGCGAAAATCATGGGTTCAGCGGGCCACCAATGCCGGCCAGCAGATCGCATCGTTGCGTGAACGCCGCGTCGAAGCAGCCACCGAGCACGAAAAGCTCGCCGATGCGCCGGACGAGATCGACGCGCGCCGGCGCGCGCTGATGTCGCAGCTCTCATCTGCTGAGGCCCTGCGGCGCACTGCGGCAGACACGCTTCAGGACGCGGAAAACAGGCAGGCTGAACTGGACAAGGCTGCGACCGGTGCGATCCAGACGCTTTCGCAGGCGCGCGAGGATCGGGCCCGGGCCGAAGAGCGGCTGACGGCGGCAGATGAGCGCCGCAAGGAAGCGGAAGCGCGCATACAGGAAGCGCTCAATGTGCCGCCGCATCTGGTCATTCGCCATACCGGCCTCGCTCCCGACGAGCCGATGCCTGACATGAATGCCGTCGAACGCAATCTCGACCGCCTGAAGATCGAGCGTGAACGGCTCGGCGCCGTCAATTTGCGGGCGGAAGAAGAGCAGTCCGAGCTTGCCGAACGGCTGGAAACGATCGTCACCGAGCGCGAGGATGTCGTCGAGGCGATCCGTCGCTTGCGGCAGGCGATCCAGAGCCTGAACCGCGAGGGCCGCGAGCGATTGCTGGCGGCGTTCGAGGTCGTGAACGCACAGTTCCAGCGCCTGTTCACGCATCTGTTCGGCGGCGGCACGGCCGAACTTCAGCTCATCGAATCCGATGATCCGCTCGAAGCGGGGCTTGAGATCCTGGCCCGTCCGCCCGGCAAGAAGCCGCAGACGATGACGCTCCTGTCCGGTGGCGAGCAGGCGCTGACGGCCATGGCGCTGATCTTTGCGGTGTTCCTGACCAACCCCGCGCCGATCTGCGTTCTCGACGAGGTCGATGCGCCGCTGGACGATCACAATGTCGAACGCTTCTGCAATCTCATGGACGAGATGGCGCGTACGACCGAGACGCGCTTCGTCATCATCACGCACAATCCGATCACGATGGCGCGGATGAACCGGCTGTTCGGCGTGACGATGGCCGAGCAGGGCGTCAGCCAGCTTGTGTCGGTCGACCTTCAGACCGCCGAACAACTGCGCGAAGCAAGCTGATTGCCGGGAGACATGGTTTGAACGAGACTTTCATCGCACCGGCGAAACAGCTTTCCGTCGCCCTTCAGGCTTTTCACCGCGCGTTGATCCGGGCGGAAATCGGGGACGATCCCGCCCTCCAGAATCCCTATACCCAACTGTTCGCCCTCATCGGCGATCCCCGGTTCGCGTGGATGGGAGCGATTTCGCAGCTCATTGCCCGCATCGACCATTCCGTCGTTGAAGGGGAGATGGACGAACCGGGCGTTCTGGCGGGATTTCACCGGGACGCAGCAGCGCTTCTTGGCGAAGGCGAAGGTGACATCGATTCCCAGTTTCGCCTTCGCCACCTCATCGCCCTTCAGAATGAACCTGAGGTCGGTTTGGCGACCGGCAAACTGCGTAAAGCGCTTGCCGTGGTCGGAGCCGCCATCGAAGGCGATCAGTAGCTGCGGCCGTCCACCGGTATCCGTTTCACCTCCGACAACTCGATCGCCTCGAGACATCTGATGTTGATTGCAGCCATCTCGGTATCACCGCGTTTTCCCATGCCGAACGGCGCGCACCCGCAGTTGGGACAGAAATGGTGATCAATCACGTGCTTGTTGAAGTGATAGACTGACAAATCCTCAAGCGGCGTTCCAAGTCTCATCCTCTCTCGCGGGATGAACCAGAGAAGGTAGCCTTTCCGGCTGCAATGCGAGCAATTGCATTCCATGGCCTCCTTCAATTCGCCTTCGGCTTCGAACGTCACGCGCCCGCAATGGCAACTTCCCTTGTACATGCTCACAATAACCTCCTGCCGGTCGGGCTCACTCGCTCCAGACGGCCAGTTCGTTGCCTGCAGGATCGATGAAGTGAAAACGCCGTCCGCCGGGAAACGCGAAGATGTCCTTGCTGATGTTGCCTCCTGCATCCTTCACGGCGCTCAGCGAGGCTTCGAGATTTTCTGAGTAGAGAACAGGAAGCGGCTTGGCGTCGGGCGCCGCGGAACCGTCGAACCCACCATCCAGACCCTCTTCGAATGCGGAATAGGACGGGCCATAATCCGTGAACGTCCAGCCGAAGGCGGAACTGTAGAACGCCTTGACGCTGTCGATCGAGCCGCCGGTCGCCTGCATTTCGAGATAATCGAGTTTTCCATCCTGACGCATTTTACTCTCCTCTTTGTTCGCTTTTTGTTCTATCAATGATCCAGCGTCCAGGCAAGCATGATTTGATCCGGCATCCTAATCGATTCATATAGCTGGGGTCGGTGCTGGCTGCTTGCCTTTGGATGATGGGCGCCTTATCCGTCAGCGCGCAAGCGGGTCCTCCAGGTGAAGATCGGCGTTCCGGAGTAAGGATGCGAGCATGACGAAATGGGTCTACGGCTTTGGAGACGGCAAGGCTGAAGGGCGTGCCGGGGACCGCAACCTGCTCGGCGGCAAGGGTGCGAACCTGGCTGAAATGTGCAGCCTCGGACTGCCCGTTCCGCCAGGCTTCACCATCACCACCGAACTCTGCACCTGGTATTACGAGAACGGCAACGACTATCCCGCGGAACTGAAGACGCAGGTGGCTGATGCGCTTGCAGAAATTGGCGCGATAGCCGGCCGGCGCTTCGGTGACCCCGAAAATCTTCTGCTGGTTTCGGTGCGTTCCGGTGCGCGTGCATCCATGCCGGGCATGATGGACACGGTCCTCAATCTCGGCCTCAACGACGAGACGGTGGAAGCGCTGGCGCGCGATTCCGGTGATCCGCGCTTCGCCTATGACAGCTATCGCCGTTTCATCCAGATGTATTCGGACGTCGTGCTCGGCGTCGACCACGAACATTTCGAGGAAATCCTCGAAGATGAGAAGGCACGGCGCGGCCATGAGCTCGACACCGACCTGACCGCCTCCGAATGGCAGCAGACGATCAAGCTCTACAAGGCCAAGGTCGAGGAGGAACTCGGCAGTCCCTTTCCCCAGGACCCGCAGGAGCAGCTCTGGGGCGCAATCGGTGCGGTCTTCTCGAGCTGGATGAATCATCGCGCGATCACCTACCGCCGCCTGCATGATATCCCTGCAAGCTGGGGCACGGCGGTCAACGTCCAGGCCATGGTGTTCGGAAACATGGGCGAGACGTCGGCGACCGGTGTCGCCTTCACGCGCAATCCCTCCACGGGCGACAAGCGCCTCTATGGCGAGTTCCTCGTGAACGCGCAGGGCGAGGATGTGGTGGCGGGTATCAGGACACCGCAGAACCTCACGGAAGAGGCGCGCATCGAGGCGGGTTCGGACAAGCCGTCGATGGAAAAGGTCATGCCGGATGCGTTTGCGGCCTTTGTCGATATCTCCGACAGGCTGGAGCGGCATTACCGCGACATGCAGGACCTCGAATTCACCATCGAGCGCGGCAAGCTGTGGATGCTCCAGACGCGTTCGGGCAAGCGCACGGCGAAGGCTGCGCTGAAGATCGCCGTCGATATGGCGGGCGAGGGGCTCATCACCAAAGACGAAGCCGTTTCGCGCATCGACCCGGCGTCGCTCGATCAGCTTCTGCACCCGACGATCGACCCCAAGGCAGAGCGCAACGTCATCGGCATGGGGCTTCCGGCCTCCCCCGGCGCGGCGACCGGCGAAATCGTGTTCTCGTCGGATGAGGCGGAGGAAATGCGGGCGCAGAACCGCAAGGCAATTCTCGTCCGCATCGAGACGAGCCCGGAAGACATCCACGGCATGCATGCCTCCGAAGGCATCCTGACGACACGCGGCGGCATGACCAGCCACGCCGCCGTCGTCGCGCGCGGCATGGGCAAGCCTTGCGTCTCCGGCGCTGGCCAGTTGCGCGTCGACTATAGGACCGGAACGCTCATCGCCATGGGGCAGACGCTCAAGAAGGGCGACGTGATCACCATCGACGGCACGAGCGGGCAGGTGCTCAAGGGCACGGTGCCGATGCTCCAGCCGGAACTCTCGGGCGACTTCGCCTCGATCATGGAATGGGCCGACCAAATCCGGCGCATGAAAGTCCGTGCCAATGCCGAGACGCCCGCCGATGCGCGCATGGCGCGCTCGTTCGGTGCCGAGGGCATCGGTCTGTGCCGCACCGAGCATATGTTCTTCGATGACGAGCGCATCGTCGCAATGCGCGAGATGATCCTGGCGGATACCGAGCAGGATCGCCGCACCGCCCTTGCCAAGCTCTTGCCGATGCAGCGTTCCGATTTTGCTGAGCTCTTCGAGATCATGGCGGGCCTGCCGGTTACGATCCGTCTGCTCGATCCGCCGTTGCACGAATTCCTGCCGAAATCCGAAGAGGAAATCGCTGATGTAGCCAAGGCGATGAACGTCTCGGCCGACAAGCTGCGCCAGCGGACCGAGGCGCTGCATGAGTTCAACCCGATGCTGGGTCACCGGGGCTGCCGTCTGGCGGTGTCCTATCCCGAGATCGCGGAGATGCAGGCACGCGCGATCTTCGAGGCTGCGGTCGAGGCGGGCGTCAAGACCGGCAGTCCGGTCGTGCCCGAGATCATGGTTCCGCTCGTCGGCATCATGAAGGAACTCGATTATGTGAAGGCGCGCATCGATGACGTCGCCAAGGCGGTCATCCGGGAAAGTGGCACGCAGATCGACTATCTGGTCGGCACCATGATCGAGCTGCCCCGAGCGGCGATCAGGGCTCATGTCATTGCCGAGGCGGCCGAATTCTTTTCATTCGGCACGAATGATCTGACGCAGACGACCTTCGGCATCTCGCGCGACGACGCATCGTCGTTCCTCGAGACGTATCGCCAGAAGGGCATCATCGAGCAGGATCCGTTCGTTTCGCTCGATATCGAAGGCGTCGGCGAACTCGTGCGCATGGCGGCCGAAAAGGGCCGGGCGACCCGGCCCGACATCAAGCTTGGCATCTGCGGCGAGCATGGCGGCGACCCCGCCTCGATCCGATTCTGTGAAGAGGTCGGTCTGGACTACGTGTCCTGCTCGCCCTTCCGGGTGCCGATCGCGCGGCTCGCCGCAGCCCAGGCGGCGGCTGCATCCAAGCGATAGCGCGCAACTCTCAGTGCGCAGACGGTGACACGCTGAACGAAACGCTTTGACCTTACTCCTGCCATCCCGATGTCCGATGTGGAGGGTGGCGGGACGGGCGTAGCGTTTTTCAGTGGTCACTGATCTTATGGCGATGCGACGTGCAGACGGTTACTTCAAGACTTCAATCGATCAAACTCCAGACCCCATTCTTGGGGAGCTAGGCGGGACGGACAAAGTAGCGATACGCTCGATCCTGATCGTCCAGACGAAGTTCATCGGCGATATCGTTCTGGCGTCGGCGCTCGTCGACAATTTGCGGATGCGGTATCCCGGTGTGCGTATCGTGTTCCTCTGTACGCGTGGCCTGGATGTCTTCATCAAGGCACATGGGATCGCCGACGACACCGTCACGATCGACAGGAAGCGCATGCGCGGAACCCCGATCAACCGCGCCTCGGAAATGGTGTCGATCATTCGAAAGCTACGGCGGATGAAATTCGACATGTCGATCGACATCACCGATTCGAAGACGTCGCGCCTGCTGAACCGAATGGTGACTGCGAAGATCAAGGTCGGGTACAGCCCGACCGAGAGACCTCTGCGCCGTCTGGAGCGTCAGCCCGCGAATGTCCTCGCCAAGCCGTTCGGTGTCGGTGAGCACTTTCTCGACCGATATCTCTCGCCGCTCGATGCACTGGGCTTTCAAGCCGTCATTCCATCTCCGTCATTGGCGCCTTTGCCCGAAAAGCGTGACGCGGCCATGGCTTTGCTTCATTCTGTCGGACTTGTGCCGGGACGTTTTATTGCGGTCCACGCGGGGGCAAGTTTCATCGGCAGGCAATGGCAGCCCGAGCGTTTCGCGGTGGCGCTTGATGCGCTCGTCGAACAAACTGGTCTCGACGTCGCACTCGTCGGCGGGCCTGATGAACGTGAACTCACCGACGCGATACGATCCATGACATCGCATGGCGTCGTCAGCCTGGCCGGCCAGTGCGAACTCGACGTGTTGCTCGCGGTTCTTGCCAGCGCTCGCCTTTTCGTCGGCAATGAAAGCGGGCCGATGCACATGGCTGCCGCGGCAGGGACGCCCGTGGTGGGATTGTTCGGATTGACGGACCCCGCGCGGTGGGGGCCCGTAGGCGTTCCCAGTGTTGCGGTGCGGCCGACTATGCCCTGTCCCTGCGTGGCACCGGGCGTATGCAAAAGCGATGATCCCAGTAAGGCGTTTTGCGTACGCCGCATAGAGGTGGACGAGGTGGTGAATGCGACTGTGTCACTGCTCGCGCGAACCGAAGATCACAATCGCTCGACCACTGATCCGGCCTAGACTCAGGCGTCGATCGAGACCTTGTTGGGATAAAACGCGCCGTAGTCCTTGATTTGCAGCATTTCGTCGAACGGCGCCTCATAGGCCCACATGACGTCCGATGCCGCCTCACCTTGCGCGCTTGCGCTCCAATAGGTCGCGTCGCCCTTGAACGGGCAATGCGTGGTGGTGGCCGTCTTTTCCAGATGCTCGAAATAGATGTCCTTGAACGGGATGTAGAGGACGGGCGGATACGTGCTCTCGCGCAATTCGACCGCCTCGTCGGACGACGCGATGACCACGTCGCCGAAGCGTACAGTCACCGTTCGCCCATAAGGCTCCACCACTATCTTCCGTTGCGGGTCGCGCAGAAAACCGGGTGCGGGATTGGCCATGGTCATCTCCTTGTTATATCCTCAGCACTTAGGGGCGCTGCGGTGTTCGGACAAGGTCAGCTTCGCAGGCCCGGCGCTTCCTGCCCGGTGCGGGCGACATATTCGGTGTAGCCGCCGCCATAGGTGTGGATGCCGTCCGGCGTCAGTTCCAGAACCCGGTTCGAGAGCGCCGCGAGGAAATGACGGTCGTGGCTGACGAAGAGCATCGAACCTTCATAGCGCGACAACTGCTCGATCAGCATTTCCTTGGTCGCGATGTCCAGATGGTTGGTCGGCTCGTCCAGCACGAGGAAGTTCGGCGGGTCGAAGAGCATCTTGGCCATGACGAGACGCGCCTTCTCGCCGCCAGACAGGACGCGGCATTTCTTCTCGATCTCGTCGCCAGAGAAACCGAAGCACCCGGCAAGCGCGCGCAGCGGTGCCTGTCCAGCCTGCGGGAACGAATCTTCAAGCGATTGGAGGACAGTGCGCTCGCCGTCGAGCACTTCCATTGCGTGCTGGGCGAAATAGCCCATCTTCACGCTTGGCCCGCGTGACACCGTGCCGTTGTCCGGCTCGGATGCGCCTGCGATCAGCTTCAAGAGCGTCGATTTGCCGGCGCCGTTGACACCCATCACGCACCAACGCTCCTTGCGCCGCACCTGGAAGTCGAGTCCTTCGTAGATTGCGCGCGAACCGTAGCTCTTGTGCACGTTCTTGACGGTCGCGACATCCTCGCCGGAGCGCGGGGCCGGTTGGAACTCGAAGTTCACCGTCTGCCGGCGCTTTGGCGGTTCGACCTTGTCGATCTTGTCGAGTTTCTTGACCCGGCTCTGCACCTGGGCGGCATGCGAGGCGCGCGCCTTGAAGCGCTCGATGAAGGCGATTTCCTTGGCGAGCATGGCCTGCTGGCGCTCGAACTGCGCCTGCTGCTGCACTTCGGCCAGCGCGCGCTGTTCCTGATAGAATCCGTAATTGCCGGAATAAGAGGTCAGCGAACCGCCATCGATCTCGATGATCTTGGAGACGATGCGGTTCATGAATTCGCGATCGTGCGAGGTCATCAGGATCGTGCCATCATAGCCTTGCAGGAAAGATTCCAGCCAGATCAGGCTTTCGAGATCGAGATGGTTGCTCGGCTCGTCGAGCAGCATCGCGTCGGGGCGCATGAGCAGGATCTTGGCCAGCGCGACGCGCATCTTCCAGCCCCCCGAAAGCTTGCCGACGTCGCCGTCCATCATCTCCTGGCTGAACCCGAGGCCGTCGAGCACTTCGCGGGCACGGCCGTCGAGCGCGTAACCGTCCAACTCGTCGAAACGACCCTGAACCTCGCCGTAACGCGTGATGATCTCGTCCATCTCGTCGGCGCGATCAGGATCGCCCATCGCGGCCTCGAGTTCCGCCATCTCGGCCATGAGTTCTGTGATCGGCCCGGCGCCGTCCATGACTTCGGACACCGCGCTGCGGCCCGCCATGTCGCCGACATCCTGGCTGAAATAGCCGATCGTTACGCCGCGATCGGCAGAGATCTGGCCTTCGTCGGGTTGCTCCTGGCCGGTGATCATGCGGAAGAGCGTCGTCTTTCCCGCGCCATTCGGGCCGACGAGGCCGATTTTCTCGCCCTTTTGAAGAGCTGCGGACGCCTCGATGAAGACGATCTGCTGACCGTTCTGCTTGCTGATGTTTTCGAGACGAATCATGAAAAAAAGAACCCCGCCGATGTCTGCGGGGTCCATTACGAGAAGACCGGCTCGGGTGGAAGGGGCCGAAGCGTCGCGGCGTCAGCCCGCCTTGCGCAGACCCTCTTTCGAAACCCATGCTTCCGCGTCGTCGAGACCCTTTTCCAGCCGGTCGAAGAGCTCGTCCAGTTGTTCGGCCGTGATGATCATGGGCGGGCAAAGCGCGATCGTGTCGCCGATGGCGCGCAGGATCAGCCCGCGTGCTTCCAGGAACTTGGCAACCTGCGGCCCGACACCGTTCTTGGGATCGAACGAGCGTTTCGTCTCGGGATCGGCGACCAGCTCCACACCGCCGACGAGGCCGCAATAGCGCACCTCACCGACCAGCGGATGGCCTGAGAGCGCCTTGAGACGGCGCTCGAACTGCGGCGAAAGCGACCGCACATGGCCGACGATGTCGCGGCGCTGGTAGATTTCGATCGCCCTGACGCCGAGCGCGCAGCCGAGCGGGTGGCCGCCATAGGTGAAGCCGTGGCCGAACGTGCCGATCTTGGCCGAGTGGTCGACATAGGCCTGATAGATGTCTTCCGGAACCATCACCGCGCCAAGAGGCGCGTAGGCCGAGGTAAGCTGCTTGGCTGCCGAGATCGTCGCCGGCTTCATGCCGAGCGTCTCGCAGCCCCACCAGTTTCCGGTGCGGCCGAAGCCGTTGATGACCTCGTCATCGATCATGATGATGTCGTGCTGGTCGAGCACCTTCTGGATCGCCGGATAGTAGCCCGCGGGCGGGACGATCACGCCGCCGGCGCCCATGACAGGCTCGGCGATCATGGCTGCAATCGTGTCGGGTCCTTCACGCTCGATCATGTCTTCGAGCGACTTGACCATGCGCGCGACGAATTCCTGCTCGCTCTCGCCATCCTGGCCGAAGCGATAATAATGCGGGCACTCCGTGTGCAGCACACGATCGACCGGCAGGTCCCATCCGATATGGTTGTAGGGCAGGCCGGTCAGCGATGCCGACATGATCGTCACGCCGTGATAGGCCTTGATGCGGCTGATGATCTTCTTCTTGTTGGGCCGGCCGAGCGCGTTGTTCATGTACCAGGCAAGCTTGACCTGCGTGTCGTTTGCTTCGGAGCCCGACGAGGTGAAGAACACCTTCGAGATCGGCATCGGCGCGATCTCCTTGAGCTTCTCGGCGAGTTCGATGGCCGATTCCGTGCCCTTGGCTCCGAACAGATGATAGTAGGGAAGGCTGCGAAGCTGCTCGGTTGCAGCATCCACCATCTCCTCGTCGCCGAAGCCGAGGCCCGCACACCAAAGACCCGACATGCCTTCAATATAGGCCTTGCCCTGGGTGTCGTAGACGAAGATGCCTTCGCCGCGCTCGATGACCAGCGGTCCGATTTCGCCGAGTTTGTGGATTGGCGTGTAGGGATGCAGGACCGAGGCGATGTCGCGCGCCTGCAGGTTCGTGAGCGGTGATGACTGATTCATGCTGGCCTCCAGATGGAAGCCGAACCTAACCGCTAAAGCCGCGTGGCGTAAGGCCGAGGCGGCGCTGGTTCACTGGGGAGCGTATGATTGGCCCAGCGCGTGATCAGGCTGCCTTGCCCCAGCAATCCGCAAGCCCCGCATAGGCCGACGCGATCGACGCGATGGGCAGCTTGCTCTCCGAGGCCGGCACCACGCTGACGCTTCCGCCTCCGCAGGGCAGGTCGATCACGGCGATCTCGCGGGCATCGTCTTCACCGATCGCGACGGCCGCGACCCAACGGCTGGCATCGCCGTCTTCTATGCGCATCTGGAACAGAAGCACGCCGCCGACCGATTCTGCGGTCTCGCGAATAGCTGCCTCGAAATGCAGGTCGTCGATTTCGCGCTGGCCGAGCGACAGCTCCATCTCGACCGTTTCGAGCGATGCGGTTTGCGGGGCAGGGGGCGGGGGTGAGAGTGCCGGAGGCACCGTCTCGTGTGCGGGCGTTGGCATGCGTAGCCTCATCCTGTTCAGACGTTTTTTGACCCACCCGCAATGCCACGCTTTCTGGAGATCGTGGCGGCTTTGTGGCGCTTGCCCTTTGGTCGCAGAAGAACCGACTTCGGCGCGCCGCGCTATGGACTTTGGCGGCATTCCGACCAAGATTGTCGGCACCGGAAATCAGGGAGGAATTCGATGCACGGATTGATGCAGGATTGGCCGCTGCTCTGCCACAAGATACTCGATCATGCGGCGCGACAGCATGGCCAGCGCGAGATCGTCTCGCGTTCGGTCGAAGGCTCGATCGTGCGAACCACCTATGCCGATGCGAGGACGCGGGCGCTCAAGGTGGCGCAGCGGCTGCAGCGCGACGGCTATGGCGACGGCGACCGCATCGCGACACTCGCCTGGAACACCGCACGGCACCTCGAGGCCTGGTACGGCATCATGGGTATCGGTGCGATCTATCACACGCTCAATCCGCGCCTGTTCCCGGACCAGATCGCCTGGATCATGAACCACGCCGAGGACAAGGCGCTGTTCGTCGACCTGACCTTCGTTCCGCTGGCCGAAAAGATCGCGCCGCTGGTGCCGACGCTCAAGAAGGTCATCGTGTTCACCGACAAGGCGCATATGCCCGAGACGAGCCTGCCCGGTGCGATCGCCTACGAGGAATGGCTTGCCGAGGCCGATGGCGATTTCACCTGGGTCTCGCTGGATGAAACCGCCGCCTGCGGCATGTGCTATACGTCGGGCACCACCGGCGACCCCAAAGGCGTGGTCTATTCGCATCGCTCCAACGTCCTGCACGCAATGATCGCCTGCATGCCCGATGCGATGGGCATCTCGGCGCGCGACACGATCCTGCCGGTCGTGCCGATGTTCCATGCCAATGCCTGGGGTCTTGCGCAAAGCGCGCCGATGGTCGGCGCGAAGCTGGTCATGCCGGGCGGCAAGATGGATGGCGAATCCATCTACGAATTGCTGGATACGGAAAAGGTGACCTTCACCGCGGCCGTGCCCACCGTCTGGCTGATGCTGTTGCAATTCCTCGAATCGACCGGCAAGAAATTGCCGCATCTCAAGAAGGTCGTGATCGGCGGTTCTGCCTGCCCGCGCGCGATGACCGAGAAGTTCGAGCGCGATTTCGACGTGGAGGTCATCCATGCCTGGGGCATGACCGAGATGTCGCCGCTTGGAACGCTGGCGACGATCAAGCCGGAATACGCCGACCTGAAGGGCGACAAGCTCCTCGACGTCAAACAGACGCAGGGCCATCCGCCCTTCGGCGTCGAGATGAAGGTGACCGACGACGAGAACAAGGCCCATCCATGGGACGGCAAGACCTTCGGCAGGCTGAAGGTGCGCGGACCCGCAGTGGCGCGCGCCTATTACGGCGGTGCCGGCGAGGAGCAGTTCGACGAGGAGGGCTGGTTCGATACGGGCGACGTCGCCCACATCGACAAGAACGGCTACATGCAGATCACCGACCGCGCCAAGGACGTCATCAAGTCCGGCGGCGAGTGGATTTCCACCATCGACCTCGAAAACCTCGCTGTCGGCCACCCGGACGTCGCGGAAGCCGCGGTGATCGGCGTGACCCATCCGAAATGGGACGAACGCCCGCTTCTCGTTGTGGTCCGCAAGCCCGGCAAGGAGCCCACCAAGGAGGAACTTCTGGGCTTCATGGAGGGAAAGGTCGCCAAGTGGTGGATGCCGGACGATGTCGCCTTCGTTGACGAGATCCCCCATACGGCGACAGGCAAGATCCAGAAGATGACGCTTCGCGACCAGTTCCGGGATTATCGTTTCCCCGCCGCCTGAGACACACACCCGCAGGGGCTTTGACCATATGCACGCGAGCCGATAGAAGGCTCGCGGCATCGAAGAGCGCAGCGGTCACATGGTGGTACTTCCAGAACGGCGGGTCTCGCCTTACGCGCAATGGGCCAGGAGCGTCGCGCGTTTTTCGCTTGTCCTGTTCCTGCTCGCCGGGGTGGCACATCGCTACGGCCTGCTCGACACGATCGGTTTCTTCTGGATCATCGGGCTTGTCGCACTCCTCGCGGTCGTAGGACTTGCACTGGCGGCGATCGGGTTCAGGCGGCTGTGGTCCCGCGGGGAGAAGGCGGGCCGCGCCTCGCTTGCCGCGACTGTTCTGGCGGGGATCGTGCTCGCGCCCTTCGCGCTTAGCGGCTACTTCGCTGTCCGCTATCCCATGTTGCATGACATTTCCACGGATCTGCTGGAGCCGCCCGCCTTCACGCTCGCCACGCCGGCGCGAACCGAGCTCATGAACCCGATTGGAGAGATTTCGCGGGAAGACGCCGAAATCCAGATGCGGGCCTATCCGGATATCGCAGGAAGGCGCATCGCCGGGTCGATGGAGCGCGTTCTGAGCGCGCTCAGCGCCGTGGTGGCGTCACGTGGATGGCTGCCTGCGAGGCCGATCGCGGCAAGTTCGCTGACACGGGAAATCTCGATCGAGATGCAGGCGCCGACCTTCCTGCTGCGCTACCCGGTGGATGCGGTCGTCCGGCTCTCGGACGAAGGAGAATCCGTCTTCGTCGATATGCGCATGAATTCGCGCTACGGTCGCCATGATCTGGGCGACGGCGCGCGCCGCATCCGTGCTTTCATGAGCGATCTGGTTGCCGAGTTCGATCGTCAGTCTCTCGAGATCATCGACATTCCGGCACTACCCGAGGCGGAAAACCCCGTCCAGTGACGGCTCGTCCTCGACGAGGGCGACGCCGCGCGCGACCAGATCTTCCAGATGGGCAAGGACGGAAAGGCCGGCCGCGCCGTGCAGACGCGGATCGGTGTCGCGGTAGATGGCGGCGACCATCTCCGGAATGGTGCGGTCGCCGACTTTCAAGCGCTCGACGATCGCCCGCTCGCGCATCTTGCGATGCGCCTTGAGGCCTCGCATAAAGGGGGCGGGCGACAGGACCGGCCCACCATGTCCCGGCAGGAAAATGCGGTCGTCGCGCTCGAGCAGCCGGTCCAGCGACGTCATGTAGTCAGACATCGCCCCGTCCGGCGGCGCGACGATGGAGGTCGCCCAGGCCATCACGTGATCCGCCGAAAACAGGATGCCGGTGCCCTGGAGGCCGAAGGCCAGATGGTTGGCGGTGTGGCCGGGCGTATGGATCGCCTGGAAGGACCAGCCGTCGCCGTCGATCACCGCGCCGTTTTCCAGGATGATATCCGGGACGAAGTCCATGTCGGCGCTTGCGTCCAGCGGGTTGATCTCGCCGATGCGCAACGGGCGGGCAGGGCGATGCGGCCCCTCGCCGGCGGTTTTCGCTCCCGTTTCAGCCTTCAGCCGTGCCGCGAGCGGAGAGTGATCGACATGCGTGTGGCTGATCAGGATGTGGCTGACCGGGCGACCCGCGATAGCGCTCATGAGTGCATCGAACTGGGCATCGTCATCCGGGCCGGGATCGATGACGGCGAGCGTCTCGGTGCCGACGATGTATGCGTTCGTGCCGTGAAATGTGAACGGCCCCGGATTGTTGACGGTCACGCGTCGCACGCCCGGTGCAACCTCGATCGCCTCGCCATAAGCGGGCTCGAACCGTGTATCGAAGTCTAGGGCCATGTCTGGAAAAGTCCGCTGAAGCGTTGTGGGAGAGGCTTTGAAACGAGTTGCCGCATATCATGGAACGACCTATAGGGAAAACCTTCGCATCCCGGCTTTACGCCAAATGACATAGATGGAGACCGACATGTCTGCCGCAATCCTATCCCGCCCGCTCATTTCTCTCGCGCTGCCCGAAAAGGGTGTCGCGCGTTATGCGGTGCTGGCCACGCTGGCGGTTGCCGGCACGCTGCTTCTGACGCTTTCCGCCAAGACGCGCGTCATTCTCGGACCGGTCGACATGTCGATGCAGACCTTCGCGGTCATGGCCATTGCCGCGACCTTCGGTCTCCGTCTCGGCGTTGCGACACTCGTGCTCTACATGGCGCAGGGCGCGATGGGCTTCCCCGTCTTCCAGGCATCGCCGGAAAAGGGCGTCGGCATCGTCTACATGCTCGGCACGACGGGTGGCTTCCTGGCAGGCTTCGTGGTGATGGCGGCGATCGTCGGCTGGGCCGCGGATCGCGGTTGGGACCGCAACCCGGTCAAGCTTTTCGGTGCGATGATGGTCGGCGAAGTCGTGATGATGGCTATGGGCTTCGCATGGCTCGCAGGCCTGATCGGTGCCGCCGGCGCCTGGCAGTTCGGCGTCGCGCCGTTCATCGTTCCTGACCTGATCAAGGTCGCACTGGCAGCGGCGATCGTGCCGGCAGTCTGGTCGCTCTTCGCGCGTCGCTAGAGCGCTCCTGCGGCAGCCGCCGCACACCACTCTGAAACGAAGAAGGGCCGGTCGATCGACCGGCCCTTTTCTTTGACTGCTGTTCCGCTCGATCAGCCGAGGAAATCGACGATCGTCGAAATGATCCGGTCCTGATCGTCGGTCGAGAGGTAAGGGTGCATCGGCAGGCAGAGAATGCGCGACGGCAGCTCTTCCGAGAGCGCGAGGCCGCCCGGTGCCGTCTGATAGTGTGAGTAGGCCACCTGCTGATGCAGCGGTTTCACATAGTAGATCACCGATGGAATTCCGGCCTGCTGCAAGTGGGTCTTGAGCTCGTCGCGTCGTGGCGTCTCGATCGCGTATTGTGCCCAGGCCGAGCGGCTTCCCGTCGCAATATCAGGGACCTTCGCGACATGGCGTAGCCCGTCATTGTAGCGCTTGGCCACGACCTGGCGCTTTTCCATCTCGTCTTCGAGGATGGCGAGCTTCTCGATCAGGATTGCCGCCTGCAGCGTATCGAGGCGCGAATTGATGCCGACGCGAATATTGTCGTACTGCGTCTCGCCCTTGCCGTGGAAGGCGAGGGAGCGCAGCGTGTCCGCCATCTCGTCGTCGTTGGTGAACATCGCGCCACCGTCGCCGTAGCAGCCCAGCGGCTTGGCGGGATAGAAGCTCGTCGAGCCGACATGGCCGAAACTGCCGCACATCGCGTTGCCCATCGAGCCGCCCATCGACTGCGCCGCATCTTCGATCACCACGAGGTCGTGGCGCTCGGCGATTGCCATGATCGCGGCATAGTCAGCCGACAGGCCGAACAGGTCGACGGGGATGATCGCGCGCGGCGTGAGACGTCCCTCGGCTTTCACCATCGCGATGGCGGCTTCGAGGCTTGCGGGGTCGATGTTGTAGGTGTCCGGCGCGATCTCGACGAAGACCGGCTCCGCCTGCCGCAGCGCAACCACCTCGGCTGTCGCGGCGAAGGTGAAGCTGGGGCAGAAGACCGCATCACCCGGCCCGATCCCATGCGCCATCAGCGGGAGCATCAACGCATCTGTGCCGTTGGCGCAGGCCACGACATGTTTGACGCCGACATAGGCGGCGAGCTGTTTCTCGAATTCCGCGACTTGCGGGCCCAGAATGTACCGGCCTTCGCTGACGACGCCATCGATGGCGGCCTGAAGCTTTTCGCGGATGCGCTCGCGCTGAGCGCCAAGATCGATGAATTGCATGGCGTCCTGTTCTTGTCGTTGGTGAGGCCGTGATGTCTCGCGGGAGCCTGTTAGCAGAGTTGCCGGCAGATCGGAAGACGGGCCGATATGCGCCGAGGGTCTGGATATTGGTTTATCTGGCCATATATGCTAGCTAAGTTAGCCAGATGCAGGAGCAACTGCCATGCAGGTCAACATACTCGAAGCCAAGAACCGTCTGTCCGAACTGGTGCGCACCGCATCCGAAGGCGGCGAGGTGATCATCGCCAATCGTGGGAAACCGGTTGCAAGGCTCGTCAGCGCCGACAGCGTCGTCGCACGAAAGATCGATCCCGAAGCGCGCGAGAAGGAAATGCGGCGTCTGCGGGCGATCGTTGAGGATATGCATCGAATTCCGGACCGACCGGACGCTTACGATCCGATGGAATGGGATGAGTGGGGCCTGCCCAAGTGATCGTTGCGGACACGTCGGCGCTTCTGGCAATTCAGTTCGACGAGCCCGAGTGCCGAGAGTTCCTGACGATCATCGAAGCCGCTGAGCGCATCTATGTCAGTTCGGTCTCGGTCGTCGAAGCGCGTATGGTGGTCTACGGAAGGCACGGCCACAACGGTGTGCTCAAGTTGAACGCTTTTCTGGAATCGCCTCGTTTCGAAATCGTCCCTCCCGGCGAAGCCGAGACAACGGCCGCCTATGAGGCGTTCGTCATGTATGGCAAGGGCAACGGCCATCCGGCAGCGCTGAATTTCGGCGATGTCTTTTCCTATGCGCTTTCGCGCACGCGCGGGATGCCATTGCTGTTCAAGGGTAACGACTTCTCGCAGACCGACGTCAGGGACGCGCGGGATGGCGATTGGTAAGAAGCGGCTTTACCGCGCATGAAATGCATGAGCGGATACTGGCTGGGGCGCCTGGGTTCGAACCAGGGATGGCGGTACCAAAAACCGCTGCCTTACCACTTGGCTACGCCCCAACATCGGTGGCGCCGTCATTATCGCGTGCGGGAGACGTCGTAAAGCCGGAAGTTGAGCGGATCGGCGCCAAACTGTAGCCCTATCAACACGGATTTCCCGCCATCTGCCGCCAATCGGCAAATAGTAACTCCGTCGCCAGCCAGATTTGGGCACATACACCTCGCCTGTTGCATCAGAGTGTGAGAAATGTGCAGTCCAATACGGGCAATTGCAGCTTTCCAGCTCATCTGTCTCCAAGAATGCGCGAAGGTTATACCGATGCTGGCGACCCTCACTCACCTCGATCGACTCGAGGCTGAGGCGATTCATATTTTCCGGGAAGTCGCTGCGACCTTCTCGAAGCCGGTGATGCTCTATTCCGTCGGCAAGGATTCGTCCGTCCTGCTGCATCTGGCGATGAAGGCGTTCTATCCCGCCAAGCCCCCGTTTCCCTTCTTGCACGTCGATACGACGTGGAAGTTCCGCGAGATGATCGCCTTCCGCGACGAGATGGCCGCGAAGCTCGGCTTCGACCTGCTCGTGCACGTCAATCAGGATGGCGTGGAGCAGGGGGTGAACCCGTTCGACAGCGGATCGAACGTCCACACCAACATCATGAAGACGGTCGGCCTGCGACAGGCGCTCGACAAGCATGGTTTCGACGCGGCCTTCGGCGGCGCGCGGCGCGACGAGGAGAAGTCCCGTGCAAAGGAGCGCATCTTCTCGTTTCGCGACGACAAGCACGGCTGGGATCCCAAGAACCAGCGCCCGGAGATGTGGAAGATCTACAACACGCGCGTGAAGCCGCGCGAATCGATCCGCGTGTTTCCGCTATCGAACTGGACCGAGCTCGATATCTGGCAGTACATCCTGCAAGAGGATATCCCGATCGTGCCGCTCTATTTCGCTGCCAAGCGACCGGTCGTCGAGCGCGACGGGATGCTCATCATGGTCGATGACGAGCGCATGAAGCTGCACGACGACGAGCAGGTTCAGGACCGCCTCGTGCGCTTCCGCACGCTCGGTTGTTACCCTCTGACGGGCGCGATCGACTCCTCCGCAGACAGCCTGGAGGCGGTCGTCGCCGAGATGCTCACCGCACGCACGTCCGAGCGCCAGGGCCGTCTCATCGACAAGGACGAGGCTGGCTCGATGGAAAAGAAGAAGCGTGAAGGGTATTTCTGACATGCTTCATGACAGGGCCGCAGCAGCCAAGACCGCGCGCGCAGGGATCCGCAGCTATCTCGCCGAGCAGGAGCAGAAGTCCATGCTTCGTTTCCTGACGTGCGGATCGGTGGACGACGGCAAATCGACGCTGATCGGACGGCTGCTCTACGACACCAAGCTGCTGTTCGAGGACCAGCTCGCTACGCTGGAGCGCGATTCGCGCAAGCACGGCACGGCCGGCGATGGCATGGATTTCGCACTCCTGGTCGATGGGCTGGAAGCCGAGCGGGAACAGGGCATCACCATCGACGTCGCCTACCGCTTCTTCGCGACGCCGAAGCGCAAGTTCATCGTGGCCGACACGCCGGGGCACGAACAGTACACGCGCAACATGGCGACAGGTGCATCGACCGCCGACCTCGCGATCGTGCTCGTCGATGCACGCAAAGGCGTGCTGCCGCAGACGCGCCGGCACTCGATCATCGCATCGCTTTTGGGCATCCGGCACATCCTGCTTGCCGTCAACAAGATCGATCTCATCGGCCATGATCAGGCCGCTTTCGAAGCGATCGTCGAAAACTATCGCGCATTCGCAGCCGAACTCGGGTTCCAGACGATCGTGCCTGTCCCCGTTTCGGCGCGTTATGGCGAGAACATCACGACACGCTCCGAGAAGACGGCCTGGTACACCGGCCCGACCATGATCGAGCACCTGGAGACGGTGCAGGTCGATGTGGACCTCGTCGACAAGCCGTTCCGGTTTCCTGTTCAGTATGTGAACCGGCCCAATCTCGATTTTCGTGGCTTTGCCGGTACCGTCGCGTCGGGTTCGATCGCGCAGGGCGACGCCGTCGTCGTGGCGAAGTCGGGCAAGTCCTCCACGGTTCGGCGCATCGTCTCTGCGAATGGCAATCTGGACTCCGCTCGCGAAGGGCAGGCCGTCACGATCGTTCTCGATGACGAGGTCGAAGTCTCGCGCGGTAATATGCTGGTTGAGCCGACCGCGCGTCCACACGTTGCCGATCAGTTCGCCGCCAACATCGTCTGGTTCGATGACCATGCGCTCATGCCGGGGCGAGCGTACATATTGCGCACCGAGACGGATCAGGTCAGCGCAACCGTGACCGAGTTGAAGCACCGCATCAACGTCAACAACTTCGCGCACGAGGCGGCAAAATCGTTGGAACTGAACGAAGTCGGTGTCTGCAACCTCTCCGTCCAGTCGCCGATCGCGTTCGATACGTTTGCGGAGAACAGGACCACGGGCGCGTTCGTCCTCATAGACCGGGTGAGCAATGCCACGGTCGGCGCGGGCATGATTCTCCACCCGCTTCGGCGCGCGGCCAACATCCACTGGCAGGCGCTGGACGTGAACAAGGGCGCTCGCGCGGAACTCAAGCACCAGCGCCCAGCCGCACTCTGGTTCACCGGCCTGTCAGGATCGGGGAAATCGACGCTGGCAAACCTCATCGAGAAGAAGCTGCACGCAGCCGGGCGACACACCTATATCCTCGATGGCGACAACGTCCGGCATGGCCTCAACCGCGATCTCGGCTTCACCGAGGAGGATCGCGTCGAGAACATCCGGCGTGTGGCAGAGGTGGCGCGGCTGATGGTCGATGCCGGCCTGATCGTTCTGGTCTCCTTCATCTCGCCGTTCCGTGCGGAGCGACAGATGGCGCGCGAACTCTTTGCCGATGGCGAGTTCGTCGAGGTCTTCGTGGATACGCCATTCGAGGAATGCGCGCGCCGCGACCCAAAGGGCCTCTACGCGCGGGCGCTCAAGGGCGAACTGAAGAACTTCACCGGTGTGGATTCGCCCTACGAAACCCCGCAGAATCCCGATATACACATGAAGACGAGCGGCCGTGAGCCGACGGAGATGGCAGATGCGCTCGAGACATGGCTGCGTGAGCGCGGCTACTGCTGATCGAGGGTGATGTGACCGAACTGCCTGACGACAAGACGATCCTTGCGACCATCGAGCCGCTGGCGCTGGCTGCCGGCCGGCGCATCATGGATGTGTTCGCGGCCGGCTGTCCGACCGAGACGAAGTCGGACGACTCGCCCGTGACCGTCGCCGATCGCGATGCGGAGGTGATCATCCTGGAGGGTCTTCGAAGCGCGTTTCCGAGCGTGCCGATTATCGCCGAGGAGGAAGCCGAGGCAGGCAAGTGCCCCACCTCGACCGGAGATCTGTTCTTCCTGGTCGACCCGCTCGACGGCACGCGCGAATTCGTCAACCGCCGCACGGACTTCACGGTCAACATCGCGCTGGTGCGCGATGGGGTTCCGGTGCTGGGCGTAGTCTACGCGCCGGCGCTGAATACGCTGTATGCGGGGAGGCCCGGGCACGCCGAAATGGTAGTGACCGACGCCGGGCACGACGCGACCGAGCGCAAGCAGATCGTCGTTCGCGACAGCGGCGATCCGATCACCATCGTCGCAAGCCGCTCGCACAGGACCGCGGAGACCGATGCCTTCATCGCCCGCTACGGTTCGGCGGATCTGGTCTCCGTGGGATCGTCGTTGAAATTCTGCATGCTCGCCGCGGGATCGGCGGATCTCTATCCGCGTTTCGGGCGGACGATGCAGTGGGACACCGCTGCAGGCGACGCGGTCCTTCGTGCGGCAGGCGGCACGATGACCATGGTCGATGGACAACCCTTCTACTACGGCAAGGGCCGGGTTGCCGGTGACGCCGACTTCGCCAATCCGCATTTCGTTGCTGAAGGGCGGATTGCGAAGGCTTGATGGGGGTGGGCGGTCAGCCCAGCTCGTGACGCCAGGGCGGATTGGCGCCCGGCCGAGACACGGTCACGGCGGCCGCACCGATCGCGAAGTCGAGCGCTGCATGCAGGTCCTGCTCGCCGAGCGAAGCGATCTTCGATTTGTCGAGAAGCCCGCCATCGTGCAGGGACGCCAGAATGCCCGCGTTGAACGTGTCGCCTGCGCCGACCGTGTCTGCAACGGAGACGGAGCGGGCAGGAACGTCGATCCGCGTGTTCTTCGTATAGCCGACGGCGCCTTTTGCGCCATGCGTCAGCACCACGACCTTGGGTCCGAGACCGAGCCAGCGGGCGGCGATCTCGTCATGCGTTCCGCTTTCGCCGAACCAGGCAAGGTCTTCGTCCGACAGCTTTACGATATCGGCCATCGCGATCATCCGGCGCATGCGTTCGATGTGGCTTGGCTTGTCGCGAATGAAGCCCGGCCGGATATTGGGATCGAGCATCATGACCCGCCCGACATGCTCACGCCGCATCAGCGCTTCGTAGGTCGCGCCGCACGGTTCGGGGATCAGGCTGATGCAACTGAAGTGAAGTGCCTGCACGTTATCGTCGAGAATCGGCAGGTCGGCTTCGGTCAGCATCCGGCCGGCGGTGTTTTCGTCGTAGAACGTGTAGGTCGCGTGGCCGTTCGTGAGGTGAACGAAGGCAAGCGTCGTCGGGCGCTCTGAAAAGCGCACGTGCCGCAGATCGACCTTGCTGGCTTCCAGCGCGTCCTTCAACTGGGTTCCGAAAAGATCGTCTGAGATGCCGGAGAAGAATGCCGCAGGCGCTCCCAGGCGACCGAGCGCGATCGCCGTGTTGAACACAGCACCGCCGACATAGGGCGCGAATGCGGTCTCGCCGGTGTTGGCGGTTCGCGGCAGCATGTCGATGAGCGCTTCGCCACAGCACAGTATCATGTGTTCTCCCCCGTCATGGCTGGGCAACTGGTTTTCAGATCGTTTTGGCGGCCGAGGCGGGTCCTATCAGGAACCGGTCGGACAAGGGAAGGCTCGCGCCGCCCAGTGCGCGTGCGTGAAGTCCGACCGTACCTTCCAGAATGGACGGCACGGTCAGTCCTTCCGAATCGAGCGTCGCGATCCTGTCCCGCGTCGCATCTACCAGCCGCCGCCTGACATCGAGCGGCATCCAGCCATCGATGATGGCCGCCTCGAAATCCACGACGGCGCTTGCGGCAAGCGTTGCGTGGGCGAGACCCGACGCGGCATCGTCGATCCAGTGATCGAGGGGTGCACCGATATCCCACCATGTTTCCGGCTCGGTCCAGAGAGGGGCGGAATCCATGCCGCTCGCGACAAGCGCCGTTTCAAGGACTGCGATCGAGGCGACATCGATCAATTGTCGCGTCGTCCCGTTGGGACCAGGCACCGGCATCGAACCGAGGGCGCCCGCATTGCCGCTCGCGCCGCTGTAGAGACTACGATTGAGCACGACGCCCCCGCCAACGAACGCGCCGACGTAGAAATAGAGAAAGTCGCGCAGGGCGCGTGTCTTGCCGAAGACGAGTTCGGCGCCGCAGGCCGATGTGGCATCGTTCTGGAGATAGACGGGGAAGGTGCATCGCGAGGCGATTTCGCGACGGATGTCGGCATGGCGCCATTCGTCCATCGCGCCTGCGGGTGAGCCACTCGCATCCGCCCAGTTCCACAGTTCGAACGGCATGGCGATGCCCAGACCAGCTATGCGGGCATCCGCGCCCGCGCTCAGCGACGCGCGCAATTGCGCGATGCCGTCGACGACGAAACCGATCGTCTCGGCGAGCATCGGATAGGCATAGGCATGGTGCAGCATCGCGCGCTGCACGCCGAGAAAATCGAGCAGGACGAGCTCCGCGCTGCGACGGCCGATCTTGAGGCCGAGAAAATACGCGCCGTCTGGATTGAGCGACATGGGAATGGATGGCTGGCCGATGCGGCCGCGTTGCGGCTCGCCCTTCACGAGCAGGCCGTCGGCTTCGAGCTCGCGCATGATGACGGACACGGTCTGCGTCGACAGGCCGATCATGCGCGCGATTTCGGTTTTCGACAGACTGCCATGCGAACGAACCAGCGAGAGCACGAGCCGCTCGTTGGAATCGCGCATACCGCTCTGGTTCGTTCCCCTGTGAAAGGGATCGTCGACCCGTTCTGCGAGGTCAGATTTCTTCACGCCCGGCACCACCCTTTCTCCCTGATGGCGCATTCTGTGCCGCCGCACAATGGGTCCGGCAAAGTCTGAAGTCAATAATAAATCATAGTGATTTACTTATTGACCGAGGTGCGGTTTGGTGCCACGTTCAGGGTCGACATCGAGGCGGAGGAACTGTGCCTTGATGCTCGAAAGCCGGGTGCTCTGCGCCCGCACGTTCCAACCGGGAGGAATGACCGTGACCAACTCGAAATTTTTGACTTCGACCGTATTCGGCGCTGCCGCGGCCGCCATGCTGGCGCTGGCATCGCCAGCTTCAGCGCAGGACGTCGGGGCTTGCCTCATCACCAAGACCGACATCAATCCCTTCTTCGTCAAGATGAAGGAGGGCGCGACGGCCAAGGCTGCCGAGCTCGGCGTGAACCTCTCCACCTATGCGGGCCGGATCGACGGCGACCACGAAACCCAGGTCCAGGCGATCGAGACCTGCATCGCGTCGGGCGCCAAGGGCATCCTGATTACCGCTTCCGACACCAAGGCGATCGTGCCCGTCGTGAAGCAGGCGCGGGACGCGGGCCTGCTGGTGATCGCGCTCGATACGCCGCTGGAGCCGATCGACGCGGCCGACGCGACATTCGCGACCGACAATTTCAAGGCTGGCGAATTGATCGGCCAGTGGGCGGCAGCGACCCTCGGCGACGAGGCGGCGAATGCGAAGATTGCGCTTCTCAACCTGACGCCCAGCGCGCCCTCGGTCGACGTGCTGCGAAATCAGGGGTTCCTGAAAGGCTTCGGGATCGACATCAAGGACGAAAACCTCATTGGCGACGAGGATGATCCGCGCATCGTCGGCCACGACGTCACCAACGGCAATGAAGAAGGGGGACGCACCGCGATGGAAAACCTTCTCCAGAAGGATCCGGACATCAATGTCGTGCATACGATCAACGAGCCCGCGGCAGCCGGTGCCTACGAGACCTTGCGGTCGTTTGGCAAGACGGAAGGCGTGCTGATCGTCTCGGTCGATGGCGGCTGTCCGGGCGTCCAGAACGTCAAGGAAGGCATCATCGGCGCGACGTCGCAGCAATATCCGCTGATGATGGCAGCCCTCGGCATCGAGGCGATCGCAAACTTCGCCAAGACCGGCGACCTTCCGAAGCCGACCGAGGGGCTCGACTTCTTCGATACCGGCGTGACGCTCATCACCGACAAGCCGGTCGAGGGTGTGGAATCGATCGACTCCGCCGAAGGCCTGGAAAAGTGCTGGGGGTGAGGAGCGGTCCGCGCAGCGGATGAAAAGCCAACGATTTGGCTTTTCAAGCGACGAACGCCCGGAGCCATAGCGAAGGGCAAGAGCGGTCCGCGCAGCGGATGAAAAGCCAATGATTTGGCTTTTCAAGCGACGAACGCCCGGAGCCATAGCGAAGGGCAAGAGCGGTCCGCGCAGCGGATGAAAAGCCAATGATTTGGCTTTTCAAGCGACGAACGTCCGGAGCCATAGCGAAGGGCAAGGGCGGTCCGCGCAGCGGATGAAAAGCCAATGATTTGGCTTTTCAAGCGACGAACGTCCGGAGCCATAGCGAAGGGCAAGGGCGGTCCGCGCAGCGGATGAAAAGCCAACGATTTGGCTTTTCAAGCGACCTGACCGTGCGCCGCGCCTTTGACGGCGCACGGTACTGGCATCACAGTGACGTCGCTTTTCGGGAGGAAGCGCAATGAGCGAACCCAGCGCAGGCAGGCCCGCAGGGCAGGAATTCGAGAACACCCTCGACCAGAGCGACAAGACCGTCGCAGCCTTCGAGGGGCATGAAAAGAGCGCGATCGACCGTCTCCAGCACTTCCTGCACGGCAATCCGACGATGGTGCCGGTCATAGTGCTCGCGGTGAGCATCATCGCCTTCGGGTTCATTGCGGGCAGCAACTTCTTCAGTGCGTTCAACCTGTCGCTGATCATGCAGCAGGTAACGATCATCGGTATCCTGGCCGCAGCACAGAGCCTCGTGATCCTGACGGCGGGCATCGACCTGTCGGTCGGCGCGATCATGGTTCTGATGTCGGTGGTGGCGGGAAATCTCGCGACCAGCCTCGGCGTTCCGGCACCGTTGGCGATAGCCGCAGGCATGGCGGGCGGCACATTGGCGGGCTTCATGAACGGCGTGCTGGTGACGCGTTTCAAGCTGCCGCCCTTCATCGTCACGCTCGGCACCTGGAACATCTTCTTCGCGCTGACGCTGTGGCTGTCGGGCGCACAGTCGATCCGCAGCCAGGACATCGATACCATCGCACCCATGCTGAAATTCTTCGGCCAGAGCTTCCGCGTCGGCGGCGCGCAATTCACCTACGGCTCGATCCTGATGGTGCTGATCTTCGCGGTGCTTTGGTACATGCTCAACCGAACCGCATGGGGCCGCCATGTCTACGCGATCGGCGACGACAAGGAAGCGGCCGAACTCTCCGGCATCCAGACCAACCGCACGCTTTTGTCGGTCTATGCGCTCGCCGGACTCGTCTGCGGCATCGCCGCATGGGCTTCGATCGGGCGTGTCGGCTCGGTCTCGCCGCAGAGCTTTCAGGAGGCGAACCTCCAGTCCATCACCGCCGTGGTGATCGGCGGCATATCGCTCTTCGGCGGCCGGGGCTCGATCATCGGTCCACTCGTCGGCGCTCTGATCGTCGGTGTCTTCAATTCGGGGCTGCGGCTCGCAGGCGTCGACGTGCTTTGGCAGGTCTTCGCCATCGGCTGGCTCACCATCATCGCGGTCGCGATCGATCAATGGATCAGGAAGCTCTCGTCATGACCACGCAACCTCTTTTGACCGCGCGCGGGCTGGTCAAGCGCTATGGCCGCGTCACAGCCCTCAATCAGGCCGATTTCGATCTCTATCCCGGCGAGATACTGGCCGTCATCGGCGACAATGGCGCCGGCAAATCGTCGCTCATCAAGGCGATTTCCGGTGCCATGCGCCCCGACGAGGGCGAAATCCGGCTCGGCGGCGACGTCGTCAATTTTCGATCGCCGATGGAGGCGCGCGAGGCCGGCATCGAGACCGTCTACCAGAACCTCGCTCTCTCGCCGGCACTCTCGATCGCCGACAACATGTTTCTCGGCCGCGAGATACGCAAGCCGGGTTTCATGGGCTCGTGGTTCAGGCTGCTGGACCGTCCTGCGATGGAAAGGATCGCCCGCGACAAGCTGACGGAACTCGGCTTGATGACGATCCAGAACATCAGCCAGGCGGTGGAAACGCTCTCCGGCGGCCAACGGCAGGGCGTGGCGGTGGCGCGGGCCGCAACCTTCGGATCCAGGATGGTGATCATGGACGAGCCGACCGCAGCCCTCGGCGTCAAGGAATCGCGGCGCGTTCTCGACCTCATCCAGGACGTGAAATCGCGCGGCATGCCGATCGTGTTGATCTCGCACAACATGCCGCACGTCTTCGAGGTCGCCGATCGCATCCATATCCATCGGCTGGGCAAGCGGTTGTGCGTGATCGACCCCAAGGAATACACGATGTCCGACGCCGTCGCCTTCATGACGGGGGCGAAAGCGCCGCCATCGGAGCCGCTCGCGGCATGAGCGGAAAACGTGCGGGCAGGATTGAGTGGCACTGGCCATTCGGCTAGCATCGTTATGGGAGGAAGTCTGGAAATCTGCTCAGGCGCGGCCTTTTTCCGAGCGCGCTGAAAAAGGGGGCATTGTGACATTGGCCAAGACTTCCCCATCACCGAAGCCGGCTGCGGCAAAGCAGGTCGATGTTCTCAAGCTGGCAGCCGAGATCATCGAATGCCTGAAGTACCGGGTCGGCAAGGAGCCGTCGGTGGCGACGCGCCACGACTGGCTGACAGCCTCGATCAAGGTCGTCCGCGACAGGGTCATCGACCGCTGGATCGATTCCACGCGCCGCGCCTATGATCAGAACGGCAAGCGCGTCTACTATCTGTCGATGGAGTTTCTCATCGGCCGCCTGATGCGCGACGCCTTCTCCAATCTCGGACTGATGGATTCGATGCGCGAGGCGCTGGCGATCCACGACGTGGACATCGACATCATCGCGGCACTGGAGCCCGATGCGGCACTCGGCAATGGCGGCCTAGGCAGGCTCGCAGCCTGCTTTATGGAATCCATGGCAAGCGTCGACATTCCCGCCCACGGCTACGGCATTCGCTACGTCCATGGCCTGTTCCGGCAGGAAATCCACGATGGCTGGCAGGTCGAGCTGCCTGAAACCTGGCTCGAACACGGCAATCCGTGGGAATTCGAGCGCCGCGAAGGTGCATACGAGGTGGGTTTCGGCGGCAAGGTCGCGTCCATCACGTCGAAGGACGGGCGGCTTGAGCGGCACGTCTGGAAGCCGAACGAGCGCTTTCTGGCCGTCGCATTCGACACGCCGGTGGTGGGATGGCGCGGCAAGCGCGTGAACACGCTGAGGCTCTGGTCGGCGATGCCGGTCGATCCGATCCTGCTCGACGCCTTCAACGCCGGCGACCACATCGGCGCGCTGCGCGAGAGCAACAAGGCCGAGGCGTTGACCCGCGTTCTCTACCCGGCCGACAGCCATCAGGCGGGGCAGGAACTGCGGCTTCGCCAGGAGTATTTCTTCTCCGCGGCCTCAATCCAGGACATCGTTCGTCGTCATTTGAGTCAGAACGAGAGCCTGTCGTCACTGCCCGAGAAGGCGGCCATCCACCTGAACGACACGCATCCGGCGATCGCGGTGGCTGAACTGATGCGCCTCCTGATGGACGTGCATGGCCACGATTTCGACGAGGCATGGCACATCACGCGCCACACCTTCGCCTATACAAATCACACCCTTCTGCCCGAGGCGCTGGAAAGCTGGCCCGTTCCGCTGTTCGAGCGACTGCTGCCGCGCCACATGCAGATCATCTACGCGATCAACGCTGAAATCCTGCTGAAGGCGCGCAGTTCGGACGATTTCACGGAAGATCAGGTGCGGTCGATCTCGCTGATCCATGAGGATGGCGAGCGGCGCGTGCGGATGGGAAATCTCGCCTTCGTCGGGGCGTTTTCGGTGAACGGCGTTTCGGCGCTTCACACCGACCTGATGAAGGAAACGGTCTTTGCCGACCTTCACAAGCTCTATCCGAACCGGATCAACAACAAGACCAACGGCATCACGCCGCGCCGCTGGCTGCTGCAATGCAATCCGGGCCTCGTCGGCCTCCTGCGCGAGACGATCGGCGACCGGTTCATGGACGACATCGACGCGCTGCGCGATCTCGACGCCTACGCCGACGACACCGCGTTTCAGGAGCGCTTTGCCGCGGTCAAGCGCGCCAACAAGGAACAGCTCGTCGGTCTCGTGGCGGACCGCATGGGTATCCGGCTCGACCCGTCTGCCCTGTTCGACGTGCAGATCAAGCGCATCCACGAGTACAAGCGCCAGCTTCTCAACATCATCGAGACGGTCGCGCTCTACGACCAGATCCGATCGAGGCCTGAAAAGGACTGGCTCCCGCGCGTCAAATTCTTCGCCGGCAAGGCGGCGCCGAGCTACCACAACGCCAAGCTGATCATAAAGCTCGCCAACGACGTGGCCCGCGTCATCAACAGCGATCCCTCGGTGCGTGGCCTGCTGAAGGTCGTCTTCCTGCCGAACTACAATGTCTCGATGGCCGAGGTTATCATCCCCGCCGCCGACCTCTCGGAGCAGATTTCGACGGCAGGCCTCGAAGCGTCGGGCACGGGCAACATGAAGTTCGCGCTCAATGGTGCGCTGACCATCGGAACGCTTGACGGCGCCAATGTCGAAATCCGCGAATGCGTCGGAGACGAGAACATCGTCATCTTCGGATTGAAGGCCGACGAGGTCGCGGCGCGCCGGGCCGAGGGCCACAATCCCCGCGCCGTCATCGAGGCGTCGCAGGAACTGCGCCAGGCGCTCGAAGCGATTTCCTCAGGCGTGTTCTCGCCTGACCAGCCCGACCTCTACAAGGATCTGATCGGCGGGCTCTACGAGCATGACTGGTTCATGGTCGCGGTCGACTTCGATTCCTATGCCGATGCCCAACGGCGCGTCGACGGCATCTGGCGCGAGAGCCCACGCTGGTACGGCATGACGATCAGGAACACGGCGCGTGTCGGCTGGTTCTCGTCGGACCGGACGATCCGCCAATATGCGAACGAAATCTGGAAGGTGCCAGCGTGAGGCGAACGATGTTTGGTCGCGATTGATGTCAGCGCTCTACGTTGCCCCCCTCTGTCCTGCCGGACATCTCCCCCACGAGGGGGGAGATCAGACTGCATCCTCGCTCTCGCCAGCCTCCAGCCTTGCAGGACGAGTCGAGAGGCTGATGAAGAGCAATCTCCCCCCGTGTGGGGGAGATGTCCGGCAGGACAGAGGGGGGCGCGAAGAAGAACCGCCCGGGCAGGAGATGCCGGGCATATGACAACAAAGGGGAGGAGCAAGAAGGCAGAACCGGCTCTGACCCCGCAGAGCGAGGTCGAGGCCGTCGTTGCGAGCGCCCATGGCGATGTCTTCGCCGTGCTCGGCGTTCACGAGATCGACCAGACGCTCATCGCCCGATGCTTCATCCCGCACGCTGATGCCGTCACCGTATTCACGCTGGCGGGGAAGAAGGCGGGTGAGTTGGCCAGCCGCCACGAGGCAGGGTTTTTCGACGGCAAGCTGTCGATCAGGAAACGCCAGCCTATCAAATATCATGCACGCAATGCAGGCGGCGAATGGTGGGTGACCGACGCTTACTCGTTCGGGCCGGTGCTGGGCCCCATGGACGACTACTTCATCGCCGAAGGCTCGCATCTGCGCCTCTTCGACAAGCTCGGCGCGCATCTGATCGATCACGAAGGCGCGTCAGGCGTGAACTTCGCGGTCTGGGCGCCGAACGCATCGCGGGTCTCGGTGGTGGGCGATTTCAACGAATGGGACGGCCGCCGGCACGCGATGCGCAAACGCGTCGATACCGGCATCTGGGAACTGTTCGTTCCGGATATAGGCGCGGGGCGGATCTATAAGTTCGAGATCATCGGGCCGGGCGGAAAAGTGCCGCTCAAGGCCGATCCCTTCGCGCTGCGCGCCGAGCTGCGGCCAGACACCGGTTCGATCACGGACCACCCTCCCGCCCATGACTGGGGCGACGAGGATCATCGCGCCCACTGGAAAGCGGTCGATCCGCGCCGCCAGCCGATTTCGATCTATGAGGTCCATGCGGGCTCCTGGCAGCGTCGTGACGACGGTTCTTTCCTGTCCTGGGACGAGATGGCGGACCGCTTGATCCCCTACGTGGTCGATATGGGGTTCACCCACATCGAGTTCCTGCCGATCACCGAGCATCCCTACGATCCCTCATGGGGCTACCAGACGACGGGGCTCTATGCGCCCTCGGCCCGCTTCGGGGAGCCGGAAGGGTTTGCACGCTTCGTCGATGGCGCACACCGCGCGGGTGTCGGCGTCATCCTCGACTGGGTGCCCGCCCACTTTCCCACCGACGCGCATGGGTTGTCGCGGTTCGATGGCACAGCGCTTTACGAGCATGCCGACCCGCGCAAGGGGTTTCATCCCGACTGGAATACGGCGATCTACAATTTCGGACGGCGCGAGGTTCTGGCTTATCTGGTCAACAACGCGCTGTTCTGGGCCGAGAAGTACCACCTCGACGGGCTCCGTGTGGATGCGGTCGCCTCGATGCTCTACCTCGACTATTCCCGCAAGGCCGGCGAATGGATACCGAACGAGAAGGGCGGTCGCGAAAATCTCGAGGCCGTCGACTTCCTGCGCAAGATGAACGCGGCGGTCTATGGCACGCATCCGGGCATCATGACGATCGCGGAGGAATCGACGTCGTGGCCGAAGGTCTCGCATCCCGTCCATGAAGGCGGCCTCGGCTTCGGCTTCAAGTGGAACATGGGCTTCATGCACGACACGCTGGAATATATGGCGCGCGAGCCGGTGCACCGGAAGCATCATCACAACGACATCACGTTCGGGCTGCTCTACGCGTTTTCGGAGAATTTCGTACTGCCGCTGAGCCATGACGAGGTGGTGCATGGCAAGGGCACGCTTCTCGCGAAGATGTCCGGCGACGACTGGCAGAAGTTCGCGACGTTGCGGGCCTATTACGCCTTCATGTGGGGCTATCCGGGCAAAAAACTCCTGTTCATGGGACAGGAGTTCGCGCAGCGCCGGGAATGGAGCGAGGAGCGGTCGCTGGACTGGGATTTGCTGGGCGCGCCGGCGCATGAGGGTGTTCGCACACTGATCCGCGATCTCAACCGAAGCTATCTCGCGAGGCCAGCCCTCCATGCGCGCGACTGCGAGGGCGAGGGCTTCGAATGGCTGATTGCCGACGACAGCGCGAATTCGGTCTTTGCCTGGCTGCGAAAGGCACCCGACGCGCCGCCCGTCGCGGTGATCTCGAATTTCACGCCCGTCCCGCGCATCGACTATTCCGTGCCATTGCCGATTGCCGGCAAATGGCGTGAAATCATGAACACCGATGCGGCGATCTACGGCGGCGGCGGGGCGGGCAATGGAGGTGCCGTCACGGCGCATGAATTGGAGGGAGGAGGCGTTGCCGCGCGGATGACGCTGCCGCCTCTGGCGACGATCATGCTCGAATACGAAGCATGACAACAATGCGTGGAGGGGATCGATGGACTTGAAAAGAACACAGCCACTCGCGCGCGACGCGATGGCCTACGTGCTGGCGGGTGGGCGTGGCAGCCGGCTCGCGGAACTGACAGACGTGCGCGCCAAGCCGGCCGTCTATTTCGGCGGCAAGACCCGCATCATCGACTTCGCTCTGTCCAATGCGCTCAATTCGGGCATCCGCCGCATCGGCGTGGCGACCCAGTACAAGGCGCATTCGCTCATCCGCCACCTCCAGCGTGGCTGGAACTTCTTTCGGCCCGAGCGAAACGAGAGTTTCGACATTCTGCCAGCCAGCCAGCGCGTCTCGGAGACGCAGTGGTATGAGGGCACCGCCGACGCGGTCTTTCAGAACACGGACATCATCACCGACCACGGCGTCGAGTTCATGGTGATCCTGGCCGGCGATCACATCTACAAGATGGATTACGAGCTGATGCTGCGCCAGCACGTCGACCAGTGCGCGGACGTCACGATCGGCTGCCTGGAAGTGCCGCGCATGGAAGCGGTCGGCTTCGGCGTGATGCATGTCGACGACAACGACAAGGTCATCGCCTTCGTCGAAAAGCCGAAGGACCCGCCTGCGATGCCGGACAAGCCGGATTTCGCGCTGGCATCCATGGGCATTTACGTCTTCCGGACCGACTTCCTCATGGACCAGCTTCGTCGCGATGCGGCCGACCCCAACTCGAGCCGGGATTTCGGCAAGGACATCATCCCTTACATCGTCGCCAACGGTAAGGCGGTCGCGCATCGCTTCAACAAATCCTGCGTCCGCTCCAGCTTCGAGCGCGAGGCCTATTGGCGCGACGTCGGCACGGTCGATGCCTATTGGGAAGCCAACATCGACCTGACGGACATCACGCCGGAACTCGACCTCTATGACCGCGATTGGCCGATCTGGACCTATGCCGAGATCAAGCCGCCGGCGAAATTCGTGCATGACGAGGAGAACCGGCGCGGATCGGCGATATCGTCGCTGGTTGCGGGCGACTGCATCATTTCAGGCGCGGCGCTCAGAAGAAGCCTGATCTTCACCGGCGCACGGGTGAACTCGTTCTCGTCGCTCGACGAGGCGGTGGTGCTGCCGGACTGTCATGTCGGTCGAAACGCGCAACTCAGCCGCGTGGTGATCGACCGTGGCGTGAAAATCCCGGAGGGGCTGGTCGTGGGAGAAGACCCGGAACTCGACGCAAAGCGCTTCCGCAGAACCGACAAGGGAATCTGTCTGATCACGCAGATGATGATCGACAGGCTGGACACGTAGCGCATGCAGGTGTTGTCGGTCGCATCGGAAGTGTTTCCGCTCATCAAGACGGGCGGATTAGCTGACGTCACCGGCGCGCTTCCGGGCGCGCTTGGCGGTCTCGGTGTTGCCGTGCGCACCATGCTGCCGGGATATCCGTCGGTGATGGCACGCCTTCCGAAACGGCCGAAAAAGATCGCGGACTATTCCGATCTCTTTGGCGGCAAGGCGAGGCTGCTGGCGGCAGAGCTCGACGGGCTCGATCTGCTCATCCTCGATGCGCCGCATCTCTTTGACCGGCCGGGCGGCGCCTATGGCGATCCGGGTGGTGGGGACTGGCCCGACAACTGGAAGCGTTTCGCGGCCTTTTCCCGCGCCGCGGCCGACGTCGCGCTGGGCGCCATTCCGGGGTGGCTGCCGGATATCGTTCACGCGCATGACTGGCAGGCGGCGATGACGCTGGCCTATCTCCGCTACGATGAGAGGCCTGCGCCACCGTCGGTCATGACCGTGCACAACCTCGCCTTTCAGGGGCAGTTCGCGGCGTCCATCTTCGGTGAACTCGGCCTGCCCTCGGCGGCGATGGCGCTCGACGGGGTCGAATATTTCGGTGGCGTCGGGTTCCTGAAAGCCGGCCTGCAGGCGGCGAGCGCGATTACGACCGTCAGCCCCACCTATGCCCGGGAAATCCGCAGCCCGTCTTTCGGCATGGGGCTCGATGGCCTGATCGGCCTGCGCGCGAACAGCCTGCATGGCATCCTGAACGGCATCGACACAGGCCAGTGGAACCCGGAGACGGACCCACATCTGGCTGCGCGCTACACGGCGAAGACGCTGAAGGCCCGGGCGGCCAACCGGCAGGCTCTGGAGCAGCGTTTCAGCCTCGATGCCGATGGCAGTCCCTTGCTTTGCGTGGTGAGCAGGCTCACCTGGCAAAAAGGCATGGATATCCTAGTCTCGCAGCTTGATCGCATGGTCGGCCTTGGCGTGAGGATCGCCGTGCTCGGCTCCGGCGATCAGGCGCTCGAGGGCGCATTTCTCGCGGCGGCGGCGCGCCATCGCGGCCGCGTGGTGACCGTCATCGGCTATGATGAGGGGCTTTCGCACCTGCTGCAGGGGGGAACTGATGCGATCCTCATCCCGTCGCGATTCGAGCCTTGCGGCCTCACGCAGCTCTACGGCTTGCGTTATGGCTGCGTCCCGGTCGTCGCGCGGACGGGCGGGCTCGCGGACACGGTGATCGACGCGAACCACGCGGCCGTGTCGGCCGGTGTAGCAACGGGTATCCAGTTCGAACCGGATTCCGGCGAGGCGCTCGTCGAGGCGATCGAGCGGCTGACGCGCCTTTTTATCGACCGAGATATCTGGTCGGGTATGCAGAAGCGAGGCATGAGGGCTGACATTTCCTGGGAAGCGAGTGCGAAGGAGTATGTGTCGCTCTTTCGCTCGCTTGCCGTGCAGCAGAGGACAGGTAAAGCATGAACTCCATCGTCAAGACGGTGCCCTACGACGACCAGAAGCCGGGCACGTCGGGCCTGCGCAAGAAGGTGCCGGTCTTCCAGCAGGAAAACTACGTTGAGAATTTCATCCAGTCGATCTTCGACTCGGTCGCGGGCTATCGCGGCGAGACGCTGGTGATCGGCGGCGACGGCCGCTATTTCAACCGCGAGACGATCCAGACGGCGATCAAGATGGCCGCCGCCAACGGCTTCGGGCGCGTGATCGTCGGGCAGGGCGGCATCCTGTCGACGCCGGCAGCCTCGCATCTCATCCGCAAGAACGAGGCATTCGGCGGCATCGTCCTGTCGGCAAGCCATAATCCCGGCGGGCCGGAGGAAGATTTCGGCATCAAGTACAATGTCGGCAATGGCGGGCCTGCGCCTGAGAAGATCACCGAGGCCATCTACCAGCGCACGCTGGTGATCGATCGATACGCGATCGCGGACAGTCCCGATATCGATCTTGACACGATCGGAACCTTTCAGGCCGGAGACATGACCGTCGAGGTGGTGGATTCCGTCGCCGACTACGCGGATTTGATGGAGAGCCTGTTCGATTTCGACGCGATCCGGGCAATGTTTTCGGGCGGTTTCCGCATGGTGTTCGATGCCATGCACGCCGTGACGGGCCCCTACGCCGTCGAAATCCTCGAAAAGCGTCTTGGCGCGGAGCATGGAACCGCGCGCAACGCCGTGCCGCTGCCCGATTTCGGCGGGCACCACCCCGATCCCAACCTCGTTCACGCGAAAGACCTCTACGATCTCATGATGTCGCAGAACGCACCGGATTTCGGCGCGGCCTCCGACGGCGACGGCGATCGCAACCTGATCATCGGCAAGGGCATCTTCGTCACGCCGTCGGATTCGCTGGCCATGCTGGCGGCGAACGCGCATCTCGCGCCGGCCTATAAGGCCGGCCTGAAAGGGATCGCGCGGTCGATGCCGACGAGCGCTGCCGCCGACCGCGTGGCTGAAAAGCTCGGCATCGGCATGTACGAGACGCCGACGGGCTGGAAGTTCTTCGGCAATCTGCTCGACGCCGGCCTCGTGACGATCTGCGGCGAGGAGAGTGCAGGCACCGGCTCGGATCATGTCCGCGAGAAAGACGGGCTGTGGGCCGTGTTGTTGTGGCTCAACATCGTCGCCGCGCGTGGCGAAAGCGTCATCGACATCGCCGGGAAGCACTGGGCGGAGTACGGCCGCAACTACTATTCGCGCCACGACTACGAAGGCGTCGACACCGACGATGCAAACGCGCTGATGGCAGCGTTGAAAGAGAAGCTGCCCAAGCTCCCCGGCACGACCGTAAAAGGCCTGAAGGTCGCTTCGGCCGACGATTTTTCCTACCTTGATCCGGTCGATGGCTCGACAAGCAGCAATCAGGGCATCCGCGTTCTTTTCGAAGGCGGCTCGCGTGTGGTGTTCCGCCTGTCTGGAACGGGTACGACGGGGGCGACGCTTCGGGTCTACATCGAGCGCTATGAGCCCGACCCCGCGCGCCACGACGTCGAGACGCAGGAGGCGTTGAGCGACCTCATCGCGGCTGCCGACGCCATTGCTTCCATCCGCAAGCATACCGGGCGCCCAACGCCGAGCGTCATCACCTGATGGCTCTGGAGGGGAGCACTCTCGGCGCACAGATCGAGGACGGGGGCGTTAACTTCGCGGTCTGGTCGCAGGCGGCCGAACGCATCTGGGTCTCCCTTTTCGACGAGCAGGACCGGGAGTTTGACCGCATCGAACTGGGCAAGGGAGCGGGCGGCGTGCATTCCCGCTTCGTTGCCGGGCTGGGCGAGGGCGCACGCTACGGGTTCCGGGCGGACGGGCCTTACGAACCGGCCAACGGCATCTGGTTCGATCCCGACAAGCTGCTTATCGACCCCTATGCGCTCGCCATAGACCGACCCTTTGCCTACGACGCCCGTCTTAGCGCTCCGCGCGACGGGGCAATCGACACGGCTTTCATGATGCCGAAGGGGCTGGTGTCCGCGCCGCTGCCGCGTGTCGAGCAGGGAGCGCCGGTGTTTCCCGAGGGCGGATTCATCTATGAGTTGAACGTGCGCGGCTTCACGATGCGCCATCCGGACGTCCCGGAGGAGTTGCGCGGCACGATCGCGGCACTCGCCCATCCGGCAATCATCGAGCATCTGACGAAACTGCGCGTGGACGCGGTCGAATTGATGCCGATCGCGGCCTGGATGGACGAGCGCCATCTGCCGCCGCTCGGACTGGCGAATGCCTGGGGCTACAACCCCGTCACCTTCATGGCGCTCGACCCGCGTATCGCGCCGGGCGGCTGGAACGAACTGCGCGAGACGGTCGCCGCGCTGCGCGCCGCCGGCATAGGCACGATCCTCGACGTCGTGTTCAACCACACTGCGGAGAGCGACGCGCACGGCCCGACGCTGTCCCTGCGCGGCCTCGACAGCCGCGCCTATTACCGCCACGCCGGCGGTGAACCGGCACGGCTCGTCAACGACACGGGAACCGGCAATACGCTCGATTGCACGCATCCGGCCGTCATCCGCCTGGTGACGGATACGCTGCGCACCTTCGTGCGTCACGCGGGCGTCGATGGCTTCCGGTTCGACCTGGCGCCGATCCTCGGCCGCAACGAACACGGCTTCGACGCACACGCACCGCTGCTCGAGGCCATGTCCGACGATCCCGGGATCGGCAGCCGCGTCTTGATTGCGGAGCCGTGGGATATCGGACCCGGTGGCTACCAGCTCGGCAGGTTTCCACCGCCGTTTCTCGAATGGAACGATCGCTTCCGTGACGATGTTCGCCGGTTCTGGCGCGGCGATGGCTGGGCTGTCGGGGCGCTGGCGACACGGCTTGCGGGCTCGTCGGACGTGTTCGGCGCATCCGGCCAGAACACGCGAACCGTCAATTTCATCGCCGCACATGACGGCATGACGCTCGCCGATATCACGGCTTACGAGCGCAAGCACAACCTCGCCAATGGCGAGGACGGGCGCGACGGCCATTCCGACAATCTCTCGTGGAACGACGGCGTCGAGGGCGCGACCGACGATCCCGGCATTGTTGAAAAGCGCCGATCCGACGTGAAGGCGCTCTTGGCCACGCTGTTCCTGTCGCGAGGCGCGATGTTGCTGACGGCGGGCGACGAGTTCGGACGCACGCAAGCCGGCAACAACAACGCCTATGCCCAGGACAACGAGATCACGTGGCTCGATTGGGAGGGGCGCGACCGCGAGATCGAGGCGTTCGCACGCTGGCTCGGCGGCGCGCGCCATCGCATCGCGGCGCTTCGAAAGACTGCCTTCCTCGATGAAGGCAGCGTCGTCTGGCTGCGCGAAGACGGCCTGCCGATGAGCATCAGTGACTGGGAGGATCGCGGGCGCCGCACACTGGCAATGGTGCTCGCCGGCGAGGATGGCGCACCGCGCATCGGCATCGCGATCAACGGCTTGTCGCAACCCGTCAAGTTTCGATTGCCCGACACCGGCGACGCGGCATGGCGCGCGCTCGTCGCAAGCCGTCCAGCGGAGGAGAACGAGGGAGGATCGTTCGCTCTCGCAGCACGCAGCGTCGTGCTGTTCGAGGAAACCGCAGCTTAGGAAAGGGCAACGACGTGACTACACCGAAAAACCCACTGGGCAATGCCGACTGGTGGCGTGGCTGCTCGATCTACCAGATCTATCCGCGCTCGTTTCAGGACACGACGGGCGACGGCAGCGGTGATCTGCGCGGCATTGCAGACCGGCTGCCCTATGTGGCTTCGTTGGGCGTCGACGCGATCTGGATTTCGCCATTCTTCAAATCGCCGATGGCCGACATGGGCTACGACGTGTCGGATTACTGCGATGTCGATCCGCTGTTCGGTGCGATCGAAGATTTCGACGCGCTCGTCGCGCAGGCCCATGCGCTCGGGTTGAAAGTCATCATCGATCAGGTGCTGTCGCATTCGTCCGACAGTCACCCGTGGTTCGTCGAAAGCCGAGCGAGCCGGAACAACGATAAAGCGGACTGGTATGTCTGGGCGGATGCCAAGCCGGACGGCACCGCGCCGAACAACTGGCTTTCGGTGTTTGGCGGGCCGGCGTGGGAATGGGATTCGGTTCGCAAGCAGTATTATTTGCACAATTTCCTCGCCTCCCAGCCCGACCTGAATTTCCACAACACGCAGGTGCAGGACGCTTTGCTGGATACGGTCGAGTTCTGGCTGAAGCGCGGCGTCGACGGCTTCCGGCTCGATACGGTGAACTTCTATGTCCACGACGCCGCGCTGCGTGACAACCCGCCAATGCCGCGCGGCAAGGCCAACGACATTCCGGATACGAACCCCTACGGCTATCAGGATCACCAGTACGACAAGACGCAGCCGGAAAACCTGCTGTTCCTGGCGCGGTTTCGCAGTCTGCTGGACCGGTATGACGCGCGTGCCTCGATCGGCGAGGTGGGCGACGGCTCGCGGTCGCTGAAGACGGTCGCGGAGTACACGTCCGGCAGCGACCGGCTGCACATGTGCTACACGTTCGACATGCTGAGCCCGGAATTCTCTCCGGCGCATGTGCGCGGCTGCGTCGAGGCGTTCGAAACGTCGGTGGCGGATGGCTGGATTTGCTGGGCGCTGTCGAACCATGACGTCCAGCGCCATGTCTCGCGCTGGATGGCGTATGGCGGCAACGCCGATGCGATCGCACGGTTCGGCATTGCCATGCTGGTCTGCCTGCGCGGCTCGATCTGCCTTTATCAGGGCGAGGAACTCGGCCTGCAGGAGGCGGACCTGGCGTTCGAGGATTTGCGAGATCCCTATGGGATCCGCTTCTGGCCAGGCTTCAAGGGGCGCGACGGCTGCCGCACGCCGATGGTGTGGGACGGCGGGCTGGCGAATGCCGGCTTCACCGCCGGAACGCCGTGGCTTCCCGTGCCTGCCGATCATCAAAGCCGTGCCGTGAACCTGCAAGAGGCAGATGCGGCATCGATCCTGGCGCATTATCGCGCGATGATCAGGCTCCGCAGCGAGATCCCCAGCCTGCGAGACGGCGACATCGCCTTCATCGACGGCAATGACGCCGACATTCTCGCCTTCACGCGTGCGGGGAAAACGCTATGCGTCTTCAATTTCGGGCTTGGCGCGGCACGGTTCTCGCTGCGCGGGCGCTTAGCCAGCGCGCGTGCATCGGCAGCCGACGTCGTGATCGAGGTCGACGAGGTGGCGCTGCCGGGTCTCGGTTGGCTGATCGCCGATCTGGACGCGTGATCCGCTACTGAACGAGCACCGCGCGCCCGCAAGTCGCGCCATGGACGCGAACGTCGGCCTGACCGAGCGACACGCCAAGGGTTGAGAGCAGGCTCGACAGAACGCCATCGAGCGCCGGGGTGGCCGCACCGAGGATGTTGCCGAGCAGGCTGGTGAGGTTCGACGGGATGCCGATCGACAGAATGCCGCCCAGCGGCTTCACGTCGAGAGATATGCTCGACAGCAGCGACTTGGTGAGCGACTGCGTGAATTGATCGGTCGATATCTGCTTGATGGTCCCGGCCGCGATATCCGATGCGGTGAAGACCAGCGGTCTGTAGGCCATGTTCGACACTTCCGCATGCGCTTCGCCCGTCACGGTCACGAGGATCGGTACGTGGAGGATCGTTGCGGGCGAACGTGGCGCAGGGTTTGCAAAGCCTCCGATCTTCGACTTGTCGACCTCGGCGATGTAAAGATTTGCCACGCCCGGCCGCGCATCCACCGTGACCCGCGCGCTGTCGCTGCGTCCGGTGGGGCAGGACACGCTCTTCAGGCGCGCTTCCGCGAAGGCGAGTTCCAGATAAAGCGGAATGCGCACCCGCACGCCAAGAAGGCCGCCGACCTCCGCGACGACCGACAGCCGGGTTTGCGCGGTTCGCACGAGTTCGCCACCGGCCCCGATGTTGAACCATTGCGAGTTTTGCGGCGGTTCGCCGACCGCCAGATCGACGATGACGCTCAGCAGGCCCGGAACGGTCGCTTTCAGATCAAGCGCGATCTGCTTGCCGTCGCCGGCGATGATGGCGCTCGCCATCAAAAGCTGCATCACGTCGATGTCGGCGCCGATCTGCTGGATGTTGGCCGTGAGAAGCTGGCCCCCGATGTCACCCAGGCCGATCATGTCGGAGAGCCGGAGCTTGGGCGCGCCTGGTGTCGTGGCCTGGCTGGATAGTCGGCTCGCGGCCGCCTTGGCATTGCCGTCGAGCGAGGACATTTTGGAGAGCGCCCGCCCGATCTGGCCGATCGTGACTTCGGTATCCAGCACGTCTTCATAGGTCGCGGCTGTCAGCTCGAGATCGATCGCAAGCGCACGCAGGAATGTCAGCAGACTGACATCCGCCGACAGAAGCGCGTTGTAGTCCATCACCGACAGCGAAATCGTCGAGCCTGTCAGGCCGCTCAAGAGCCCGTTGACAATGCCACCGTTGAGCGCGGCGAGCCGCGAGCCGATCGAGAAGGCCGCCTGCGTCGATGCGCTGGCAATCGCGGTCGTGGTAACCTTGGGCGGCGGGATGAGCGCACCTGCGAAGTAGCGCGTGCCGGTCGTGCGATAGGTGACCTGGACCGCATTCTCCGGTTTTGCGCCCGGCGTGAACCGTAGGTCGGCAGGGACGGCCGGATCGGCGACATACTGGCCGCGGACGACGATGATCTCTTCGCCCTGTTCTCCGGCGCCGTGCTGCTCGTCCTCGTCCTCTTCGTCGGTTGGTGTTGTCGCACCGCTCAGCGTGACCGCGGTGGCTCCGTTGTCGTGCATCGCGATCAGCGCCGCTTCGGCCGCCTTGTCGATATTCGCCGCGGCGGTGATGGCCGCGAGATCGGCCAACCCCTGCGCGCGCCGCTTTTCGACGTAGAGCGAGCCGGCATCGACGGCAAAGGCGGCCAGCGTGATCGCCACCGGCATGATGATGGCGGTCATCAGGGCGAAATGGCCGGAACTGTCTCGAAGGAAGTGTCTGGAACGACGGAGCCGCTGCATTGTCAAATGCCTCCGATGCGGATCGTGGAGCGACGCAGGATCGTCTGGCTCGGCATCGCAAGGCGATCCACGAGGTTCCAGATCGGCAGCTCGCTTGCGTCATAGCGAACCGTCACATTGAACTGACCGTTACCTTGCTGGCTGTCCGCAGCCTCGATCGTCAGCTTGGCACGGTCGATGAAGAGATAGCCGCTGGCATGCCGGTCCACGAAGTCGAGCGCGAGCGCCTTGCGCTCCTCGGCGGTAATGCCCGCGAGTGCGGCGCGGGCGGTATCGGCGGATATCTGCTGAACCGAATGGCTGGCGCCGAAATAGATGCCGTAGGCGGTCATGCCGAGAAGGAGAAGGAGATACACCGGCATGAGCACCGCGAATTCTACAGCGGTTGCTCCCCGTGTACTGACGGCAAATCCAAATACTCGATTGAGGCGGAGTTGCGTAAACATGAGAGATACTAGACTCTCGAAAATTAAAGAACGGTAAAGCTGATGTTGATGGCGATGTATCGTAAGGACAGCGGAAGATAAAACTTTACTTAAACTTAAAGTTGCAAAAGGTTGCATAAAGATTTTTATTGAAATTTTTAGACGATGGGTATGAATAGAAAAGAAAAAAAGGCCCCTAAGGGCCTTCTTTCCGGTATTTGTTCCGGGTTGTGACAGTTGTGTTGAAAGCGGAATCCTAGCTTTTGGCGGATGCAACCGCACGTTTTGCCATGACGACGACGAGGTTTGCTCGATAGTCCGATGATGCATGTATGTCGCTCATCAACGATTTTGATGACACGCTTGCATTGTCAAGCGCTGCTGCATCGAAAGATTTGCTTAACGCAACTTCGAGTTCCTTGGCGCGAAACACGCCTTCGTCGCCTGCGCCGGTGACCGCGACCCTGACACCATCCTTCGTCTTGGCAACGAAGACGCCAGTCATCGCATAGCGCGAGGCCGGGTTCGGGAACTTGGCATAGCCGCATTTGGACGGTGCGGTGAAGGTGACGGCCGTCACGATCTCGTCGTCCTTGAGCGCCGTCTCGAACAGGCCGGTGAAATACTTCTCCGCTGCGATCTCTCGCTTGTTGGTGACGATGGTCGCCCCCAGCGCCAGCAAGGCGGCCGGGTAGTCGGCCGCCGGATCGTTGTTGGCGATCGAACCGCCGATCGTGCCCATGTGGCGCACATGCGGATCGCCGATATGGCCGGCGAGATGCACGATGGCATGGCAGACGCCCTTGAGCTTCTCGCTCGTGGCCACCTCGGCATGCGTCGTTCCGGCGCCGATCGTGACCGTCTTGCCGGACACGGTGATGCCCTTCAACGCGGAGATATGGCGAAGGTCGATAAGATCCGACGGCGCCGCGAGCCGCGTCTTCATGGCCGGGATGAGCGTCATGCCGCCCGAGACGAGCTTGCCGTCCTCCGACTTCTTGAGGAGCTTGGCGGCATCCGCAACGGAGGAGGCGCGGTGATAGGTGGTGTTGTACATGATGTGCTCCTCAGTGCTTCGTTGCGGCCTTCAACGCCGACCAGACGGTCTGCGGCGTTGCCGGCATGGTCAGGGCGTTGCTGCCGATCGCATCGGTGATCGCATTGATGACCGCAGGCGGTGAGCCGATCGCACCGGCCTCGCCGCAGCCCTTGATGCCGAGCGGATTGCCGGGGCAGGGGGTGTTCTGGTGCGATATTTCGAAGGACGGCAGATCGTCGGCGCGCGGCATCGTGTAGTCCATGTAGCTTGCCGTCAGCAACTGGCCCGACGCGTCGTAGCGTGTCCCTTCGAGCAGCGCCTGGCCGATACCCTGGGCGATGCCGCCATGAACCTGGCCTTCGACGATCATCGGATTGATGATGTTGCCGAAATCGTCCGCCGCCACGAACTGGACGATCTCCGTCTTGCCCGTCTCGGGATCGACTTCGACTTCACAGATGTAGCAGCCGGCCGGGAAGGTGAAGTTGGACGGATCGTAGAAAGCGCCTTCCTTCAGGCCCGGCTCCATGCCCGCCGGCAGATTGTGCGCGGTGTAGGCCGCAAGCGCCATCTGGAACCACGGCACGGTCTTGTCCGTGCCTGCGACCTTGCACTCGCCGTTCTCGATGATGATGTCGCCCTCGTCGGCCTCCATGAGGTGCGCCGCGATCTTCTTTGCCTTGGACTCGACCTTGTCGAGCGCCTTGACGATCGCCGACATGCCGACCGCGCCGGAACGCGATCCGTAGGTGCCCATGCCCATCTGCACCTTGTCGGTGTCGCCATGGACGATGTTGACGGAGTCCATCGAAACGCCGAAGCGGTCGGAGACGAGCTGGGCGAAGGTCGTCTCGTGGCCCTGGCCGTGGCTGTGCGAGCCGGTCAGCACCTCGATGGTCCCGACCGCGTTGACACGGACCTCCGCACTCTCCCAAAGCCCGACGCCCGCACCGAGCGAGCCCACGGCGGCCGACGGCGCGATGCCGCAAGCCTCGATGTAACAGCTCATGCCGATGCCCCGCAGCTTGCCGCGCTTTTTGGCCTCGGCGCGCCGCTTTTCGAAGCCGGCATAGTCCGACGCCTTCAACGACGCATCGAGCGATGCCGAGAAGTTGCCGGCGTCATAGTTCATGATGACCGGCGTCTGATGCGGGAACGAGGTCACGAAGTTCTTGCGCCGAAGCTCCGCCGGCGAGACGCCGAGTTGGCGGGCAGCCGTTTCCATCGTGCGCTCGAGCACGAAGGTGGCTTCCGGGCGACCTGCGCCGCGATAGGCATCGACGGGCGCGGTGTTGGTGTAGACCGCCCGCACATTGCCGTAGATCGCCGGGATGTTGTACTGGCCCGACAGAAGCGTCGCATAGAGATAGGTCGGCGTCGCCGACGAGAAGAGCGACATGTAGGCGCCGAGATTGGCGATCGTGTCGACCTTCAGGCCGACGATCTTGTGGTCGGCGTCGAAGCCCATCTTGACGGTGGTGTGATGGTCGCGGCCATGCGCATCGGTCAGGAAGCTCTCGGTGCGGTCGGCGACCCATTTGACCGGCACGTTGGTCTTCTTGGACGCCCACAGGCAGACGATCTCTTCGGGGTAGATGTAGATCTTGGAGCCGAAGCCGCCGCCGACGTCGGGCGCGATGACGCGCAGCTTGTTCTCCGGCGCGACATTGTAGAACGCGCTCATCACGAGACGCGCGACATGCGGGTTCTGCGAGGTCGTCCAGCATGTGTAGTGATCTTCGGCGCGATTGTAGTGGCCAAGCGCGGCGCGCGGTTCCATCGCGTTCGGGACCAGCCGGTTGTTGACGATCTCCATCTCGACGATGTGAGCCGCCTGGGCGAGTGCCGCGTCCGTCGCCGCCTCGTCGCCCAGCCCCCAGTCGAAGATCAGGTTGTTTTCGGCTTCCGGGTGGATCTGCGGCGCGCCCTTCTTGATGGTATCCGCGCCGTCGATGACGGCCTTCAACTCCTTGTAGGTGATATCGACCGCTTCGGCCGCGTCGCGCGCCTGGCCCTTCGTCTCCGCGACCACGATCACCACCGCATCGCCGACATAGCGAACCCTGTCGACCGCGAGCGGCGACCACGCTCCCATCTTCATGGGCGAGCCGTCCTTGGAATGAACCATCCAGCCGCAGATGAGGTTGCCGATGCCGTCGGCCTTCAGTTCCTTTCCGGTAAGAACCCCGATGACGCCCGGCATCGCCTGCGCCTTTTTGACGTCGATCTTCTTGATCTCGGCGTGGGCGTGCGGCGAGCGAACGAAGGCTGCATGCTTCATTCCCGGCACGACCATGTCGTCGACATAGCGGCCTGCGCCCGTGATGAACCGTCGGTCTTCCTTGCGCGCAACGCGTGCGCCGATGCCTTCAATGCCCATGAACGTTCTCCTCCAGAACTTTGGTCAGGGGAGTAGGGGAATATGGCAGTAGGGGACGAAAACCGCAGTGGTTTACTGCCCTGGTGCCATACGCCCCTAGTGCCCTCGTCTCACGCTGCCTTCTTCGACTTGCCCTTGCTCGCCTTGCCCATCTCGGCCGATGCGGCGCGGATGGCCTTGACGATGTTGTGGTAGCCCGTGCAGCGGCAGATATTGCCTTCCAGTTCGGCGCGGACGGTCTTCTCGTCCAGCCCTTCCGGGTGACGCCTGATCATGTCGGTGGCCGCCATGATCATGCCCGGGGTGCAGAAGCCGCACTGAAGCCCATGATGCTCCTTGAAGGCGGCCTGGACCGGATGCAGTTCGCCGCCGTCGGAAAGCCCCTCGATCGTCATGACCGTCGAACCGGAAGCCTGTACGGCGAGAATCGAGCACGACTTCACGGCCTTGCCGTCCATATGGACGACGCACGCGCCGCATTGCGACGTGTCGCAGCCGACATGCGTGCCCGTCATGCCGAGATGCTCGCGCAGGAAGTGAACCAGCAGCGTGCGATCCTCCACGACGCCCGACACCGCACGGCCGTTAACGACCAACGAAACAGATGACATCAAGCTTCTCCCTCATGTGCCCGCGCTCTGGTGCCGGACAGTCCAGTCCTTATCGACGTGCGGCAGGCACGTCCCGATCCGGGGAAGAAGTCCACGAGTGCCGGGATCGCGTGGAATGCTGATCCATCGACAGTCGCTCCAGCGTCCTCCCGCCACGTTGTTTCCCGTTGCCGGCCGCTTCCTCGAGGGAACACGAACCGGGAAACGACTGCAAGCCCCCGCGCACGCTGCTTGCGCATCGAAGCATGCCTCCATCCAAGCTTGAAGCAGAGCCGATCACAGCCGTGAGTTACATTGTACTTTCGGTCGAAAGGCCCTGCTTGTAATGGCGCCGCAATGGTCGGATAGTCCAGATCGACCGCGAGGTCGTCCAGGGAGGAAGACAGAGCTTGAAGTGCGGCCGCACGGCCTATGAGAGCGGCATCGTCGCCATTTACGGGAGCGCGATTTCCGTGACGGACTTTGCGGTCGATCTTGCGCGCGAGGCACGCGCGGCCAATGCGTCACTTGCCTCGATCTTCTTCTCCCAGGACGATTTCGACGGCCGCGCGCTCGCGGCCGCGATCGGCGCGCATGCACCCCAGTTGCGCTACGCGGCCTGCTCCACAGCGGGCGAGATTTCGCCCGCTGGCTACGCGGAAGGCCAGATCATCGCGATCCTGTTTCCGAGCGACCGGTTCGATGCGACGGCCGCCCTCATAGAGAACCTCTCGACCTGCGCGATGGATTCGATTGCCGGACGCGTCGGCGAGCTGCGGCGCCAGATGGAAGTAAGCGGCGGCGAGGAGAGGGGGGCTACCTTCGCGGTCCTGCTCATCGACGGTCTGTCGAAGACCGAGGAACTCGTGACCTCGGCGCTCTACTGGGGTCTCGACGATATTCCGCTGATCGGCGGGTCGGCGGGCGACAATCTTCATTTCGAGAAGACGACGTTGATCCTCAACGGAGAGGTCAGGTCGGACGCCGCGATCATCATCCTGGTCCGCAGCAAGGTGCCGTTCGTCGTCTTCAAGACCGACAATTTCACGCCCACCGGCAAGAAACTGGTGGTGACCGAGGCGATCCCGGACGAACGCCGCGTCATCGAGTTCAATGCGGAGCCCGCCGCCGATGTCTATGCCGAGGCCGTCGGCGTCGAGCCGGGTTCGCTCGGGCCTTTGAGTTTCGCGTCGCACCCGGTCGTGGTTCGCGTCGGCGGCGAATATTATTGCCGTTCGATCCAGAAGCTCAATCCGGACAAATCGCTCTCCTTCTTCTGCGCCATAGACAAGGGTGTCGTCCTCACGGTCGCGCAGCCGAAGGGTATGGTGGAATCCACGCGCGAAAAGCTGCGCGAACTCTCGGATCAACTCGGCGGCATTGATGTCGTGCTCGGCTTCGACTGCGTGCTGCGCCGCCTCGATGCGCAGAACCGACAGAGTTTTCGCGCAATCTCCACGCTCTACAAGGAACAGAAGGTCATCGGCTTCGGCACTTACGGCGAACAATACCGGTCAATGCATCTCAACCAGACATTGACGGGCATCGCTTTCGGCACTTTGAAACACGCGGCCGAATGAAAGCGTCGACATGGTTCTGTCCCAGATCGAAAAGCTCGAGAAGATAAACTCCGCCCTCATGGAGCGCGTGGAGCGGTCCATGGACCAGCAGGGCAATGCGTTCTCCCTGTTTCAGACCGCGATCGGGCTCGAGAGCCAGATCAGGCGAAGGACGGACGAACTCGCCTCGACGCTGCGGCGCCTCGAAGTCTCGAACCGGGCGCTGAGCGAGGCGAAGGAGGCGGCCGAAGCAGCCAACGTCTCCAAGACCCGCTTCATCGCCGCTGCAAGCCACGATGTGCTGCAGCCGCTCAACGCGGCAAACCTCTCGATCTCGGCTCTGGCCGACATCCAGACGACCGATCAGGCGCGGCAACTGGTGCGCCAGGTGGAGCAGTCGCTTGCCACGATGGACGAACTGCTGCGGACGCTGCTCGATATCTCCAAGCTCGACAGCGGCGTGATGAAGCCTCAGGTCTCGACGCTGTCGCTGGGAGGTATTCTGTCCAGCCTGCGCTCCGATTTCGAGCCGATAGCGGCAGCGCGCGGGCTGCGCATCCGGTTCCGCCCGACCGACCTCTATGTCGAGTCGGACCGGATGATGCTGCGCCGTGTGCTCCAGAATATCATCTCAAACGCCATTCGCTACACGCGTGACGGCGGTGTGCTGGTCGGCGTGAGGCGGCGCGGCAAGCTCCTGCGCATCGATGTGGTCGATACCGGCGTAGGCATCCCCGAAGACCAGTTCGAATCCGTCTTCGAGGAGTTCCATCGCGGCAGCGGGGCGGCCCTTGCGGATTTCGGCTATCAGGCCGGGCTGGGGCTTGGTCTTTCCATCGTGCAGCGCATGGCCGCGGCACTGGGGCACCACATCGCATTCTCGTCGGTCGAGGGGCGCGGCACGATCTTCCATCTCTACGTTCCCATCGGCGAGGCGCTGAAATCACCGGCCAAGACGCTGGAGTTTTCGCCCGTCCGGCCGGCCAACAACAGCCTGTTCGGCATCAATGTGCTGGTCGTCGAGAACGATTCGGCCGTTCTGCAGGCGATGGTGACGCTTCTGGAAAGCTGGCACTGCCGGGTGCGGGTGGGTACAGACACGGAAGAGGCGATCGCGCAGCTAGGCGACACCGCATGGGTTCCGGATATCATCCTGGCCGACCAGCACCTCGACAATGGCGATCTCGGCTCGAACACGATCGACCATGCGCGGTATTACCTGCGGCGCGATATTCCCGCCGTGATCATCACCGCGGACCCATCTGACAAGCTTCACGCCCGGACACGGCAAGTCGGCATCGAGCTGATGCGCAAGCCACTGCGCCCCGCCGAACTGCGCGCACTGATGACGCATCTCGTCGGTGCTGTTCGTGTCGGTCAGGAAAGCGAGTTGCAGCCCGCCCGCAAACACCGGCAGACACGCCGAACGCGTTGATCACGGCCGCATTTCGCTGCCGTGGATCAGATCGGCCGCATCCAGCTTGGACATTTCGATGACGGCCTGGGTGCGGCTGTAGACGTTGAGCTTGCGCAGGATTTCCGAAACATGCGCCTTGATGGTCGTTTCGCCGACCTGCAATTCGTGCGCGATCTGCTTGTTCAACAGCCCTTCGCGCAGCATTTGAAGCACGCGCATCTGTTGCGGCGTGAGCGTGGACAGCCGCGCGATCATCTGCCTGCGGCGCGCATCTTCCGGCTCTTCGGCTTCCGGCGCGTATTGCTCGGGCACATAGATGTTGCCCTCGATCACATGCTGGATCGCACGCGTCAGTTCAGCCCGCCGCGACGATTTGGGAATGAAGCCGGCCGCGCCGTGCGACAGGGTTTCCGCGATGACGCGCGATTCCTCGTGCCCCGAAACCACCACGACCGGGAGGCGCGGATAAAGGCCCCGAATGCGCAGGAGCCCTTCAAAACCCTGCACGTCGGGTATGTTGAGGTCGAGCAGGACGAGGTCGAAATCCTTTTCTTCCGCAATCAGTTCGATCGCATTCTTGAGGTCGGTCGCGTGGATGATGTCCACATCCGGATAGGCCATCTCGACCGCGCTGTGCAGCGCCTCGCGAAAGAGCGGATGGTCGTCGACGATCAGAAAACGTGCTGTTGCTTGCATGGGCGAACCAGAGCTGGCTATCGGCGCGGAAGACCGCGTGTGGCACAGTAGTATGATTGCGGTGCGGATGCGAGTTGTCGCGATAAGTACACGCGGCGCAAACGTGCGTGATCCGCGAGGGAGCATAGCGCCGCGCGTCGGCGCGTACGACTAAGGAGATCATGATGGGCGCATATCTTTTCACCACACCCAATGGCGACGAGATGGCTATCCTGCCGGCGAACAGTATCCCGCCATGGAAGCGGCGATGGAGGATTTCTCCGACGTCGAAACGGTTCGCGTCTTCAAGGAGCGTTTGGCTCGGTTCGGGGGCTGACCGCTCGCGACCTCGCCGCAAAGGCCAGCATCAGCGCGTCCTATCTATCGCAGATCGAAAGCGGCGTGCGCGATGGCAGCTTCGAAACGATCAAGAAGATCGCCGCCGCGTTGCGCATCAGCGTTGACGATCTCGCTTGAGGCTCGCGTGCTGAGCAGCAGTGCGAGGCCACGGAGGCGAGATCGGACCTTCCAAAGAAAGGGTTTTGCGGGGTTGGCTGATAGAGCGGGCTTCGGGAACCCAATGATTTGCTTGGTCGGAGTGGCAGGATTTGAACCTGCGACCCCCTCGTCCCGAACGAGGTGCGCTACCAGGCTGCGCTACACTCCGTGACCAGCAGGCCGGGCTTATAGCGTCCGGCCGCAGTGCCCGCAAGTCCGATCCGACCGGGCGGGCAAGAATAATGTGGTGCGCTTCAACTTGATATCGATTGAGCGCCAACCATTCTCAATACGGGCTCTCGACGTCGCCGGTTTCGACGTAGACCGATTTGAGCTGCGAGTAGTGCGACAGCGCCGCGAGCGAGTTCTCCCGGCCAACGCCGGACTGCTTGAAGCCGCCGAAGGGCAGCTCGGCCGGCGCAAGATTGTAGTGGTTGATCCAGCAGCTTCCGGCCTTGATCTCGGCGATCACCCGGTGCGCTCGCGTCAGGTCGCGGGTGAAGACGCCGGCCGACAGGCCGAACTCCGTATCGTTGGCGCGGTCGATGACCTCGCTTTCCTCCGCGAAGGTCAGGACGCTCATCACCGGGCCGAAGATTTCCTCGCGCGCGATCCGCATGTCGTCGGTGACGCCGGTAAAGATCGTCGGCTCGACGAAAAAGCCGCCCTCGAAACCCTGGAGATGCGGCACGCCGCCGCCATGATGCAGCGTCGCGCCTTCGGCCTTGCCGATGTCGATATAGCCGGTGACCTTCTCGTGCTGCGCCGCGTTGATGAGCGGACCCATCTGCGTATCGGGGTCGAGCGGGTCGCCGATGACGATCTTCTTGGTGCGTTCGGTGAGGCGGTCGAGGAAGCGGTCGTAGATGCCGTTCTGGACGAAGACGCGGGTGCCGTTCGAGCAGATCTGTCCGGTCGAGTAGAAGTTGGCAAGCATGGCGCCGCCGATGGCGTTCTCCAAATCCGCATCATCGAAGATGACCAGCGGGGATTTGCCGCCGAGCTCCATCGTCGCGTGCTTCATGTGCGAGCCGGCGAGCGACAGCACCTTCTTGCCGGTCGGCACGGAGCCGGTCAGCGACACCTTGGCGACGACCGGATGGCTGGCGAGTGCCGCACCGACCTGTCCAAAACCCTGCACGACGTTGAAGAGCCCGTCCGGCAGGCCGGCCTCGGTATAGATCTCGGCAAGGGCGAGCGCGGTGAGCGGCGTGTTCTCCGATGGCTTGAACACCATCGCATTGCCCATGGCGAGCGCCGGCGCCGACTTCCAGGCCGCTCCCTGGATCGGATAGTTCCACGCGCCGATGCCGACGCAGACGCCGAGCGGTTCGCGGCGCGTGTAGGCGAACGGCCCGCCGAAGTCGATGAATTCGCCGTGATAACCCGCCACGACGCCGCCGAAGAACTCCAGCGCCTCGGCGGCCGATGCGGGGTCGGCGACCGTGGTCTCCTGCATCGGTTTGCCGGTATCCATGGTCTCGATGCGGGCGATCTCGTCATTGCGCTCGCGCAGCAGGTCGGCCGCGCGCCGCAGGATCCGGCCGCGATCGGCGGGACGCATCCGCGCCCACTGGTCCTGCGCGGCGCGCGCGGCCTCGACCGCGAGCTCGACGATGTTCGGCGTCGCCGCATGAAGCCGCGCGATCATCTCGCCGGTCGCCGGATAGATGACCTCCAGCGGCTGGCCCTGCTCGTCGTCGACGAAACGACCGTTGATGTAGTGAGAAGCCTTGGGCTGCATGGTCATGATCGGTTCGCTCCGTTGGTTCGCGGCCGGGAGGTGGGTTGCGTGGCTAGTTCTGCTCCACCGAAATGCCGGACTCGTTCAGCCTGATCTCGACGCCTTGCGGCTTGGATTCCTCGCGGAACACGTAAACTGCGAGACCGATGACGATGACGGCGAGCGCGCCGATGACGAGATAGAGCTGGTTCTGCTTCATGATGCTGTCCTGAGTTGATCGTTCCGCCGACCTATAACGCAAATTCGGTCCGGAGGGAGAGGGGGGCGATCACCGATCGGAGACCTGCCAGCGTGGATTGATCCAGGGCTCCTGGTTCGACGGGCTGAGCGGTTGGCGGCCGAGAACGTGATCGGATGCCTTCTCACCGACCATGATCGATGGCCCGTTGAGGTTGCCGTTGGTCACACGCGGGAAGATCGAGGAGTCCGCAACGCGAAGCCCATCGACCCCGATCACGCGACATTCCGGATCGACGACGCTCATGGGGTCGTCAGCGCGTCCCATCCGGCAGGTGCCGCAGGGATGATAGGCGCTTTCGGCGTGCTCCCGGATGAACGCATCGAGCTGGTCGTCGGTCTCGACGCCGGTGCCGGGCGAGATTTCCTTGCCACGGAACCCGTCGAAGGCGCTTTGCCCGAAGATTTCGCGCGTCAGCCTTATGCAGTGGCGGAAGTCGGCCCAGTCGTCCGCATGCGACATGTAGTTGAACCGGATGACCGGCTTCTCCCACGGGTCGCCCGAACGCAGCGTGACAGACCCGCGCGACTTCGACCGCATCGGACCGACATGGGCCTGGAAGCCATGCGACTTGGCCGCCGCCTTGCCGTCGTAGCGGATCGCGACGGGGATGAAATGATACTGGATATCGGGGTAGTCGACGCCTGCCTTCGACCGAACGAAGGCGGCCGCCTCGAAATGGTTGCTGGTGCCGAGCCCGGTCTTGAAGAACAGCCATTCGGCCCCGATCAGCGCCTTGGAGAACAGATTGAGCTTGGAGTAGAGCGTGATCGGCTTGGTCGATTCCTGCTGGATGTAGAGCTCCATGTGATCCTGCAGGTTGGCGCCCACGCCCGGCCTGTCGACGACCACATCGATGCCGTGTTCGCGCAGATGCGCGGCCGGGCCGATGCCCGAGAGCATGAGCAGCTTTGGCGAGTTGATCGACGAAGCGGCGACGATCACCTCACGTCGCGCATGAACGACTTGAATCTGTTTGCGAGCTTCGATTTCGACGCCGACCGCGCGTTGATTCTCGATGACAATGCGGCGCGCGAACCCGTTGACGAGACTCACGTTCTTCCGCTTCAGCGCGGGACGCAGATAGGCGTTTGCGGCGGACCAGCGACGTCCCTTGTGGATCGTCTGCTCCATCGGCCCAAAACCTTCCTGCTTGGAGCCGTTATAGTCGTCCGTCGTCTCGAAACCCGCCTGGCGCCCGGCCTCGATGAAGGCCGCGTAGAGCGGGTTCTTGCGAGGTCCGCGCTGAACGTGGAGCGGCCCGTCCGTGCCGCGCCAACCGTCCTCGCCGCCATGCGCATGTTCCATCCGCTTGAAGTAGGGGAGGACGTCGGCATAGGACCAGCCCGCAGCGCCTGCCTGCGACCAATGGTCGAAATCGTGTGCATGGCCGCGCACATAGACCATGCCGTTGATCGAGGACGAACCACCCATGACCTTGCCGCGCGGCGTCGCGAGAACACGCCCGCCGAGATGCGGTTCGGGCTCGCTGGCGAACCCCCAATCGTAGAGGCTCATGCTCATCGGGAAGGAGAGCGCGGCCGGCATCTGGATGAACGGACCGATGTCGGTCCCGCCATATTCGATGACGATGACCGAATGTCGCCCGTCTTCCGACAGGCGGTAGGCCATGGCGGCACCGGCCGAGCCCGAGCCGACGATGACGTAGTCGGCTTCAAGCATCGCCGACATGCCTCATGAAGTCGGTCAGCGCGACATTGCCGCCCGAGCACACGACGAGGACGGTCTTGCCTGCGACGTCGGTCTTTCCCGACAGGAGGGCTGCGAGCGACGCCGCGCCGGACGGCTCCAGGACCAGCTTCAACCGATCGAACGCCAGTTTCATCGCGCCGCGGACTTCGGCATCCGTGACTGTCAGGCTGCGCGCGCCCGCCTTGGTCATCGCGGCGAATGGTGCGACGCCGGGCCGACGCGCCATGAGACCGTCGCAGATCGATCGGTCGCCGAGCGGCACGGTCTCGATGGCGGCGGCGGCGAGCGAGGTTCCCATGCCGTTGAAGCCTTGCGGCTCGACCGCCATGATTTCGGTCTGCGGCGAGAGATAATGAAACGCGAGCGACACGCCGCCGATCAGGCCGCCGCCGCCAACGGGGCAGAACAGAATATCGGCCTTTGCTGCCTTGGCTTCGAGCTGGTCGAGCGCTTCAAGTCCCGCGCCGCCCTGGCCGGCGACGATTTCCGGATCGTCGAAGGGATGGAGAAGCGCAAGGCCTTCCTCCTGCGAAATCGCCCTGGCGCGCTCGGATGCGACTTCCTCGCGGGGGCGGTCGCCATGCTCGGTCTGGATCACGCGTGCGCCATAGCCGGCCGTCGCGTCGCTCTTGGCCTTCGGCGCATCGATCGGCATGACGATCGTGACGGGGATGCCGAGTGCCTGGCCGGCGGCTGCCAGCCCCTGCGCGAAATTGCCGGACGAGTAGGCGACGACGCCGTGCCGGGCTTCTTGCGGCGAGAGCTGCTTCAGCCGCCAATAGGCGCCGCGCACCTTGAACGAGCCTGTCCATTGCAGCGATTCGGGTTTCACGAAGACATGCGCCGCACCCGTCATCGTTGCGAGCGGCCGCGATTCGAGAAGCGGCGTGACCTGCGTCGCCTGCGCGGTCGAGGCGTAGGCGCGTCGGAGGTGGTCGAGGTCCGGGATCACGATATCGGTCATCATTCACCTCTCGGGAAACGCTTGCTCTCTTCGAGAACGTTCAGGTCCATGTGGTTGCGCATGTAGCGCTCGGAAGCCTTCTGCAGCGGCTGGAAGTCCCACGGGTAGTAGTTGCCGTTGCGGAGTGCCGGGTAGACGACCCATCGCCGGGCCTGGCTTTCGCGGACCTCGGCGTCGTAGTGGGCGAGGTCCCACCGGGCATCCACCTGCGCCCGGAAAGAGGCCACGAGATCGGCGTGCGCCGGATCGGCCGCGAGGTTGGTTTGCTCGAGCGGATCGGCCATGAGGTCGAAGAGCTGCGGCGGGTCGGCGGGGCAGTGCACGAATTTGTGCGTGGCGGTGCGAATCGCGACCATGGGGGCGATCGAACCTTCCGCGACGTATTCGATGTAGACCGGGCCGCCACGCGCGCCGCCGGCCATGACGGGGCGGAGCGAATGGCCGTCCGTCCAGGGTTCGATTCCGCCCATGTCGATGCCGGCGAGATCGCAAAGCGTCGGGACGATGTCGATGTTCGACGTCGGATCGGTGAACAGCGATGGGTCGATGCCCGGCCCCGCGATCATGAGGGGCACGCGCGCCGAACCCTCGAAGAAGTTCATCTTGTACCAGAGGCCGCGCTCGCCCAGCATCTCGCCATGGTCGGAGCAGAACACGACGATCGTGTCGTCGAGCATGCGCGTGCGGGTCAGCACGTCGATCAGCGCGCCGACCTGGTCGTCGATATAGGAGATGTTGGCGAAGTAGGCGCGGCGCGAACGGCGCACGTCCTCGTCGGTGATGGTGAAGGATGCATAGTCGCTTGCGTCGTAGAGGCGCCGCGAGTGCTGGTCCTGACTGTCATAGGGGATGAAGCCGACTGTTGGCTCCAGATGCGCGCAGTCCTCGTACAGATCCCAGTGCTTGCGACGCGCCACAAAGGGGTCGTGGGGGTGCGTAAAGGAGACCGTGAGGCACCACGGCTGGCCTTTGCCATCGTCGGATGAGCGCGAAAGCTGGTAGAGCTTCTGGATCGCCTGATGGGCGACGTCGTCGTCATATTCGAGCTGGTTCGTGGTCTCGGCGATGCCCGCGCCGGTCACCGATCCCAGATTGTGATACCACCAGTCGATCCGCTCCCCCGGCTTGCGCCAGTCCGGCGTCCAGCCGAAATCGGCCGGGTAGATGTCTGTCGTCAGGCGCTCTTCATAGCCGTGAAGCTGGTCGGGTCCGACGAAGTGCATCTTGCCCGACAGGCAGGTGTTGTAGCCTGCCGCGCGCAGATGGTGCGCATAGGTGGGGATCGACGACGCGAATTCGGCAGCATTGTCGTAGACCTTCGTCCGCGACGGCAACTGCCCGCTCATGAACGATGCACGCCCGGGCGCGCACAGTGGCGACGCCGTGTAATTGTTGGCAAAGCGCGCAGAGCGGGCCGCAAGGGCCTTCAGATGCGGTGCATGGAGAAAATCGGCAGGACCGTCCGGAAACAGCGTACCGGTCAACTGGTCGGCCATGATGATCAGGATATTGGGCTTTTTGCTCATGGGCGCGGCGTACCGATTCCGATCTTGGTTTCGAGATAATCTTCCACGAGCGCAACCGCGCTGCGCGGGTCCGGTGCTCCGTCCTTCAACGCCCGGCGGATGTAGAGCCCGTCGATCAGGGCAGCAACGCCTTCGGCCGCGCGGCCTGCTTCCGCCCCGAGCAGCGGCCGAAGTCCGCTCATCAGGTTGGAGTGAAGCCGCCGCGCATAGACCATGAGAAGCCGTCGCATGGGTGCCGAGCGTTGCGCCTCGACATAGAAGGCGAGCCATGCGGCGATCGTCTCGGGACGAAACTGCACGTCGGAGAAGTTGATCGCGATGATGGCGCTGAGCCGGGCGCGTGGTTCGCTGACCCCGGCAAGTGCCGCGACCGTGTCCCGGCTGAGTTCGCGCAGGATGTGGCGCATGCTTGCTTCGAGCAGATCGTCCTTCGCGCCGAAATAGTGGTGGGCGAGTGCGGATGAGACGCCCGCGCGGCCGGCGATGTCCGACATGGTGACGTCGAGCGAGCCGCGCTCGCCGATCGCGAGGATCGCGGCATCGATCAGCGCCTTGCGCCGCACTGGTTCCATTCCGATCTTGGGCATCAATCGCAAGGCTAGTTTTGATTGACTCATCAATCAAGAAAAAATCTTGGCGCTTTGGTTGCCGTGAACACTTTACGGAATGCCGAAAGCCGTTCATTGTTGAACAATATTCGCGCGAGCCGAACAGCCTGCGCCATGCTACATATCCTATAGGGAGAAACTGATGACCGCTTGTATCGTGGGCTGGGCCCATTCGCAGTTCGGCAAGTTGACCGACGAGACCGTCGAAAGTCTGATCGTCAAAGTCACGAAAGAAGCGCTCGATCACGCGGGCATCGGCCCGGATGACGTCGATGAGATCGTGCTCGGGCATTTCAATGCCGGCTTCTCGCCTCAGGATTTCACCGCCAGCCTCGTGCTGCAGGCGGATGACCGTCTTCGTTTCAAGCCTGCGACCCGCGTGGAGAATGCCTGCGCTACGGGTTCGGCAGCCGTCAGGCAGGGCATCCGCGCGATCGAGGCGAGGGCTGCGCGCGTGGTTCTCGTCGTCGGCGTGGAGCAGATGACCGCCATACCCGGCCCTGAGGTTCAGCAGAACCTGATCCGTGCCTCCTACATGCGCGAGGAAGCGGACATTCCGGCAGGCTTCGCCGGCCAGTTCGGCAAGATCGCCGCCGCCTATTTCCAGCGTCATGGCGACCAGTCGGACGCACTCGCGCGCATCGCCGCCAAGAACCACAGGAACGGCGTCGAGAACCCCTACGCCCATATGCGCAAGGATTTCGGCTTCGACTTCTGCCGCACCGAAAGCGAGAAGAACCCTTATGTCGCCGGCCCGCTGAAGCGCACGGATTGCTCGCTCGTTTCCGATGGCGCGGCGGCGATCGTGTTGACCGATGCGACGACGGCCCTTTCGATGAAGCGTGCGGTCGCGTTCCGTGCCAACGAACACGTGCAGGACTTCTTGCCCATGTCGAAGCGCGACATTCTCCTGTTCGAAGGCTGCGAAGAGGCATGGGCGCGTGCGCTGAAAAATGCCGGGGTGTCGCTCGACGATCTTTCATTCGTGGAGACGCATGACTGCTTCACGATCGCAGAACTGATCGAGTACGAGGCGATGGGCCTCGCCAAGCGCGGCGAGGGCGCCAAGATCGCGCTCGAAGGGCAGACGGAGAAGGGCGGCCGGCTTCCGGTCAATCCGTCCGGCGGGTTGAAGGCCAAGGGCCATCCGATCGGTGCGACCGGCGTATCGATGCACGCGCTCTCCGCCATGCAACTCACCGGCGAGGCCGGCGGAATTCAGGTCGAGGGCGCCAGGCTTGGCGGTATCTTCAACATGGGCGGCGCTGCCGTCGCCAACTACGTCTCCATTCTCGAACGGATCAAATGAAGCCATCAGCCATCGTCACGGGCGGCGCATCCGGCATCGGGCTGGCCACGGTGGAGTGGTTGCTGGATGAGGGGTGGCCCGTGGCTGTGGTTGACGCCAACCCGCAGGCCCTTGCTTCGGCTGAAGACATGCTGTCGGGCGAGAACGCGGTCTTCCTCGGCGTCGACGTGACCGATGAAGACATGGTCGCGGAGATTTTCGATCAGGCCGTCGATGCGCTGGGGCCCGTTGGCGGGCTGGTGAACTCGGCGGGCATTGCCCGCGACATTCCGTTTCTGGAGACAAGCCCCGAGCTTTTCCGGCAAATCCTAGACGTCAATGTCATCGGATCCTTCATCGCGGCGAAGGCTGCGGTGGAGCGCATGGCGGACACGCTCTCCATCGTGAACATCGCCTCCGTCTCGGGCCTTCGGGCCAATCGTGGCCGCGTCGCCTACGGATCGTCGAAGGCGGCGGTGAAGATGATGTCGGAGATCATGTCGGTCGAACTCGCGCGCCGCGACGTGCGCGTCAACTGCGTCGCGCCCGGCCCGATCGAGACCCCGATGGTGGCGCAGGTGCACACGCCCGCCGTCCGCCAGCTCTGGCTCGAACGCGTGCCGCAACGCCGCTACGGCGATCCCGACGAGATCGCAGCGGCGGTGGCGTTCCTCCTTTCGCCCACATCGAGCTATATCACCGGCCAGACGATCGCGGTGGATGGCGGCTTCATGGCTGCCGGCTTGATGGACCCGGAGGACTGATGACCCGACTCTTCGTGCTGGGCGCGGCATCTCTTGCTGCGTGGTTCGCCGCGTGCCCGGCGCAGGCCGAGGATGCGGCGATCAAGATCGCCGAAGCATTCTGTGCCGCGCGGGTGGCCGATGACGAAGCCGCGACACTTAACCTCATGACGCCATCGCTGCGGCAGGCGGTGCAAGACGCCCAGGCGCGCAATCAGGTTCTGGCGGACGCCAATCCGACCGAGAAGCCGCCATTCGGCGACGGCATTCCCTATCAGGCGTTTCCCGACGCTGCGCCGATCTGCAAGGCCGGCGACACGGGCGAACTCGGCGGACAGACGACGATCCAGGTGCGGTACGAATTCCCGGACGAGCCGAGCGGAAGCTGGACGGACAGGCTCGTTCTGGCGGACGGTGACGCTCTCATCGACGACGTCGTCTATCAGCAGTTTCCCACCGACAGTCAGCTCTACGGATTGCGGCGCGGCCTCAGGGAAGCGTTCGACCAGTATTAGTCACCAACTCAGCTCGACGCGGCCGAGCGCGGGTATCTTGAGCGCAGGGTGCATCACGTCGATTCCGGCGACGAGACCCATGAAGTGGACCTCGATGCCGCTTCGGGCCCCTGCCGCGAAGCCGACGAAGCCTCCGACCGTCGCATGGATATCGCGCCAGTCGGGCGTGATGTGGAGCGCCGCATAGCCGGGCGCAAAGTCCCTGCCGGTGGCGTTCGGGGGCAAAAGTGCACCCAGCGACGGCACCTCCGTCAGGACATGGGCGACGAAGCTGTTGGAGTTCGGACCCGGCCAGATGCGATAACCGCCGGTCCTCGCGTAGGGGTAGCCGTCGATCGCGGCCTCGACATCGGGGATCAGCCTTTCCGCATCCGCGCCGACAACGGCATGAACGATCCATGGCTTGTTGGAGTACCAGAAGGCGTCGGCCGGATAGCCGTTGCGCCGGATCGGGCTGCCCCAGCCCACCTTGTCGTAGCGATCGTAGCTATCGGCATCGCGCTTCTTGACCACGATCCAGCTATGGACGGACAGCGCCCCCTTGAACCCGCCGGTGCGCGCCGCAAGCACGTAGACGGCCGCGTCCCGGTCCGCGGTGGCGGCAGGCAGGACCCCGCTCGAACTCCAGTTCGCCTCGCGCCACGAATGGGGACGGTCGACCACGGACCACCATGCTGCGGTCGCGGCGACGGGAAGGATGAAGATCAGCAGAAGAAAGGCGGTGATGCCCTTGAGTGTCTGGAACAAGCGATGGCCTTTGCTTCGGCGGGCGATTGGGATTATGCGCGTTCTGCAACCGACATTCGGGTGAGAAGATGGCAAATCCGGTACTTGTGGAAGTCCTGCGCGGTAACATCGTCGAGAGCCGGCATCGCGGTTCCTTCTGTGTCATGGACGCGGATGGACATGTGGTGCTGAGCGGTGGCGATATCGAGGCGGCCGTCTTTCCGCGATCGGCCGTCAAGGCGATCCAGGCGCTGCCGCTTCTGGAGAGCGGCGCGGCCGACGCATTCGGCTTCGGGAATCGCGAAATCGCGCTTGCCTGCGCTTCGCATTCGGGCGAGCCCGGCCACGCGGACCTGGCGAAAGCCATGCTGGCCAAGGCAGGGCTGGACGAGACCGCGCTTGAGTGCGGCGAACATTGGCCGATGCATCAGGAGGCGGCGCTCGACCTTGCGCGCCGAGGTGGAAGCCCAACGGCTCTGCACAACAACTGCTCGGGCAAGCATTCCGGCTTCGTCTGCACCTGCCATCATCTGGGCATCGACCATCGCGGCTATGTCGGCGCATCGCACGAATCGCAGCGCATGGTGCGCGACGCGATGGAAACGGTGACCGGCGCGGCACATGGCGAGGATGTATGCGGCATCGACGGGTGCTCGATCCCGACCTATGCGGTTCCGCTGAAGAGCCTCGCGCTCGGCTTTGCCCGCATGGCGACCGGCGTCGGCTTCGGCCAGGGCAGGGCGGTCGCGGCGAAGCGAATTCTGGCGGCTTGCATGGCCGAGCCCTTCGAGGTCGCCGGCACGGACAGGATGGACACGCGCCTGATGCGGGCAACGGGCGGCCGCATCTTCGTGAAGACCGGAGCGGAAGGCGTCTATTGCGCCGCAATCCCGGAACGGGGCCTCGGCATCGCCATCAAATGCGACGACGGCACAACGCGGGCTTCGGAAACATCCGTCGCCGCCTTGCTCGCAAGGCTTCTCGGCGAACAGGACGCGCTGTCGCCAACCCTGATCGAGCTTGCCAATCCGGTCATGAAGAACTGGAACGGCATCGAGGTCGGCCGGACGAGGCCGGTGGCCGGCGTCTTTTAGCCGTGGAGCATTTCAGGGTTTGACTGAAACACCGCCTGCACCGCTTCGCAGGGGAGGATCCGACGTTGCGGCCCGTCCTCGACCTTGGATCCTCCCCCGTTTACGGGGGAGGGGGACCGCCGGAGGCGGTGGAGGGGGCCTTTCGCGCAACGCGTTCCACCTCATGCGGAACCGCTTTAGCTCTAGCTGACGAGATTTCGCTCGACCCGCAGATGCGGATAGGAGGCGTCGTCGCCTTGCGCGAGGTCGCCCGTCGCTGCGTCGGCCCAGCGATATCCGACCACGGCGCGCTCGATGCCATCGATGACGTTGTCGGCGACGATGACGGAGCCGGCACCTTCGACCACCGAGACGGCGAAACCTTCGCGGGCGTCGCGCACGACGTTGCCGGTCGCGACCACGTTGCGCACGAACGGCCCCCATCCGAGCATCATGCCGAACAATGGCGCACCTTCGACAACGTTTCCGGTGACGGCCGTGTCTGCCTCGACGCTGATTCCGATGCCGAAGCCGGGGCTGTTGTCCTCGTAGGGAGCATGGTCGACGAGGTTGCGGACGATGTTGCCGTTGCAGACGGCCATCCGTCCGCCTTCATCGAGATTGGCGATTGAGATGCCGATCGCAGCGCCATCGACCACGTTCGAATTGATCACCGCGCCCTCGAAGGAGAATTCGGAGTAGATCGCGGTCTCGCCCGAGCGCAGGCACTGGTTGGCGACGATCTGGACGTTGCTGGCGCTGTTGGCGCGAATGGCGGAAAAGGCGCAGTCGGAGACGTGGTTGTTGGCGACAATGACATTGTCGGCGCGGAAGACATTGATGCCATTTCCGTTTTGGCCCGTGCCGCCGCTGCGTGCCGCTATTCGCGCGACGCGGTTTCCGGTCACCAGCGCGCCGTCTTCGCCCGGCTCCCAGCGATGCACGAGAATGCCGCCATTCCCGCAATCGGTGACAATGTTGCCGGTGATCTGCATGCCGGCCCCCTCGACGCAGTAGAGGCCGTAATCCTGCGCTCCGCTGATCGTGCAGCGCTCGACCCGGCCCGAAACACGCTCGAGCGCAATCGCGCTTGCCGCGCTGCCGACGATGTCGCAGCGGTCGATGACGAGATTGGCGACGCGCCGCATCTCGACCAGCGCCTGGGTGTCTGCGCCCAACGCCCGGTCGCCGCCGTCGATCGACAGGCCGGTGAGTTCGATTGATGCGGCATCCTCGGCCTTGAACAGATGGCCTCCGCCGCCATAGACGATGCGCGTGGCACCCGGAACGCCGGTCAGTCGCGCTCCGGCGGGCAATCTGATGTTCGAGACCACGTACTCACCCGCCGGCAGATGAAGCGGCTCGTTGCGGGCTGATGCTGCATCGATCATCTGCTGGAGCGTTTGGCTTTGATCACCGGGTGCGGATAGCGGTTGAGCGAACGCGCGCCAGGCGACGCCGGTCGCCGCAAACGCGAGCATCCCCGAAAGAAGGGTTCGCCTGTTCGTTTTTGGTGCAGTCTGGATCATCATCGAGGTGAGATGCAGGTTTCGCGCCGACTTGCCTGCTGGCGCATGAAGACCTACGTTCAAGTGATGAGCAGGGCATTCACACGGGAAGACGACAATGAGGGCGCGATCTCCGACATCGGAGAGCGTCCGGTGAGCGCGAACCGCAATCTGGTGACGCCCGCCGGCCTTGCCATGATCGACGCAGAGGTCTCCGACCTGCGCGAGAAGCTTGCCCGCGCCGAAGCGGATGGCGACCGCGAAAAGATCGCGCTCATGTCGCGTGACCTTCGCTACTGGAACGCGCGCCGCGAAACGGCCGAACTGGTGGAACCCGACACCACCGATGGTGTGGTCCGTTTCGGGATGACCGTCGACATCGTCAATGATGACGGCGAGCGGCATAGCTGGACCCTTGTCGGTGAGGATGAGACCGACGTGTCGAAGGGCAAGATTTCGCATGTGTCGCCGATGGCGAAGGCCCTGTTCGGCAAGGCGGTCGGCGAGGTCGCGACCGTCAACGGCAAGGAATGGGAAATTTTGTCGATCGGTGCGCCCGCCTGATCAAGGAACGGCGCGTCAGTTGGTTTCCGCTTTCGCGACCATCTCGTCTATGCGCGCGGCAGGCAACGGATCGCAGAATGCCACGCCGTCACGCGACACGTCGCGCGGCTCGGCCTTCAGGGTCTCCACGAGTTCGGCGTCGATCGCGGAATGATCCGAATCGGTCCCGTTGACGCGTGCCTCGGCGCGAAGCATCTCGATGCGGCTTGCACCGGCTTCGCGAACCCGCTTTTGAACCAGCCCCTTCGACAGGCTCGCCAACAACCCGCCATCTTCCTCGATCGTGCGGAACTCTTCCCAAGCCGCCTCGCACATGGATGCGATGAGGAGATCGAGATCGTCGGAACTCGCGGTCGGATCGACCAACGAGCTCAGATGCGTTTCTCGTGCCAGCACGAGCTGCGCATTGCGCGCGAGCCGCCGCGCGCGGCGTTCGGGCAGGCCGTGCGGCAGCGTGTGCGGCAAAAGGCTGATCGTGTCGGCACCGCCGGCGACCGCGGCTGACGCCGACAGCGTGGTGCGCAGGATGTTGGTCTCCGGGTCGCGAAGGCTCAACATCCGGTAGGACGTCTCGACGTGGATCTTGGCGGGCGAGGGCGTGATGCCGCAGGCTTCCTGTGCCTTCGCCCAGAGCTTGCGCATCGCGCGCACCTTGGCGACGGACAGGACCTGGTCCTGATCGACGCAGAGCGCGAAGCCGATATGCGGTGTCGCGTAGACGAGCGGCTGGCGCGCTTCCTGGAACATCCGCAGGTATGAAACGGCTGCCGCGAGCATCACCCCGAGTTCCTGCGCTTCCGTTGCGCCGGCATTGTGCATCACGCGCCCGTCCGCTTCGAGAAGGACGGCGGGAATGCCCATCGCGAAGAAGTGCGCGAGCGACTGCGGCATGGATGCGTAGAGCGCGTCGATCGACATGCGCAGGCTGCCATTGCCCGCGAAGATCGCCGCCGGATCGATGCCGAAGGACAGGCTGACGCGCGCTGGATCGACTTTCTTGCGGCGCATGAGCTCGACGATCCAGTCGACCGATGCGCGGCTTGATGGATGGACGTCGATGCGCAGATAGGTCTTGCTCAACTGGATGTTGTGGAGCGCTGCTGCCAGCGCCTCGGGACGGGCCGGAAGGCCGTAGCCGAACGCATTCGGCGCGCCCTCGAAGATGATGGCAAGGCCGGTGGCCCCGGCCGCGATGTCTTCCTGAGCCTGTGCGTTGGCGCGCTTGGCGTCGGTGTCGTCGACCCGCTGAACGATCGTCCAGCTTGGCCCGGCGCCATGCAGGAGCCCGGTGCGCTGGTGGTCCTGCCGAAGCTGCTCGAATCGCAGGTCCGAATAACGGGGCGAGACGGGTGCCTCGGAGCCCGGCCGAGCCGTCTCGAGCCACTGGGAGCGCCCCATCGGCGGAAAACTGCCGGTGCTGATGATCCCAGTTTCCATTCCAACTCCAATCGTCGCCACAGCGACCCTCGTGAGGGGAGCTTACGGATAGCGAGGCCATGCGGCAATGCGTTAACACGCCTCGATGTGCCTCTGTCACACGATGTGTATGGATTTCATGGAAGCGTGTGATCAATCGGCAACGGCCCGGCCTTTGCCCCGGCTGGCTTCGCGCCTCGGGTCGGGCGGGCATCGTGCATTGAGTCTTGGTGATTGTGGCCAATCGCCGCGCTGGCTATACCGGAGGTAGATGCCGCACGCGCAAAAGCGGCTGGCGACACCGGAGACGAGCATATGTGGCAGGAAGATAGCATATTCCTTGGAGCGAGCCGGAAGCCGGACGACAGCTACCAGAAGGCCGAGTCGCTGCAGTTGAAGTACGGCAATCGCCACGGGATCGTCACCGGCGCGACCGGTACCGGCAAGACGGTGACGTTGCAGGTTCTGGCGGAGGGATTCTCCAACGCCGGCGTCCCGGTCTTCTGCGCCGACATCAAGGGTGACCTGTCCGGCATCTCCATGATGGGCGAGGCCAAGGACTTCCTCACCAAGCGTGCAGAGCAGGTCAAACTCGACCCCTACGAATTCCAGGAATTCCCGGTGATCTTCTGGGACCTGTTCGGCGAACAGGGCCATCCGATCCGCGCAACCGTTTCGGAGATGGGACCGCTTCTCCTGTCGCGCCTCATGAACCTCTCCGAGGCGCAGGAAGGCGTGATGAACATCGCGTTCCGCATTGCCGACGAGGAAGGGATGCTGATCCTCGACATGAAGGATCTCCAGGCGATGCTGGCCAACATGGCCGAGCGGGCGCAGGAGATCGGCGCGCGCTACGGTAATGTGACCCGGCAGTCGATCGGCGCGATCCAGCGCTCGCTTCTCGTTCTGGAACAGCAGGGCGGCACGTATTTCTTCGGCGAGCCGGCGCTGAACATCATGGACATCATGCGCACGACCCGCGACGGACGCGGTGCCATCAACGTGCTCGCCGCCGACAAGCTGATGATGAATCCTCGCCTCTACGCGACGTTCCTGCTGTGGCTGCTTTCCGAGCTTTTCGAACAGTTGCCCGAGGTCGGCGACCCGGACAAGCCGAAGCTGGTGTTCTTTTTCGACGAGGCGCATCTGCTGTTCAACGAAGCGCCGCGTGCGCTGGTCGAGCGTGTTGAGCAGGTCGTTCGCCTGATCCGCTCGAAGGGCGTCGGCGTCTACTTCGTGACGCAAAACCCGCTCGACGTGCCGGAAACGGTTCTGGCGCAGCTTGGCAACCGCATCCAGCATGCGCTGCGCGCCTACACGCCGCGCGAGCAGAAGGCGGTGAAGACCGCGGCCGACACGTTCCGGCCCAACCCGGATTTCGACTGTTTCGAGGCTATCACGAAGCTGGGAACGGGCGAGGCGCTGGTTTCGACGTTGGGCGACAAGGGAATTCCCTCGATCGTCGAACGGACGCTGATGCGGCCGCCGGCGAGCCGGATCGGGCCGATCACGCCGGAAGAACGCAAGAAGCTGATGGGGATGAGCCCGGTCGCGGGCCAGTACGATCAGACCGTCGATCGCGAATCCGCCTACGAGATCCTGCAAAAGCGTGCCGAGCAGGCGACGCAAGCGGGGGCAGGCGAGGGCGAGAAGCAGGCGCCGCAGCAAGAGGGCGAAGGATCGCGCTGGACCTTGCCGGATTTCGGCGGCGGATCACGCCAGCAGGAGCCTGCGCCGCGCAAGACCTCAGGCCGCAGCGGCTATCAGCGCCAGACGGTGACGGAGGCGGCGATCAAGTCCGTCGTGAGAACGGTGGGATCGACGCTCGGGCGCGAACTGGTTCGCGGCATTCTGGGAAGCCTGCGCCGCAAATAGGCGGGCTTCCCGACAGGCTTGTGGGCCTCAGGATACCCTGAGGCCTGAGGTGACGACGATCGGCGACTTTTCGGCGACGCGGTCGTAGAGGTCGATCACGTCCTGGTTCATCATGCGAACGCAGCCCGACGAGACCGACTTGCCGATCGACCACCACTCCGGCGATCCGTGCAGGCGGTAGAGCGTGTCCTTGCCGTCCTGGTAGATGTAGAGCCCGCGCGCGCCGAGCGGATTGTTGATGCCGGCCGGCATGCCGCCTTCCCACTCGTTGGTGCCGCGGATCTGGATGGCGCGGTACTTTTCGAGTTCCGGCTGGCGCGCGATCATCTCTTCCGGCGGGAACCAGCGCGGCCAATGCTGCTTCCACTCGATCTGCGCGCGTCCTGCCCATTCGAACCCGGCGCGGCCGAGACCGACGCCGTAGCGGACGGCTTCTCCACGCGGCAGCACGAGATAGAGGAAATGGTTGCCGGTATCGACGACCACGGTGCCCGGCGCTTCGCCTGTCGGATCGGGAACGACCTGCCTGTGATAGCGGCGATCGATCTTTTCGATCGGGATGGCCGGAACGGAATGGCCGCCATCCTGCAGGGCTGCGTACATCGCCACTGCGGGACCGAATTCCGGCGCCATGGTGATTGGCGGCGGCATGACGGCCGGAGCATCGCGACGCGGCGTTGTGGTGCAGCCCGCGAGGGCCATGGCCGCTGCCGAGGCAGAGGCCGCCGTGAGGAGCGCACGACGGGACATCAAAGGAGTTCTGCTGGCTTCGGACACGTGTGCTCCATGGAGACGTGATGAGATGGAATCTGGACGCCGGACATGAACCGGAATCGGCGTAAAACCAATCCCATTCCGACCGGCCGGAAAAGCAGCGCCAATTGTGTCTCAATCATGGATAACAAATGGCTAAGATTTGTCCGTGGTGCGACCGTTGCCGTATTATCACAGTCAGGGCAAGTGACGATTACGTCAGCCTGGTGCGAGCAGGCCTTCGAGGGACGGCAGGATGAGCGCCGGGGCGTGATCGAGATACTCGTCCGGCTGCGCGCTGCGATTGATCCAGACGGTGCGGAACCCGAATTTCGTCGCGCCGGCGACGTCCCATCGGTTGGATGACTGGAATGACACGGCCTGTGGGTAGAGCCGCCACGCGGTCGTGACCAGATCGTACACCAGCGGGTCCGTCTTGAAGCGGCCGATGGCCTCGACTGAAAACACCTCGTCGACCACCTGATCGAGTGCTGCCGACCGCACGGCGGACTCGAGCATGGCCGGCGAACCGTTCGAAAGGATGGCAATCCGCGCGCCGGATGCTTTCAGCGCCTTGAGAACGGCCGGCACCTCCGGATAGCAGTCGAGCCGCCAATAGGCGTCGAGCAATGTCTGACGGAGTGACGGATCGGCCGATCGCACCTTTCGGAAGGCGAAATCGAGCGCGTCCTGCGTCAACTGCCAGAAATCGCGATGGCTGCCCATCAGGGTGCGGACCCAGGAGTATTCGAGCTGCTTGGCGCGCCAGATTTCGGAAAGGAGCTGCCCGTCCGGCCCGATGGCCTCGGCGTGACGGCGAACGGCTGCGTGCACGTCGAAAAGCGTGCCGTAGGCGTCGAAGACATAGGCCGAGTGGTTCATCGCTGGCGTTTCCAGAGTCCGTAACTATCACCGGCGACTTGACCCCAAGCGCAGATTGCGGTCAAGCAACGGTCACGGCCTGCCTGGACCGACAGAACCGGGCCTGTGCCGATTGACGCGGCCGGCCAAACCTTTTTCGATGCGCGCCGCACACAAGGAAGGGTTTCATCATCATGGGCTTGTCTACGGAAGCGCAATCCGCCACCTGGACCTATGTCGACGGCGACTGGCATGAAGGCAATGTGGCGATCGTCGGCCCGCGCAGCCATGTCATGTGGCTCGGATCGAGCGTCTTCGACGGCGCGCGTTGGTTCGAAGGCGTGGCGCCCGACCTCGACAAGCACGCCGCGCGCGTCAACACGTCGGCGATCGCGCTCGGCCTGAAGCCCACGATGTCGCCCGACGAGATCGTCGGCCTGACATGGGATGGGCTGAAGAAATTCGACGGCAAGACTGCGGTTTATATCCGGCCGATGTATTGGGCCGAACATGGCGGTTACATGGGCGTTCCCTCGGATCCGGCATCGACACGCTTCTGCCTGTGCCTCTATGAGGCGCCGATGATGCCGCCGACCGGGTTCTCGGTGAGCGTTTCGCCCTTCCGGCGCCCGACGCTGGAGACGATGCCCACGAACGCCAAGGCCGGCTGCCTGTATCCCAACAACGGACGCGCCATCCTCGAGGCGAAGATGCGCGGCTTCGACAATGCGCTCGTCCTCGACATGCTTGGCAACGTCGCCGAAACGGGAACGTCGAACATCTTCCTGGTCAAGGGCGGAGAGGTGTTCACGCCGGCGCCGAACGGAACGTTCCTGAGCGGCATCACGCGGTCCCGCACCTTGACGCTGTTGTCCGAAGCAGGCTTCAAGACGACCGAGAAGTCGCTGACGGTGAAGGATTTTCTGGAAGCCGACGAGGTCTTCTCAAGCGGCAACCATTCCAAGATCGTTCCGGTCACGCGCGTCGAAGATCGCGACAAGCAGCCCGGCCCGGTCGCACGCAAGGCCCGCGAACTCTATTGGGAATGGGCCCATTCAACGCCTGCACAATAGGCGCGACGTCGCGGAAGCGGCATATTTCCTGCCGGTCGGTGTTGCGCCGACGCGGTGGGCGCCTATGTAACATCTGAACCACCAACCGACACATTTTAGCGAGGGAGATTTTCCATGGCCTTTGAACTTCCGGAACTGCCGTACGACTACGAGGCGCTTCAGCCCTTCATGTCGAAGGAGACGCTCGAATACCATCACGACAAGCACCACAAGGCGTATGTCGACAATGGTAACAAGCTCGCAGCCGAAGCCGGCCTGGAAGGCAAGTCGGTCGAGGAGGTCGTGAAGGCGTCCTTCGGAAAGAACCCCGGCCTCTTCAACAACGCTGCCCAGCACTACAATCACATCCACTTCTGGAAGTGGATGAAGAAGGGCGGCGGCGGCAAGAGCCTGCCGGGCGCGTTGCAGAAGGCGATCGACAGCGATCTCGGCGGCTATGACAAATTCCGTGCCGACTTCATCAACGCCGGCACCACGCAGTTCGGTTCGGGCTGGGCCTGGCTTTCCGTCAAGGACGGCAAGCTTGAAATCTCCAAGACCCCGAACGGCGAAAACCCGCTCGTTCACGGCGCCAAGCCGATCCTCGGCGTCGATGTCTGGGAGCATTCCTATTACATCGACTACCGCAACGCCCGCCCGAAATACCTCGAGGCGTTCGTCGACAGCCTGATCAACTGGGATTACGTGCTGGAGATGCACGAAGCAGCCTCCAAGTAGGCTCCAGCTTCCATAGTTTTGAAGAAGCCCCGGTTTTGCCGGGGCTTCTTTCGTTTGGAGGGGATGCTGCGTTCACGGAAGCGTGAAGTGGGGATCGCGTGAAGTGACTTCCCCCGCAATGTCTTTCGGTGATGATCGCCGTGCACGTCTCCGTGCCAGCCCGTTGCCAAATCCGGAGCCCTTCATGAAATTTTTCATCCTGTCCGCCGCCGCGCTATCCCTGTTCGTGTCTGGCGCATCGGCGGATCCGATTGCGGAACGCAAGGAACTTATGAAGGAGCGCGGCCCGCTGATGCGGGTGCTTGGCCCGATCGCCCAGGGACAGCAGCCCTTCGATGCGGCCGCCGTCATGGATGCTCTCGAAAAGCTCAACACCAATGCCGAGGCCATCGACGTCGCGGCACTCTGGCCCGAAGGCAGCGAAACCGGTGATACCAAGTCGTCGCCCAAAATCTGGGAAGACATGGCCGGCTATCAGGCCGCCACAGACAAATATACCGCCGTGACGCAGGCCGCGGTCGCAGCGAACCCGCAGGACCTTGCCTCGTTCCGGGCGGCATTCCGCCCCGTGGCCGCAAGCTGCGGCGCCTGCCACGAAGCCTACCGCATGTAGGCCGATGGCGGACGCGTCGTCCTGATGGCCATACTTCGCAAACTGCTCGTATCGGCAGCCGTGGTCGCGGCAGTCGGCGGCGTTGCGCTGTGGTTCCTGTCCGCGCCGGATCGGCTCGATGCCGAAGCCGTGGGTGGCCTCGGGGATGGCGATGCCACGCGCGGCGAACAGGTGTTCTGGGCGGGCGGCTGCGCGTCGTGCCATGCCGCGCCGGGAGCGACGGAGGATGCGCGGCTGTCGCTCGGCGGCGGCCTGCGCCTCGAAACCGGGTTCGGGACATTCGTTGCTCCGAACATCTCGCAGGACCCGCAGGACGGGATCGGCATGTGGACGGCCGAGGATCTGGCAAATGCCATGATGCGCGGCGTCTCGCCCGGCGGCAGCCACTACTATCCCGCGTTTCCCTATACGTCCTATGCCAGGATGCAGCCTGCCGACATCGCGGACCTCTCGGCCTTCATGAAGACGCTTCCCGCGGTCGCGGGCACGGCACCCGGCCACGAGCTGAGCTTCCCGTTCAACATGCGCCGGTCGCTCGGGCTGTGGAAGCTGCTTTACCTGAATGACGCGCCGGCAGTCGCGCTCGGCAATCCGAGCGATCAGGTCGCGCGCGGGCAATATCTCGTCGAGGGCCCCGGCCATTGCGGCGAGTGCCATACGCCACGCGATCTCATTGGCGGCCTCGAGCTTGCCCAATGGATGGCCGGCGCCGCCGCTGCCGAAGGCGACGGGAACGTGCCCAACATCACCCCGTCGGACGACGGATTGGGCGACTGGTCGGACATCGACATCGTCACTTTGCTGGAGACCGGCTTCACGCCGGACTACGATTCAGTCGGCGGCTCGATGGCGTCCGTCGTGCGCAACATGGCGGAACTGCCCGCATCCGACCGCGAAGCAATCGCGGCCTACCTGAAGGCAATTCCGCCACATCCCAACGGCTACTGAGCGACAGCGTCGCGCCCGGTGACCTTCAGGGCGAAAGCGTAGCCATAGGCGATCTCCTCCAGACGCGAGAAGCGCCCCGACGCGCCGGCATGGCCTGCTTCCAGATTGATGCGGAAGAGAACCGGATTGTCGTCGGTCTTGCGCTCACGCAGGCGGGCCACCCACTTCGCAGGCTCCCAATAGGTGACGCGGGGATCGGTCAGTCCGGCGACCGCGAGGATCGGCGGATAGGCCTGGGCCGTGACGTTGTCGTAAGGCGAGTAGGACGCGATGATCTTGTAGTCGGCCTCCGACGCCAGCGGATTGCCCCACTCCGGCCATTCCGGCGGCGTCAGCGGCAACGTCGCGTCGAGCATCGTCGCAAGCACGTCCACGAAGGGTACTTCGGCGATGATGCCGCCGAAATCGGCAGGCGCCATGTTTGCCACCGCGCCCATCAGCATGCCGCCGGCGGAACCACCTTGCGCGACGATGCGGTCGTGGCTGGTCATGCCCTCGGCGACGAGGTGACGGCCCGCCGCGATGAAATCGGTGAAGGTGTTCGCCTTGTGCTGCCGCTTGCCGGCATCATACCAGGCATAGCCCTTGTCCTTGCCGCCCCTGACATGCGCGATGGCGTAGATGAAGCCGCGATCGACGAGAGACAGGCAGTTCGTGTTGAACGAGGCCGGAATGGCGATGCCGTAGGAGCCATAGCCGTAGAGCAGGCATGGCGCGGTGCCGTCGAGCGGCGTATCCGCGCGGTAGAGGATGGAGATCGGCACGAGTTCGCCATCGGGCGCCGGAGCCATGAGCCTGCGGGTCACATAGGCGTCCGCGTCATGTCCCGACGGCACTTCCTGCGTCTTCAGAAGGACGCGCTCGCGGGTGCGCATGTCGTAGTCGTAGACCTGCGCAGGCGTCGTCATGGACGAGTAGGAAAAGCGGATGATGTCGGTGTCATATTCGTAGGATCCGGCAAGGCCGAGCGAGTAGGCCTCCTCCTCGAAGGCGACGACATGCTCGTCACCGCTGGCGCGCTCGCGCACCACGATGCGCGGCAGCCCGTCCTTGCGCTCCAGGCGTACGAGAAAATCGCGGAAACCGATGATCGAGAGGATCAGGCGGCCGGGCTCGTGGGGCACGAGTTCCTGCCAGTTCTCCTCGCGCGGATCGGCGACCGGCGCGGTCATGATGCGGAAATCCTTCGCGCCGCCCGAATTGGTCAGGATGAAGAAAACGTCGCCGCCTTCCTCCAGATCGTACTGGATGCCTTCCTCGCGCGCCTTGACCAGAACCGGCTGGGCGTCGGGACGGTCTGCGGGGATGACGCGGTACTCCGTCGTCTCGTGATCGTTGATGGCGATCATGATCCAGTCGTTGAGGCGCGTGCCGCCGATGCTGGTGAAGAAACCGGGATCGGTTTCCTCATAGACGAGCCGGTCCTGCGAGACCGGCTGGCCGATCGTGTGGTGGAAGGTCTTCGAGGGCCGGTGGTTGGCGTCGAGGCGGGTGTAGAAGAAGCCTTTTCCGCTCGCATCCCACTCGCCCGAGCCGCCCGTATCGCTGACGCGGTCTTCGAGGTCGTTGCCGCTCGCGATGTCGCGTACCATCAGCGTGTAGAATTCCGAGCCCTTGTCGTCATACCCCCAGAGAAGGCGCTTGTGGTCAGCCGAATGATCGACGCTGCCGATGCGGAAATAGGCAGTCCCTTCCGCCTCCTTGTCGCCGTCCAGAAGCATGTCTTCGTCTCCGCCGTCGCGGGGCGTGCGGATGAAGCGGGGTTGCTCGCCGCCGACCCGGTACGACATGCCATAGGCGAAATCGCCGTCTTTCATGGGAACGCTGGAATCGTCCTCCTTGATCCGGCCCTTCATCTCGGCGAACAACGTCTTCTGCAGCGCAGCCGTATCGGCCATCAATGCCTGCTGATAGGTGTTCTCGGCTTCGAGATGAGACCGGATCGCCGGGTCGAGCAACGCGGGATCCTTGAACATGTCCTGCCAGTTGTCCGCGCGCAGCCAGGCGTAGTCGTCCGTCCGCTCGATGCCGTGGTTGACGTCGACATGCGGCCTGCGATCCGTCGTGGGGGCGGACAAAGCGGGAAATGTGCTGGTTCTGGACATGAAGTGAAGTAGCCTTGCTGATGAGTCTGAAGTGGCGAACGAAGTGGCGGAGGCCCAGCATGTCGAGCCGTCGGATCATGCGAATATCGGTAAGGATGAGCGCAGCACAAGAGATGTCATGCGCGACGTTGTAGGCAGTCACACGGACCGATCATCTATGCCGGGTGATTCGTGGCCTCTTTAGATTTGAGCGGTGATTCCACTATCATTGCAGGGGGAGGGCACAATGCATGCGCGCCAGGTTGCGGCGCCGGCGATGCACGATCACAGATTGTACAAACCGATTGAATTTCGAGCGTCCATTAAGAGCAAAATACTTATCTATACTGCATAGTCACTAACTATTTGGAGAATGGTCGAATATTGAATTGACTTGTCTTAAGAGCAGGCTCACATATGCGGCAGTAGCGCGAATCGAAGGTGCGGCACACAAGCGCCCAAGCGTTACGTTCAGGGCGCAGATTCTGCCCCGAAATGACTAACTTGCAACGTACTGGGGCCAAAACATGGACATGACTGAAACTCCCGCTAAAAATGACGATATGCTGATAGAGCTGACCGCAGATGTGGTCGCAGCTTATGTCAGCAACAATCCCGTTCCTGCTGGTGAACTACCAAATCTGATCGCAGATGTGCATGCTGCGCTCGGCCGCGTTGGTGGTGCTCCCGAGCAGGCACCGGCCGACAAGCAGAAGCCTGCGGTGAACCCGAAGAAGTCGGTTCACGAGGACTATATCATCTGCCTCGAGGACGGCAAAAAGTTCAAGTCGCTGAAGCGCCACCTGATGACGCATTACGGCCTGACGCCTGATCAGTATCGCGAGAAGTGGGGCCTCGATGCGAGCTATCCCATGGTCGCTCCGAACTACGCGGCTGCGCGCTCGCAGCTTGCGAAGAAGATGGGCCTGGGCCGAAAGCGCAAAGTGGTCCGGTAGCCGCCCGACAATCATGCTTTAATGAATTCAATGCTGACGCGACCGTCTTCGGTTGCGGCCAGACGATAGATGAAGGCGGTGTCCCACCGGGACGCCGCCTTTTTCGCGCGTGCCGTGTCGGGGCGGATCAGGGATTGCTCGATGCCTTGATGCGATCGAGCGCCTGCTTGAGCGCGATGTGCCGATTGAGGTCGTAGCTCCAGTGCCGGCGCATGCCGCGAAGGCGCTCGCGCTCGATCAACCGCTCGAGCTTGACGCGAACACGCTTTGCGTCCTCCCCGGATGCCGACAGCGCCGCATCGCGATCGATACGGCCGAGGACGAACAACGCCGCGGTTTCGCCCGCGCGATGCGTCTCGTCATTCTTGCGCAGCCGGAACTGGTGCGCCTCTTCCCTGATACCCAAACCGTGCTCCTTCCATCAAGCTGTTGTCGCTCGATGGTGCGCCGGGCCTGAAGGTGCGTGGATAAAATTGCCCCTCCGGTCCTGTGAAAAAAACAAAAATCCAAACGAAAACAATATCCTGGTGAAAACTTCGCCTGATAATGTTCTGTTTTTGTTCACATGCCGGCGCGCTCTCGATATAAGAATTTATTCCTACGAACGAGGGGTGAGGTCTTGCGGGCAACAGCGCTGGAAACGAAAGATGAGCCGATTGCGAACACCGGGATTGAAACGGTCTCCTACGCGGTCGATCTTTTAAAGCTCTCGCGGCGCGATCGTGCCGCGACCGTCTGCGATGGCGTGATCGACATTACGTCGGCGCTTTTCAACGTAAGCGGGCGGGATGTGCGGCAACCGGGCCGATCGACACTCGACATCAGCCGGGTGCGCCAGGTCGGCATGTATGTCGCGCATGTGACGCTTGGCATTTCGATGCGCGACGTGGGCGAGGGGTTCGGGCGCGACCGCACGACGGTCCTCTATGCGTGCCACCAGATCGAGGATTTGCGGGACGATGCCGAGTTCGACAGCATCGTCGCGATGATGGAACGCGTGGTTCTCGCCGTCTTCGGCCGAATGGATCGGGATTGAGGTGCGGAATCATGAACCAGGACAAGGCGGCAACGCGCAGCATTCGATTTCTTGCAAAGGGCGAGGCGACGATACGCGGCGCGGCAAATCGCGAACGCGTCCTGCTGGATGGAGCGGACCGGGGCGTCATCGGCGTTGCGAGCGAGGTGCTTGATGATTTGGCCAGGAGGGGGCTCGTCGTCATCGACGGAGCGCAGCTTCGCCTGACCCAGCTTGGCGTCTCCGCAGCCAGGCGCGAGGCGGCTCCCGTCCACGCATTCTAGGCCCAGCATCAGGAGCGCGAGGCTGTGGTGATGGAGACGGCCAGCGGCCGTGAGACCGTGACCGTCAACGCGGCGGAATCGCCGCTGGGCCTTTTGCGGCGTTACCGCACGAAACAGGGTTCGCCGTTTCTGAGCCTGCGCGAGTTCGATGCAGGCGAGCGGCTGCGCGCCGACTACAGCCGCGGGCAGATCATGCCCCGCATGGGCGTCAATTGGGGCGCGGTGAGTGCCACGGGGCGGGGCTCAGGCGACAGGAACGGCATTGCCGACCTGACGGATGCGGCACTCTCCGCGCGGTTACGGGTCGAGCATGCGATCGATGCAGTCGGCCCGGAACTGTCCGGCGTGCTGATCGACGTCTGCTGCTTCCTGAAGGGGCTTGAGCGCGTGGAGACGGAACGTCATTGGCCGGCGCGCTCGGCGAAGCTGATCCTCAAATCTGCTCTCGGCGTTCTCGCGCGCCACTATGAGCCGCCGCGCAAGACCACACGCAAGGCGGATGCGATCCTGCATTGGGGGACGGCGGACTACCGACCGAGTTTGGGCTAGGCAGCCATATGTCAGCCGGCCGTCGCGGATGACAGCGCCGCTTCCGCCTCGTCGCGGATGCGGCGGATCATCGAGCGGAGCCCGTTCGCGCGCTGCGGCGTGAGGTGCTCGTCGAGGCCGAGATCCCGCAGCGTGCCTTCGGCGTCGGTCTGCGCGATTTCAGAGGCTTTTCGGCCGGAATAGAGCGCGAGGACGATCGCGACCAGACCTTTGACGATATGGGCATCCGAATCGCCGAGGAAGCTCAGGGCCGGATCGTCTCCGGAGCCGCGTGTGGTGTGGAGCCAGACCTGGCTCACGCAGCCGCGCACCTTGTGGGCCTCGTCGCGGGCCGTTTCAGGATAGGGGGCAAGGTCGCCGCCGAGCTCGATGATATAGCGATACCGCTCTTCCCAATCGTCGAGGAAGGTGAAGTCTTCGCGGATGGCTTCGATCGTGGCGCTCATGATTGCGCATATAGTGTCTGCCCGCCTCGCAGTCACCTTCAAAAGCGGCGCAGTTCGCGAACCGGACGCTATTGAGCCTGCGGCGCGACGTCCGCGACCGGCAGGACCACGTCCTGCGGCAACTCGACGGAACCGGTGTGGATCGGCTCCTGCGTCGCTGCCGTTTCGCCGAACTGCTCATCAAGCACGCCATAGGCGAGGCGTGCGCCTTCCTTTGCGCGGATGCCGATCGTCGTGAACGCGGACCGACCGATCTCGCACACATGGGGCTGACGCTCGCAGATGCCGGCCATGTCGCCGATCGCCGCCTTGGCGGCGAAGAACGCCTCGACAGGACCGACGGTCCGCTCGCCGTCCGCCGTACTGCCGCCGAACGGAATCAGCAGCAGCACCAGTGAAAGCCAGAACGCGGATTTGATCAGAAAACCCATTGCCACACCCTCGATACTTGAGCGGACGTCTGCTCCCCAGCCCGCTTCATGTGCCGATAATGCGCGAGGGATGCAAAAGGTCGCTTGCAGAGACGAATCGAATTTGGCGCAAGATTGAGTCGAATTGGAGCTATCGGGATTTGATTCAAAGTTTAATTGAAGTCCGGGGCGGGATTGCGATGACGGGTGAATCGGCAAGTGACTGAAAAGACTTGATTTATCGAGATTTCCCGCGTCCGGGTCGTCGCCGGTGGCCGACCAATCCGATCGTTGCCGGCTCTTACCCTCTGTTTACCATGGCGGCAATTGCACGCCTTCCGGCCGCTTCTATCCCCCGATTGCGTGCCCAGATGGGGGTAGCGGACCCGCTCGTTTATTCATTCCTTAAACCGCGAATGAGAGGGTCTGGATCAAAGAAATCGATCCGCCAAGCGGACGTTGTGTGAGTGCGTTGAGTTGAGTTCAGAAGCGACCAGAGCTGGTGACTGGTTGGCCGGGATGACCGCAGGATGCGAGCGCCTGGTACACCCCTCGGTGAACGCCGCCGACCGCGTGCAGCATCGCAGGCTTATCTGCGTGCTTCTCGCCGGTCCGTTCGTGCTTGCCGCGGCGATCGCCCAGACCATGGTTCCCGCGTTCGGCGCGGCTATCGCGCTCGGTGCGCTGTGCGCGACCTTCGGGATCGGCTGGCTCATGGCTCTTCTCGTGTCGCGCAATGGCGAGATGCGCATCGGCGGCGTCGCGGCTCTCATACTCTCGTCTCTCGTCGTCGGCATGGGCGTCCAGCTTTCAGGCGGCGCGAGCGGACCGCTTGCCCTTCTGGTCGCCGCGATCCCGCTCGAAGCCTACTGGATCACGCGCTCGCGCAAGGTGGCGGGTGTCGCCGGCGGCGTCGCGGTTCTCTTCGCCGCGGCATTCGCGTTGGCAAATGGGTTGCCGGCAGGCGAGGCGAGCGCATGGCAATGGATTTCGCCGGTGCTCTACGGTGCCACGCTGTTTGCGCGTTGGGCCGGAAGCGAGGCGAGCAAGGATGCCACGGCAGCCGATGCTCAAGCCAACCTGCCCGAACATGCGTTCGACGCGGTCGTCTTTCGTCTGAACAAGGGCACCGACGTCGAGACGGCATCGTCGCAGGCTAAGGACATTCTCCGCCTGGAGCCTGACCTGCTGCTGGGGTCCGGCCTGTTCGACCGCATCCATGTTGCAGACAGGGTCGCATTCCTGTGTGCGGCGGCGCGCGTCCGTGAAGACGGCGAGCCGCAGCGTTGCGACGTCCGGGTCAGGATGCCCATGTCGACGGACGGCGCCGGCTTTTATGCGCCATTCGAGGCGGAATTCGTTTCCGTGGACGGCGGAGCGGTCCTGCTGCTGCGCGATGGAAGCGCGACAGCGGCTCTGCGCGATGCATTGGCCGAGGCGCTCGACAAGGCCGGCGCGACCGAGGTGGCGAAAGGGCGTTTCCTCGCGGCAGTCAGCCACGAACTGCGCACGCCGCTCAATGCGATCATCGGATTTTCCGACATGCTGCTGCATCGGGAAATCTCCGGCGACCTCGCGCCCAAGCAGGTCGAGCATGTCAGCATCATTCGCGAGGCCGGCAACCATCTGCTCTCGGTCGTGAACGCCATTCTGGACGTCTCGAAGATCGAATCCGGCTCCTATCAAATCCACGCGGAATCGTTCGATCTCCAGCCGGCGCTCGACCTGTGCTGTGCAATGCTGGAGCCGCAGGCTACCGCCAAGCAGGTCAATCTGGCCGCAAGGCTTCCGCGCGATCTGGGCGAGGTCCATGGCGACCCGCGGGCCGTGCAGCAAATCCTGCTGAACCTGGTCTCGAACGCGATCAAGTTCACGCCGGAAGGCGGCAGCGTCACCGTCAATGCGACACGCAAGGCGGACACGATCCGCATCTTCGTGAACGACACCGGCATCGGCATATCCGGCGACGATCTCGAGCGTCTCGGCCAGCCGTTCATGCAGGTGCAGAACGACTACACGCGCCAGTTCCAGGGCACGGGGCTCGGGCTCTCGCTCGTAAAGGGTCTCGTCCGGCTGCATGGCGGCACGATGAGCATCGAAAGCGCACCGGGGCTTGGCACGACCGTGATGATCGGTCTGCCGACAGCCGATACGGTGATGCAGAATGACGACATCGTCGGGATTTCGGTTCCGGCGAACGAAGGCAAGGCAGGGGACAGGAATGGCATCGCGCTCCGCAAAATCGCCTAAGCGGCGCAAACCGGAGAACCGGTACGAGGACGAGGGCGGAATCGGCGCGTTCCTCGCCAAACACCGCTTCGCCGTGGGCGGCACGACCGCCTTTGCGGTGGCGTTCGCCTATGTCGCCGCCAATGCGATCTGGTATCAGCCGCACGCCCATGGCGGCGCGTTCTTCGCGACGCGCCCGAGCCCGGTGGCAGTCGCTCCAGCGGCTGGTGCAGGGGAAATGAATGTCGCGGATTCAAACGTCGAGACGGTCATAAAGCTCGAACGCGAAGCGCCGGTCGAAGAACGGCTTGCGGCACTCGAGACGCCGCCCGTGACGCCACAGCCGCGTGTCGATCCGGCGCAGGTGCCGATCCCCGCTCCGTCGTCCACGACGGAAACGTCAGGCGCGTTGGCCGGCAACGGTGACGCGGTCGTGCAGGATGTGCAACGGATCCTGGCCGAGCTGAACCTCTATGACGGCAAGGTGGATGGTCTGACCGGCCCGCAGACGCGGGGAGCCATCGAGAACTATCGGCGGATCGTGGGCCTCACCGTCTCGGCGGATATCGACGACCAGCTTCTGAGCCAGTTGGGCGCGACGCCGCGCACGGAAAGCAGGTCTCCGCCCTTGCCGCAGGGATCGCCCGGCACGGACATGATCGAGACGTCCTCGTCGGGCGCGAGTGCCGATCCGATGATCATGAAGATCCAGGCGGGCCTGAAAGCATTCGGCAATGAGGGCATCGATATCGACGGTGTCGTGGGCTCGCGCACGAAATCCGCGATCGTCGAGTTCCAGTCGCTGTTCGGCCTGCCCGAAACAGGGCAGCCTGACGAAGCGCTTTATGCCAAGATGCGCGAAATCGGCTTGACGAACTGAGCGCTCATTTGCGGGTCACCACGGATTTCTGGGTTTCGGCCATCGTGCGGCGGGCATTTTCCGCCGGCGGATTCGCGGCTGTCGAGCGGCGCGGTTCGAGCGAAGCCGGTGCCGTGCTGATCACGCAGCGCGATCGGCTGGGCGAAACCACGCTCTACGGCCCGGCGCCGCAGACCAGCTATGACAGCGCGAAGCCCGACGACCGCATGTTCGCCCAGATGCTCAAATCGACGGAGCCGGAGGCCATTCGCCAGCGTATCGAACGCGAGATGCGCTTCGATCCGGATGTGTGGCTGGTCGAGCTGGAAGTGGACGACGCGCTCTTTGCCGAGCTGATCGCGGTCACGACGCCTTGAGCGCGCGCACGCCGACCGGCGCGTTGGCCGGTTCCCCGTAAGCCATCGGGATCGGCGCCGGCGAGGTGTCGTCCTGCGCCCGGTAGGCATCACGCCACGTGGCCACCATCTGGCGCGCCGTCTCGGGCGTGATCGTCTGATAGGCGTCGATGAACGCGGCCGTCATGCGGGCATGGCCCGATTGTCCCGACCATGCGCATTGGAAAACCAGGAAGGCTTCTTCCTCGATCAGGGCAATCGCCCGAAGCGACACGATGAGGCGTGACGGGTCGAGGCTGTCGGCGATGTCGCGCGCCAGCGGCAGCGGCACGCCGAGTTCGTCCGCGAGCGCCGTGTGGAAGAGGGCAGGGACGCCGGAAAGCGCCGTCGAGCGCAGCTTGCGATACGACCCCGGCTCTCCCTCCCAGCGCAACTGAACCGCTTCGCCGCGCAGGGCTACCTGTGCTGCGGCGCCCGACGGCTTCATCATCGTGCGCAGGCGCTGGCGCGTTTCCTCCACGCCTGGCTTCGGCGTCGGGGCGTCCGCTGGTGCCGGCTGGACGGTCGCGGCGTCGTCAAGCGCGCCGATCGAGGCGATGAGGCGAACGATGCGGCCGTCGAGGTCTCGACGCGAGGCGATCACGCGCGCATGGGGCAGACCATGCCGGCCGATCAGCGCCACCAGATCGATGGCCGTGAGCAATGGCGACCGCGCGAGCAACGGCGCGGAAATGTCGACAGGGCGCTCGCAGAGCCTGCGGACGAGGACGGGCGGCGCGTTGTGGTTTTCCGAAAGAGCGGCGGCGACGAAGCGAAGCGTCTCGTCGGATACGCGGCCCAGCAGGGGAACGGCGAGATCGTCGAGCTGGCCGATCTCGCGGCGTGTGGGGCGGGGGATCGAGCAGAAGGCGGTGACCGAAGCGCGCAGGAGCCGTTCCGGCTTTCCGGCCGCACGGAGCGAATTGAACGGTCGACGGCCTGATGGGTGCACGGGGAAACGCCTGAAACGCATACTGAACATGGGCCATGACGCATCACAACGAACGATGCGAATGGCATAGGCTCAAATTAGAGCTGATTTGTTAGCATGGCGTTAACTCTAACCTGCGACCTATCGGGACGGAGGCGTAGCGTCCCTGCTCCAATCACCCTAGATGAGAGCGTTGACATGTCTGCAATACTTCCGTTCGTGATCCGGCCACGCGTGCCGGCGATGGTGCGCCCCGCGGGAAGTGCGGCTATCATCATTTTCCCCGGCGTGCGTTATGAAAAAAACCGCGAGATGGAAGACCGTCACCCGCCAAAGGCGTCCGACGGGGTTCAGCGCAAGCGCAAGAGCAAGAGCCGATAGAATCGAATGTCGGACGCCGATGCGAACTTCGAATGATGGCAGACACGGGCGGTTCTTCCGCTTGATTCAGTAAATGTCAGGCCTCTGGTGCGACGGACGTTCGGGCATTCGCGGCGATCGTGTGTAGAACGGCGACATCGACACCGTCACGGGCTTGAACAGCGATCCCCTGAAGAACGGCACAAAGAAAGCTCGCTGCCTCGCGAGCGCGTTCTTCCGCGAGCCACTGGCGAAGTTCATCGCTCATGCGAATGCAGAGCGCCGCACGCCTGTCCACGAGCTCTTTTGCAAGGTCGCTATGGTCGGGATGGCAACCCAAAAGACCGGTTGTAATCATACATCCTGGTGCGCCAGGCGCATTGACGACAGCCCGAATCGCCCGTCGGAACATTTGGTCGATTGCCTCGGCCAAGGAGAGTTCCTGACCGCCATTCGAGAACATCGAGACGGGATTTTCTTGCGCATATCGGTCCAGGGCTTCCCGATAAAGGTCGGCCTTTTTGCCGAACGCGGCGTAGAGGCTCGGCGGAGCCACACCGATCGCCTCGGTCAGCATTGCGATTGAAACGCCCTCATAGCCGTGCCGGCGAAAGAGACGCATAGCCGTCTTCACGGCTTCGTCTCGATCGAAACTACGCGGGCGCCCGCCCAAATTGGCGTTTCCTTTCATAGTGGACACTAAAAAACTATTGGCGACGGTCGTCAAGAATGCTAGTTTTTTATCGATCGATAAAAAAGGTGTCCAATGATTTTGAAGACCTACAGCCGGCTGTTTTCCTCCGACTGCGATGCGACTCTTGCGTTGCTCGAGCGACTGCACGGCCGAAAAGCCCATCTGCGCTTCCGTTTTGGGGAATGGGATCTTGCGGGTGTCGGTGACATGTTCGTGGTCGCCGGCACGGAGGCGTCTCTGGCACCGATACGCGACAGCCACGGCCCGGTCATCGTTCATGACCTCAATGTGGTCGAAGCCGAGCTTCTTGCCAGTGGCGCGACGATCACTCAGCCCATGACGGATGTGCCGACCGGGCGAATGCTTTATGCCCGCCATGCCGACGGCTTGCATATCGAATACGTGGAATGGACCGAAACTCTTGTTGAAAAGTTCGTCCGGTTACCGCAGCGGGAAGGCCGACTGTCGTCGGAACTTTAGCGTAGTTGAACGTCCGACCACGGTACGGTCGCCGTCCACTACTGACAGCTTTCAGTAAATGGCCGTCCAGAAGCGCATCACCCGTTCAGTGCAGGGTGCAGGTGATGCCCTGGAGATAGTCACCCACGGTCTTCTCCCAGCTTTCGTCCGGCACGAAGGCACGCGCGACGACGATCCCTTCCTCGATGTTCGCCTCGACGAACACGGATCGGTCGAACGCAGCCGGAAGCGCATTGCGCAGTTCCACCATCTGCACGTCGTCGGCGATGACGAAATCGAGCGCGCCTTGCGACGATGACCGGTCGTTGAGGCTGAAGATGTTCTGGCCGGTGCGATCGTAGACCGAGATCGACCAGTAGGGCGCGCTGCCGGTTCCGTGCAGGCGCACGACACCCTCGGTGAGATCGAAGCGGCAGGCGACCGCGCTGAACAGCGGGTCCAGCGATCCGATGAGCGGCGCGCTGCCGGGCGGATCGAGGCGGGTGACGGTGTAATAGTTGCTCTGCTGCGAAATCGCCGACCATGCATCGCGCTCGGAATAGCTTGGCACCATGAGCAGCACAGCGATGTGGACGACGCCCGCCCCGATCAGGCCGAGAAGGATGGCGTGAACGATCCTGGTCATTGGCAGCCCTGCGGAACAACGCGGGGCAGCTCGACCTCTTCGATGCGGGCGCTGCTGGCGATCGATGTGTCGTAGAGCGTCAGGACGAGCAGCATTTCACCCGTGCCCTTCGTGGCAAGCCAGTTGCCGGGCGCGGGAAAGCGCGACACCGTCGTCGTCACCGCGTTGTCTTGGTCGCGCAGCAGTGCGTAGGAATGGAGCGCGTCGGCCCGGTCGCCATCCGGGCGCGAGACAACGCCGTCGCTGTCGCGCACGTGAAGCGTCCAGAAACGCGCCGGCGGCAGGCTGCCTTCGAGGCGGTAGTCGCACTCGAAGCGCAAGATATTGCCGGCCGCGTCGCGCGTGGCGAAGAAAGTCAGCCCTTCGCCTTGCCCGAGGGCGAGATCCGCTTCGCGCGAGAACCGCGCCTTCGTGTAGGGATCGGCAGACGCCGTGCCGCGCGACGGATAGGCGGTCCAGCCGCCGATCGAGACGGTACCGAATCCGAAATTTCGCTCAAGCGCCAGCCAAACGCTGCCCGCCCCGCCGCCCAGCGCGATCGCAAGTGTCAGGGCTGTCAGGAAGATCGTCTTGAACATCGCGCTCGGTGCTGTCGGCGCCTGCAAGGCGCGCTCCACGTTCGGATCAGGTGAGTATCGTTGCGGTACCGGAAGCGGTCGCCGCGTTGGAGCGGAAAGTCAAGCGGGAAGGCCGTATCAGAGCGAGGACAGCGCTTCCGGCTCAGGCGGCATCTGGAGGCGCGGCGCGGCCTTGAACTCCTCGGTCAGGCCGACCAGATATCGCGTCGTGCGCGGTGTCAGGAGAGACGGACGTTCGCTGTCCTGTTGCAGGCCTTCTCCCGCCGCGCCTGAATCGGCGACGGCCGCTTCCGGCGGAAGCTTGAGGAAGGGATCCTTGATGCCGGGAATGGGCTTCAGCTCGACGTTCTGGTGCGCGTAAACCATCAGCCGCTGCCAGACCATGGCGGGAACCGAGCCGCCGGTCATGTTGTTCGTGGGGCTGAAATCGTCATTGCCGAGCCAGACGGCGGCCAGATAATTGCCGGTATAGCCGACATACCAGGCATCGCGATAAGCCTGTGTGGTGCCGGTCTTGCCGGCCGAGCGGATATTGGGCAGCGCCGCGCGGCGGGCGGTGCCGGTTTCGGGGATCTGGACCATGATCGAATTCATCGACGCGACGGCCTGTTCCGAGACGGCGCGGTGCGGTTCGGGGGCATCGCGGCTGAAATCGTAGACGACGTCGCCGGCATGGGTGAGCAGTTGCGTGATGCCGTGGCGGGCGCCGGCCATTCCCCCGTTGGCGAGCGTCAGATAGCCCGTCGCCTGGTCCATCACGGTCATGCCCGACGTGCCCAAAACCATCGTCTTGTGGCCGTTGAGTTCAGATTCGACGCCCATCTTGTGCGTCTCCTCGACGATCGCGGGGATGCCGAGATGATCCTTGGCGAGCCGGACCGGCACGGTGTTCATGGACCGGATCAGCGCGCTCGACAGGGTGACGCGGCCCGAGAAGCTGCGGCCGTAATTCTTGGGCGACCAGCCGCCCCAGTTGATCGGCGCGTCGGGAACGACCGATTCGGGTGTAAAGCCGTTCTCCATCGCGGTGGTATAGACATAGGGCTTGAACGACGAGCCGGTCTGGCGCAGCGCCTTGGTGGCGCGGTTGAACTGGCTGCGCGCATAGTCGCGGCCGCCGACGATGGCGCGGACCGCGCCGTTGACCTCCATCATCACCATCGCACCCTCGGTGACGCGGTAGGCCTGGCCGTGCTGGCGCAAATGGAACTCGACGGTCTCCTCGGCCGCCTGCTGGAGGTTCATGTCCATCGTCGTGCGCGCGACGAGCGCGTGCGGCCCGTTCCTCGGCGCGATCTTCTTGACCTCCTCGAAGGCCCAGTCGAGGAAATAATCGGGGCTTTCCTGGCCGCCGCGATCGACCGCGGTGGCGGGATGCAGACGCGCCGACAGAACCTGGCCCTCGGTCATGAAGCCGCCATCGACGAGGTTGCTCAAAACGACGTTGGCGCGGCCGCGCGCGGCGGGCAGGTTGATGTGCGGCGCGTAGTTGCCGGGCGCCTTGAACAGGCCCGCCAGCATCGCGGCCTCGGCGAGATTGACCTCCTTGATGCCCTTGTCGAAGTAGAAATCGGCCGCCGCCGTGATGCCGAACGTGCCGCCGCCCATATAGGCGCGGTCGAGATAGAGCTGGAGGATTTCCTTCTTCGACAGGTTCCACTCGAGCCAGAGCGCCAGATAGGCTTCCTTGATCTTGCGATCGATCGAGCGCTCGTTGGTGAGGAAGAGGTTTTTCGCAAGCTGCTGCGTCAGCGTCGATCCGCCCTGGACGACGGAATTCGCGCGCACGTTCTCGCTCATGGCGCGGGCAAGGCCGATGATGTCGATGCCGAAATGTTCGAAGAAGCGCCGGTCCTCGGTGGCGAGCACCGCCTTGATCACGTGGTCGGGGATTTCATCGACGGGAACGGAATCGCGCTGGATGATGCCGCGCTGGCCGATTTCGTTGCCGTAGCGGTCGAGGAAGGTGACGGCGTAATCGCCCTGGCTGCGCCAGTCCTTCTCGGTCTCCTCGAAGGCCGGCATGGCGAGCGCCAGAAGGATGACGGCACCGGCGGTGCCCATCGTGAACCCTTCGCTGCCCAGTTCGACGAACAGACGCTTCCAGCCCGAGACGCGGAAACGGCGGAAGAAGATGGTGATGTTTTCCCAAGCCTCGCGGGCGGCGAAGCCTGCTTCGTAGAGGCTTGAATCGATCCATGCGTCGACGGCGAGCAGCCGTGTCGCACGCGGAGTCCGCGATTTGCGTACCTCGAAGGGATCGTCCATTACACCACGCCCACGCCTTCAAAACCCCAGCCCGGCCTGATGTCCCGATGCGGGCAAATTCAGGTTGGACCAAACGCCGGGTCAGCGTACTCGAACTCTTACTAAGGGGATCATACCGCGCGGCGATGACACCGTCACGGCAAAACGCGCAGGATTGTAAATGCCGGCGTTAGGCTCGGGTTAAGTGTTGCCGGCCGGCAACGTGGCCGATTCGCATCAATGGGTGCGAAAGTCACACCAACGGGGAAACGCGCAAGCGTCAGTGCTCGCCGATCATGATCGACGCGCCGCAGACGGCGAGCGCGATCAGGCCGAAACCGAACAGCGTGACGGAGGGATGGCTGTGGATAAGCCCCACCGGCGCGAAACGCCCGAACAGCGTCGGATAGTAGATCGCCGCGCCAAAGGCGGACCAGCCGCCGGTCGCCGCCGAATAGAGGCGCTCGAAGGGCCTTGCGCGCGGGCGAAGGCCCCTGATGGCCGCCCATACGATCATGAGGCCGGCGAGGATGGCAGCAGCGATCTGAAACATGAAGCGATATCCCCTTGGCGGTGGCGCACGGCGACCAGCCGTATCTTGGTGGCGGAATTGCGGCCGGGCCGGCGGATGCCGCTGCGGTCCCGTCAAACACTCCCCGGGTGCGGGGCGCGGCGGCGCTCGACCTTGGCCAGCAGGACCAGGCTCGTTGCCAGAAGCAGCGCGCCGTTGGCCGGGTGGAGCGACAGCGGCACCGGGGCGGCGCCAGCGGCCAGGCCGACCTGCACGCCGTAGAGCAGCACGACCGCGCCTGCCCACCAGCCGAAGCCACGCAGGCGGCGGATCAGCAGGGCTCCGGCAAGGAGGGCGAGCACCGGCAGCGACAGGGCGGTGCCGACGCCGCCATGCAGGCCGAGCATGTCCGGGTTGAGAAACAGGCCGAGGCCGGCGCTCAGGAACTGCGCGAAAATTCCGATCGGCAGAAGCCGGGCGGTCCAGACGAACCAACCGGGCAGGTCGCGGTGCATGTCGGTGACGGTGTCGTGGGGGTTTTCCATGGTTCGATGAACTCCGGGTCAGGGTCTTGGGAGAAAAGGCGGGGTCCGTCCGTGATGGTTGGGACCGGACGGCCCTGTGCCGCGGGCTTCAGGCGGGGACGGCGACGCCGCGCCTTTGCTGCACGTCGGCAAGCGCGGCCAGGATGGTGACCGGGATGATGAGCAGGGACATCACGATTGTGATCAGCACCTTGGCCAGGATCGCGTCGGTCAGCGACAGGGTGTCGATCCCGCTTGCCTGCAACGCCGCCCACAACGGCAGGCTGAGCGTGGCTGCGGCAACGGTGCCGAACACGATCGTGCGCTGGAGCAGACCGTATGGGGACGCGTAGAGGGCAGCCGGAAGGGTCGTTGCCGGTACAGCCACATGACCGGCACGCAGTTTCTGCCGGATGGCCACAGTGCCGAGGAGCGTCGACAGCACAGCGATGACGGTGGGCGTGGTCGCCAGATCGATGCCGATATTGCCGGGGCCGCCGAGTGGCAGCGTGTCGCGCGACCGCCACAGCCACCATGTGTAGGAGGCGTTCATGCCGGCGTTGAAGGCGGCGATGACGATCGCCTGGGTGACGACGAACCTGTTGAACGAAATGGCCATTGCAAAATCTCCTTTGCGGCTTGCCGGAATGCGGTTGTTTCAGACGGCCAGCGACATTTGCGAATGCTGCGGCTTGTCGAGGCAGTCGAGCGAGGCGAGGGCGCTCTCGACCGCGTCGTCGAGCGGGGTGCGGGGCTCCGATCCGAGCAGCTCGACCAGCCGACGGTTGTCGAACCGCAATGGCCGACGCCAGAATTGCGCGATCTCGGCCGCCTCGCGGGGGAGGCCGCCGAATGGCGCGGCAAGGCGCATCAGCCACCATGGGAACCGGTAGACCGAAAGCCTGCGGCCGGCGGCGTGGCGGATCGCCTCCACCATCTGCGTTCCGTCGTGGTCGAAGAGCCCTTCGAACTGCAGCACCTCGAAAGGCTTCAGCCGGTCAGGCATGTCGATCAGCCGGGCGAAGGCTTCGGCGAGATCCGGCAGATAGGCCCAGCTATGACCGCCGCCGCGGGCCGGATTGATAATGCGCCGCAACGGCTTGCCGGGCGCGACCATAGCCTGGGCGAACCAGCTCGAACGCGTGCCGGGGCCGAAGAAATCGCCGGCCCGCAGGATCAGCGACGGTACGTCCGGCGCCGCCTGCTCGAGACGTTGCTCCAGCGCCTTGCGGACCATGCCCTTGCGGTTGTTCGGGTGCTGGGGCGTGTCGGCATAGACGACGGGCGTGGTGGCGGGATCGTAGTTGTAGACCGTGCCTGGCAGAACGATCCGCGCGCCGCCCGCCGCCTTGGCCGCCGCGATCGTGTTGTCGATCATCGGAAGGACGAGCTTCTCCCAATTGGCGTAGTTTGGCGGGTTCACCCCGTGGACGATGACCGAGACGCCTTCGGCGGCGCGTATAACGTCGGCCTGCTGCATGGCGTCGCCCTCGATCCACTCGACCCGCGCCGGGCCGGCATTGCGTGCGGTGGTGGTGTTGCGGGCCATGCCGCGCACCTGCCAGCCGTGGCGGACGAGGGCGGCGGCGATGCTGCCGCCGACGCCGCCGGTTGCTCCGAGCACGAGTGCTTTTTTGTCCTGTTCCATAACCGTTGCTCCTTCATCAAAACGGGTTTCGATGGAGGGATGATGCGGCGCGGCCTTATGAAAAGGAATTGCAAACTATTAGACACATGCTAGTAATAATTTTATGAGCAAAGCGGTTGCCTGGGACGATCAGCGGATATTTCTGGCGGTGCTGGAGGAGGGCAGCCTTTCGGCCGCGGCGCGGCGGCTCGGCCTGTCGCATCCCACGGTGCGCAGCCGCATCGAGGCGTTGGAAGCGGAGTTGGGGACGGTTCTCTTCACCCGATCGGTGAACGGGCTGACCCCGACCGAAACCGCCGAGACACTGCGCGATCCGGCACGCGCCATGGCGATGGCGTCGGATTTGTTCGTCCGGCAGGCATCCGCGCCGAGTGGCGAGGCGGCAGGCACGGTGCGCATCAGCGTGCCGGAATTCATGGGGGTCGAGGTCATTCCGGCGATGCTCGTACGGCTGCGCGAGATGCATCCGGCGATCCGGATCGAATTGTCGCTGAGCAATGCACCGGCGGACCTGCTGGCGCAGGAAGTCGATGTCGCGGTGCGGACGGTGCAGCCGAAGCAGGAGGCGTTGGTGGCGCGCAAGGTCGCTTCGATCCCGCTCGGCCTGTTCGCATCACCAAGCTATGTCGAGCGGCGGGGCAGTCCGGCCAGCCTTGCCGATATGGCGAGCCATGACATCATCGGGCCTGACCGGAGCCGGAGCGATCTTGCGGTCGCGGAGAAGCTCGGTCCCGCCTTTTCGCGTGACCGTCTGGTGTTGCGAACCGACAGCCACCCGGCGCAACTGGCCGCTGCCCGCGCCGGTCTCGGCATCTCCGCCGCGCAGGTGCCGGTCGGCGAGGCCGACCCGCGACTGGTCCGCATCCTGCCGGACTTCACCTTCTTCATGCTGGATACCTGGATCGTCACCCACGAGAACCTGGCGCGGGTTCCGCGCGTGCGGGCGGTGTTCGATTCGCTGGTGGAGTCGTTCAGGATGGGGGGACGGCGGTGAGCGCGCGAAAGGCCGCGAAGACCTTTGCGATAGATAGTAGAGAAATGGTGAGGCCCACGGCGCCTAAACGAAGGGCGCAAAAGCGTCTTCACGGAAGCAAGAAGCGCCTGTGAATCACGGGTGGACAGAAAATTTAGGGCTTGCAAGATTTGTTCTTCGTCCGTTCCAATGAAAACGGCGGTGATTCCACCACGAATCACCGCCGTTAATGCAACCAGCCATAGGACGGCTAGGCACATGAAGAACAATCGCCACACTAAATTTCTGGCCGATTTCGTCAAGCCGTCCTGTGGGGCAAATCACAGGAACGGAATATGTCTAACTTCATCCTCACTTACGACCTGAATAGGTCTCGCCCCACTCATGGGCAGATGGACAGCCATCTGCTGGCGCTAGGACCAAACTTTGTGTGCGTCCGTATTCTAGAGTCTGTGTGGTATATCGCGGGTCCAACAAACTCGGTCCAACTGCGGGAATATACCCAGCGCATCCTGACCGATAACGATCTCCTGATCGTGGTTGAGGCATCAAACGCAGCATGGACATGCCTCCTCGTCAATGGTGACCAGTTCAAAGCAACCTTTGAAGCCAATCAGCGCCGGTTGGCAGCCTGATCCTCTTTGGCCGGTGGCTTCCTAGACGCATCCTCGCCCTTCCCGGTCTTTGGTCCGGGAGGGGTCTTCAACAGGCGGCGCAAGACCTCGTCGCCCTTTTCCTGGTCTTTGTCTTTGGGGGCTTCTGACATGACACGACCCTTCGACGCTAAAGCAATACCGAAATGCCACGACCGCCTGTCAAAGGCAAAGCAGGCACTGCAACATTGCCGCAGCGCTAGGAACTTTGCCGATTTCGCAAGTCACTGGTCATCCTTCCTGATCCACACTGGTAGCATAATCAACGCCGTTGAGGCGGGTTCCAAGCAGACCCCACAAGGTCGCCAATGGCATGGCGGCATCAAGCGCGAAGGCCGGAAAGACCCACTGTTGCGCTATTTTTTTCAAGCACGAAACGCCGAAGAGCACGCCCTCGACCCTACGACTGAACACCAACAGCCCGGTATCGGGATTGGCGCGGGTGGGGAGAGCATCTACATCAAGGAATTCACTCCGGATCAGGCGTTCTTTCAAAATCCTGAAAAAGCGATCCAAGGCCGCATTTGGCGCACCGCTGACGGCAAGCCTCCTACAATCGTACACACTCCCGGAGGGCCACAGCTGCTCACGGTGAAGGACGACCGCTATGGCGAAGCTTTTCCGCCCCCGACGGAGCATATGGGTAAACCACTCGCGAAAACCGACCCTGTCTATGTCGCCGAGCGCTATATCGAGTATCTTGAACAACTCGTTCAAAAGGCATCCGATTTAAGCTGAGCGCGCTTTTCGATCTCCATAGCTAGGTAGATTGCCTCCAAAATGTCCGCCATGCGGCGGCCAAAGCGCATGTCCCGCAACTCCAAAGTGCCCGCCGCGATCATCTCGGGCGTTATCTCAATTCCGTTTTCAGTACCGGCCTGTCGCGAATCATTTCGCATTTTCGATCCTAGTACGTAAGTATACAATTAGGAAAATAATCCTTGACGGCGTGACGGAGCTTTGGTAGTGTCTGGCTATCGTCGGAGAATTGCGCCTGAGGGCGAACTCTTCGGGTTTTCCCAAGCGGATTTCTCATCTCATGACAAAAAGCACAGGCAAGCGGCGGCCGATCTCGGCTGCGCAATGGCTGGCCGCGCGTGTCGTTTCGGAAGAGCTGCCCGTGCTCCGTGTAAGGGTCGCGGCGATGCTGGGCTGCAACGTCAGAACGGTACGTGCACGCGCTGCCAAGGAGGGTTGGAAGCGGCCCGACGACCGGTATTTCAAGATTCGTAGCGTCCACAGCAGACCAGTGACGTGCGCGACCGGGGGCAACGAAGGTGAAACTCCGGAGGCAACGGACAATGACGTCCGGGTCGGGGCCATGCCTTGTGTCCAGAACCCTTCGTACCAGCCTTTGCCGGATATCCGGCAGGACGAAGACCCGGTCGCGGTGCTGGCGCGATGCGCGTCGTTCGTGGCGCGCCGTGTCGAGACCGTGATCGCGCTTGCCGACAGCGGTGAGCCGATCGCCAAGACCGAGATCGATACGCTGGCCGCGATGATGCGGATGATGGAGCGCTGGGAGGCGCTCGCGGCGGAACGGGCGAAACAGGAAAAAGCCACCAATGACGAAGATCTGGCCGCCCTGCTCGGACGCATCAACAATCGCATTGTCGAGCTTGCACAGGACCTTGCAGGACAACTGGTCGCAAACCGCGCTGTCGCCTGCTGACGCGCGGCTGCTGCGGGGGGCGTGGATCAGCGAAGCGCGGCTGTCGCAATATCCGGTCGGGCTGGAGCTTTTCGGTCTTCCGCCCGTCGACAACTGGCTGGTGATCGGCGGACGCGGCTCGGGCAAGACGCGGCTGGGCGCGGAATGGGTGAACGCTCTGGCGCGCGGCCTGCCGCCCTTTGCGGGACACAACAGACACATGCGCATCGCGCTGGTGGGGGAGACCCTGGGCGACGTGCGCGAGGTGATGGTGGAGGGGGCGTCAGGAATTGCAGGCTGCGGCGGTGACGATCGTCCACGATACGAGCCGACGCGGCGCAGGTTGCTCTGGAGCAGCGGCGCGGTGGCGCAGGCGTTTTCCTCGGAAGACCCCGAAAGCCTTCGCGGGCCCCAGTTCGAGGCTGCCTGGTGCGACGAGCTGGCGAAATGGAAGAACGCCGAAGCCTGCTTCGACATGCTCCAGTTCGGGCTGCGGCTGGGCGAGCGGCCGCGACAGCTCGTGACCACGACGCCGCGCGCGACGCCGCTGCTCAAGCGGCTGATGAGCGATGACAGTTTTACGCTGACGCGGATGCGGACGGACGAGAATGCGCAGAACCTCGCAGCCGGGTTCATCGACACGATCCGTGGGCGCTACGCCGGATCGCGGCTCGGCCGGCAGGAACTCGACGGCGAACTGATCGAGGATCGCGCCGACGCGCTTTGGACGCGCTCTGGCCTCGAGGCGATGGACGGGGCGCATGGGCAGCTCTCGCGCATCGTCGTCGCTGTGGACCCGCCGGCGACGTCGCGGCGGAATTCGGATGCGTGCGGCATCGTCGTGGCGGGGCTGGACGGACAGGGCCGCGCTGTCGTGCTGCAGGACGGGACGATTTCAGCGGCACGGCCGCAGGACTGGGCGGCGCGCGCGATCGCGCTGTTCCACGCACACGAGGCCGACTGCATCGTCGCCGAGGTCAACCAGGGCGGCGAGATGGTCACCGCCGTGCTGCGCACCATCGACGCCAGCGTGCCAGTCAGGGCGGTGCGGGCCACGCGGGGCAAATGGCTGCGCGCCGAGCCGGTCGCAGCACTCTATGCGCAGGGCCGGGTGGTTCATGCGGGCCGTTTCGCCAAGCTCGAGGACGAGATGTGCGATTTCGGTCCTGACGGGCTGTCGGGCGGGCGCTCGCCGGACCGGGTCGACGCGCTCGTCTGGGCGGTGACGGACCTTCTGCTCGGCCGACAGGATCGGCCGCGAATTCGCAACCTTAGCTGAACGGAACGGATCATGGGATGGAAATGGCCATGGGCGAAGAGCCCGGGCGATGCGGATCTGCGCGTCGAACGCAAGAGTGCCGGCGGCTACGGCTTCGTGGCGCTGCATACGCAAAGCGAGGCGGCGTGGACGCGGCCGGACTATGCCGCGCTCGCCCGCGAGGGGTTCATGCGCAACCCGGTCGTGCACCGCTCGGTGCGGCTGATTTCGGAAGCGGCGGCGGCGATGCCGTGGCTGCTCTTCGAGGGCGCGCAGGAGCGCAGCGATCATCCGCTGCTGGCGATGCTCAGGCAGCCGAACCCGCGCGCGGGCGGTGTGGCGTTTCTCGAGGCGCTGTACGGACATCTCCTGATGTCGGGCAACGCCTATGTCGAACTCGTCGAGGCCGGCGATGCGCGCGAACTGCATCTTCTGAGACCGGACAGGGTGGCCGTGGTGGCGGACGGGTCCGGGTGGCCGATGGCGATCGAGCATCGCGAAGGCAGCGCAAAGCGGCGCATCGCGCTCTCCGGTGACGGGGAGGGCGGGGCGCTGCACCTGACGCTGTTCCATCCGCTGGACGATCACTACGGATTTCCGCCGTTGCAGGCGGCGCTGATGGCGCTCGACATCCACAATGCGGCCGCGCGCTGGAACAAGGCGCTGCTCGACAATTCGGCACGCCCCTCCGGTGCGCTGGTCTATGCGCCGAAGGAGGGCGGCAACCTCAGCGAAGACCAGTATGAGCGGCTCAAGACGGAGCTGGAGGAGGGCTATTCCGGCGCGACGCGGGCCGGTCGTCCGATGCTGCTGGAGGGCGGGCTCGACTGGAAGGCGATGGGCCTGACGCCCAAGGACATGGATTTCATCGAGGCCAAGAACGCCGCGAGCCGCGACATCGCGCTCGCTTTCGGGGTGCCGCCGATGGTCCTCGGCATTCCCGGCGACAACACCTACGCGAACTATCAGGAGGCCAACCGCGCCTTCTACCGCATGACAGTCATGCCGCTGGTGACGCGGACGGCGTCCGAACTGTCCGGCTGGCTCGGACCGCGCTTCGGGCCGGATTTGCGCCTGACCTTCGATGCGGACCAGATCGACGGGCTGGCGATGGAACGCGCGGCGGTCTGGGAGCGGGTCGGCGCGGCCGATTTCCTGTCGGAAGACGAAAAGCGCGAGGCGGTCGGATACGGCCCCCGCGCATGACGGCATCCATGACGAGAGGCACGAAGCAGATGAACGAAGCAGCCTGGCTGTGGGTGGCGAAAGCGGCCGGCGCGGTTGCCGGTTCGGCGATCTCGCTTGCCTACATCCTCCCGGCCGAGAAGCGCGAGGCGGGCATCCGCTTCGCGATCGGCCTCGTATGCGGATTGGTGTTCGGCGGAACGGCAGGCCTCAAGATCGCGGTCGAACTCGGCATCGAGAATACGCTCGGTCCGTTCGAACTGGTTCTGATGGGGTCCGCTGCGGCGAGCCTCTGCGCCTGGTGGGCGCTGGGCATGCTGATGCGCGCATTCACGGGAAAATCCGTCGCGAAAACCGACAGCGATCACAAGCGGAGCATCACCGATGAGACATGACGGCCCGGTCGCGGGCATCGAGCGAAAATTCGTCGACGCGCAGATCGGCGCCGTCGAGGCGGATGGGACGTTTTCCGGTTACGCGAGCCTGTTCGGCAAGGCCGATCTGGCCCGGGACGTGGTGGAGAAGGGCGCGTTCGAAAAAGCGTTGCGCACCAGAGGCGCGGGCGGCGTGCGCATGCTGTTCCAGCACGATCCCGGCCAGCCGATCGGGGTGTGGACCGAATTGCGGGAGGACGCGCGCGGCCTGTTCGTGCGCGGGCGTCTCTCACAGGGCGTGGCACGGGCGCGCGAGGTGCGCGAACTGATGCGCGCCGGCGCGCTCGACGGACTTTCGATCGGCTTCCGCACGGTGAAGGCCTCGAAGGACCGACAAGCCGGCGTGCGGCGCATCGTCGAGGCGGACCTCTGGGAAATCTCGGTCGTGACGTTTCCGATGCTGCCCGGCGCCCGCGTCGACAGCGTCAAGGGCGCACGCACGCTCCCCTCGGTGAGGGAATTCGAACGGTGGCTGACGCGGGACGCGAAGCTGACCAGAGGGGAAGCCCGCACCGTCATCGCGCGCGGCTTCTCCGACCTCGTGCGCGAGCGGGACGCCGCGCCTGGAACCCCCGAAAGCCTGGTGGAACGCATCCGCCGGGCAACGCGCATGTTGAAACAAGAGGAACGCTGAATGACGATCACACAGACCGCACCCGAGACGAAATCCGACGCCGGCTATTCGGGCCTGTCGGACAGTTTCGACGAGTTCATGACGACCTTCACGGATTTCCGCGAGGCAAACGACCAGCGCCTGGCGCAGATGGAACGGCGCATGAGCGCCGACGTGATCACCACGGAAAAGGTCGATCGCATCTCCGACGCGCTCGACCAGCAGAAGAAGGCGCTGGATACGCTGGTGATCAAGGGCGTTCGCCCGGCACTTGGCCGGACCGCCAAATCCGGCTCGGGCTCGCCGGAACACAAGCAGGCGTTCGAGGCCTATGTACGCACCGGCGACGACCGCCTGCTTCGCTCGCTGGAAAGCAAGGCGATGTCCTACGGCTCCGGCCAGGACGGCGGCTATCTCGTGCCCGACGAGGTCGAGACGGAAATCGGCCGCCGCCTTGCGGTGATCTCGCCGATCCGTTCGATCGCCTCGGTCAGGCAGGTGTCCGGCGCGGTGCTGAAGAAGCCGTTCATGGTCTTCGGTCCCGCGGTGGGCTGGGTGGCCGAGACGGCCGCGCGTCCGCAGACCAATTCGCCGACGCTGGACGAGATGCAGTTTCCGACCGCCGAACTCTACGCGATGCCGGCGGCGACCGCATCGCTGCTCGAAGACAGCATCGTCGATCTCGACCAGTGGATCGCATCCGAGGTGGAGGTCGCGTTTGCGGAACAGGAGGGGGCGGCCTTCGTCAATGGCGACGGAACGGGCAAGCCGCGCGGCCTCCTCGATTACGACCAGGTGAACGAGACGAGCTGGGTCTGGGACAGGATCGGTTACGTGCCGACCGGTGTGGCCGGTGAACTGCCGGCAACCGCTTCGTCCGACAAGCTGATCGATGCGGTCTATGCGCTCAAGGCGGGGTATCGCCAGAATGCGAACTGGGTGATGAACCGTAAGACGCAGGCGACGATCCGCAAGCTCAAGGACGCGGACGGAAACTATCTGTGGCAGCCGCCCGCGACCCCCGGCTCCCGCGCCATGCTGATGGGCTTCGGTCTCGTCGAGGCCGAGGAGATGCCGGATATCGGCGTCGATGCGACGCCGATCGCGTTCGGCGACTTCCAGCGCGGTTACCTGATCGTCGATCGGGCGGGCGTGCGCGTGCTGCGCGATCCGTATTCCGCCAAGCCGTATGTGCTGTTCTACACGACGAAGCGCGTGGGCGGCGGCGTCCAGGATTTCGACGCGATCAAGCTCCTGAAGTTCAGCGTGTCCTGACGTCCGGCACGCGGGAAACCCCTCCCGCGCATCGGATGCACTGCGACGGCCCCGGCCTCTCCTCCGGGGCCGTCGTTCGTTTCAGACGTCAACAGCGAGGTGTCGAATGGCGCTTTTCAGAACTGTCGAGCCGGAGCTCGAACCGGTCACGCTGACCGAGATCAAGCAGCAACTGCGCGTCGCACACGATAGCGAGGACGTGCTTCTGCTGGGGCTGATCCGGGCGGCGCGAGAAGAGGTGGAGGCGTCCTGCGGGCTCGCTTTGATGAACCAGTCCTGGCGCTTGACCATCGACCGCATGCCCGCGTCGGGCCGTGTCCTGCTGCACCGTCACCCGGTGCGCGAAATCCCGTCCGTCACCGTCTATGGCGCCGACGGGGAGGGAGCGCTGGTCGATCCGTCGGCCTTGGAGCTCGATGCCAAGTCCCGTCCGGCGCGCCTGCACGTCACGCAGCCGCTTGCGCCGTCCAAGGTGATGAACGGGATCGAGATCGATTTCACGGCGGGCTTCGGCGAGGCGGGAACCGACGTGCCCGACCTTCTGAAGCGCGCGATCCACACATTGGTGGCGCACTGGTACGAGTTCAGAGCGAGCTTCGACCACAGGCAGCAGCCGATGTCGCTGCCGCCGATCTATGAACGGCTGGTGGCACCCTACCGCATGCGGAGGCTGTGATGCGGGCGGAGTTCATCGATCCCGGTTCGCTTCGCCACGAGGTCGCTGTCGAAGCAGCAGCGCTCATACCAGACGGAGCGGGTGGACATGCCGAAAGCTGGTCCGAGATCGCGACCCTTTTCGCGCGCATCGAGCCCGTCAGCGCGCAAGCGCGGTATGGCGCGGACCAGACGCTCGAAACCATGACGCACCGGATTACGCTGCGGTTTCGAGCGGATATCGCAAGCGGCATGAGGCTGCGGAAATCTTCACGATTGTTCGAGATTCTGACCGTCCACGATCCCGACGAGACCGGTCGCTATCTCATATGCCGGGCGCGGGAGGACGGACGTTGAAAGTGACCATGAGATTGACGCTGCAGGGCCTGCAGCGCGCCTTGCGCCTGAAAGCGCATGAGATGGCGGACGAGATCGAAGCGGGTTATCGTCGCCCCCGTCCGTCACGCACGGAAGACGTCTCCACGGGGGTGGAGTTGACGAGGAGAGGGGTGGACGATGGCGTCGGCGGCGATTGAACTGCAAAAGGCGATCTACGGGCGGCTGAGTTCCGATGCGGCGTTGAACGCCGCGCTCGGGGGCGAACACGTCTACGACCATGCGCCGGCCCATGTCGCGTTTCCCTATGTCACCTTTGGACGCACCTCGATCCACGACTGGAGCACGGGGACGGAGGACGGCAACGAACACGTCTTCACGATCCATGTCTGGTCGAAGGCGCAAGGGAAATCCGAAACGCTCGAACTGATGGACATGGTTCGGGCGCGGCTTCACGACGCGGAACTGACGCTCAGTGAACACAAGCTCGTCAATCTGCGCGAGGAGTTCGCCGAGGCGCGTTTCAACGAGGATATCGCGGTCTTCCACGGCATCGCGCGCTTTCGCGCCGTGACCGAACCGCTCGATTGAACGACCTCCGGGCTCATTGCCCGGCTTCCATCATCGTCAAACAGAGGAGGCTCACTGTGGCAGCACAGAAGGGCAAGGATTTGCTGTTGAAGATCGACAGCAATGGCGCGGGCAGTTTCGTGACCGTGGCCGGGCTGCGCACGAAGCGGCTGGCGTTCAACAGCGAGACGGTCGACGTGACCGACGCGGATTCGACCGGGCGGTGGCGCGAGCTTCTGTCGGGCAGCGGCGTGCAGCGTGCTCGTCCGGCGGGCGGTCCGACGTCGCGCAGGCGCGGTTCATTAGCGCGCATATGGAGCACTGGACGCCGGGTTCCCCGTATTTTGCTGCGGCGGAAAATCCGGTGTCGCCGGTCTATGGCGGGCGCATGGTGTCGCCGTCGCGCCTGACGCTCTGGGCCTGGGATGCGAGGCCGTTTCCAGCCTATCCGGCGCGGCACGATCTTTGGCGCGACAGCGGCAACTGGCATCGGGGCCATTGGCTGAACGGGCGGCTCTCCTCCGCGACGGTCGGCGATCTCATTGCGGCAATCCTTCGGGACCATGGGCTTGAGGACTTCGATACGCGGTTCGTCGGCGGCAGTGTCAGCGGATATGTGATCGGTGCGCCGACCACGGCGCGGGCCGCGCTGGAACCGCTGGCGGGCCTTTGCGGGATTTCGGTTCGCGACGATGCCGGGCGATTGACCTTTCGCGACGAGGCAACCGCGCTCGGCGGGACGGTCGAGATCGACGATATCGTCGTCGAGGACGCAATCGCCACGCTCGAGAAGACCCGCGCGCCGGACGGCGATCTCCCGCGCGAGGCCGAACTGGCCTATGCCGATCCGTTTCTGGACTACCAATCCGCCGTCGCGCGCATCGCGCTTCCCCGCGCAAATACGGGACGGACGCACAGGCTGGTCTTTCCCGGCTATCTGGAGGAGGGCGCTGCTCTCGCCCTGCTTGACGATTGGGTGCAGAGGATGTGGGCAGGGCGGGATGGCGTCAGCTTCTCGGTGCCGGCAACCGCCATCGACATCACGCCGGGCGCGCGCATCTCCTTGCCGGAAGGCGGGCAGGCGGTCGATTATCAGGTCACGAACGTGGATATCGGCCTGAGCCGGCGGGTCAGCGCACGGCGTGTTCTGACGGGTGTGCCGAAACCGTGGAGGCTCGGCGCCAGTCCTGCCGTTCCAGGCGCGCCGGTGATTGCCGGAATGCCTCACGCTCTGCTTCTCGACCTGCCGGCGATGCCCGGATCGGGGGTGGCGGAAGACCAGTTCAGACTTGCAGCCTATGCAAAGCCGTGGCGCAGCCAGGCCGTTTATGTCTCTGCGGAGGAAGAGGGTTTTATGCTCGCCGGCACCGCATCGCGGCAGGCGACGCTCGGGCATCTGGCGGAGGCGATCGAGGGAGGGCCGGAGGGGCGGGTCGACAAAGCGGGATCGGTGGTCGTCGAACTCTATGGCGGATCGCTGTCGAGCGTTTCCGAGATGCAGTTCATGAACGGTGCCAACGCTGCCGCGATCCGATCCGGCGATGGCGGCTGGGAGGTTCTGCAGTTCGCGGACGCCGAGGAAGTCGCGCCGTCGCGGTGGCGGCTGACGACGCTGCTGCGCGGCCAGTGCGGCACCGCTGATGCCGCGATGACGGGTGCTGCGGCAGGCGCGCCGTTCGTGCTGCTGAACGAGGCGGTGGCGAGGGCGGGGCTGAGGCCGGAGCAGGCGGGACTGCTCCTGAACTGGCGGATCGGTCCTGTCGGGCATGAGTTCGGTGGCGAGACGTTCGCCGCATTACAGGCCATCGGGGGCGTTCGCGCCAGACTGCCGTTGTCGCCGGTTCACCTGCGTGTGGCGCGGCGTGCGGGAGGCGACTCCGCGATATCCTGGATACGGCGTGGCCGGATCGACGCGGATAGCTGGCTCGCCGATGACATCCCGCTCGGTGAAGAAAGCGAGCGGTATCGCGTCGAGGTGGCGGCGGCGGGCGGCGCGGTCGTGAAAACGGTCGAGGTGGCGGTACCCGGCTGGGTCTATCCGCGTGCCGAGATGGTCGCCGACCTCCCGCCCGGCACCACGCAACTGGACATCACCGTGCGGCAGATCAGTGCCACGATCGGCGCAGGCCTTTCCGTGCGTGGACGCCTCCCGATCACCCTTCCTGAATGAATGGAGATGAACGATGGACATGGAAAAGCCCTGGTACTTCTCGCGGACGATCTGGGCATCGCTGGTGGTGATCCTCGCGACGCTTGCGGGCGGCTTCGGCCTCGCGATCGACGATGTGGACATGCAGGCCACGACGGACGCGATCCTGCAGGCGGTGACGGCGTTGGCCGCACTCATCGCGATCCTGGGCCGGCTTCTGGCGCGATCGAGGATCGGCTGAGGGGGCCTGGAGGCCGCATGGCGGAAATGGTCATCAACTGTTCATTTCACGTTCAGCCATGTTACGTTACAAGCGTGATATGAACATTCATCGAACCATTTGGCGCCGCTTCACGGCATGCCTCGGGATAGCCGGACTGCTCGCCTCCATGGCGACAGCCGCGCCCGCGCAGTCGAACGGCGAGTTCATGGTCGCCTCCGGCGACTGCTACTCGATCGGTGCGCAGCAGGCCGCGCAACTGGGCGGGCAACTGGCGCGGGCGACCCCTGAGACGCGAGGCGGCCAGACGGTTTGCGTCATCGTGGTGCTGATGCCGGCGAAAGATGGGCAGCGGCCACGTCGCGAAGAGATCGTCGTGCCGATGGGATAGCCGTCCGGCCGCTTTGCCGGCCCGGCGAATCCTGCGATACACCTCAAAACACCATACGAGATCGAGCATGCGCATACTCGTTGTCGAGGACGACAAAGACCTGAACCGGCAGATCACCGACGCCCTCACGGACGCCGGCTATGTCGTCGACAGGGCCTATGACGGCGAGGAAGGCCACTATCTCGGCGACACCGAGCCGTATGACGCGGTCGTGCTCGATATCGGCCTGCCGCAGATGGACGGGATCAGCGTGGTCGAGCGCTGGCGGCGCGACGGCCGCAAGATGCCGGTGCTGATCCTCACCGCGCGCGACCGCTGGAGCGACAAGGTCTCGGGCATCGACGCGGGCGCGGACGATTACGTCACCAAGCCGTTTCATATCGAGGAAGTGCTGGCGCGGCTGCGTGCCCTGATCCGGCGTGCTGCCGGACACGCATCGTCGGAACTTACCTGCGGGCCGTTGAGGCTGGACACGAAGGCATCGAAGGCCGACGTGGACGGCGTCCCGCTGAAGCTGACGTCGCACGAGTTCCGCCTTCTCGCCTATCTCATGCATCACATGGGCGAAGTCGTCTCGCGCACCGAACTGGTCGAGCATCTCTACGATCAGGATTTCGACAGGGATTCGAACACGATCGAAGTGTTCGTCGGACGACTGCGCAAGAAGATGGGCATGGATCTCATCGAGACGGTGCGCGGCATGGGCTACCGCATGCGCGAGTCGCAGGGTTGAGCGTCGCGCTTCCAAGAGCGCGTCGGTGCGGACCATGGCGTTCCTGAGAAACCGCTTCAATTCACTCACATTCCGCGTCGTGGCTTTTTCCACCGTCTGGGCGATCGTCACGCTGGTGGTGATCGCGACGGTGATCTCGACGCTGTTTCGGCAGGCGAGCGAGCGCGGGTTCGAAAGCCTGCTCACCGCGCATCTCTTCAACCTGATCAGTTCCGTGGGCGTGACCGAGGACGGCCGGCTGACGGGGACGCCCAATCTCGGCGATTTGCGGTTCACCGTGCCGCAATCGGGCTGGTACTGGGTGGTCGAACCCGTCTCGGGCGACGTGACGGGCCGATTGTCGTCGCTTTCCCTGACGAGAAACATCCCGTCGCCGGATGCGTCGGTGGTGCCGTTCGACCTCGACTTCCAGCGCAGTTACGAGACCGACGGGCTGGCCGGCGAGGCGGTCGAAGTCTTCGAAAGCGAGTTCGTGCTCGATGCCGAGAACCGCGTGGCGCGGTTTCGCGTGATGGGCAATCGCACGGAACTCGAAGCGGATATCGGCGACTTCGAGCAGCAGCTCTACTTCTACCTCGCGATCTTTGGCCTGAGCATGATCGCGATCAACGCGATCGCCATCCTGATCGGACTGAGGCCGCTTCTTCGTGTGAGGCAGGCTCTGGCCGAAATCCGCGCCGGCGCTGCCAAGCGTCTGGACGGAAACTTTCCGGCGGAGATCGCGCCGCTGGCCGAGGAGACGAACGAACTGATCGAGAGCAACCGGCGCATTGTCGAGCGATCGCGGACGCAGGTGGGCAATCTCGCGCATTCGCTCAAGACGCCGCTTGCGGTGCTGACGAACGAAGCCCGCTCGCTGGGCGGAGCGCGGGGCGGACTGATCGCGGACCAGGCGGCGGCGATGCAGCAGCAACTCGACCATTATCTGCAGCGCGCCCGGATGGCGGCGCAGCGCGATACGATCGTTTTCAGGACATCCGCCAACGCGACGCTGACCCGTATGGCGCGGGTCATGGACAAGCTCAATCCCCGGATGCGCCTCGATGTGAACCTGCCGAGCGAGGAAATCGTCTTCGCGGGCGAGCGGGAGGATCTGGAGGAGATCGCGGGCAACCTTCTCGAGAATGCCATGAAGTGGGGGCGCAAGGTCGCGGCGCTGTCGATACGGCCCGCACCGGATGAAGACGGCCATCGCGCCTTCGCCATGGTGATCGAGGATGACGGGCCCGGCATTCCGGAAGAAAAAGCGCGCGACGCGCTCGTGCGGGGCCGGCGGCTTGACGAGACGAAACCCGGAACGGGCCTCGGGCTGGCGATCGTCGCAGACCTCGTCAAGGAGTATGGCGGCACCCTGCACCTGTCGCGCTCCGATCTTGGTGGCCTAAAGGTCACAGTGACGCTTCGTCGGGCTCAGGAATAGGGATAGGCTGTATTTCTGCCTTCTCTGCGCCAAAGTCGGTCCACAGAGGTTGAATTATCTGGGCTATCGCCCAACTGTCTGGAATGCGTTCGGAAAGGTCGACGAGACATGCTCTGGAAAGTCACGATTGCGGCATTGTCGGTTGTGCTATCGGCGTGCTCGACCACCAGCATGACCGGGACCGGGTCGGCGATGCAGGCGTTCGCGCCGGATAGCAGGCCGGCCGAAGCGCCGCTTGCGACGTCCATCGTCGACGCGATGGCGGGCGGCCTCATCGGCGGAACGCTGGGCTCGAATCTCGGACAACGCGATCGCCGCCGTGCGCTGGAAGCGGAATACCGCGCGCTCGAATACACGCCAGCCGGTCAGGCCGTTGCCTGGGGTGAGCGTGGCGCGCGCCGAACGGGCGAGGTCGTCGCCGGCTCGCCGTACCGCGTCGGCTCGCAGGATTGCAGGCAATACACCCACACGGTGACGATCAGCGGCCAGGCGCAGTCCGCGCGCGGCACAGCCTGCCGCAATGCAGACGGTAGCTGGACCCCTCTGGTCTGACCGGAAATCCGCGTTCCAGCCAAGAAAATCGTCAAAAAGCCGCACTCGACCGTCATTGGCATGACGGATCGCGGGCGTTATTGAGATCAGCATGCTGTTTTGGATCATTGCTGCACTCCTGACGCTGTGTGCGTGCCTTGCGGTGTTGCTGCCGATCGTGCGGCAGCGCGGCGTACGTGCAGCCGACGCCGCTTTCGATCTCGAAGTGTATCAGGACCAGCTCAACGAGGTTGAGCGCGACATGGCGCGCGGCGTGATCGAGCCGGAAGAGGCCGCACAGGCACGGGCCGAGATCGGCCGGCGCATCCTCAAGATCGCAGCCGCGGCCTCGGGTCATCAAGCCGATGACAGCACGCGTGCAAGTCGCGCCGTCGCGACCGCGGCCATATTGCTGGTGCCACTTGCGAGTTGGGGCATCTATGCCTGGACGGGCTCGCCGGACCTGCCGAACCAACCCCTTCAGGCGCGGCTTGAGCAAAGCCCGGACGACAGTTCGCTGGCTGAACTCGTGTCGCGGGCGGAAGGTCATCTTGCCGCCAATCCCGAGGATGGCCGTGGCTGGGACGTTCTTGCACCGATCTACTATCGCATGGGCCGCTACGATGAAGCGTCGGTCGCCTACGTGAACGCCATCAGGCTGCTGGGATCGACCGGTGCGCGCGAGGCCGGCCATGGCGAGGCGATCGTCGCCGCGTCGGGCGGTCTGGTTTCAACCGATGCGCAGGCGGCGTTCGAACGGGCGCTGGAGGTCGAGCCGGGAAACCCGAAGGCGAGCTTCCTGCTTGCGACAGGACTTGCGCAGGAGGGGCGACGGGACGATGCTGCGGTGTCCCTTCGCACCATGCTCGATGGGCTTGAACCGGATTCGCCATGGCGGGGTGCCGTCTCACAGGCGCTTGCCGCGCTTGATGCGCAGCCGACAGCAGCCGGCCCAAGCAGTGCAGACGTCGAAGCAGCGGCGGAAATGTCCAGTGCCGATCGCGCGGCCATGATCGAAACGATGGTTGCCACGCTCGATCAGCGCCTGCGCGACAATCCGGGGGATCTCGAAGGGTGGCAAAGACTGGTACAGTCCTATCTGGTTCTGGATCGGCCGGACGATGCGCTCGATGCGCTGGCGCGCGGGACCGACGCGCTCGGCAGGGACAGCGAGCAGGCAGCGACGCTCGCGGCCTTTGCGGCGGCGCGTGGCGTGAGCATACAGGAATAGGCTGGGAGCGATGACCCGCAAGCAGAAGCGACTATCGGTGATCGGCGGTGCGATGGTGTTCCTCGCGATGGCATCGAGCCTGACGCTCTATGCGCTCGGACAGAGGACGTCATACTTCTTCATGCCGGCCGACATCGCCAATGCAGAGCTCGAGCCCGGTCAACGCATCAGGCTCGGCGGGCTTGTCGAAGCCGGTACGGTGGTGCGCGGCGAGGGAACGTCGGTCGCGTTCGGCGTGACGGACAACCTGCAATCGGTGAGCGTACGCTACAACGGTATCTTGCCCGACCTGTTTCGTGAGGAGCAGGGTGTGGTGACGGAAGGCGTCTTCGGTGACGATGGTGTCTTCCTGGCCGACAGCGTGCTTGCCAAGCACGATGAGAACTACATGCCGAAGGAAATCGCCGACAGCCTGAAGGCGAGCGGCGTCTGGCAGGAGGAAGACTGATGCGCATGAGCGCGCCGCGATGACCGTCGAGACGGGACATTTCGCGCTGGTGCTGGCCTTCGCGCTGGCGTTGGTGCAATTCGTGGTGCCGCTGGTCGGCACGCGCACCGGCGATACGCGCCTCATGTCGGTTGCCGGGCCTGTGTCGCTCACGGGATTTGCGCTGACCGCACTCGCCTTTGCGGCGCTGACCGCGGCCTATGTGCAGTCGGATTTCTCGGTGGCGAATGTGTGGGAGAATTCCCATTCGCTGAAGCCGATGCTTTACAAGATCACGGGCGTCTGGGGAAACCACGAAGGCTCGATGCTGCTGTGGGTGCTGATCCTCAGCGGGTTCGGCGCATTGGTGGCGATCTTCGGCGGCAATCTGCCGGCCACGCTGCGCGCGAACGTGCTGTCCGTGCAAGGCTTGATCGGCGCCGCGTTCCTGCTTTTTGTGCTCGTGACCTCGAACCCGTTTGCGCGGATCAACCCCGCGCCGATGGAGGGTCGCGACCTCAACCCGATCCTCCAGGACATCGGCCTCGCGATCCATCCACCGCTGCTTTATCTCGGTTATGTCGGCTTTTCCGTCTGTTTTTCCTTCGCTGTTGCAGCCCTCATCGAGGGTCGTATCGATGCCGCCTGGGCGCGCTGGGTGCGCCCATGGACGCTCGCCGCCTGGGTGTTCCTGACCGGCGGCATCGCGATGGGTTCCTACTGGGCCTATTACGAGCTGGGCTGGGGCGGGTACTGGTTCTGGGATCCCGTCGAGAACGCATCCTTCCTGCCATGGCTGTCGGGAACGGCGCTTCTGCATTCCGCGATCGTCATGGAAAAGCGCTCGGCGTTGAAAATCTGGACGCTGCTGCTGGCGATCCTGACCTTCTCGCTGTCGCTGCTCGGAACGTTCCTCGTGCGTTCGGGTGTGCTGACCTCGGTGCACGCCTTCGCCACCGACCCGGCGCGCGGGCTCTTCATTCTGATCATCCTCATGCTCTTCATCGGCGGCGCGCTGGCGCTGTTTGCGTTTCGCGCATCGTCCTTGACGCCGGGCGGGCTGTTCCAGCCGGTCTCGCGCGAGGGAGCGCTGGTCCTCAACAACCTGTTCCTGACGACCGCGACCGCGACGGTTTTGATCGGCACGCTCTACCCGCTGCTCGTCGAGGCCGTGACAGGCGACAAGATTTCGGTCGGTGCCCCGTTCTTCAACCTGACCTTCGGGCCGTTGATCGTGCCGCTGCTGCTGGCCGTGCCGTTCGGTCCCCAAATGGCCTGGAAGCGCGGCGATCTCTATGCCGTGTCGCAACGCCTCTACGCCGCGTTTGCGGGCGCGCTGCTGGCGATCCTCGTCGCCTATGTCTTTGTCGATGGAGCAGGCGTGTTTGGCGCGCTCGGGATCGGCCTTGCGGTCTGGCTGGTGCTGGGCGCTCTGACCGATCTTGCCTTGAAGGCAGGTATCGGCAGCGTTGCGCCGAAAGTCGCGTGGCGGCGCTTTGCCGGGCTGCCCCGTTCGGTCTACGGCACGGCGCTGGCTCATATGGGCCTCGGTCTCACGACGCTCGGCATCGTGGCGGTCGCGACGCTTGAGGTGGAGCGCATCGTGATCATGCGTGTCGGCGAGACGCTGCCGATCGCGGGATACACGCTGCGCTATGACGGCATCGCGCCGCATCAGGGACCGAATTTCACCGAAGACCAGGGCCGCTTCACCTATTTCAACGATGCTGGCCGTGAACTCGGGCAGGTGATTTCGTCAAAGCGGCTCTACACCGCCAGGCAGATGCCGACCACCGAAGCGGGCATCGCGACGCGCGGCCTGAGCCAGCTCTACGTGTCGCTCGGCGATGCGACTGCCGATGGTGGCGTGGTCGTCCGCGTCTGGTGGAAACCGCTCGTGCTTCTGATCTGGTTTGGCGGCGTCGCGATGATGGCAGGCGGCGTGCTGTCGCTGCTCGACCGTCGTCTGCGCGTCGGCGCCCCGTCCGCGCGACGCAAGGTGGCCGTGATGGAACCCGCCGAATGAGGCGCGGGCGCAGCACGGCCATCGCCCTGGCGGCATTTCTGCAGCTTGGCCTTGCCGGGCAGGCGCTGGCGGTCCAGCCATCGGAAGTGCTGGACGATCCGGCACTGGAAGCGCGGGCGCGCACCCTCTCGTCCGGCCTGCGCTGCATGGTCTGCCAGAACCAGTCGATCGACGAATCCGATGCCGAGCTCGCGCGCGACCTGCGCGTCCTGGTCCGCGAGCGGCTTCTCGCGGGCGAGACGGACAGCCAGGTCATGGACTATGTCGTCTCGCGCTATGGCGAGTTCGTGCTGCTCCAGCCGCGCTTCACCATCCGCAACGCGCTTTTGTGGTCGACGCCGATCGTGCTGCTTCTGATCGGCGGCGGCTTCCTGGTTGCGCGTGCATCCGCGCGCAAGCCGGCGACACCGGTTGCCCTGACGCCCGACGAGGAGCGTCGGCTTTCGGATGTCCTCAAGGATGTCGATCGCAGGTAAAGCCGCCTGCGCTAGGGCCTTCCGAAGATTACCAAAGTTTCATGTGGCGGACATGGCGCCGTAAGGTTTGGGAGCCTATCTCTGGGTCCGAAGACGCGGATTGTCGCGTCCTGTGAGAATTTTCACAAGGATTTCAGAGACATGAACAACGAGATCAAGTCCACCTCCAAGACCCGGAGCCGTCTCCTTGCTGCCGCCGCCTCCGTCGCCATCGCAGGCGCGATCGGCTTTGGCGCGGTCACATCCGGCACAGCACCTGTCCTTGCCGACGCGGTGAAGGTGGAAGGCGTTCAGGCAACCGGCTTCGCCGATGTCGTCGAGAAGGTTTCGCCTGCGGTTGTCAGCGTACGCGTTCAGGCCAAGATCGAGCCCGCATCCGATCGCGGCGGCGACAATTTCGGAATGCCCGGCTTCGAGGACCTGCCGCAGGATCATCCGTTGCAGCGCTTCTTCCGTGAGTTCCGTGGAGATGGTGGTGGCAGGGATTTCCGCGGTGAGCGCCGATTCGGCAACCGGGAAGGCCGCGGCGATCGCGACCGTGCCCGTCCGGTCTCGCAGGGTTCGGGCTTCTTCATCTCCGAAGACGGCTATCTGGTCACCAACAACCACGTGGTCGAAGGCGGCGCATCCTTCGTCGTCGTCATGGATGACGGCTCCGAGCTCGAGGCGAAGCTGGTCGGCACCGATCCCCGCACCGATCTCGCCGTCCTGAAGGTCGATGAAGACCGCGATTTTACCTATGTGGCGTTTGCGGAAGACAGCCAGGTCCGCGTTGGCGACTGGGTCGTCGCCGTCGGCAATCCGTTCGGCCTTGGCGGCACGGTGACGGCAGGCATCGTTTCGGCCCGTGGCCGCGACATCGGTGCCGGGCCCTATGACGACTTCATCCAGATCGACGCGGCGGTGAACCGCGGTAATTCCGGCGGTCCGGCCTTCAACCTGGCGGGCGAAGTGGTCGGCATCAACACCGCGATCTTCTCGCCATCGGGCGGCAATGTCGGCATCGCCTTCGCGATCCCGGCGTCGACCGCCAAGGAAGTGGTCGGCAATCTCGTCGAGAACGGTGCCGTGCTGCGCGGCTGGCTGGGTGTGCAGATCCAGCCCGTCACCGCCGATATCGCCGAGTCGATCGGCATGGAAGGAACCCGGGGTGCGCTGGTGACCGAGTCGCAGGCTGACGGTCCCGCGATCGAAGCCGGCGTCAAGGCAGGCGACGTGATCACGGCGGTGAACGATCGCCCTGTCGCATCCCCGCGTGAACTGGCCCGACTGGTGGCGGGTTATGCGCCCGACACGAAGATCGACGTGACGTTGTGGCGTGGCGGTGCCGAGGAGACGGTCAGCGTTCAGTTGGGCGAGCTTCCCGGCGAGCAGAACCAGGCGGCGCTGCAAGCTCCGGCGCCCGAAGGCACCGACACCTCGCTTGAGGATTTCGGCCTGACCGTCACCCGCGCCGATGACGGCAATGGGCTGGTGGTCACGGATGTCGCATCGGGAAGCCCCGCAGCCGAACGCGGGCTCCAGGCAGGTGACGTGATCGTCTCGATCAACTCGACTGCGGTTGCCAGTGCCGACGACGTCGCCAAGGTCGTGGCCGATGCCGCCAAGGCAGGCCGCAAGGCCGTCCTCGTCCAGGTGACGCGTGACGATGCGAACCGCTTCGTCGCACTGCCTGTGGCGCGTAGCTGACCTGACGGCCTTTGAGCCGTTCGGTTGCGTAAGGTTTTGCTGACGGTTCGTGCGGCGGCGGCTTTCATCGGCTGCCGCCGTTACCGTGTCCGCACACGCCATCCCGCCATGTCTCGTTTTCGCGTATAAGCATGACCATGAAGATTCTAGTCATAGAAGACGACCGCGAGGCCGCTGAGTATCTCGAGAAGGCGCTGGGCGAAGCCGGGCACAACGCGCATGTCGCCGGTGACGGCGAAACCGGTTTCGCGCTTGCCGGCGACGGCAGCTACGACGTGCTGATCGTCGATCGCATGCTGCCCAAACGTGACGGCTTGTCGGTGATCGCGGGTCTGCGGGCGCGCGGCAACGACACGCCGGTGCTCATCCTGTCGGCGCTGGGCGAGGTGGACGATCGCGTCACCGGACTGCGGGCTGGCGGCGACGACTATCTGACCAAGCCCTATGCCTTCACCGAACTTCTCGCGCGCATCGAGGTGCTGAACCGCCGCACCGGCTCGAAGGATGTCGAGACCGTCTACCGCGCCGGCGATCTCGAACTGGACCGCCTGTCCCACACGGTGAAACGCGCCGGCAAGGAGGTGCTGCTCCAGCCCCGCGAGTTCCGTCTGCTCGAATATCTGATGCGCCACGCGGGTCAGGTCGTGACACGCACGATGCTTTTGGAGAATGTCTGGGACTACCACTTCGACCCCCAGACCAACGTGATCGACGTACACGTCTCGCGGCTTCGCTCCAAGATCGAGAAGGGCTTCGAGACGCCGGTCCTGCACACGGTCCGCGGCGCTGGCTACATGCTCAAGGCGGGCTGATGGCTCTGGCGATGCCCGCCATCATGAAGACGACCGCGGCGCGGCTTTCGGCGCTGTTTCTGATCCTGTTCGCGCTCTGCGCCACGGTCCTCGTCTTCTACATGACGTCGTTGTCCGTGCGCATGCTGACCTCGCAGACGCAGGAGACGATCGCTGCGGAGGTGCAGGTCCTGGGGCGGGCCTACCAGCGCGGCGGGCTGCAGTTGCTGGTGCGGTTCGTCGGCACACGGTCGCGCCAGCCCGGCGCAAATCTCTACCTCATCGCCGACCCGAACGGCCGCATCCTGTCCGGCAATGTCGAAAGCCTCGCCCCCGGCGTGCTGGAGATCGACGGCTGGACCGAGCGCCCGTTCAGCTATCGTCGCTACGGCGAGGGAGAGGGCGCGCGTCGCGCGGACGCAGAGCCCGCCGAAAACGAGACGGTGGCGCCCCCGACCAGCGATCACGAGGCGGTGGCGCTGGTGCTTCGCCTTCCGAACCAGATGATCCTGCTCGTCGGACGCGATCTGGGCGAGCCCGAGCAAATCCGCGTCATCGTGCGGCGCTCCCTCACGGTCGCCTTCGGCATGATGGGCATCGGCGCGCTGCTCATCTGGTATTTCGTCGGCCGTAGCGCCCTCAAGCGCATCGACAGCGTGTCCGAAGCCAGCCGCCGCATCATGGGCGGGGATCTGAGCGGGCGCCTGCCGGTCAGCGATTCCGGCGACGAATTCGACCGCCTGTCCGAAAATCTGAACGTCATGCTGGCGCGTATCGCCCGGCTCAATGACGGGCTGAAACAGGTCTCGGACAACATCGCGCACGATCTGAAGACGCCATTGACGCGGCTGCGCAACCGCGCGGAAGCGGCGCTGGCGGGCAAGCCGAAAAGCGCGGAATATCGCGAGGCGCTGGAGGCGACGATCGCGGAATCCGACCATTTGATCCGCACCTTCAACGCCATTCTGATGATATCGCGCCTCGAAGCGGGCTATTCGGCGGAGCAGACGTCGCCGGTCGACCTGGCCGCCATCGTGGCCGACGTCGTCGATCTTTACGAGCCGGTGGCGGAAGATGTCGGTGTCGTGCTGGAAGCCGCGATCGAAGGCGTCGTGACTGTCAACGCCAATCGCGAACTGGTCGGGCAGGCCCTGTCCAACGTGGTCGACAACGCCATCAAATACTCAGCCGGCACGAATGACGCGCCGCGCGTGATCGTCTCGCTGGGACGCCACGAGGCCGGCGGCTTCGTGCTCGAAGTGGGCGACAATGGCCCCGGCATCCCGGACGAGGACCGCGACCGCGCGACGGAACGGTTCGTCAGGCTCGAGCAGAGCCGCTCGCAGCCGGGCTCGGGCCTCGGCCTCAGCCTCGCGAAGGCGGTGATGGAATTTCACGGCGGCAGGCTTGAATTGACCGGACGAAACCCCGGACTATCGGTGAAGATGGTCTTTCCGGGGAGCGATTCGGACATATGAGCAAAAAGGATGCCGAAGCGCTGGCAAGCGGACGGCTTTGGTTCGGCGTCCCGGCAGCGCCTTTGCGTCCGCTCGATGCCGCGAATGCGAAGGCTGAACTCGCGGATTTGGCGGAAACGGCGGAGGAGGCGGGCTGTTCGCGCCTTGCAAAGCTGGCAGCCGGCGATACGCCTCTCACCGGCTTTCTCGGTGCGGTCTTCGACCTGTCCCCGTTTCTTCGGGATGCGGCGCGGCGCAATGTCCGGGCACTGGAAGCCCTGTTCGATACGCCGCTCGACGCCCATATCGATGCGCTGATCGAGCGCATCGGCGTGTGCTGGAAAAGCGAGGGCCTGACCGAAGCCGCGCTGATGCGCGATCTGCGCCTGCTGAAAGGCGAGGCGCATTTCCTGATCGCGCTGGGCGACCTCGCCGGCGAGGCGGACGCTCAGAAGACTGTACGTCGGCTGAGCGCGCTGGCGGATGCCTGCACATCGACTGCTGTCGCGTTCCTGCTGCGCGATGCCCACGAGAGCGGCAAGCTGAAGCTGCCTGACCCGGACGAGCCGTCGATCGGATCGGGCTGGATCGTCATCGGCATGGGCAAGCTCGGCGCGCGCGAGCTCAACTACTCGTCCGACATCGACCTGATCGTCTTCTTCGATCCGCAGGCACCGGCGATCATCGATCCGATGGACGCGACGGATATCTTCGCGCGGCTCACGCGCAGGCTCGTGCGCATCCTTCAGGATCGCACCGAGCACGGCTACGTCTTCCGCACAGACCTGCGGCTGCGCCCCGATCCGGGTTCGACGCCGCTCGCCATCTCCGTCGATTCGGCACTGCATTACTACGAAAGCCGAGGCCAGAACTGGGAGCGCGCCGCCATGATCAAGGCGCGCCCGGTGGCAGGCGACATCAAGGCCGGGACGGCGTTCCTCAAGGAACTGACGCCCTATGTCTGGCGCAAATACATGGACTTCGCGGCAATCGCCGACGTCCATTCCATCAAGCGCCAGATCCACGCGCACCGGGGGCATGGCGAGATCGCGGTCAAGGGCCACAACGTCAAGCTTGGCCGTGGCGGCATCCGCGAGATCGAATTCTTCGTCCAGACGCAGCAACTGATCGCCGGCGGGCGATTCCACGAATTGCGCGGCCGCGAGACGGTCGCGATGCTGACGATGCTGGCTGCGCGCAACTGGATTTCGGACGAGGCGCGCGATGCGCTGTCGCACCAGTACTGGTTCCTGCGCGACGTCGAGCATGCCATCCAGATGGTGGCCGACGAGCAGACGCACAATCTGCCCGAGGATGACGAAGGCATCGAGCGCATAGCGGCGATGCTGGGCTTCGAGAATGGCGCGGCGTTTTCGAAGTCGTTTCGCGAAGCCCTGCATCTCGTCGAGGGACACTACGCGGCACTCTTCGAGACCGCGCCGCAGCTATCCAGCGGGGTCGGAAACCTCGTCTTCACCGGCGATGTCGACGATCCCGGCACCCTCGAAACACTCCACAACATGGGATTTGAGCGGCCGAGCGACATCTGCCGCGTGATCCGCACCTGGCATTTCGGCCGCTACCGCGCGACGCAGTCCGCCGAGGCGCGCGAACGCCTGACGGAACTGACGCCGGCGCTCTTGGAAGCGTTCGGCAGGACACGCCGCGCCGACGAGGCGCTGCTGCGTTTCGACGAGTTTCTCGGCGGCCTGCCCGCCGGCATCCAGTTGTTCTCGCTGCTCCAGTCCAATCCGGCGCTGCTCAATCTGCTGGCGACGATCATGGGCGCTGCCCCGAGACTGGCCGCGATCATCACGCGCCGTGCCCATGTCTTCGACGGGTTGCTTGATCCCGGCCTGATGTCGGAACTGCCGAACAAGGCCTATCTCGCGGCGCGGCTGGAGGCGTTCCTGCAAGGCGCGGAGCTTCACGAGGAACGGCTTGACCGGCTGCGCATCTTCGCCGCCGAGCAAAAATTCCTCATCGGCGTTCGCCTGCTGACCGGCGCGATCGACGCCGTGCGCGCCGGCAAGGCGTTCTCCGATCTCGCCGACCTGACGATCGGCGCAGCGCTCGACGCGGTGATGGCGGAGTTTGCCGTGCGCCACGGCCATGTGGCCGGCGGCAGGGTCGCGATTCTCGGCATGGGCAAGCTCGGCAGCCGCGAACTGACCGCCGGCTCCGACGTCGATCTGATCCTGCTCTACGATCACGATCCGGAAGCAGACGAATCCGATGGCGAGAAGGGGCTCGCGCCGTCGCACTATTATGCGCGGCTGACCCAGCGCCTCATCGCGGCCGTTTCGGCTCCGACAGCGGAGGGTGTGCTCTACGAACTCGATTTGCGGCTTCGTCCGTCAGGCAACAAGGGACCGGTGGCGACGCATATCGACTCGTTCCGCAAGTACCAGCGCGAGGAGGCGTGGACGTGGGAGCACATGGCGCTGACGCGTGCGCGTCCGGTCGCCGGTGATCCGGCGTTTTGCGAGGTCGTGACGCAGGATGTCGAGACGGTGCTTGCGCAGGATGGCGACACCGCGAAAATCCTGCGCGATGCCGTCGACATGCGCGGCACGATCGCCGAGGAAAAGCCGCCCCGGAACATCTGGGACCTCAAGCTCATCAAGGGCGGTCAGATCGACCTCGAATTCATCGCGCAATGCGCGCGCCTGACCGGCAACATCGAACCGGACACATGGCCGCCGACCTCGACGGGCGATGCGCTGTCGCGGCTCACGCCCGGCTTCTGCGATGCGCAGGCGCGCGAGGAACTGGAGGCGGCCTACGAGCTCTATCTGACGCTCACGCAGATCATGCGGCTCTGCCTCACCGGGCCGTTTGAGCCGGAGGATGTTCCGCCCGGCCTTGCCGATCTCCTCCTGAGAAGCACCGATCTGCCGGAGCTCCCGGTGCTGGAAGCGCATATCAAGGAGACATCGAAGCGCGTCGAAAAGCATTTCGGCGCGCTGCTGGGGAAGGGACTCGGCTGAGTTATGCCGCTCTCTTGAGCTGCTCGCGGATCGGGATGCGCACCGAGACGATCGTGCCGACGCCCTCGGTGGAGCGGATTTTCAGCGCACCGCCATGCAGCTCGGCAAGCGAACGCGAGATCGCGAGACCGAGGCCCGAGCCGGTGTGGTTCTTGGAAAACTGGTTCTGAACCTGCTCGAACGGGCGTCCGAGATTGCGCAGCGCATCCTTGGGAATGCCGCAGCCCGTATCCTCGATCGACAGCATGATCGCACCGGACACCTTGCGCGCGCGCAGCGATATGTGGCCGCCATGTCCCGTGAATTTCACCGCGTTCGACAGGAGATTGATGACGATCTGCTTGATCGCGCGCCGGTCGGCGAACAGCACCATCGAATTCGAAATCTTGGTGTCGAGCGTGATCGACTTCTCTGCCGCCTGTAGGGCGACGACCCGCACCGTCTCGCTGATGAGGGGGAAGAGATCGATCCCCTCACGCTCGATCGAGAACTGGCCCGCCTCGATCTTCGACATATCGAGAATGTCGTTGATGACGCCCAGCAGATAGGTGCCGCTCGAATGGATGTCCTTGACGTACTCGTCGTATTTCGGCGCGCCGAGAGGACCGAACAAGGCGGTCTGCATCATCTCCGAGAAGCCGATGATCGCGTTGAGCGGCGTGCGCAGTTCGTGTGACATGTTGGCGAGGAACTCGGACTTCGCGCGATTGGCCGCTTCCGCGCGTTCGGTTTCCTTCATGTATTTGCGGTTGAGGTCGACCAGTTCGGTCGTGCGCTCGCCCTCGGCCTTCCGGGCCAGGCTGAGGTCGTGGATGGTCGCCATCAGGCGGCGCTCGCTGTCGACCAGCTTTTCCTGATGCTGCTTCAACTGCGTGATGTCGGCGCCCACGGACACCAGACCGCCATCGCGGGTCTTGAGTTCGTTCACCTGCAGCCAGCGCCCGTCCGCCAGTTGCCGCTCATAGGTCGCGGCACCGCTGTGGCCGCTGGAATTGGCAAGGCGGCGCTCATGGAGAAGCGCCGTCATGCGCTTTTCGATCAGGTCGCGCGGCGTGCCGGGGACGATGTCGTGGTCCGGCAGGCCGTTATCCTGCTGGTACTTGGAATTGCACATCACCAGGCATTGTGCGGAATCCCACAGAACGAAGGATTCCGAGATGTTCTCGATCGCGGTGCGAAGCCGCATGTCGGCGGTTTCGGAACGCTGGGCGAGCGTGCGCTGCTCGGTGATGTCGACGGCGATGCCGATGAGGTGGATTTCAGGCGCGTCGGGATCGCTCACTTGCGCCTTCGCGCGGATCCAGACCCACTGTCCGTCGGCGTGCCGCATGCGGAAGATGCGGTCGATCTGGTCGACTTCGCGCGAGACGATGCGGTTGGCGAGTTCGAAGAGATCGGCATCGTCGGGATGGATGATCTCGGAGACTGAGCCGAAGGACAGCATGGCCTCCGACGCTTCATAGCCGAGCATGTCGTACATGGAGCGCGACCAGTACATCCTGCCGCGAACCATGTCCCAGTCCCACAGCCCGCATCGCCCGCGCACCAGAGCGAGATCGACGCGGTTGTGCGCCTCCAGATAGAGCCTGTCGGCAGCCTGCGCCCGCGCGGCCTGGCCGAAATAGGCATAGAGGATGACCAGCAGAACGGCTGCCGTGGCGGCGAAGAGCGTGACGTTCAGCGTCACCGATTTGCGCCAGTCCGCGAACACCGCATCCTGCGCGATCATCGCGATCGCCGCACCCTGGCGGCCGTCCGCGATGCCCATCGCGGCGTACCAGACCTCGTCCGCGATCCGCACTTCCATCACCCCGGCGCGGTTGCCGAACAGGAACAGCGGCTGCCCGCCGCCGATGAAGCTTTCGAGCTGGCGGCCGATCCATGGCGAGCCGGACTGCGTCGCGGCCTTCACCACGAAACTGTCGTCGGTGATCATCAGCGCGTGGCGGTTGCCGATCGAGCCCTGGGTCGCGATGTCTTCGATGAGCGCGTCGAATGCGGCGGCGTCGAGCGGCCCGTCGCTTTGGGCGGCCGTGAGGGCATAGCCCATCTGGCCCGCCGCGAGCCCGAGCAGCCCCTTCGCCGAGCGCTCGACTTCCTCGTGATGCGTCATCAAGGACAGGCAGCGCGTGCCGGCGATCACGACGAGAAAAACGATGATCAGGAACGGGATCAGGCTGCGCAGAATTGGCTCCGCTGCGAGAAGGCGCTTGTAGGCCGGCGCGGCAATCATGCGCGCATGGCCGGTCAGGCCGGAACTGGCGCGTCGTGCCGCCGTATGTCGGGCATAAAAACTGCCCTCGGGCGCGCTCCACGCGTCCGCCTTTGCCATCGAATGGCTCCCCGATCCTGTCCCTCTGGTGATCCGGTAACGCCGCACGCCCGAATCTGCCCTAAAGAATCAGAGGTGATTCGCGCTGTCTAGTGGGGTGATTCGTAAAAGTTTAAGAATCGTTGCCGAAGAGACGAAAATGAGGCGCTTGCGCGCCGAGGCAGGACGGTTTCGCCCCGCTCCCTCAAGCCAATGTCCGTTCGATGATGTCGCGCAGGTCGCTCGACAAATCGTCGGGGGCTGCGATCGTGAGCAGCGCCTCGCGTGCCGCCGCCTGGCGCGTCGGCTCCAACGAGCGCCATGAGCGCATCGCCGTGGCCAGCCGTGCGGCGAGCTGCGGGTTCCGCTTCTCGATTTCCAGAACCGTCTCCGCGAAGAACGTGTAGCCGGCCCCGTCGGCGCGGTGGAAGCCGGTCTGGTTCAGCGTCGAGAACGTTCCGATCAGCGCGCGCACGCGGTTCGGGTTCGACAGCGAGAAACCCTGATGCGTCATCAGCGCCTTGACGCGATCGACCGCGTCGGCACCCGGTATCGTCGCCTGCGTCTGATACCATTTGTCCATGACGAGCGGATCGTGGCCGTACTGCGTCTCGAACGCGGCCAGCGCGTCGGTCGTGCGCGCATGGCCGGGGAAACGATGCGCAAGCACCGTCATCGCGGCCGCCTTGTCGGTCATGTTGGTGGCCTGATCGAACTGGCGCGCGGCAAGCGACGGATCCTCCGCACCGACGGCCAGATAATCGAGCAACACGTTGCGAAGCGCGCGCTTGCCCGCACTGTCGGCATCCGGGCTGAACGTTCCGCCGCCGTCGAAACCGTCATAGAGCGCCTGAAAGCGCTCGCCGTTCGCCTTCGCGATTGCCGATGCCAGCGCATCGCGGCTGACACGGATCGCGTCCGGGTCGATGTTCGTGCCGATATCGCGCGCGACGTCTGCTTCGCCCGGCAGCGTCAGCGCGAGCGCGCGGAAGGCGGGTTCCAGGCTCTCGTCCGATGCGATGTCGCCAATCGCCGCGATCAGACCCGTGGGGAACTCCGGCGCCTTCTGCCCGCGCACGCTGCGAAAGCCGTGGATGAGCGCGTCGGTGAACAGCGTGTAGAGCGACTGCCATCGCGAGACGAGATCGCTGTCGTGGCGCGCCAGGAACAGGAGGTCGTCGGCCCGCTGCTCGACCGAGAGCGTGATCGGGGCGGAGAAGCCGCGATTGAGCGACACGACCGGGCGCTCCCGCACGCCCTGGAAGCGCACGATTTGCCGGCGCTTGCGGACATGGATGACGCCGTTCTCGACCGTCGCACCCTCGACGGAAGTGGGCGTGATATCGCTGCCGTCTTCGCCGACGAGACCGAAGGCGAGCGGGATGTGCATCAGCCGCTTGCGGCTTTCAGACGGCGTCGGCGGCACGGACTGCTCGATCTCGATCCGGAACTCCTGATGCTCCGCATCGTGCGCGGTCGAGATCGTGAGGTTCGGCGTGCCGGCCTGATGATACCAGAGCGCGAACTGCGACAGATCGTGATCCGACGCGTCCTCGAAGGCCGCGAGGAAATCCTCGATCGTGGCCGCGTCGCCGTCATGACGCTCGATATAGAGCTTCATGCCCTTCCGGAAATCGTCCGGTCCGAGGATCGTGCGGATCATGCGCACCACCTCCGAACCCTTTTCGTAGACGGTCGCCGTGTAGAAATTGTTGATCTCGCGATAGCGGCGCGGCCGCACCGGATGCGCCAGCGGGCCCTGGTCCTCGGGAAACTGGTGTGCCCGCAAGGTGCGCACTTCGGCGATGCGCTTGACCGCGCGAGACCGCTGGTCCGCCGAGAATTCATGATCGCGAAAAACGGTCAGGCCTTCCTTCAGGCAGAGCTGGAACCAGTCGCGGCAAGTGATTCTGTTGCCTGTCCAATTGTGGAAATACTCATGCGCGATGATCGCCTCGATATTGGCGAAATCCGCATCCGTCGCCGTCGCCTCGTCGGCAAGAACGTATTTATCGTTGAAGATGTTGAGGCCCTTGTTCTCCATCGCGCCCATGTTGAAGTCGGACACGGCGACGATGTTGAATACGTCGAGATCGTATTCGAGGCCGAACACCTCTTCATCCCAGCTCATGGAGCGCTTGAGCGCGTCCATCGCATAGGCCGCGCGATCCTGCTTGCCATGCTCGACATAGATGCCGAGGGCGACCTTGCGGCCGGACGCCGTCGTGAATTCATCGTGGAGACCGGCGAGATCACCAGCCACCAGCGCGAAAAGATAGGATGGCTTGGGAAACGGATCGTGCCAGACGACGAAGTGACGGCCACCGGCCAGGTCGCCTTGCTCGACGAGATTGCCGTTCGACAAAAGCAGCGGCGCCTGCGCCCGCTCGGCCTCGATGCGCACCGTGTAGACCGAGAGCATGTCGGGCCGGTCGGTGAAATAGGTGATGCGGCGAAAGCCTTCCGGCTCGCACTGCGTGCAATAGACGCCGTTGGTGCGGAACAGCCCCATGAGCGTTCCGTTGCGCGACGGATCGATGCGCGTCACGATCGTCAGTTGGAAGGCTTCGTCATGCGGCGGGTTCGCGATCGTCAGGTGCTGGGGATCGGAACTGAACGCGTCATCGGCCAACGGCTTTCCGTCGATCGCGACGCTGACGAGCGTGAGTTCGTCGCCATCCAGAACGAGCGGAGTGCCCGGCGCGATGCCCTGGCGTCGCTCGATGTCGAGCACGGCGGTGACGACAGTCGCTTCCGGCGAGAGCGCGAAGGCGAGGCTGGTGCGCGGGATCAGATAGTCGCTCGGGCGATAGTCCTCGATACGGAAGACCTGGCCAGTGTCCTTGCGCATGCTGTCGTCCCCGTCCTGCCGCGTCGTTTCCGACCGTCCAATTATGAGTCGTGGTCTTTACATGATACGGGCGCTGGACAAAACTGCGGCGGCTTCACACCGACCCTCATCAGCAAACCGTTTCCGGGAAATCTCCATGAACGTCATGACTCCGAAGTTCGGAATGGGTGCATCCGTCCTGCGCAAGGAAGACGATGCCTTCATCACCGGACGCGGCCGCTACACCGACGATATCAGGCAGGACGGCGTGCTGCACGGATACGTCCTGCGCTCGCCCGTAGCGAAGGGGACGTTCACGATCGGCTCGACCGACGCAGCGAAGGCTGCCGACGGCGTCCATCTGGTGCTGACCGGCGCAGACCTCGCGCATCTGGGCGATCTGAAATCCGGCGCGATGCAGAAGCAGCCGGACGGAACGCGCGCGCCGACACGCGACATCCCGATCCTGTGCCGCGATCGTGTGAACTATGTCGGCGATGCGGTCGCCTTCGTGGTGGCGGACACCCGCGCGCAGGCGCAGGACGCGGCGGAACTCATCGAGATCGATTTCGACGGCGAAGACGCGGTCGCCCTGACGGCGCGCGCGCTCGACGACGATGCGGCTCTGGTCTGGCCCGAGCTCGGCTCGAACCAGGCGATGCAGTACCAGATCGGCGATCCCGACAAGACGAAAGCCGCCTTCGACAAGGCCGATCACGTCACGTCGATCGAGTTCTACAACAACCGCCTCGTCTGCAATTACATGGAAGCGCGGGCAGCACTTGCCGAATGGCGCGCGGACGAAGATCGTTTCGTGCTGACGACGGGATCGCAGGGCGTTCACTCCATGCGCAGGGTCCTGTGCGACGTCGTCTTCAACATTCCGCACGAGAAGCTGCGGGTGATCACGCCCGATGTGGGCGGCGGTTTCGGCCCGAAGACCTTCGTCTACCGCGAGTATCCTCTGGTGATGGAAGCGGCCAAACGGCTGGGCAAGCCCGTGAAATGGACCGGCGACCGGACCGAGCATTTCATGACGGATGCGCAGGGGCGCGACAACGTCGTCAAGGCCGAGATGGCGATGGACAAGGATGGCCGCTTCCTCGGGCTGCGGGTCAACCTCGTCGCCAATCTCGGCGCTTACGTCCATCAGTTCGGGCCGTACATTCCCTATATGGGCGCCAGCATGTCCACCGGCGTCTACGACATCGAGGCGCTCGATGTGCTGATCACCGGCGTCTACACGAACACCTGTCCGGTCGATGCCTATCGCGGGGCAGGGCGGCCCGAGGCGGCCTTCCTGCTCGAGAAGCTCGTCGATTGCTGCGCGCGCGACATGAAGCTGGAGCCGCATGAAATCCGGCGGCGCAACTTCATCCGGCCCGAGCAGTTCCCGTACACGACGCCGACAGGCCGCGCCTACGATGTCGGCGAATTCGAGGGCCATATGGACGCAGCCCTCGAACGGTCCGACTGGAACGGTTTCGACACGCGACAGGCCGCATCGACCGATGCCGGCAGGATACGCGGCATCGGCATGGCAACCTATATCGAGGCCTGCGCCTTCGCGGGCTCCGAGCCGGCCCATGTCGAGCTCAACGGCGACGGCACCGTCACGCTTCTCATCGGCACCCAGTCGAACGGGCAGGGCCATGCGACGGCCTACGCGCAGTTCGTTGCCGAGAAGCTGGGCGTCGATATCGCCAGGGTGAATGTCCACCAGGGCGACACGGATCGCCTCGCCAAGGGTGGCGGAACGGGCGGCTCGCGCTCGATCCCGCTGGGTGGCGTCTCCGCCGCGCGGGCCGGCGAGGATCTGGCCGAAAAGATCAAGCGCATCGCAGCCGACGAACTCGAAGCCTCGTCAGCCGATATCGAGCTGGAAGGCGGCGAGGCGCGCATCGTGGGCACGGATCGCCGCATCGATTTCGCGTCCATCGCGAAGGCGGCGAAGAATGCCGACGATATCAAGGGGTTCGGCGAATTCGTTCAGACCGAAGCCACCTATCCCAACGGCACGCATATCTGCGAGGTCGAGATCGATCCCGAAACCGGCCGCACCGAAATCGTCAACTACACCATCGTCGATGATTTCGGCGCGATCGTGAACCCCATCCTTCTCGCTGGCCAGGTGCATGGCGGGGTCGTGCAGGGCATCGGGCAGGCGCTCACCGAGGACACGATCTATAGCGAGGACGGCCAGCTCCTGACCGCGAGCTTCATGGATTACGGCATGCCGCGCGCCGACGACGTCCCGTCCTTCCACTTCGAGATGCGCAACGTGCCGTCGACGACCAACGCGCTCGGCATCAAGGGCGCGGGCGAGGCCGGGACGATCGGGTCCACGCCGGCCGTTCTCAACGCCGTCACCGACGCGCTTCACAGAGCCTACGGAATCGGACATATCGAGATGCCGGCAACGCCCTCGCGGGTGTGGGCGGCAATTTCGGAGGCAAAATCCTCGAAGTGAGACACGCCTGATGTCCCCAGACCCTGCCGCCGGCGCGTACCGGCGGCACGCAGCTTCCTGATGGCCACACAGCAGCCATCGCCGTCGCAATCCAGCAACAACCCGTTGCGCGGCATCGGCCTCAAGGTGGCATCGGTGGCGATTTTCGTCGGGATGTCGGCCTTCATCAAGTCCGCGGGCGAATTGCCGGCCGGCCAGATCGTCTTCTTCCGCTCCTTCTTCGCAATCATCCCGATCCTGGCGATGCTCGCCTGGCGCCACGAATTGCGGACCGCGCTTCACACCAAGAACCCGCTCAGCCACATCGTGCGCGGCACGGTGGGCGTAACCTCGATGGGCCTCGGTTTCTTCGCGCTCACGCGCCTGCCGCTGCCCGAGGCGATCACGCTCAACTATGCGCAGCCGCTGCTCGTCGTGGTGTTCAGCGCGGTGTTTCTGGGTGAGGCGATCCGCTTCTACCGCTGGTCGGCGGTCATTGTCGGCCTGTTCGGCGTGGTCATCATTTCGTGGCCGAACCTGACGCTGTTCGCGGGCGGCAGCGAGATGGAAAGCAGGCAGGCGGTGGGCGTGCTGGCAGCCCTCATCGCGGCGTCCGTGTCGGCTGTCGCGCTGCTACTCGTGCGCCGTCTGGTGAAGACGGAGAAGACGGCGACGATCGTCCTGTGGTTTTCGCTGACGGCCTCGGCGCTCGCGCTCCTGTCGTTGCCGTTCGGCTGGGCTCCCCTGACAGCCTGGCAGGCGACCGCTTTGGTGAGCGCCGGCTTCTGCGGCGGCATCGCCCAGATCCTCATGACGGAGAGCTATCGCAACGCCGAGGCATCGACCGTCGCGCCGTTCGAATACACCTCGATGCTGCTCGCGATCGCGGTCGGCTATCTCGCCTTCGGCGACCTGCCGACGCTCTATACGCTCATTGGCGGCACGATCGTCATCGCGGCGGGCATCTTCATCATCTGGCGTGAGCGCGCGCTCGGCCTCGAACGTGGCAAGGCTCGAAAGGTCGCGCCGCCGCAGTGATGCGCTTCAGCGCGGCGCGTTCTGCGCGGCAAGGCTTCGCAGGAACTCGCCCGTCTCGGCATCCGCGGGAAAGAAGGATTCGATCGCCAGCTCCGACAGCGTGATGTCGAGCGGCGTCCCGAAGATCGTGATCGTGCTGATGAAGGACAGGATGCGCTCGCCCATCCGCAATTGCAGCGGCACGGCCACGGAGGCCGGCGCGTCGTAGGGCTTGGCTGATTGGGCTCCCTTGCCGGGGTAGCCCGAAAGCTCCTGCTCCAGCGCTTGCAGAGCCGGGTCGGCCGACGCCTCGATCTGCATCCTCAAGCGTTCGATCAGGTGCGTGCGCCATTCGCCGAGATTGACGATGCGCGGCGCGAGCCCCTTGGGATGAAGCGCCAGCCGCAACACGTTGACGGGCGCTTCGAGCAGGCTCGCATCCTCGACATCGGCGAGAAACGGCCCGATGGAGCCGTTCGCCGCGACCATGTTCCACTGGCGGTCGACGGCGATGGCCGGATAGGGCTCGTGCCCGTTCAGAACGGCCTGCACCGCGCTCATGGCGGGCTTCATCGACGGATGATCGAGGCCGCGCTCCTCGTAGCTCGGCGCGAAGCCTGCAGCGAGCAGGAGGCGGTTCTGCTGCCTGAGCGGAACCGCCATATGCTCGGCGAGCTTTAGCACCATCTCCCGCGAGGGCTTGGCGCGCCCGCTTTCCACGAAGCTCAGATGGCGTTGCGATATCTCCGCGTCGAGCGCGAGGTCGAGCTGGCTCAGCCGGCGGCGTTGGCGCCATTCCTTGAGGAGGTCGCCGAACGGATTGGTTTTCAGGGTCGTGTTCATGGCCTCTGTTCTAGATCGGAAAAAGATGTCGGGCCATTACCTTCGAGGTAATCGCGCAGCGTCGCCTCTCCTGCCATCGTCGGGACATTCAGGACGCCGGCCACGACGGAAGGCAGCCTGCCACACGGTGAAAGGAGACGACCATGTCCATCGAAAACACCCCCTTCCTGCGCAACACGCTCATCGCGGACGGCATGACCGGTATCGGCGCGGCTGCGCTGACGATCTTTGGTGCGAGCGCTCTCGGACCGCTTCTGCAACTGCCGGAGGGACTGCTCTTCTGGGCGGGCGTCGCGCTGCTTCCGGTCGCCGTCCTGCTGTTCGCGGCGGCGCGTCGCCCCGCGGTTCCGCGCTCCTGGCTCACCGAGATCGTCCTGATCAACGCGCTTTGGGTGGTCGCGAGCTTCGGCTTGCTCGTCTCGGGCCTGATCCAGCCGAACATGCTCGGCACGGCGTTCATCGTCGCCCAGGCGCTTGCGGTCGCCCTGTTCGCGGTTTTGCAGGCGTCCGTGCTCAAGGCTGGAAGCCGCGGCGTAGCGGCCTGACGCTGGTGCTGGTCACGCACGATCCCAGCCTCGCGGCGCGCTGCTCCCGCCAGATCGCGATGCGGTCTGGCCGGATCGAGACCGCGCCGCAATTGCAGGCGGTGCGAGCGTGATTGCGGACCCTGGTTTTCCCGGTCGGACCCCCACTCTGTATCCCTCCCCACAAGGGGGAGGGAGGTCAACAGCGTCGCGACCAACTTACCTTGCGCAGCGCTCGGAACTGTGGGACCGCGTGGGCGTCCCCCTCCCCCTTGTGGGGGTTCTTCGCCACAGACACCGTGTCATCCCGCACCGCGAGCGTAGCCCGATGACGACCTCGCACACGTTCCGCCTCGCTCTTCGATTTGCCTTGCGCGAGATGCGTGGCGGGCTGGCGGGGTTCCTGATCTTCATCACCTGCATCGCGCTGGGCGTCGCGGCGATCGGCGGCGTCAATTCCGTGGCGCGCGCGATCACCAGCGGTGTCGAGGCGCAGGGCCAGGTGCTGCTTGGCGGCGATATGCGCTTCCAGCGCCGCAGTATTGCGGCCTGATTTACCCGCGAAGCTCTTCCAGCTTCGCCCTGACGTCGAGGAAATCCCGCCACGCAAGTTTCTTGTGGGCGGGATTTCGCAGGAGATAGGCCGGGTGCAGCGTCGGCATGGCCGGAATGGTCAGGCCGGCGGCTGTGGTGTGAACCTTCCAGTTGCCGCGCATCCGCAAAACGCCCTCATTGGCGTGCAGGACCACCTTCGCGGCAGGACCGCCCAGCGTCATGATAACCTTGGGATTGGCCAGTTCGATCTGGCGCTCGATGAACGGGCGGCAGATTTCGGTTTCCAGCGGCGTCGGCGTGCGGTTGCCGGGTGGCCGCCACGGAATGACGTTGGCGATATAGGCGCTCGTGCGGTCGATGCCGATCGCGCCCAGGATTCGGTCCAGCAGCCGCCCCGACTTCCCCACGAAAGGCAGGCCCTCGAGGTCCTCGTCGCGGCCCGGCGCTTCGCCGATCAGCATGAGGTCCGCTTGCGGGTTGCCGTCGGCAAAGACCATCTGCTTCGCGGTGAATTTCAGGTTGCAGCCATCGAAGCCGGCGACGATCGCGCGCAGTTCGTCAAGCGAGGCTGCCTCCCGCGCCATGTCGCGCGCCCGCGCAGCCTGCGCTTCGTCTGGCACCGACAGGGTCGGGGGCGCGGCGGGACGGGGAGCCGGTGCAGGCTCGGTCCTGCGCCACCGCTCCGTCTGGCTGGCTGTGTTCGTCTCGGCAGCCGGCGCTCGGGCCGCTGTCGCGGCATGCGATTCGGCGAAGCGATCGACCGGTTCGTCCAACAATGCCTCGTCGACGCCGGCGTCCGCATAGAAGCGGAGAAGTTCGCGGACGTCGGTCAAGGGCAGGGGCTCCGATCTGGATTGATGAGAAGCCGCCATTGTCGCGCGCCCGGCTCGCCGCGACAAGCCTCATGACGAGGGTATCGTCGGATCCTGCACGATGAAGTACTGCGCACGCGGCGTGAAATCCGTGATCAGGAACTCGAAACTGACCGTCTGGCCCGCATCGGTATGGCCTTCGCGAAAGATCAGCCGGTCATAGGGCTCGTAATCCCGGCTGAATTCCGCGTAGCGGTCGGATCGCGTCGTCGAACTGTCGGTCTTGCGCTGGTCGAAGGACAGCCCGTCACCGAAGGTGCTCGGCTCACCGCGTATCTCCTGCAGTTCGAACTCGAATTCCAGCCAGGGCAAACCGCTGCCATTGATCGTGATCAGCCGCAGATGGATGAAGCCGGTGGCGAAATCGCCCCTCATGAAGTGTGGCCGGATCGGCTTTTCCGCATGGATGACGAGCGTGACGGGGCTTGCCGAAAACAGTTCCTGCGTCAGCACCACCGGGTCTTCGATCGTGCCGGTGCCGGAGATGGCGAGGATGGCGAAGCCACCGAGCTCATCCGAATAGGAATAGGGGCCAGCGTGCCACCGACCGAGATCGTCGGCTGGCTGGGCCGTCGTTGCCATGGCGAGCATCGCGCCTGGCAGAAGGAGGGTCGGCAAGGAGCGTCGCATGCGGTCTCCTGTCCCGCACAGGGTATCTGCAAATCGCCGAAACAAGAAGATGCCTCGCGTTCACCCTTCGGTGCACAGCCAGGCCCGGTCACCCGCACATTTCGGGCGAGTTGTTTGACGTTTACGTCAACGTTATCTAACTGTAGGTGACGAGCGTGCTCTTTGTGCGAAACGCCGCATCCATCTTGGTTTCGCTGGCGTTCTTGATGCGCTATGAGCGCAGGCAAAGGGTAGTTCTTGTGCCGACGGGCGGGACGCAGAGGAGTCATCGATGAGCGAGATCGAACGCGAAAGCATGGAGTTTGACGTGGTGATCGTTGGCGCGGGGCCGGCTGGCCTGTCCGCCGCGATCCGGCTCAAGCAGGTCAACCCCGAGCTTTCCGTCGTCGTGCTCGAAAAAGGCGCGGAAGTCGGCGCACACATTCTCTCCGGCGCTGTCGTCGATCCGATCGGCATCGACAGGCTGCTGCCGGAATGGCGCTCCGAAAGCGACCACCCGTTCAAGACACCGGTCACCGACGATCATTTCCTGCTGCTTGGGCCTGCGGGTTCGGTTCGGCTTCCGAATTTCCTGATGCCGCCGCTGATGAACAATCACGGCAACTACATCGTCTCGCTCGGCAATGTCTGCCGCTGGCTTGCCGGCCATGCCGAGGCGCTGGGCGTCGAGATTTATCCCGGCTTCGCCGCCGCCGAAGTGCTCTACGACGAGGCAGGCGCGGTGATCGGCGTGGCGACCGGCGACATGGGCGTCGAGCGCGACGGATCGCACGGACCCGCTTATGCGCCGGGCATGGCGCTTCTCGGCAAGTATGTGCTGATCGGCGAGGGCGTGCGCGGTTCGCTTGCCAAGCAGTTGATCGAGAAATTCTCGCTCGGCGAGGATCGTGAACCGCAGAAATTCGGCATCGGCCTCAAGGAACTCTGGCAGGTCGCGCCCGAAAAGCATAAGCCCGGCCTCGTGCAGCACTCGTTCGGCTGGCCGCTCGGCGGCGCGACCGGCGGCGGCTCGTTCCTCTATCACCTTGAGGACAATCAGGTTGCCGTCGGCTTCGTGGTTCACCTCAATTACAAGAATCCCTATCTCTCGCCCTTCGAGGAGTTCCAGCGTTTCAAGACGCATCCGGCGATCCGCGACACGTTCGAGGGCGCCAAGCGGATTTCCTACGGTGCGCGCGCCATCACGGAAGGCGGGTTCCAGTCGGTTCCGAAGCTGTCCTTCCCCGGCGGCGCGCTGATCGGCTGCTCCGCCGGTTTCGTGAACCTGCCGCGCATCAAGGGCTCTCACAACGCGGTTCTGTCGGGCATGATGGCGGCCGAGCATGTGGCGGAAGCCATCGCCGCCGGCCGCACCCACGACGAGCTCGCCGGCTATGAAGCCGCATGGCGCGACAGTGACATCGGCAAGGATTTGAAGAAGGTCCGCAACGTCAAGCCGTTGTGGTCCAGGTTCGGCCTGTGGATCGGCGTCGGCCTCGGCGGCCTCGACATGTGGCTCAACACGCTCTTCGGCGTCTCCCCCTTCGGCACGATGAAGCACGGCAAGACCGACGCCGCGTCGCTGGAGCCGGCCTCGAAGCACAAGAAGATCGACTATGACAGGCCCGATGGCGTCTTGACCTTCGATCGGCTGTCGTCCGTCTTCCTGTCCAACACCAACCATGAGGAGGACCAGCCGGTCCATCTTCAGGTCAAGGACATGGGTTTGCAGAAGGCATCGGAATACGCGGTCTATGCCGGCCCGTCGACGCGCTACTGCCCGGCAGGCGTCTACGAATGGGTCGATGCCGACGGCAATTCGCTCGCCGGCGGCCCCGGCTCGGACGACAAGGGCGGCGGCGACCGTCACAACCCGGAAGCGCGCTTCGTGATCAACGCGCAGAACTGCGTCCACTGCAAGACGTGCGACATCAAGGACCCGAACCAGAACATCAACTGGGTCCCGCCGCAGGGCGGCGAGGGGCCTGTCTATCCGAACATGTGACGGCTGAGAGTTCCTTCTCCCCGTTCACGGGGGTCCGAAGGACGGGCGAGACGCGTGGCTCGCCCCAGTGCCCGAAGGGCGGATGAGGGGCAGCGCCTACTTCGATTAAATGGGCGATTTCGACGCTGTAGACCCCGCATCCGCGTGCAGCACGCTTGCGGGCTCTTCCTGCGGCATCAGCATGAACTCGAACAGGATCGGCAGATGGTCCGATCCCACCGCCTCCATGCGGGTCAATCCGACCGGCACGATGCCGCCCTTCGCCATCATGTTGTCGATCGGCAGGCCGATCAGCGGCCGCATCCAGGCCGGGAACCGGCGGTCGAGATAGGTCGGCCCGATCCCGCGCAGGAGCTCGGTGCCGCCGGCGGCCGAGACGCGCTTGGCGGTCTGGCTCCACGGCACCGCGTTCAGGTCGCCAGCGATGATCGCAGTGCCGTCGATCGCACCCAGAAGCGGCTCGATATGCGGCAATTGCCACGGCTGCTCGAACGGCCACGGCCAGCCCAGATGCAGCGAGGCGACGTCCAGCTTGCGGCCGTTCATGTCGAGGCTGACATGGCCGAACGACCCGCGGTCGCCGCATTCGGGCGCGAAGCCCTCGGCAAAGGGCCGCCGCGAAACGATGGCGGTCCCGCCGATATAGGCCGGCGGCGGACAGATGAGCTGGTAGGGATAGGCTCCCTTGAGGATCGCCAGTTTCTCGACCCAATAGGCCGAAACCTCGTTCATCGTGATGATGTCGGGCTTTTCCCGCCCGATCAGGGAAAACACGGCCTCCGGCGTCGGGTTGTCATAGCGCAAATTCATGTGCAGCAAGCGATAGACCGCGCCGGCATGAGGCGTTGACGATGCGTTGACGGTCGAGACTTGCGAGGGAAGCGGGAGGCCGACGGTCTGCACGATCGTCGTGACCGAGAAGAGTGCGGCAAAGATCGCTTCCGGCCAGTACCGGAAGAGCAGCAGAAGCGGGATGCCGGCCACGAAGAGCCCGGCCGCGAGATGAATCCGGAAGTGCGAAAAGGAATCGAAGGCAGGGTGCAGCCAGCCCAGATAGCCGAATGTCAGCGCGCCCGAAATCGCCAGAAGCGTTCCGAGCGCGGCCAGCCTCAGAAGTATGGAGCCCCGTAGGTAGTTCATAATCGTCAGGTGGTCGAGGAATGCGGCGCGATCAAGACTGAATGCGCCGTATGGTTACCGACCGCGCCTACTGGAACGCGGTCTCGGAGAAGCTGCGCAGCTTGCGCGAGTGCAGACGCTCCGGCGGCATCTCGGCAAGCTTCTCGACCGCGCGGATACCGATGGTCAGATGCTGGGCCACCTGCCGCTTGTAGAACTCGGTCGCCATGCCGGGCAGCTTCAACTCGCCATGCAGGGGCTTGTCCGAGACGCACAGAAGCGTGCCGTAGGGAACGCGGAAGCGGAAGCCGTTGGCGGCGATCGTGGCGGATTCCATGTCGAGCGCGATGGCGCGCGATTGCGACAGACGCTGGACCGGGCCGCGCTGCTCGCGCAGTTCCCAGTTGCGGTTGTCGATCGTGGCGACGGTTCCCGTGCGCATGATCCGCTTCAGATCGTAGCCCGAGAGCCCGGTGACCTCGGCCACCGCCTCCTGCAGCGCGACCTGGATTTCCGCAAGCGCCGGGATCGGCACCCACACCGGCAAATCGTCGTCCAGCACGTGGTCCTCGCGCACATAGGCATGCGCCAGCACGTAGTCGCCCAGCGCCTGCGTGTTGCGCAGGCCGGCGCAGTGGCCCAGCATCAGCCAGGCGTGCGGGCGAAGAACCGCGATGTGATCGGTGATCGTCTTGGCGTTGGAGGGACCGACGCCGATATTCACCATCGTGATGCCGGAGTGGCCGGGCTTGGTGAGGTGATAGGCCGGCATCTGCGGCATGCGCGTCAGCGTCGCGCCGTCATGCGGCATGGTTTCGCCGGCGTTGGTCGTGACGTTGCCCGGCTCGATGAAGCTCTCATAGCCGCCGCCGCCATTGGCCATCAGATCGCGTGCGAAGACGCAGAACTCGTCGATGTAGAACTGGTAGTTCGTGAACAGGACGAAGTTCTGGAAATGGCTCGGGCTGGTCGCCGTGTAATGGGCAAGCCGGTGCAGCGAATAGTCGATGCGCTGCGCGGTGAACGGCGCCAGCGGCATCGGATCGCCGGGAAACGGCTCGAACGTGCCGTTGGCGATGTGGTCGTCGGTGCCGTTCAGGTCCGGCACGTCGAAGAGATCGCGCAGCGGCCGCTGGATGCGGTCCGCAACCGATGCGTCCACATGCGTGCCTTCGAGAAACGCGAAGTGCACGGGAATCGGCGTTTCCGACTCTCCCACCGTCACGGGCACGCCGTGATTGCGCATCAGGAGCTTCAACTGGTCGAGCAGATAGCTCTCGAACAGGTCGGGGCGGGTGATCGTCGTCGCATAGTGGCCGGGAGCCGGCATATGCCCGTAGGCCAGGCGCGAGTCGATCTGCGTGTAGGACGACGTGGAGACCCCGACCTCGGGGTAGAACGCGCGGTAGCGGCGCTGCTGGTCGTTGCCTTTGCCGAGATCGTTGAAGCGGTCGCGAAGAAACGCGGTGTTGCGCTCATAGAGCGACTTCAGGGCGTCGACGGCTTCCTGCGCGTCAGTGAAGCTCTGGCGGGCGTATGGCTCCGGCGTCGAGACAGATTCGATGGGGGATGGGTAGATTCGCTTTTCCATGACCCACTATAGAGACTTGGTCATGACGTTTCGAGGGGGAGCATCCCCGATTTCGGCTTGAATCAGTTTCACGATCGCAGGTGGTGGTCGCGGCTCAGGCGCGGCGAAGCCCGGCGATCAGAACGATGCCCGCACCGCTGACGCGCTCCATGCTCTGCACGATGATCGTGTCCGAAGACGCCTCCACGGCCTGCATGGCGATGAGCGGAGCGAACAGGGCCGCGGTGAGAAGCGCAACGCGGGGCAGGGCGCGGATGAGGCCGAAGCGGCTATGTGTCGGGCGGTGCGTCATTTCGGGTCCAGTTCGTGTGTTGCTAGCGCTGCGCGCCAAGGGCGCATGAAAAGAGCTTGCCTGCGTCGCATGCCGAATGGTGGCTGTTGTAGGCGTAGGACGGGCGGCTCTTCTCGGCCACGAGAACGGCGAGGCCCATTCCGAAGATGGTCACCAGCAGGCATACGATCGTGAAGCGGCGGGCCAGCATGTGTTTCGTCTCCCTCAGTCTTGACAGGAGATTGCCGCAATTGCCCTGAACCGACCCTGAGAGGGCCGTTCATCTGCGGTTCAGGGTGGTAAACGCCGATAAATCAAGTCACTGTGAGCGAACCCTGCTGGAGACTGGCAGGTCGACTGTGTTTCGGGGGAAGTTGCGCATGCATCAGGCGATCACGCTTTCGGTTCTGATCGTTCTCTCGCTGATCCTTCTGTCCCCGGCGGCCGCCGCTGCGGCGTCAGACGGAAACTGGGGCCGCGGAGTGGGGCTCCTGATCGGCCCGATCCTGTTCTCCTATCTCGCCACCGCGCTCGTCTACTATCCGGCCAGGTTTTTTAGTGGCGCGGGCGCAGTGGCCGGGTTCGCAAAGACCAGGCTGCACTATGTCGGGCTGGTGGTGGGGCTTCTTGCGGTGTTTGGCCAGGTCGGGCGCATGGTTGCCCAAAGCGGTTCCGCATGAGGTGGAATCGCTGCTTGCGAAACACCCCCTCCATCACTTCGTGGTTCCCCTCCCCCATGAAAATGGGGGAGGATCCAGGTAGCGATTGTCCGCGGCCTCGGATCCTCCCCTGCGAAGCGGGGGAGGGGGACCACGAAGTGGTGGAGGGGGTGTTTCGGTAGAAGCCTGACTTAGAAACGATAAAAGGCCGGCGGCATGGCCCCGGCCTCTCGCAGTCTCGGAGCTACTGGCGCTTCCAGTTCTGCGTGCGGCAGAACACCACCGCCACGCATCCCTGCATCGCCAGCGCGTTGCCCTTGAGCGTCGCGTTGCCCGAATAGGTCTTGTCGTCGGCGGGGTCCGTGATGGTGCCCTTGTATTTGCCGTCGCCATTGGGGCTCATCTGGCCGATGCGCTTGCCATTATGTTCGCCGCTGCGCAGCGTGATGGTGAAACCGCCGCCGGATCCGGCGATCTGGGCCGTCGCCCCGCTATCCGTCCTCCAATTGCCTTCGATCGGGTCGGCCTGAGCTATCCCGGCCAGCATGAAGCTCGCCGCAGCGAGCGTAACTATACGAAGCATGTGGTTCCTCCCGTCCGGCGTCTCCCGATTGCGCAGTGCCGGACTATCGCCTTACGCAAACGTAAGCGTAATCCAACTTTCGGTGGCTTGGAAGAGACCTTGCGACATCCTCGAAACGGCTTTCGCGGTTGCCGCAGATCGCGATTTTCAGCGTGAAATCCGCGCTCGTCAAAATTCGTCGCTGGACTCGTGGTTATCAAAGGCTTTCCCCGGGCCGGCAGAATTTTCGACGAATTTTCGTCAAAAGCCGAGCAATGCGCGGACTCCTATCCTTAACGAAATCCGAGCTTTACCTCTTGTTTTAGTTTTGTTTTCCGCAAATTAAGCACGCCATTTAACGACGGATTCAAGCCTCCCCGGCATCCTGTGAAGCATCGGATCACACAGCGAGACGCACCGGAAAACCGGCTCTCGGGACAGAAGCAGGGGACAGACAAATGGCTCGTTTTGACATGCTTGAAGCCGGCATCGGCTCCACCGCCCAGGCGGAAATCCTGTTCGAACTCGGACTGATGTACGCCACCGGCCGCGATTGCGACACCGACCTGGTCGCGGCGCACAAATGGTTCAACATCGCCGCCATCAAGGGCTCCGAGCGCGCTGCCGAACTGCGCTCCGAACTCTCGGCCACGATGAGCAAGACGGACATCGCCAAGGCGCTGCGCGAAGCCCGCGAATGGATGACGGTTCACTAAGAAACCGCTCCAGACTGAATACCGGGAAAACCACCGGGGGGACTGCAAGAACGAGCGGGCCGCAATGACGGTTCGCCGCAAACAGGGACGGCAAGGCTTTTGGCGCGGGGGCGCAAGGGCGATACCGGGGAAAACCACCGGGGGGACTGCAAGAACGAGCGAGCCGCGATGACGGCCCGCCGCAAACAGGGACGGCGAGGCTTTTGGCGCGGGGGCGCAAGGGCGATAGCCGGGGAAAACCACCGGGGGGACTGCAAGAACGAGCGAGCCGCGATGACGGTTCGCCGCAAACAGGGACGGCAAGGCTTTTGGCGCGGGGGGCGCAAGGGCGATAGCCAGGGCATCAAGGCCGCGACCGGAGCATAAGCCGGCGCGGCCTTCGCTATTTCGAACACCAAAGCGGTTCCGGATGAGGTGGAATCGCTTTTGACCGAACCCCCAACCGCCTTCGGCGGTCCTGGGGGCGAGCCGCTTGTCCCGCCCATCCTTCGGACCCCCGCTTCGCAGGGGAGGAACCAGCGTAGCGGCCGTCCGCAACCTCGATCCTCCCCCACCTGTGGGGGAGGGGGACCACGACGTGGTGGAGGGGGTGTTCCGGTATAACTTGAAACGCTCTAGCCGAGCAGGCTTGCGGGCTTTGCCTCTTCGATCTCCTCAAAGCGCACCAGCACCGTGCCGTCGGTCACCTGCGCGCCTTCCGACGCGATCTCGGCGATGACCCCGTCATGCGGCGCGGCGATCGTATGCTCCATCTTCATGGCTTCGAGCACCAGCAGCGGCTGGCCCTTCTCGACCGTCTCGCCGACAGCGGCGCGCACGACCTTCACCAACCCCGGCATAGGCGCCCGCAAGGCGTCGCTGCCGCCGGATGCGGCCTCGGCCAGCGCGAACGGGTCCGCGACCGTGAAGGTGTGGCTCGCCGTGCCGGAAAACACCGTGACATGGCCGGGCCAGCGCGCGGTCGGCAGGCGCGACGGCGCGATCCGCGTGCCCTCGACACCATCCCCGAAGCGCAAGTCGACATTGCCGTTGGCAGCGACGCTCAGCCGGAACGTGACAGTCTCGTCCCCGACGCCCAGGCGGATGCGCTTGGGCGTGGCGTGGAAATGCGCGTAGCCCGCCAGCGACGACCAGGGATCGGCCGCGTTGCGGTCGGCCGCGATGTCGGCTGCGGCGATCGCGGCCGCCGCCAGATGCGCGGACTGCGGTTCGGCAAGCGCCGTGAGCGCATCCTGCTTGCGCGCGATCAGCCCCGTATCGACGTCGCCTGCCGCGAAATCCGCATCGGCCGCCAGCGCCGCCAGGAAGGCGGTGTTGACCACGGACCCCGCAATCTGCGTGTCCGCCAGCGCCTCGCTTAAGAGATCGAGCGCCGCCTTGCGGTTTGCGCCATGGGTGACGAGCTTGGCGATCATCGGATCGTAGAAGGGCGAGATCGCATCGCCGGCGCGAACGCCGGTTTCGACGCGGATGCCCGGACCTTCGGGAAAGCGCAGGTGATGCAGCGTGCCGATCGCCGGCAGGAAACCCTTGGCCGCATCCTCGGCATAGAGCCGCGCCTCGAAGGCGTGTCCGTCGAGCGAGATCTGGTCCTGCGTCTTGGGCAGGGGCTCGCCCGCCGCGACGCGCAACTGCCATTCGACCAGATCGACGCCCGTCACCATCTCGGTCACCGGATGCTCGACCTGCAGCCGCGTGTTCATTTCCATGAACCAGAACCGGTCGGGCTTGAGGCCATCCGAGGCATCGACGATGAACTCGATCGTGCCGGCGCCCGAATAGGAAATCGCCTGCGCGGCCTTCACCGCCGCATCGGTCATCGCCGCGCGCATCGCGTCGGTCATGCCGGGGGCGGGCGCCTCCTCGATGACCTTCTGGTGGCGGCGCTGGGCCGAGCAGTCGCGCTCGAACAGGTGCACGACGTTGCCGTGCTTGTCGCCGAAGACCTGCACCTCGATATGGCGCGGCTTGTCGACATATTTCTCGACCAGAACCCGGTCGTCGCCGAACGAGGCCTTGGCCTCGCGCTTGGCGGATGCCAGCGCCTCGGGAAACGCGTCGGGATCGTCGACCTTGCGCATGCCCTTGCCGCCGCCGCCGGCGCGCGCCTTGATGAGCACGGGATAGCCGATCTCGCGCGCCTTGGAGGCGAGGATGACGATCTCCTGGCCCTCGCCGTGATAGCCCGGAACGACCGGCACGCCGGCTTTCTCCATCAGCCGCTTGGCGGCGTCCTTCAGGCCCATCGCGCGGATGGCCGAGGCCGACGGTCCGATGAAGACGAGCCCGGCCGCCTCGACCGCATCGACGAAATCGGGGTTTTCCGAAAGGAACCCGTAGCCCGGATGGATCGCCTCCGCGCCTGTCGCCTTCGCCGCCGCGATGATCCGCTCGGCGACGAGGTAGCTCTCACCGACGGGCGAAGGCCCGATATGCACCGCCTCGTCGGCCATCTCCACGTGGAGCGCGCGTGCATCCGCGTCGGAGTAGACCGCGACGGTCGCAATGCCCATCTTGCGCGCGGTGCGGATCACGCGGCACGCGATCTCGCCGCGATTGGCGATCAGGATTTTTGAAAACATGATGTGGCCTCCTCGATAACCATCCATACAAGGCAATGCGGCGATTTCCACCCCTTTGCCGCGCGAAGAACTGTCTTTAAGGTCGCGAAAACCCGAAACCGACGACGAGGCGCGCGTGACACGGACTTTTCGACTGGGCCTTGCAGCGGCATCGCTCGCCGCGCTGACCACCACCGCAAGCGCCCAATGGCAGGCTGCCGAGCAGGTCGAGCACTACGCGATCTCCGGCAAATCCGGCATTGAGCTCTATCAATCGATCGGCGAGAACGGCCCGAAGGCGGGCATCGGCCGCGCGATCGCCTTCACCGATTTCAAGCTCCTGTGGTCGCGCGATTATCGCCCGCAGCCGGACGGCTCCTGCGTGCTCGCCACGGCGCGGCCGAGCCTCACCATCACCTACCGGCTGCCGAAACCGCGCGGCGACCTGCCCGAGCCGGTGCGCACCAACTGGAAAACCTTCATCGACGGCGTCACCGCGCACGAAAAGGTGCATGGCGAGATGATCGTCGACCTGGTCAAGGCGATCGAGGCCACCTCGATCGGCCTCTCGGCCCCCAACGACCCCGGCTGCCAGAAGGTCCGCGCCGAACTGCAGTCGCGCCTTGGCCCGCTCTCACAAGCCCAGCGCGCCAGAAGCCGCGACTTCGACCGCGCCGAGTTGAGCGAAGGCGGCAACGTGCACCAACTGGTGCTGAACCTGGCGAATGGCGGGTGAGCGGGCCTGCATCGCAAGTCAGGCTCCGGAAAGGTGTACGGCGAATGACCACCGCATTGAGGCCCGCTCTTGGGCTGGCCCTTACGACGCTCATCGGCCCGGCGCTGGCCGAGGAGGTGATGACACCGCAGGAATTCTGCGCCGAACTGTTCGCTTCGGCCAAGGCTGACTGCCTTGCAGCAGCCGAACTCCTGACCGCGCCATCAGGCATGCCGCCGATCGGCGCGCTCTCGGTATTCGTCAGAGCCGACGACGGCGCGCTTTCGGTCGAGTACCGCCTCGACCGCGAATATCCCGCGGAGGATGTTTCAGTCGAGTGTGGCCCGGGCGATGCGATCGTGCTCCCCGCCGGCGCGGCCGTGCGCCTGCTCTTCACTTCGGTGGACGCCATCTACACCTTCGAGGCGCCGAATTACGTGGAGCCGATCGACCTCGTGCCCGGCCGCGTGAATGAACGGCTGATCGAAACACCGGCGGAAGCAGGCGAGGCGAACGGCATGCTTCGAGCGGACAGGGACGGGGCGAAGACGACTGTGGAACTGCGCTTCATCACCAGCACCGAGGCGTTCGATCCGCAGACGGCTTGCGACGGCTAAAGCGTGAAGTGGCCGAGCGGGCGCGCTCTTCCTTCTCCCCGCTTGCGGGGAGAAGGTGGCACGAAGTGCCGGATGAGGGGCGGCACGAAGTTGTCCGGCGGTGGCTAATCCTGTGCCGGTTGCCCTTATCCTTCCGCAAAGACGTCCACCGTTCGCGCTGCCCCTCATCCGCCCTTCGGGCACCGTCTCCCCGTGAACGGGGAGAAGGGAAGTCAGCCCTATGGGCGCAGAAAGCGCCCTTCATTGCCATTGGGAATGGTCGCGATACGGCAGTTCAATACCATAGCTGCGCAAGGGTTCGATCAGGTCATTGGGATCCCAACTCTTCACGCCGAAGAAGCCGTAGAGCGCGTATTTGGCGCTGATGCGCAACTCGACCCTTTCGTCGGGTGACATGTCTGGCGGGAATTCCTCGATCAGCAATTTCCCCAGTACGGGGATGGCGCGCTCGGGTGTCCACTTACGTACATATTGCGCCGCGCGAAGTCGAACAAATGGGAGTGGGTTCCCTATAAGATCCTCCAGCACATCCTTGCCCATGGGAGTGCGCGCCAGCGCATCTCCATACCGTATTACTTTGAGGAGATTCCGATTCGCCTTCGGTATGTCGACATCCCGAATCGCAAGCTGATGAATCTCCAAATACTTCAGAAAGCGATCTCGCAGCGTATCGATGCCGAGTTCAGAATCGTGCGGGATCATAGCCGAAATCCTTCAACGTATCCTCGATGATCTCCAGACCCATGTTATATTGGGTACCGAATTCCAGCTTTTCCATCCAGTTTCGACGGACGGCTCCGCCGAAATTGATATCACCTGAACTCATCCTGGCGCTGATCTTCCTATGCAGCAATGTGCTCAACATTCCTGTTGTTGAGTTTTACCTTCAGCCTTTCCCGTTTTCATCCGGGAGAAGCGTACGGCCATTTCAAGCGGTGGGGATAAAAATAGGAAAAATTACCTATGAGAGATGGTTGACCCCGTCGCCGCCCACTTGGAGCGTTCAACAGGTTCAGTTCCGCGGCGCTCTTTCAGCGCGTCGTGCGATCAGTGCCTTGAAAAGAGGCGCACAGACCCCGCGGCGATGGCCCCTCCGACCATCCAGCCCGAAGTTTCGCCGCCAAGCAACTCATCTCCCACAGTCCGCTTTCGACTCCTTCTCAGCCGTTCAATCCTCGAAATTGCATGCCTGAAAGCAGACGTAGCCGCTGTCGCATTGACGGAAGCCTGCCGCTCGCGATAAATCGATTCCATCCCATCCAACCAAATGAGGGATTGTCCATGTTGGAGCTTGTGAACAACCGCTAACTGCCTCGATCGAGTGAGGCGGCGAACGGCATTCATCTTGGCGTAGTGCGCCGAGGGCGAATGCGTGCGCGTTTATTTTCACAGGCATTCCCATGAACATCTCACGTAACGAACAGCGCGTCCTGCACGTGCTGGGGCAGGGCGGTTTCATCCGCCACGAGCGATCCAATAGCGGCAGCATTCTTTCGGTTTCCTGCTTCACCCGTAATGGCCACCTTCTGTCCGATTGCACGCTCGGCGTCTTCTCCAAGCTGCGGCGCAAGCGGCTCGTGGAATCGAAGGCATCGGGACCCTACCGCATCTCGTTGGAAGGGCCGCTCGTCAGTGCACGCCCAGCTCGACAATCGATAAGGAAATGACAATGACTACCAGCGATCATAAAGCAAACACTCAAATCCGTCCTGAAACCCCGAGCGACGCGGCTGCCATACGGGAGGTGACGCAAGCCGCCTTTGCGAAAGCCGAGCACAGTTCCGGCACCGAAGGCGCTATTGTTGATGCCCTGCGTCAAGCCAAATCTATGACCATATCGTTGGTCGCGGAAGCCGACGGCGTGGTGATCGGCCACATCGCCTTCTCGCCCATTACGGTGGACGGACGGAACGAGGGATGGTTTGGCCTCGGACCAGTCTCAGTCGATCCCGATCGACAAGGAAATGGGATCGGCTCCCGCCTCGTTCTCGAAGGGTTGGCGCTTTTGAAGGCGAATGGGGCGAAGGGCTGCGTCGTGTTGGGCGATCCGCATCTCTACACGCGCTTCGGGTTCGAGCAGGATTCGAGGCTACGCTACGAGGGCGTGCCGCCCGAGTATTTTATGGCACAAGCCTTCGAGTTTCCGATGCCAGAAGGGTCCGTAGCTTATCACCTTGCCTTCGACGCGAACTGAGCGAAACGTCCGCGTCCTTCAACGAACCCGATATGGGCGCGGACCACATGCATGCTGGTCCGCGCCCATGTCCCTCATCTCGGCCGTTCGTGTCGGCTGTGGCAGCACTCGTGGCTAGAAGCAAACGGTCGCCTTCCCACCCCAGACGAGCCCTTCCGAGGACCCTTGGGCACCCGCGATAGAGCAACTTCCATGTCCGACCCCATTCCAGCCGTCACGCGGCTTGATTGACGCGACGCAGACCGGACATGGTGCAACGGCAGGCAGTAGCATGCATTAGTCGCGACGAAATATGGGTAGCCTTGCGGCGTCCATGATCGAAAACCAAAGCCAAGATTCTGCGTACTCATCGTTTGTTAAGCACGAACGGATTTGACAAGATCTTCGCCTTAATGCAGCGCCCGTCCGTCGCTAGCGATCCGCGCCAACACCACTCCTGAGCGCGGAAAACTTGATGCGGCGATATATTTTGAAGACCTTTTTGATTGCCATTATTGCTGGCCTCGGTGTCTCTGGTGGGACGATTCACACCTACGCCCAATCGACTCCGCAAGCGCAGCTGGGAGAAGGGCACGCTTATGAGATCATCGGCAGTGAAGTGTGGGATGTGCCTGACCCAGTATCCGGTCGGGGCTACCAAGTTTTTGTGGCCTTGCCGCCGTCCTATGCTGAGCAGCCGCAGCGGCTCTACCCCGTGCTTTACGTCACAGATGCCGATTACGCTTTCCCTATAGTCCGGCAGATCGGTCGCCGCCTTAACGTCGAAGGACCGCAGATTGAGGAGTTTATTCTCGTTGGTCTGTCGTATGGCAAGGGCGAGGACGGTGCTGCGAGTCGCCGCCGAGACTACACCCCGACACCAAACGGGCCGAGTAGTTCGCCACCTGGCACCATTCATGGGCAAGGTGCGGCCTACCAGAAATATTTGGCCGATCGGGTGAAACCATTCGTCGCTGGCCACTATCGGGTTGACCCTGATCGGTCGCTATTTCTGGGCCATTCCTACGGCGCGTTGCTGGGTGCACAGATACTCTTCAGCGAACCCGGTTTGTTCAGCGGCTATATCCTCGGTAGCCCATCTCTTTGGTTTGACAAGCGCCATGCACTCAAGATGGAAGCAGACTATGCGAGCCATAACGACGACCTGCCGGCAAAGGTCCTCCTCTATGTCGGTGAGTATGAAGCCAAACGCAAAGGCGATTTGCGTTACAGCCAGACCGTGGACATGGTTGCCGACAATCTGGCGCTGGAATCAGTGTTGCAGAGCCGCGAATACCCTAGCCTGCAGCTAAGGTCGGTTGTTTTGGACGACGAGGATCACCTTACCGTCGCGCCGCGTGGCTTCACTCATGGCCTGAAATATCTTCTCACGCTACGCTGATAAGTGGAACGGGGCTGAAAGGCGGTTTTCCAGCCCCGTCATCCCGACAGCTGCCAGTCCTCTCCCCACCCCACGATCGCCGTTCCCTTTTCCGCCATCGCTTTCGGCCACGTCCAGACACATCACGGTGTCAGCATGTGTCAGCAATGGTGCGGAAATTCTATCCACCTCCCTCTGCGCCTCCCGGACAATGCCGTGCTGAACAACGGAGTGGCGGCGATGGACTGGAAGCGGGGGATGGATGAGGAACGGGCGGCGCTTGGCCGCATCGTCGCCATGCTGTGTGCGCTGGCCGGCCTCGCCGAACTGGCCGCCGGCCGCTCCCCCATCGTCCGCGGTCTGGTGCTCCTGTTCCTGCGGCAGGCCGAGGCCGTGGCGCGCGACGTCGTCGTCGGCCCGGACATGCCGGCCGCATCGATGCCAATCGGCCCAGTGGGCGCAGGCCCTGGGGATGCCGTGCGTCTCGCGATCAGCCTTCGCGCGCTGGCAGGGCACCTCGACAGGCAGGCAAGGCGGCTCTCCGCCGCGTGCCGGCAGATCGGCGGCGACTCTGCCGCGGTGCCGGCCAAGCGGATGCTAGCATGTCGGATGCCGGCCAGTCGGATACCGGTATGTCGCGACATGCTTGCCGCCCTGTCGCGGCTCGCGGCGTTCGTCCCCGGCGCACCGCATCCGGCCCACGATACCTCATGACCTGCCGGTGCGCTTTTCACCGCCTTGGCGGCATAGTGCAGATGGACGCTGGCGAAACGGATCGTAGAGATGCGGTGCTTTGCCATGACTGCTTGCCGATCGTTCGACACTGCACCATGCAGGGGTCGTCGGGGGCCTATTCAGGCGGAAGCAGCGGCCCCGTCTACATCCTGAACACGCCGAACTTCGTGTCCTTCACCTCGGCGTTGAGCGCCGCCGACAGGCTGAGCGCCAGCACGTCGCGGGTTTTGGCGGGGTCGATGATGCCGTCGTCCCACAGCCGGGCCGAGGAATAGAGCGGGTGGCCCTCATGCTCGTATTTCATCAGGATCGGCTTGCGGAATTTCGCTTCGTCTTCCGCCGGCCAGTCCTCGCCCTTGCGCTCGAAACCCTCGCGCTTGACCATGGCGAGCACGGTCGCGGCCTGCTCGCCGCCCATGACCGAGATGCGCGCATTCGGCCACATCCACAGGAAGCGCGGTGAGTAGGCGCGGCCGCACATGCCGTAATTGCCCGCGCCGAAGGAGCCGCCGATGATGACGGTGAGTTTCGGGACCTGTGCGGTGGCGACCGCCGTGACGAGCTTGGCGCCGTCCTTGGCGATGCCGCCCGCCTCGTATTTGCGGCCGACCATGAAGCCGGTGATGTTTTGCAGGAAGATCAGCGGGATCTTGCGCTGGCAGCACAGCTCGATGAAATGCGCGCCCTTCAGCGCGCTTTCGGAAAACAGCACGCCGTTATTGCCCAGAATGCCGACCGGCATGCCGTGGAGATGGGCGAAGCCGGTGACAAGCGTGGTGCCGTAATTCGCCTTGAACTCGTCGAACTCCGAGCCGTCGACAAGGCGCGCAATGACCTCGCGCACGTCATAGGGCTGGCGCAGGTCCGTGGGGACGACGCCGTAGAGCTCTTCGGGCGCATGCAGCGGCGGGCGAGGGGGCTGGATGGTGAGCGCAGGCGCCTTGCGGCGGTTGAGGTTCTTGACGATGCGCCGGACGATGGCGAGCGCGTGCTCGTCGTCCATCGCGTAGTGGTCCGCGACACCGGATTCACGCGTGTGAAGGTCCGCGCCGCCGAGGTCTTCGGCGGTCACGTCCTCGCCGGTCGCGGCCTTTACCAATGGCGGTCCGCCGAGGAAGATCGTCGCCTGCTTGCGAACCATGATCGCCTCGTCCGACATCGCCGGAACGTAGGCGCCGCCCGCCGTGCACGAGCCCATCACGCAGGCGATCTGCGGGATGCCGGCGGCCGACATGTTGGCCTGGTTGAAGAAGATGCGGCCGAAATGGTCGCGGTCGGGAAACACCTCGTCCTGGTTGGGCAGGTTCGCGCCGCCGGAATCGACCAGATAGATACAGGGCAGATTGTTCTGCAGCGCGATCTCCTGCGCGCGCAAATGCTTCTTCACGGTCAGCGGATAGTAGGTGCCGCCCTTCACCGTCGCGTCGTTGACGACGATCATGCACTCGGTGCCCTCGATGCGGCCGACACCGCAGATCATGCCCGCGCCCGGCACCTCGTCCATGTAGAGCCCGTGCGCCGCGAATTGCCCGATCTCGAGAAACGGCGTGCCGGTGTCGAGCAACTGCGCGAGACGCTCGCGCGGAAGCAGCTTGCCGCGGCCGATATGGCGGTTGCGCGCCTCTTCCGTGCCGCCCTGCTGGACGATCGCGGCCTTGTCGGAAATCTCGGCGACCAGCGCCTGCATGCGGGCCGCGTTGGCCTTGAAGGCGTCGGAGGCGGTGGAGAGCTGGGATTTCAGGACGGGCATGCGGTTCCTCGTTCGCGTGGCGCGGTGCAGGATGAATCGGATGGGCGCGATTGGGAAGGGGCGAGATGGCGCGGTCTCACTAGACCGCCTCGCCCATCATCTCTCGCCCGATGAGCCAGCGCCTGATCTCGCTGGTGCCGGCGCCGATTTCGTAGAGCTTGGCGTCGCGCAGGAGGCGGCCTGTGGGGTAGTCGTTGATGTAGCCGTTTCCGCCGAGGAGCTGGATGGAATCGAGCGCGACCTGCGTCGCTTTTTCGGCGGCGTAGAGGATGCAGCCGGCGGCATCCTTGCGCGTCGTCTCCTTGCGGTCGCAGGCCGACGCCACGGCGTAGACATAGGCGCGGCAGGCATTCATCGTCGTGTACATGTCGGCAAGCTTGCCCTGCACGAGCTGGAATTCGCCGATCGCGTGGCCGAACTGGCGGCGATCCTGCGTGTAGGGCACGACGACGTCCATCGCCGACGCCATGATGCCGAGCGGCCCCCCCGACAGGACGACGCGCTCGTAATCCAGCCCGGACATCAAGACCTCGACGCCGCGATTTTCTTCGTGAAGCACGTTCTCGTAAGGCACCTCGACATCCTCGAACACGAGTTCGCCCGTGTTGGAGCCGCGCATGCCGAGCTTGTCGAGCTTTTGCGCAACGGAAAAGCCCTTCATGCCGCGCTCGATCAGGAAGGCGGTGATGCCGCGCGAGCCCATGGTCGGCTCGGTCTTCGCGTAAACCACCAGCGTGCCGGCATCCGGCCCGTTCGTGATCCACATCTTGGAGCCGTTGAGAACGTAGCGGTCGTTGCGCTTTTCGGCGCGCAACTTCATCGACACGACATCCGAGCCCGAACCCGTTTCCGACATGGCGAGCGCGCCCACGGTTTCGCCGGAACACAGCCCCGGCAGGTATTTCGCCTTCTGCTCCGGCGTGCCCCAGCGGTTGATCTGGTTGACGCAGAGGTTGGAATGCGCGCCGTAGGACAGGCCGACCGACGCGGACGCGCGGGAAATCTCCTCCATGGCGATGACGTGGGCGAGGTAGCCCATGCCGGTGCCGCCATGGTCGGGGTCGGCCGTCATGCCAAGAAGGCCGAGCGCGCCCATCTCGGTCCAGAGCGGGGCGGGGAATTCGTTCGACCGGTCGATCTCGGCGGCCTGCGGCGCGATCCGCTCCTGTGCGAAGCGGCGCACCATGTCGCGCAAGGCGTCGATGTCCTCGCCGAGCCCGAAATTCATCGCGTGGTCATACATGGGGCATCTCCCTGAAGTCGCGAGCGCCCACAAGGCGCATCGTCATTTTATGATAGGTTTGCGTCACCTCGTCGACCGAGAGGCGCTCGTCCGGCCGGAACCAGACGATGACGCCGGTGACCATCTGGATGATCGCCATTGCGGTCAGCGTGACGTCGTCGATCTCGAAGGCGCCGGTTTCCGCGCCCTCGCGCAGGATCTGGCGCAGTTCTTTCTCGTAGATGCCGCGCAGCTTGAGAATGGCGGTGAGGTTGTCGCGCGACAGCGACCGCAGTTCCATGTTGTTGACATGAGTGGAATGCCGCCGCTCGACATGGAAGCGAATGTGGTTGGTGACGAAGGACGACAGCCGCGCGACCGGGTCGCCATCGCCGGGGCTCGCATCCCGCCAGCTCGCGACGAGCGCGTCCATGTGGCCGCGCATCAGCGCGAAGAGCAAATCTTCCTTGGTCGGGAAATAGCGGTAGAGGGCCGCAGCCTGCACGCCCACCTCGGCCGCGAGCTGGCGCATCGAGACCGCCTCGTAGCCGTAGCGCGCAATGAGGTTGATCGCCGCGTCACGGATCGCCGCTTCCGTCCTCCCGCCATCCGATCCGATCGTTCGCGCCATCGTTCCTCCCATTCAAGGGAGATAATAAAACGAACGTTCAATTCATTCAAGAGGCGCGCCTGTGACGAAGCCGGCGATTTCCAGATGCCTTCGTGCCCAGACGATCGGACCACAATCGTTCACGCGATCGTGTCGCCGTAAAAAAGCGCGGTTCTAAACACAACGTTAATCATGATGACCGAGGCTGTCGCGAGTGGTATATGCGCGCCTGAGCGCCATACAGATTGTCCGCTTCTTCGTTGGAGCCATTCATTGCGTTTACGTTCTATGAGAGCTGGAGCACTTATGCTTGTTGCCGTGCTGGCGACGGGCTGCGTGTCGAGCACGCTCGACCTCGACACCAGGGCGATCCAGCCGATCCCTGCCAGTCTCGTCGCGGAAATGAACCGCAAGTCGATGACGCAGCGCGATCCGATCCTGGTCCGCATCTTCAAGCAGGAGAGCGAACTCGAGATCTGGAAGCGCACGAAGTCGGGCAGCTATGCGCTGCTCAAGACCTACCCGATGTGCCGCTGGTCGGGCCAGCTTGGTCCCAAGACGCGCAATGGCGATCGGCAGGCGCCCGAAGGCTTCTACCATGTCTCGGCGAACATGATGAACCCGAAGTCGCAATTCTACCTGTCGTTCAATCTGGGCTATCCGAACAGGCTCGAGGCGGCGCTCGGCCATACGGGCGAGGCGCTGATGGTGCATGGCGCGTGCTCCTCGTCGGGTTGCTACGCGATGACCGACGAAGGGGTCGCCGAAATCTATGCGGTCGCCCGCGAGGCGCTGCGCGGCGGCCAGACCTCGTTCCAGGTTCAGGCGTTCCCGTTCCGGATGACGCCGCAGAACATGGCCAAGAACCGCGAAAATCCGAATTACGCATTCTGGACCAACCTCAAGAAGGGCTACGACGCCTTCGAGGTCACCAAGCAGCAGCCGGCCGTCGGCTATTGTGGCGGCCAATACTCTTTCGGCCCGGACGCGACCGGCACCGTGCCAACCGATCCGCTGGCCCAGTGCCAGCCCATACTGGACACGGATCCCGCAATCGCCGCCCGCCGCGACGCGGACGACCGTGCGATCGCATCGCTGGTGACATCGGGAACGGCGTTTTCGTCATACGCCTATTCGGATGGCGGCATGCATCCGTCATTCCGCCGTCTGTTGCAGCGTGACGGCGCAACGGGGTTTGCCAAGCGGACGTCTCAGACCGCCGTGCCGATCAGCCGCCCCGAGGCAGCACTCGCCGATCCGCATCAGCCGAAGAAAGAGCGCGCCGAGGTTCCGGCCGAGCGGTAGCCGTCAGGCGACCTTGGGCCGCCACGCGATGACGCCTTCCGTCCGTGCACGAACCTCCGGTGTCGCAAGACAGGTCGCGACCGCCTCATAGCCGGGGGTGCCGGGATAGGGTGCGACGAAACTCGGCGGGCTGTGATTTGCGGGGCAGAGGATGATCGCCTCGTCGGTGCCGACTGAAGCCAGATCGAGGATCGCGTTCGACCGCGTCAGCATGACGATGGGCCGTGCACACGCTGCGCGTCGCCGCAGATGGGCGATCAGCGCTTCCTGCGTCGCTTGATCCAGCCCCTGTTCGATCATGTCAACCACGATGAGCGACCGCCCGTCCGCCTCCAGACCGGCCATGAGCGCGATCAGCGCGTCGGAGACGGTGGCGCCGTCCTCGACAAGCCAGGACAGCGTGTGATCGACGCGTGAGCGGAGGTCCGGGTCTGCCGTTACCGCCGCATCCGTCCGATCGAGGCCGAGACACACGGCATTCGGGACCGTCTCTGCGATCCGATACGCCAGACGCGTCTTGCCGCTGCCCAGCGGGCCGACGATGTAGGTGAGGGGGCGGATGCGGCCCAGTTCGAACCGCTCGCCGCCCCATGGATGGGGCAGGTCGAAGGCAATGCTGAACTCGCTTCCCGACGCTGCAAGGCGCGTGAGTTCGCCAGCAGTCGGCGTTCTGCCGCGAGCGAGGTCGTCGCGGAGTGATGCAACCGTCCCGATCGTGGAGACGAGCTGCCGTAAACGGTTCTGCAGATCGTCTTGATGCGCGGCAAGCGCCGGCTCCAATCCGGCGGCGTCGCCGTTGAGGACGCGCTCGACCTGCGCGAGGCTGAAACCCAGTTCGCGCAAGGCGACGATCTCGGCGCCCCTCGCCATCGCGTCCTGACCGTAGCTGCGCCATCCCGACGCCGTGCGGAGCGGCGCAATGAGCCCGCGCTGCTCGTAGAGCCGGAGCGCCTTTGCCGAGACGCCAAGCCGGTTCGCGGCCTCGGTCGCATTCAAATATCGGGCTGACGACGTCATGAATCACCTCTGCGATGTTGATCGCCACCCTTATCGGGGCGGCCCCTGGGGCCGAGTCAACAGGCTTTGCGCATGTTCGGGGTGTCAGGCTGCCCCATCGAAGGCGCGCAGGATCGGCAGGTCGCGGATGCGCCGGCCGGTGGCGGCAAACACGGCGTTGGCGAGGGCGGGTGCGGCCGGCGGCAGGCCCGGTTCGCCGAGGCCGCCCCATGCGCCGTCGCTTTCAAGGAAACGGATCTGAATGGCGGGCGTGTCGGCCATGGTGAAGATCGGATAGTCGTGAAAACTCTGCTCGACCACCGCGCCGTCGCTCAGCGTGATTTCCTCGCGCATGGCGGCGCTCAGCCCCATGATGATGGCACCTTCGACCTGCTGGAGCGCCGTGTCGGGATGAATGACGGTTCCGCAATCAAGGGCAGCGACGACGCGGGTGACGGACGGGCGGCCTGCCGCGTCGAGCGCGATCTCGACGACATGCGCGGCGATCGTGCCGTAGCTTTCCGCGATCGCGATGCCTTTCCCGGTGCCCGGCGCAGACGGTTCGGCCCATCCGGCATCCTGCGCGACTGCGTCGAGCGCGCGCTGCCATCGCGAGCCTTCGGGAAGCAACTGGCGGCGATAGTCGTAGGGATCGTGCCCCGCGGCATGCGCCAGTTCGTCGATGAAGGACTCGGTCCAGAAGGTGTGCTGCGTGTGCGCGACCGCGCGCCATGTGCCTGTCCTGACATGGGAGGCGAAGGGGATCGCGCGGAGCGACTGGTTGGGAATGGCATAGGGAAGCGCATAGCCTTCGTTGCGGGTCGGCCCCGCCAGAAAGGTTTGCGACCATGCGGTGGGCATTCCGTCATCGCCGAGCGACGCGGAGATGTCGGTCGCCAGTGCCGGTCGATAGGCACCCTGCGGGAATTCCTCTTCGCGATGCAGGATCAGCTTCACCGGCCGTGGCGAGGCGGCGCGCGCCAGCGGCACGACGTGCTCCATATAGTCGGCGGAGGGCGATACACGCCGGCCGAACGCGCCGCCGGCTGCAAGGCCGTGGAATGTGACGGCATCCGCGCCGAGGCCCGACAGCTCCATCATCTGTGCCTTTGCCAGAAGCGCGTCCTGTTCCCCGCCCCAGACGGTCAGGTGGCCATCGGCAAGCTGCGCCGTGACGTTGACCGGTTCCATTGCGGCGTGATGAAGCCAGGGAACGCGGTAGCGCGCCGCGACGATCCTGTCCGGCGGCGATGCCTGGATCGTCTGGCCGGCATTGCCAAGCGAGACGAGTTCGTCCGGCTCGCCGGCCGAAAGCGCGCTGTCCTGGGCCGCCCGGAGGCTGTCGCGGTCGTGGATCGCGGGGCGATCGTCGGAGAAGTTCGGGGCGAGCAGATCGAGCGCCCTGCGGGCTTCCCACCAGCTTGACGCGATCACGGCAACGGCGCGTTCCGTCGTGACGATTTCGAAAACGCCGGCGGCGGATCGCGCCGGTGCCGTGTCGACCGATATCAGCCGCCCGCCATGCACCGGCGCCGACGAGACGGCTGCGTGCAGCATGTCCGGCAGGGTAAGGTCGATGCCATAGGAAAACGAGCCGTCGGTCTTCGGCGGGATGTCGTGGCGCAGCGGCGACGTTCCCGCGACCCGCCATGTCGACGGGTCCTTGAAGACAGGCCGCGCGCTTGGTGGGCGCAGACGGGATGCGGCCTCGGCCAGTTCACCGAACCGCGCGCTGCGGCCGGAGCCGGCATGGCTGACGATGCCTTCGGAAACCTTGATCTGGCTTGGCGGTACGTTCCACCGGCGGGCCGCGGCCTCGACCATCAGCGCGCGTGCGGTCGCGCCTGCCAGCCGCATGCCGAACCGGCCGGTGAACCGCACGGCGGTCGAGCCGCCGGTGATCTGCAGGTTCATCTGGCGCGCCGCCTCGACGAAGACCGTGTTCACCAGCCCGTCCACCAGGGGATAGGTCTGGTCGTCGATGATCCAGCCGCGCGCGAGAAAGCGGTTGGCGAACGGCTTTTCGCCCGGTGCGCGTCTGGTGCGAACCGTTGCCCAGTCCGCGTCGAGTTCTTCGGCAGCAAGCATGGCGAGCGCGGTATGCGTGCCTTGCCCCATATCGACATGCGGGACGTAGACGGTCACCGTGTCGTCCGGCGCGATCTTGATCCAGCCGCCGAACAGGTGGCCGGGATCGCCGGCAAGAAGCTCTTCCGCCTGGCGCTCGAACGAGGCGGACCACGCGCTGTAGCCGACGACGAGGCCGCCGACCGCCGCACCGGCCCCAAGCAGGAATGCCCGCCGCCTCATGACGGGACCCCGCTCTCGCGCACAAGCGCATGGATGGCCGCGCGCACCCTCGGATAGGTCCCGCAGCGGCACAGATTGGTCATCGCCGCATCGATATCGGCATCAGTCGGTTCCGGGTTTTCGGCAAGCAGCGCGGTGGCGGCCATGATCATGCCCGACTGGCAATATCCGCATTGCGGCACGCGCGCGTCGATCCAGGCGGATTGCGCGGGGTGCGGTTCGCCTGCCGGCCCGCGCAGCCCCTCGATCGTGCGAACCTCGGTGTTCGCCGCGTCGGCCGCGCGAAGCGTGCAGCAGCGCGTCGCGATGCCGTCGACGTGGATGGTGCATGCACCGCAGGCGGCGATGCCGCAGCGAAACTTGGTTCCCGTCAGGCCAGCTTCGTCGCGGATCACCCACAAAAGCGGCTTTTCGGGATCGCCTTCATAGGCGAAGGGCTGGTCGTTCAGGGTGAAGCGGATGGTCAAGGCGATCTCCGGAGTGAGCCATGCTTCGCGCCATGATGACGATCTTTCCCATTAAGAGAACCCGGTGTAATGTGCATGCGTCATGAAGCTGGACTTCACAAAATTCAGAGGCGGCCTGGACGCGCTTCCGGCGCTCTACTGGGTCGCGGAACTGCGCAGCTTCACGGCGGCCGCGACGCAACTCGGCGTGTCGCCATCGGCCATCAGCCAGACGGTGAAGGGGCTGGAACAGCGCCTCGGCGTGGCGCTCCTGCATCGCACCACGCGCAGCGTCGGCCTGACGGAAGCGGGCGAGCGGCTTCTGGCTCACGCGCGGCCGGCGCTTCAGGGGCTGCAGGATGCGTTCGACGCGGCAAACGCGCTGGGCGCGACGCCCTCCGGCCTGCTTCGCATCAACGCATCGCGCGGCGTCATCGCCTCCGTGATCAGCCGCGTGCTTCCGTCGTTCCTGCGTGACCATCCGCATGTCGAAGTGGAAATCTTCGCCGATGACGGTTTTACCGACATCGTGTCCGGCGGGTTCGACGCGGGTTTTCGCCTCGGCGAATCCCTGGAGGCCGATATGGTCGCGGTGCGCGTCAGCCCGCGCTTCCGCTTCGTCGTGGCGGGATCGCCCGATTATCTTGCGCGCTTCGGCAGGCCGGAGACGCCGCAGGGTCTTGCGGACCACCGCTGCATCCGCTTTCGCCAGACGAGTTCGCGATCGATCTATCGCTGGGAGTTCTGGGAGGGCAACCGGACGCTCGAAGTGCCTGTGCACGGGCCGCTGATCGTCAACGACACAGGCGCCAACATCGCGGCCGCGCGCGACGGCATCGGCCTCGCCTATGTCGCCGAACCGCTGATCGCCGACGAGATTGCCGACGGCAGGCTCGAGACGGTCCTGACGGACTATCTGCCGATGACGCCCGGCCTCTACATCTATTTCCCGAGCCGCGCCCAGGCACTGCCCAAGCTGCGTGCCTTCGTCGACCATATGCGCGCCTCGCTGGTGGATTTCGAGCGCGAGGAAACGGCGCGTCGCCTCAGATAACCGTTCGGCGAAGGCCGTCGGCTGCTCTTGTACCATTGGCGAGTTGTGCCCCGGCTTGCGAGGCGACAGGATGCCGTTTCGAGGAGCGTCGAGGGAAGAGCGGCGCTCGTCCGCAATGCGCGGCATTCTCGTCAGCCGGCCCAAGAGGCGCTCGACGCGCGATTCACATCACAGCCAGTGGAGGAAACACGATGCTCGACAAGACCCCGACGACCAAGGTTCAGGCCCTTCTCGGCAAGCTCGACAAGGCGCTTGCATCCGCCGATGTCGAGGCCGCCGTCGCTCTCTTCGCCGAGCAATGCTACTGGCGCGACCTCGTCGCGTTCACCTGGAACATCAAGACGATGGAGGGCCGCGACCAGGTCCGCGACATGCTCATCGCCCGCCTGGCCGACGTGAAGCCGTCGAACTGGCAGGTCGCGGAGGGCGAGGAAGCAAGCGAGGCCGATGGCGTCATGGAGGCCTGGATCAGCTTCGAGACGGATGTGGCGCGCGGCTACGGGCTCGTCCGGTTCAAGGACGGACTGATCTGGACCCTTCTGACCACGATGGTCGAACTCAAGGGACATGAGGAGAAATCCGGCTTCACCCGCCCGCTCGGCGCGAAGCACGGCCAGAATGTCGGCTCGAAGAACTGGATCGAGGAGCGCGAGGAGGAACTCCGCACGCTCGGCTTCGAGAAGCAGCCCTATGTCGTCATCATCGGCGGCGGGCAGGGCGGTATCGCGCTCGGCGCGCGGCTGCGCCAGCTCGGCGTTCCCACGATCATCGTCGAGAAGAACGAGCGTCCGGGCGACTCGTGGCGCAAGCGCTACAAGTCGCTCTGCCTCCACGATCCGGTCTGGTACGACCACCTTCCCTATCTCGATTTCCCGAAGAACTGGCCGGTCTTCTCGCCCAAGGACAAGATCGGCGACTGGCTCGAGATGTACACCAAGGTGATGGAGCTGAACTACTGGACCAACACCACGGCCAAGTCCGCGAAATACGATGAGAAGACCGGGGAATGGACCGTCGTCGTGGAGCGTGACGGCAAGGAGATCACGCTGAAGCCAAAGCAACTCGTGTTCGCGACAGGCATGTCGGGCAAGGCGAACGTGCCGGATTTCAAGGGCATGGACCGCTTCAAGGGCGAGCAGCACCATTCCTCGAAACATCCCGGGCCGGACGGCTACAAGGGCAAGAAGGTGGTCGTCATCGGGTCCAACAATTCGGCCCACGACATCTGCGCCGCACTCTATGAGGCCGGCGTGGACGTGACCATGATCCAGCGCTCGACGACGCATATCGTGCGCTCGGATTCGCTCATGGAGATCGGTCTCGGCGATCTCTATTCCGAGCGCGCCGTGCAGGGCGGCATGACGACGGCCAAGGCCGACCTGATCTTCGCCTCACTGCCCTATGCGATCCTCCACGAGTTCCAGATCCCGATCTACGACAAGATCCGCGAGGTCGACGCCAAGTTCTACGAGGATCTCGAAAAGGCCGGCTTCAGGCTGGACTTCGGCACGGACGAGTCCGGCCTGTTCATGAAATATCTGCGGCGCGGCTCAGGCTACTATATCGACATCGGCGCCTCGCAACTGATCATCGACGGCAAGATCAAACTGGAAGCAGGCCAGGTCGAGGAGATCACCGAAACCGGCGTGAAGCTCGACAACGGCAAGGAAATCCCCGCCGACGTGATCGTCTATGCGACGGGCTACGGCTCCATGAACGGATGGGTGGCCGACCTGATCGACAAGGAGACCGCCGACAGGATCGGCAAGTGCTGGGGCCTCGGCTCGGCAACGCCGAAAGATCCCGGACCGTGGGAAGGCGAGCAGCGCAACATGTGGAAGCCGACCCAGCAGGAGGCCCTGTGGATGCATGGCGGCAATCTGCATCAGTCGCGCCACTATTCGCAGTTTCTCGCGCTGCAGTTGAAGGCGCGGATGGAAGGCATTCCGACTTCGGTCTACGGACTTCAGCCGGTGCATCACAAAGGCTGATTGCGACGCCTGACCGCTGGCCGGATTGCGCGCCGGCCGGCGCATCCGCATTCTGAAGACGAACGCATTGACTCATCGTACTGGTTGCGCTGACGGTGGCGCGGTCATGGGAGGGATGGGGTGTGCAGAGGTTAGACGACAGCGTTCAGAGGTTGCGGGCTTTCAATCGCTTCTACACGCGCAGGATGGGCGTGCTGAACGAGAGGATGGCCGATAGCGAATTCACGCTCGCGCAGTCGCGCGTGCTCTTCGAGCTTGGAAGCCGATCGCGGCCCGAGGCCGTTGCGATAGCGGCCGATCTGCGGCTCGATATCGCCTATCTCGCGCGCATCCTGAGCGGATTTGCGGAGCTGGGGCTGGTTCTCGATGTCGGCGATCCGGGGGACGGCAGCAGTCGTGCGCTCGAATTGACCGAGAAAGGCCAGAAAGTCCTGAATGGCGTGCACGAGAGGGCGGATCGATCTGCCGCCTCGATTCTCAGTTCTCTGGACGATGAGGAGCGGGCATCGCTCACGCAGGCGATGATTGCGATCGAGGAAGCGCTTGGCGGTGACACCTCGCCCGCCACCGTGACCCTGCGTGCGCATCGACCCGGCGACATAGGCTGGGTCATCGAACGCCAGGCGACGCTCTACGCCACCGAGTATGGCTGGACGATCGAATTCGAGGGACGGCTGGCCCGGAACTGCGCCGAGTTCATCCAGAATTTCGAGCCGGGGAGGGATTTCTGCTGGATTGCCCAGCGCGGCTTTCAGCGCATCGGCGCCGTGTTTCTCGTGCATCAGGGCGATGACCGCGCAAGGCTTCGCATGCTTCATGTCGAGGCATCGGCCAGAAGCTGGGGCGTCGGCGGCATGCTGGTCGGTGAATGCATCGCCCAGGCGCGCCGCTGCGGCTATCGCCAGCTCGAATTGCGGACGATCAGCGTGCTCGACCACGCGCGACGGCTCTACGAACGGGCCGGTTTCGTGCAGGTGAGAGAGGAGCCGCGCCACAGTTTCGGCAAGGACCTCGTCGGCGAACAGTGGCTGCTGGACCTGTAAGGCACAAACAACGAGGCCTGCTCAGCCGCGCGCCTCGGCCAGTGCTGCGGGCAGCGCCTCCTCGAACAGGTCGATCTCATCGTCGGGCCCGACGCTGACGCGGATGCAGCGGTCGAGACCGGGGGCCATCGGCTTGCGCACGAAAACGTCGCGGGCGAGCAGGCCCTGCATGATTTCGAGCGCCAGCGCCCCGTCTCCGCCGCAATCGATCGCCACGAAATTCGTTGCCGATGGCAGGGTCGAGAGCCCGTTAGCCTCAGCGATCCGGGCGATCCGTTCGCGGCACGTTGCGACACGGTCCACGACGCTTTCGAGCCATGGCTGGTCGCCGAGCGCGGCGAGCGCTGCCGCCTGCGCCATGCGCGTGACGCCGAAATGATTGCGGACCTTGTCGAAGGCCCTGATCGTGTCCGCCTCGCCGATGGCGTAGCCGCATCGCAGGCCGGCAAGCCCGTAGGCCTTGGAGAAGGTGCGCATGCGCAGGACGTTCGGCCGGGCGACATCGAGCGGCGGTATCGACGATTGCGGCGCGGTCTCGCCATAGGCTTCGTCGAGCACCAGCATCGTCGTTTCCGGCAGCCCCTCGATCAGGCGCGCCACGTCGTCGGCGTCCCACCAGGTGCCCATCGGATTGTCGGGATTGGCGAAATAGACGAGAGGGGCGTTCTCGCGCCGCACGGCCTGCAGCAGGCTGTCGATGTCCTCGCGGTCGTCCACATACGAAACCGTCACGAGCCGGCCGCCGAAACCCGAGACGTGGTAGTTGAACGTCGGATAGGCGCCCAGCGACGAGACCACGGGCATTCCCGGCTCGACGAAGAGCCTGACGATGAGCCCGAGCAGTCCGTCGATGCCTTCGCCGACGACCACGTTCTGCGCGCCGATGCCGAGATGCGCGGCGAGGGCATGCTTCAGATCGTGGTTCTCCGGGTCGCAATATTTCCACATCTCGCCTGCCTCGCGGGCGATCGTCTCGCGAACCTTGGGCGAGGGGCCAAAGCCGCTCTCATTCGCGCCGATGCGCGCGCGAAACGGCCGGCCCCTGCCGCGCTCCTGCGCTTCCGGGCCGACGAAGGGAACGGTCGCGGGCAGGGTTTCGGCAAGCGCGGTGAGGCGAGGGCGCGTCGGCATGGCGCGGAAGTCTCCAGTCAAACGATCTCGATGCAATAGAACATCGCACCGCAAAGTGGAATTCGGATTTCGGAGGAGCCGTCTGGGTCAGATGCCCTCGAAGGCGCGGGCGAGTTGACCCAGCATGTCGACCTCCAGCGCCGTCGCGATATCGTCGCTCGCATCGGGACGCGAGGCGGTCTTGGCGATGACGACACGGCTTTTCGGGTCCGCCCACAGCCACTGTCCGTGGATGCCGATACAGGCGAAGCTGCCGCGCCCGTCGCCCACGTCGTACCAGCACGAGCGGTAGCGGCCATTGGCGAACACGGCGGCGAAGTTGCCGTCGACCCAGGCCTGACGGTTTCCGTTGGCGTGGAGATCGGCAATCCAGTCTGCGGGGACCACCGTCGTGCCGTCGGATGCGCGTCCGCCATCCATCACCAGTTGCCCCAGTCGCGCGAGGTCCGGCGCCGTGATGCAGACGCCGCCCGCCGCGCGGGCCGTCCCGACGCGATCGACCGTGACATAGGCCGCGCCGCGCGCGCCCATGGGTGCCCAGAGCTTATCCGCGAGATAGCGGTGGTAGCGAACGCCGGTCGCGCGCTCGATGACGAGGCCGAGCAGATCGGTGTCGGGCGATGCGTAGTAGAAGCGCTTGCCGTGGTCGTCGCCGCGTTTGGCAAGCGTCGCGAGAAACCCCTCCATCGTCTCTTGCGTGGAGCCGGCCCGCTCTGGGTTCCACAGCATGGCACGGCGGTAGCGGTCGAAGGCGCCGCCATCGTCGAGATATTCTTCGTCGAAATCGAGCGCGACCGTCATGTCGAGCAGGTCCCTGACGCGCGCGTCCGCGTAGCCCGATCCGCGCATGGAGGGCACGTAGGTCGGGATCAGGGCTTCGGGATCGAGCAGCCCGTCTCCCGCCGCGATGCCGGCAAGCAGGCCGGTCACCGATTTCGAGATCGAGAAGACGACGTGCGGGCGCACGGGATCGACGCCGTCGGCGACCCAGTCCGCAATGACCGCGCCGTCGCGCATCACAACCAGATGGTCCGTATACGAGCGCTTCATGTGATCGATCGGCGAAATGGCCGTGCCGTCACGATCGCTGAGGCTGATGCTGCTGAGCGCCGCGGGACCGGGCGAGGGCTCTTCGCTGGCGCGGGGCGGCTGGATGTCCGCCACCGGCACGAACTCCGCGACATGCTGGAAACTGTACCGGCTGAAGGGGTGAACGCGCCAGTTTGCGAGCGTGATATCGGCGCGCTGAACGGTTTCGGTCACATAGTCCTCCATCGGGTTGTCGCGTGCCGCTGATAGGCCGTCGCGCCACCGCCAAGTCAACAAAAAACCCGGCGGTTGCCCGCCGGGTTCGTTGGTCCAGGAAGCCTGGAGCTAGAAGGAGCGCTGGAAGCGGACGCGGCCCAGCCAGAAGTCGCTCTGGCCATCGCCGGTCGAGTATACGACTTCAGGCGTGACCGCAAAGCCATCGACCGGGGTGAACGGCACGTTGGCAATGAACTGCCATGCGTCCGTGTCGAACCACTGGGCGCTGCCTGCGAGGCCGATCTTCTCGTTCAGTGCAACGCTTGCACCAGCGAGGACGGACCACTCGGTCACGTCGCCGTAGGGATCGTAGACGTGGTAGATGCCGGGGGTGTCTTCCGAGCTGTAGAAGCCCTGGAGGGTTGCTTCGATTTCCGTGCTCGGAACCTTGAAGCGACCGACGGCGCGCGCGCCCCAGGATTCGGCGTCCATGTCGTAACCGGCGATCGCGCCGATCGAGCCCCAATCCTTCTCGAAGTTGAAGCCGCCTTCGATGCCGACATCGAACTTGTCGCTGGTCTCGATCTCGACGGCAGCGAGGATGGCCGAGAAGCCGTTCTGGTTGGTGTAGGTGTAGGAGACCTCACCCGATGCATAATAGGGATAGGCACCCTCGAAGAGTGTCGGGCCTGCGAAGCCAAGGAAGCGCGAATAGGGGTTCTCGGTCTTGCCGACCAGGAAGGTTCCCGATGCCGTCTCGAGCGAGATGTAGGCGTAGAGCAGGTTGATGCTCGTGAGGCTTCCGATGGTTACGTCGCCCGTGATCGGATTCTCAAATCCCACGCCGGAGTACCAGTCGAACTCGACTTCGGCATAGCCGGTCAGCGTGCCCCACTCGGTTTCGTTCTTCACCGAGAAGTTCGGTGCGAAGCGGGCCATCTTCGTGAAGCTGTAGCCGCCATCTACTCCGCCGAACTCGTCGTAGAGCATTTCGTAGCGCATATAGCCGCCGATCTTCAGGCAGTTCTCCGTGCCCGGGATGTAGAAGTAGCCGGCGCCGTACATGTCGCAGATGCGCACATATTCCATCGGCTCCGGTTCGGCGATGACGATCGCATCCGCCGCGCGTGCGCTCGAAACAGCGACCAGCGCCGCTGCCGAACCGAGAAGAAGGCCCTTGATGTTCATTCTGAATCTCTCCGATGAAACCATGATCAGCATGGGCCGCCCCGGCCGGTTCCGCGCTTGGGAAGAGTGCGATACGGAAGCCTTTGTGTCCCGACCGAATCTTTCCGGGATTTGCCGGCTTCATTCAATCGAATTTGCATGCCCAACCCGCCGGTTTCAGCGCGCGGGAAGCCGACTGTGTCGAAAATGTTACGAGTGTGTGATGATTTTTTGTGCATTGCGCGGTCGCTGCATCGATTAAAACGTTTTCGCACCAAATGCGCCCGCTGGCGGATAGGTGTATGCTGGCCTCGATAACGGCTGCTTTGCCTCTTCAATCAACGAATCCAAGGCATGCACTTGACGCTTCTTTAAGCTGACAGGGCCAAAATCGGCCGATAGAGGACTCTCGAAAGAGCCTGCCACAATGCAGACGAGCCGCATCGCTGCTCTCTTGAACGCACTGCAAGGCGAGATCCTCGGGATGATCGCCTATGGCGACCCTGTCGCCAGGATCGCGGACCTGATCTGTCGAAGGGTGGGCGAGACTCAAAACGGCGTCATCTGCTCGATCCTGGGCGTCGATCCGGAGGGACGGCTGCGGCCGCTGGCGGCGCCCTTCCTGCCGCGCGCCTACTCTCGTGCGCTCGATGGGCTGCCGATCGGGCCGAATGTCGGTTCATGCGGCACCGCAGCCTTCAGGGGCGAGCCGGTCGAAGTCCACGACATCGAGACCGATCCGCTTTGGGACGACTACAGACATCTCGCTTTGCCGCCGGGTCTCAAGGCGTGCTGGTCGAGCCCGATCAAGGCGCGGGACGGCAACGTGGTCGGCACGTTCGCATTCTATTACGACACGCGGCGCGGTCCCGACTCATTCGATCGCGAGATCGTGGCGCATTGCACGCAACTCTGCGCGATCGCGATCGAGCACCAGCAACTCTTCGCGCAACTGCACAAGGTCGCCTATCTGGACGCGCTGACGAAGCTTCCGAACCGCGCGAGCTTCAATCTCAGGCTCAACCAGCTCACCCGGCTCGATCGACCGTTCGGCCTGCTCGTGGCAGACCTCGACCATGTCAAATCCACAAACGACATGCTCGGCCACGAGGCGGGTGACGCGCTGATCAGGGCGGTCTCGCGCCGACTGCTGGAGTTCGGTGCGGACATGGAAGCCTATCGCCTCGGCGGAGACGAATTCGGGCTGATCCTGCGCAATTGCGCCTCGGGGGTCGATCTCGCGCGCATGGCGGACGAGTTGATCCGCAACATGGAGATTCCCGTCCAGCATCTGGAGCACGCGATCCCGGCCTATGTCACCGTGGGTGGTGCGCTCTTCGAGCCGGGGGCGATGGATGCGGATACGCTGCTGCAGAATGCCGACTTCGCCCTTTATCATGGCAAGGCCACGAACCGTGGCGGTTTCGCTGCGTTTCACCAGGGGATGCGCACCTCGATCACGCACCGCATGGCCGTCATAACCCGCGTCGGCGACGCGCTGGCCGCTGGGCGGGTCTATCCCTACTATCAGCCCATCGTGAGGATCGACACCGGCGAGATCATCGGCCTCGAAGCCTTGGCCCGGATCGAAGAGACGGACGGATCGCTCCACGCGGCGGGAGAGTTCGAGGAGGCGTTCAGCGACCCGAGGCTCGCCTATGCGATTACCGGCAGGATGCTGGAGCAAGTGGCGCTCGATGTGCGTCACTGGCTCGATCTGGGCATCGCGTACCAGCATGTCGGGTTCAACGTGACGACCGCGGACTTCCAGCGCGGCGATCTGGTGACACGTCTGGGCGAGGCGTTCGCGGCCGCGGGCGTGCCTCTGAAACACTTCATCCTGGAGGTAAACGAGGCGGTCTTCATGGGCAGCGGCGACAGTTTCGTAGCCGAGGCCGTCAGCGAGTTGCGAAGGCAGGGGCTTCGCGTCGCGCTCGACGATTTCGGCACCGGCTACGCCTCGATGACCCACCTGCTCGACTTTCCCGTCGACATCGTCAAGATCGACAAATCATTCGTCTCACGGCTCATGAATGACGAGCGAAGCGCCATCATCGTGGAATCGCTGATTGCGATGTCCGGAAAGCTCGACATGCGTGTCGTGGCGGAGGGCGTCGAGACCGAGGAGCAGGCCGAGAGGCTGCTGGCGATGGGATGCCGGCTGGGGCAGGGTTTCTACTATTCGCGGCCGGTTACGGCTGCGGATGCGAGCGAACTCCTCATGAGCTTCGCGCAGGGACGCGACGGCAAGTCACTGAAAACGCGCCGGACCGACGCCTGAACCAGGGCCCTCGCGTACCGCGCCGATGTGGGGGCGCCCATAGCGCTATACGGAACCGTTCGCGCCCGTAATCCACGTTTGCCGGGTCGTTTCGTAGCCGGCATGACGACGTACGCGACGTGCGGAGACCGTGGGACGCAGATTCTGCACGTGAACGTCAGTGGCTTGTTGATTGTGCGCGACATTTTCTTTATCGAGCGGGCAACGGAGAGGTGGCCGAGTGGTCGAAGGCGCTCCCCTGCTAAGGGAGTAGGGCTCAAAAGGCTCTCGTGGGTTCGAATCCCATCCTCTCCGCCATCTGCCGCAGATCGCTGCCCACCCATCACGTGCCATAGCGGCCCGCCGATTCCGCGCTCAGCTTGATGGTCTGGCCGGAATTACGACTGATTCAGAGCAAAACGCGGATCCGACCTCTTCCAAGACGTTCGTTGGACGTGATCGCGCTGCTGCAGGCCGGACGTTGATCGCGTCCAGAATTCGCCGCCGACGGAAACGGGCTTGATTTGGCGCGGGCGACCGATCTCACGAGCGGCAGCGCTGCCGGGCAACCTACCGGCAAGTGCAGCGTCCGGGCGTGCTTGGCGGCGGCTCCACCGCAAAAAGGACTTTGGGACCTACCCGGCCACCGCCTCGACGCGACGCGCACGCTTCTCGGTGCGCTTGCATGCCTGGTCCTCGAGAATCACGACGCAACTGTCGAGGTCGTGCGTGGCGAGATGCGCATAGCGCATGGTCATCTGAAGTGTCTGGTGACCCAGCCACATCTGCACGCGTCGAATGTCGATCCCGCCTTGCACCAGCCTCGAGGCGCATGTGTGGCGCAGGACGTGTGGAACGACGTCCTTGTCGTCGCCCAATCCGACGTTGTCCTTGGCGAGATTCCACGCAGCGCGATACTTGTATTGCCTGAGATGGCGAAACGGCCCCTGGGTTCTGTTGCGCTGCAGGACGAGGGCGTCCTGCGCGCGCTGAGTGAGGGGTACGGTCCGGCTGCGGTTCGACTTCGTCAGCCAGAACGTTGCGCGGCCATTGGCGACGTCGCTCCAGCGCAACCCGACGGCCTCGCCGAGGCGCGCGCCGGTGTCCACCAGAAAGATGCTCAAGGCCTTGTACTCGCTCGAGAGCAGGCCGAGCGCGGTGAACAGCGCCAGTTCTTCGTCCCGCGTCAGAAAGCGAATCCGGCCGGCCCGCTCTTTCTGGCGACGAAAGTCAGGCAGATTATGGATATCCCCCATCTTGCACGCCTTCCGCAGCAATTTGCTGAGCGCCGCCATCTTTCGATTGATGGTGGCGTTGCTGTTGCCGCGTTCGCGCAGTTTTCCGATGAGGAAGTCGATGTCCTGGTCTGAAAAGGCGCTCTGCTTTTTGCCGAGCCGGATTTCATCCAGTTCACGTATGAATGAGGTGACGTTGTATTTGTGACTGCCGTGATCCCAGAGCAGGTCTTTGTACTTGGTATACAGATCAGATAGCGAAAATTCCTCGACGACCGAGAAAGACCCCAATGAATACGAGAATTCGTAAGCGGGGAACTGCGCGTTCTGCGACGCGTCATCCTCCCGCTCCAGGAAAGACCTGGCCGGCATGTTATTCCCCCCTTAAATCGTGAGTATTGCTCACGATCTCCCCACCGAAACAATGAGTGCATATTAGAGGGATTGCAAGTGTCTCGAACGTCATTTGGGCGGACTCTTCAAATTTTCGTTATCGATTCCCCCATTTCATTTCCCATCGGGAAAGCATGCCCCCGCAGCTTCCCATTCGCTTGCAAAACGGCCCGACTACGTTTTCGGTGGTCGGGCCGTTCGTTTCTTATCCGTTCGACGCCTTAGAAGCTGCGGTCGAAGCGGAGGGCTGCACGCCAGTTGCTGTCGTCGAAGCCAGCCGGAGCATCGGTCTTCGTGTACTGGATTTCCGGACGGATACGCAGGCCGGAAACCGGACGCCAGTCGAGGCCACCGGTAAGCTGCCAGGTGTCGTCGAATGCGTTCTCGTCGTCGAACCACTGAACGGCAGCCGCAACAGCGAGCTTCTCGTTCACGTTAGCCTTCGCATAGGCGAGGACCGAGATTTCCGACACGCCGCCGAACGGGTTGTCGATCGCGTAGATGCTGTCGCCGCTGCTGTAGTAGGCGTGAGCGCCGACCGAGAAGAGGCCGAACGTTGCGTTCACGACAGCCTTTGCGCCCCACTCTTCGGTGAAGGTGTCATAACCGGCCATGGCGCCGACGGAGCCCCAGCCCTGCGTGAAGTTCACGCCGCCTTCGACGCCAACGTCGAACTTGTTGCTGTTGGCAATCTCGACAGCAGCGATGACAGCCGAGAAGCCGTTGCCGCCGTTGAAGGTGTAGGAAATTTCACCCGAGTTGTTGAAGCCGTAGGAGCCATCGAACGGGCCGAATGGCGAGCCGTAGCCGAGGAAGCGAGCGTATGGGGTGTCGCCCTTACCGATGCGGAAGGTGCCCATGGCCTGCTGCAACTCGATGAACGCATGGTTCACTTCGGTGACGGTCGACGGAACAAGACCCGAGAACCAGTTGAAACGGATTTCGGCGAAGCCGCGCAGCGTGCCCCACTCGGTCTCGGTGCGGACGTCGAAGGTCGGAGCGAAACGCGCCTGCTTCGTGAAGCTGTAGCTGTCCGCGCCCGCGCCGTCTTCGTTGTAGTTCATCTGGTAACGGATGTAGCCGCCGATCTTCAGGCAGTTCTCGGTACCCGGGATGTAGAAGAAGCCTGCACCGTACATGTCGCAGATGCGGACGTATTCCATTGGCTCCGGCTCAGCGATCACGATCGCATCGGCAGCGCGGGCGCCGGTTGCAGCGACGAGAGCCGCTGCGGAGCCGAGAAGAAGGCTCTTGATGTTCATTTTCTGACCTCCAGTCAAGAAAATGAAGGGGCCCGTTAAGGTGCTGATTTCTTTGCGGTATCGATTCTGGGCGGTTCTTTCCGGCGTCAGCTCGGCGACGCGCGGCAGGCCGCTCTATGCGCCGACCGAGCCGATTTGGCCCCAGGGCGCGGCGGCTGGCGGCAATGCTTTTGTCGCTCTTTAGAGGCACGGCAGTGTCCAGTAGCCGCCGATCTGACGGCCTGATCGGCCTCTCGACCCGGTCTCACTGATTCCGAGGTGCATTCTCGCAACGGGAATCACAGCCTGGTGTGGTTGACGGCCCAAATCGGGCCGCGAGGCGCTGTTTCGGGCGCGGCCAGACCCCCGTTCGTTAATGGAAGCTTACCGCGACCCTCCAAATCGTGTCATTTGTGCAACAGGGATTTTGGATCGAATGCCGAATGTGTCCATAGATAGGCAATCCTTGTTGAACGGCGCGGCGCGATGCGTATGGTCGTCTTCGAAGAGGGAGCGCGGTGCGCATCTTTTTCGAAATTGGGGATGGGGCAGGGAAAGCTGTCCTTCAGCCAAAAAAGCCCAGACCCGTTTTTTAACTTTTGACTGGAGGTCAGAAAATGAACATCAAGAGCCTTCTTCTCGGCTCCGCAGCGGCTCTCGTCGCTGCAACCGGCGCCCGCGCTGCCGATGCGATCGTGATCGCTGAGCCGGAGCCAATGGAATACGTCCGCATCTGCGACATGTACGGTGCAGGCTTCTTCTACATCCCGGGTACCGAGAACTGCCTGAAGATCGGCGGCTACATCCGTTACGAAATGCGCTACTCGGATTGGGGTGCTGCTGAGGACGGCGGTGATCGCTTCACGAAGTTCGCTCGTTTCGCTCCGACCTTCGACGTCCGTAACGAGACCGAGTGGGGCACGCTGCGCGGCTTCGCTGAGCTCCGCATCAACTGGGCTTCGGGCTTTGGCGGTTCGACCACCGCGATCCAGCTCAACCATGCGTTCATCGAACTGCAGCAGGCTATGGGCACCTTCCGCATTGGTAAGGGCGACACCCCGTACTCGCGCTTCCTCGGCTACGGCTCGCCGTTCGGCCCGTTCGATGCCGATTACGGCTTCCGCAACTCGGGTGAAGTCTCCTACACCTTCAACGGCGGAAACGGCTTCTCGGCTGTCGTCGCTGCTGTCGAGATCGACTACACCGACCAGTTCGAAGTTGGCGTCGAAGGCGGCGTGAACTTCACGCAGGGCTGGGGCAATGTCGGCGCCATGGTTGGCTATGACACGTTCGCTGACGAGTTCGGTGCGAAGCTTGCCGTCAACGGCAACCTCGGCATCGTCGCTCTCGGCGGCCAGGTGTTCTACAGCAGCGGTGCTGGCTCCTGGTACCGCGTTGGCAAGGACGCTCTGTTCGCGAACGACTCCGAGTTCTCGGCTCTCGTCTATGCCAAGGCTAACGTGACCGAAAAGCTCGCTATTGCTGGTGCGTTCCAGTGGTACGACACCGAGTACAACGCCGGTGCCGACGGCTCATGGGAAGTGACCGCCGGTCTCGACTGGCGTCCGGTCACCGGCCTGCGTATCCGTCCGGAAATCCAGTACGGCAAGGTTGACTTCGTCGGTGGTGGCGATGATGACCGCATCCGTTCGACCATCCGTTTCGACCGCAGCTTCTAATAAGCTGACGGCTTGAACGACGAAGAGCCCGGCGGGAAACCGCCGGGCTCTTTGCTTCATATATAGGGTCGACGTGTGATTGGCCGGCAGATGGCGCGTTGCGCCTGCTGCCCTTTACGATACGGGCGTTGTTTCCGTGCGATCCAGAAACGCTTCGATGCGCTTCGGCAGGTCGCCGGTGTCCAGCATGGGCGCATGGCCTTGGCCAGCCACCGTGATCGTCTCGATGCGGCTGTGCCGCTTGCGCATCTGCGCGAGCGTTTCTGGCGAGAGCAGCATCGACGTCTCGCCCCTGATTGCCAGCACGGGGACGGCACCGAGACCCACGAATTGCGGCCAGAAGACCGGCAGCGGCGCGCTGAGGTCGATGCCTTTCAGCGTCTTCATGAGGTTCGGGTCGAAATCGGGACGGAGTTTGCCGCCGTCCTCGCGATAGATCGCGTGCGCCATGCGGTCCCAATCGGCATCAGCAAGCGCGGGAAAGGCTGCGCCGTTCGCAACCTTGAGGATTTTTGCGGCCTCGTCGAACGTCGCAGCCTTTGGCGCGCGCTCCAGATAGGCGCGGATCTGCGCGAGGCCGGCACCTTCGATGACGGGACCGACATCGTTGAGCACCACCGCGCGCAAAGCGGCAGGCCGCATCGCTGCAAGCAGGAAGATGATCAGACCGCCGCGCGATGTGCCGATGAAGGCTGCGTGCTCGATGCCCAATGCCGTGAGGCCGGCCAGAACGTCGCCCGTCTCGACCATCAGATCGTAGTTCTTCCAGTCGGGATCGTAGGCGGATTGGCCACGGCCGCGATAGTCGAACGCGACGATTTTGCGCGGGAGCCGCGCGTTTCGTGACAGATGAACGGCCAGATCGTGGAAATCGCGCGCATTGCGGGTCAGTCCCGGCAGGCAGACCACCGGCAAGCCGCCGTCTATCTGTTCGCCATAGATGCGCGCGCTGAGCGTCAGGCCGTCGGGCGCCGAAAAGCGGCGCTCCACGAAACCATCATGATCGATCACGTCAGAGTGCGACTGTGCAGCCGCGCCTTTTGAAACCACGATGTCACGTCCGCCCGTCGATCAAATCGTCGGCGATGTCCATGCGCCCCGTCAGCCGCATCTTGTAGACCTGGTAGTTTTCCATCACGCGCTGCACGTAGGTGCGCGTTTCGGTGAAGGGGATGCGCTCGATCCAGTCCACGACGGCGTCGATATCCTTGCCGCGCGGATCGCCATAGCGCTCCATCCAGTCCTGCGCGCGGCGGGGGCCTGCATTGTATCCGGCGAAGGTGAGGATGTAGGAGCCGTCGAAACGGGCCAACTGCTCGTCCAGATATTGCGAACCGAGCGTCGCGTTGTAGCCCGCGTCGGTGGTGAGCTTGGCGGGCGTATAGGCAAGGCCGGCCTTTCGCGCCATGTCCCGCGCGGTTCCCGGCATCAATTGCAGGATGCCGAGTGCGCCGACGCCCGAGCGCGCGCCGACATTGAACTCGCTCTCCTGCCGCGCGATCGCATAGGCAAGCGCCTTTCCGGCGCCCGATATGTTGGCGTTTGCGGGGATCGCGCCGACGGGATGGGCGAGCGATCCGACATCGAGGCCGCGTGCGGCAGCCCATTTGCCGACACGCAGCGCAAGGAAGTGATTGCCACGGCTCTCGGCCATCGCCGCGAGCATGGCAAGTTCGCCGGGGCTTTTCAGATTCTGCGCCAGCGCCCGATAGAGTGCATCGGCGCGGTTTTCGTGACCTGCCTGCTCGAGATATTTGATCGCCTGCACGGCCTCGCGGCGCTCGAACGCGGCGCGTTCCGCATCGCTTGCCGATGGCGAGGTGGTGGAGAGCGTGTTGCGGCCGAGTTTTGCGGCGGCAAGCTGGCCGTAAAAAGCGGTGCCGTAGGATGCCGCGCGCTCGAACAGCGCATTCGCATCACCCGGACCACCGGATTCGGCTGCGCGCCCGAGCCAGTAATAGGCGCGGGACAGCGATATCGGGCCTTCCGCGATCTCGGCGATGCGGGCGAAGTGGCGGGCACCGGTCACGGGGTCGCCCTTGCCGCGATAGGCGTACCATCCGGCGTGAAACTCGGCGTCCACGGCGAGCGCCGGGCTTTCGGCGGCATGGGCTGCCGCGAGCGTGTAGGCGGTGTCGACGTCGCCGAGGTCGAGCAGTTCGCGCGACAAAACGCGCCGCTCCACCCACCACGCATCCGGGTCGACCAGCTTGGCCGCTTCCTTCGGCGCCTTGAGCATGATGTCGGCGGCTTCGCGATACTTTCCGGTACGGCGAAGCTGGCGCGATTCGGCGAAGGTATAAAGTGCGGAGCGCTGGTCTTCGGGCACAGCGGCCAGCAATTTGACCGCTTCCTTGGCATCGCGCGAGACAGCCGCGACGGCTTTTGCCAGTTCAGTCGCGCCGGCGAGTTTTGCCACGCGCTCGGCGGATGCGAGGCGGTCGGCGTAGAGCATGCGCTCCATGCGGAACCGGTGGTCGGCTCTCGGAATGACGCCGCCGAACTCGCGGATGATCGCAGCTTCGTCCTTCGCGTCGAGCCGTTGCATTCGCCAATAAGGCGCCAGGAGCGCCCGCGCCGCATCGGCATCGCCGACAGCGAGGTGGGCACGCGCCAGCAGGATGGTGCCTTCGGTCGTCTGCGGCTTGGATGGGCCGAACGCGTCGAGGACGATTCGTGGACCGGGATCCTCGCGATAGAGCGCGCGCTCGGAATTGACCCGCAGCGTCGAAATGCCCGGCCAGCCGGTCAACTCGCGCGCGGCTGCGGTGATCTCGCCGCTCGTAACGTCGGCCCCGCCCTGGGTCGCGATGGCCCAGGTCAGGATCTTGCGATCGAGCGACGTTTTCGGGAGGTTGTTGCGAACGAGGCGCGCTTGCGCCAGATCGTTGGCCGAAAGCGCGTCGAGCCCACTTTTGAGCTTGGAGATACTGCCTGTCGTCGCAAGGTCGGCGGCCATGCGGGGCGCCGTGGCGGCCAGCACCGAGCCGGTCTTCAGGGCGCTGTCGATCGCAGAGCCGGCAGGCGATTGCGGGCGCGCGAAGGGCAGGGGCACGATCTCGGGCAGCGCGGCGTTGGCCAGCGCGAAACCGGGCGTCAGAAGCAGGGCGATGCCGGCAAGCGCGACACGGCTGGTTGAGAGCATTGGCTGTCTATCCCTTGTGCAGGAATGGTACGAACGGGATGGGCATGCTGCAAGCCTGGAACAGGCTGGTGAAGATAGAGTAAACGAAAGGTTATCGTCGCGCTTCCGGCGCTCCGGGCTGGCCCACGCGAAGCCGTTCCGTTAGCCAGTTTCGGCTGCGTCTTGCCGCATGGAAGTGTCAAGACTATGGTGCGCGACCGCGCGCTGGGCTAGAAGCCCGCGTGTCGTATCATCACGCCGTGCTACAGGCCGGCATCCAGGAGTTCGCATCATGTTCAGAGGGTCACTTACTGCGCTCGTCACGCCGTTCACGCGCGATGGCGCCCTCGACAAAGATGCGTTCCGGGCTCTCGTCGAATGGCAGATCAAGGAAGGCACGAGCGGGCTCGTTCCCGTCGGCACGACCGGTGAATCGCCGACGCTCAGCCACGCCGAGCATCGCGAAGTCGTGAAGATCTGCGTCGAGGTTGCGGCCGGCCGGGTTCCGGTCATCGCGGGCGCCGGCTCGAACAACACCGCCGAAGCGATCGAACTGGTGAAGCATGCCGAAGCCGTCGGCGCGGATGCGGTTCTCGTGGTGACACCGTATTACAACAAGCCGACCCAGCGCGGTCTCTACGCGCATTTCGCAGCCGTCGCGCGGGCGACCAGCCTGCCGATCATCATCTACAACATCCCGCCCCGCTCGGTGATCGACATGACGCCGGAGACGATGGGACGCCTTGCAGCCGAGTTCAAGAACATCGTCGGCGTGAAGGATGCGACCGGCAAGGTCGAGCGCGTGTCGGAACAGCGCATCACCTGCGGCAAGGATTTCATCCAGCTTTCGGGCGAGGATGCGTCGGCACTGGGCTTCAACGCCCATGGCGGCGTCGGCGCGATCTCGGTCACGTCCAATGTCGCGCCGCGCCTGTGCGCCGAATTCCAGGAAGCGACGCTGAACGGCGACAAGGAGAAGGCGATCGAGCTTCAGGATCGGCTGATGCCGCTTCACAAGGCGATCTTCATCGAGCCGGGCGTATCGGGTTCCAAGTATGCGCTGTCGCGCCTGGGGAAGATCGAAAACCATGTGCGTTCGCCGCTCGTCACCGTGGAAAGCGCGACGGCCGAACGCATCGACGCCGCGCTGATCCATGCGGGGCTATTGAACTGACGCGCCTCGGGCGCGTTTGGGCGACATGAACAAGAAATCAGATCCGAACAACAAGGTTGCGGCTGAAAACCGCAAGGCACGCTTTTCCTTCGAGGTGATCGACACCTACGAGGCGGGCATCGTGCTGACCGGCACCGAAGTGAAGTCGCTGCGCGAAGGCCATGCGAACATCCAGGAGAGCTATGCCTCGGTCGAGGGTGGCGAGATCTGGCTGATCAACTCCTATCTGCCGGAATATCTCCAGGGCAATCGCTTCAACCACGAGCCGCGCCGCCGCCGCAAACTTCTTCTGAACAAGAAGGAGATGGCAAAGCTTGCGCAGTCGGTCGATCGCGAAGGCATGACCATGGTGCCGTTGAAGATTTACTTCAACGATCAGGGACGCGCCAAGCTTCTGCTCGCGATCGCCCGCGGCAAGAAATTGCACGACAAGCGCGAGACCGAGAAGAAGCGCGATTGGGCGCGCGAAAAGGGCCGGCTCCTCAAGGAGCGCGGTTAGGTTCCACGAACCGCACCGATCGCGTTTCCCCAGACGTTTCTCCGACCAAATTCATATCTTGCCCGCGATCTACCTCGAATAGTTGCGGTCAATTGACGCTTTACATGAATGCGGCCAGTTGACAGGCCGAAGCGTGTGGGCGGACACTTCGTGTGAGTGGTCTGACGAGGCTCCTTCTTTCGAAACTGCATAAGAACCGGGCATGCGGGGTAGCATAGCTGTCGGGCGACCGTTCGCCCGGCATTGCAGCTCGTGGAGCTTACGATGGTCGGCGTTTCACAAAGCGCGGCGCGTGAGGAGAGTTTCAGCAGCCCCAAGGGGCTCAGAATCGTCTTTCGCTCGTGGCATCCCCAGACGCAGCCGCGCGCGGTCGTTGCGATATGCCACGGGTTCAACTCGCATGGCGGGCAATATGCCGGCGTCGCGGAGGAGTTCGCAGCCAACGGCTTTGCCGTCTATGCCGTCGACCTGCGGGGCAGGGGCAAGTCGGAGGGCGAACGCTTCTACGTCGATCATGTCTCGGAATACACCGACGATCTCGGCACGCTGATATCGCTCGCAAAGTCGCGGGAGCCGGGACTGCCGATATTCCTCCTCGGGCACAGTGCGGGCGGCGTGATCTCCTGCACCTATGCGCTCGATCATCAGTCGGAACTGGCCGGGCTGATCTGCGAGAGCTTCGCCTACAAGGTGCCTGCGCCCGACATTGTGTTGAGCCTCCTGAAAGGACTGAGCGCGGTTGCACCGAGGCTTCAGGTCTTCACGCTGAGGAACAAGGACTTTTCGCGCGATCCCGTAGCGGTGCGTACGCTGGATAATGATCCGCTGATCGCAGGGGAATCACAGCCCGCAAAGACGGTCGCCGCCTTGGCGCGCGCCGACGAGACCCTGAAGGTCTCGTTCCCGAAGATCACGCTTCCGATTCTCATCCTTCACGGCACCGAAGACAAGGCGACGGTGCCGGCGGGCAGCCAGTTCTTCTACGACACCGCCGGATCGAAGGATAAGACGCTCAAACTCTACAAGGGCCACTATCACGACCTCCTGAACGACTACGGCAAGGAGGACGTGATGGCCGATATCGTGGGCTGGATCGAGGATCGATTGCCACGCGCCGCAACGGGCCCCTTCTAATTTAGGATGGGCTGCCTGCCGGCGGTCGAAGGTCGCATCCAACGCCTAGGGTGGATCTGGCAAACCGAACCTTGGCCCGCGAGACGGCATAGCCATCAAAAATGAATTCTCGCCGCTTATCATAAGCCACCAATATGCGATTGCGGGTGGCGTAAGGGGGTGGAAATGGGCACCTCTCGCAGAGATGCCCAACAGTATGGAAATCCACGAGGATCAAGCAGGCATTTCGACCTTAGGGGCGTGTGCCATCGCTATTGTAGACCTCTACACCATCAACATACGTTGAAACGGCGCGTAAATTCTCGATTTCGTCCTCTTCAATAGCGAGATAATCGTCAGAGATAATAACGAAATCCGCGAATTTCCCAGGCTCAATCGATCCTTTAAGCTTTTCCTCTCCAGTCATCTTGGCATAGTTTATTGTCAAAAGCTTCAGTGCATCCTCGCGAGATATAGCTTCGTCCTCGCCATAGACGCCGTCACTAATGGTGTCTCGAGAGATAAAGTGGTACAGGACCCAAAATGGGTTTACTGGGATGACTGCCGAATCAGTACCTCCAACAACCAGAAATCCTTCTTCAAGGTACGTCTTGAGGGGCGTTACATGGTTTGCTCGTTCATCACCCCAGTATCCATGCAGTGTTGGGGCAGCCAAATACAAATGGTTTTGAACAGAGAGCTGAAGGTTCAGGTCTCTCGCTCTCGGGTACTGATCCGGTCGACTTACAAATGCGTGCTCGATAGCCCATCCGCGGTCCAATATAGAGCGCTGCTTATTGGTCTCTTCGTAGCCGTCCAGAATTTGGTCCAGTGCGGCATCGCCCACGCCATGTACTGTGACGCGCCACCCTCCATCGTTCCACGCGGACACCTGCTGATTGAAATCCTCTTGGCTCAGAAGCTGCAATCCGAAGTACGTGCCCCCATTTCCACGCGGCTCTTCGTAGGCTTTGGTCATATGACCGCCCTCGAAGCCTCCGTCCACGCCCATCTTGATGCCCCAGACTCGGACCCATTCGTCACCCTCGTCGGGCGTGATATTCTCCTGCCCAAGCGTCTCGGGGGTAACGTTTCTAAAGAGAACGCTATACCTCACAGATGTCCTGTCGGTATCACGCAACTCAATGAGTTGGCGGTAGTGCGAGACGGTCGTTCCAGGAATGCGAACACTGGTCAGGCCGTATGAATTCATGACCTTTTGTTCCGCCAGCAGATCGTCAAGTGTCTGCGGCTGGGATGGGGGCAGCGGCACCAAGGTCCGCGCATTGTTGGTGACCTCGCCTGTGAGTTCTCCACGATCATTTTTGGGGAGCGAACCACCCGCCGGAACCGGCGTGTCTTTCGTGATGCCCCACTTATCCAGCGCCGCATGATTCAGGAAGTAACTGTGACCACCTCGCCTGATAACCAGAGGGATGCCAGGCGCTGCTTCTTCCAGTTGGTCCGCTGTCGGGGTAACTTGCTCGCTAAGCTGTGCTTCGTGCCAATCGTTATTAGAAACTAGAATGTCGTCTGGCCCCGCCTCTTTGGCGGCCGCAGCGACCTGCGCCAAAAATTCTTCCATTGAACGTGTTTGCGACAGATCGATACCCGGTCCCCCGCCAACGGAATGAAGGTGCCCATCGCTCAGGCCAGGGATTACGGTCTGGCCGTCCAGATCGGTCACGTGGGTATCGTCGCCGGCCATCTCCTGGATAGCAGCACTCGTTCCCACCGCTAAAATTTTTCCATCCTTTACGGCGAATGCCTCCGCGACTGAGAAATCTGCGTCGACGGTGATGATCCTTCCGTTGTGAAAAATTGCGTCAGCCACATCCGCCGATTGAGCTATCGCAAAATGCGCGCACGAGAATGTTAGGGCTGTGGCGATTCCACCAAGTCGCAAAGCTTTGCCGATCATGCTCTTCCCCTCGAGTGTCATTGAGACGTTACGCAAGGTAATTTAGGCTTCGATATTTTATATGTAAACCATCTTCCCGTGCTTGGTGGCTTTCAGGATGGATTGCAGGAGCTAACCCTTGCAAGCTAGCGCCTTGAAAACTGAGCTAAAACTCAAGGGGAAATGGGCATTCTTGAAGCGCCTGAGCACGGATGGGTTTTCAACCCATCACGCTAATTCAGGAACGCTCGTCGAGATAGGCGCGCACGTCGCGGAAGACCCTGACGAACATCTCTTCGGTGAGGCGGCCCGTGTTCGTGTTGTAGCGCGAGCAGTGGTAGCTGGAGAAAAGCCGCACCGGGCCCGCCTGGTGCTGCGCGCCATGGCCGAAGGGTAGGGCGGCGACGCGCTGGCCGAGCGCGCGAACGGTCGACTGGTGCGCGATCGTACCCAGCGTCACGATCGCCTCGAGCTTTGGGAAGCGCGCGATGGTCGGCTCGAGAAACGTCCGGCAGGTGTTGATCTCGGCGCCGACGGGTTTGTTTTCGGGCGGAACGCACCGCACCGCATTGGTAAGCGCCGTGGCGATGAGTTCGACCCCGTCGTCGGGGCGTGCCTGGAACGTGCCGCGCGAAAAGCCGAACCGGTTGAGCGTCGCGTAGAGGAGGTCGCCGGCATAATCGCCGGTGAACGGGCGTCCGGTGCGGTTCGCGCCGCGAAGTCCCGGCGCAAGACCGACGATCAGCAGTCGCACCGTCTCGTCGCCTTCTGTCGCGATGAATGTCGGCACCGGCGCGTTGAACCATGTGGGCTCGCGCTCGCGCCAGAGCGCGATGAAATCATGCAGACGTGGACAAAGCGCGCAGTTGCGCGGCGGTTCAGGCCTTTCGGCCACTTCTGCATGCATCACAAATCGTCTTCGTCGTATTCGGGTTCTTGGTCGGGCTCGACCTTGCGAACGGGACGTTCGCTCGGCTCGCGCCCGATTTCGTTCTTCAGCGACATGAGATCGATGAAGTAGTCGGCCTGCCGGCGCAGATCGTCGGCGATCATCGGCGGCTGCGACGACATGGTCGAGACGACGGATACCTTGCGGCCCTTGCGCTGCAACGCCTCGACCAGCGTGCGGAAATCGCCGTCGCCGGAGAAGATGACATAGTGGTCGACATGCTCGATCAGTTCGAGCGCATCGACCGCCAACTCGATGTCCATATTCCCCTTGATCTTGCGGCGGCCGGCGGCATCGGTGAATTCCTTGGCCGGCTTGGTCACGACCTTGTAGCCATTGTAGTCGAGCCAGTCGATCAGCGGCCTGATGGACGAGTATTCCTGATCCTCGATCAGCGCGGTGTAGTAGTACGCACGCAGCACATACCCCCGCTTGTGAAAGCTGGCCAGCAGCTTCCGGTAGTCGATATCGAAGCCGAGTGCCCGCGATGCCGCATAAAGGTTGGCTCCATCTATGAAGAGCGCTATCTTTTCCCTTGGGTCGAACATGCTGAAAATCCTTGGGTGTTCAATGGGTCCGGTCGAAAAAGCCAGCCGGCGAAACCGCCGCAATCACCAAAGTCGTCAGTGTGTAATAGATCGAGATAACGACGATAACTCGACATTCCTAGTGCCGTTGCTTCAAATCACGCGATTGCTATCGTCCCTGCCGGTGTCGAAAATTCTGTGCGGCGGAGGATCGTGTTCGGATCGGCATGCAACTTGCTAAGCAGGGGCGGGAGGCAAAATGGGGATTCCTCGTCATGCAAAACGCTACCGCAGTTCAACCTGAGGGCAATACCCTCTTTCCAATCGTTCTCTCCATCGTTGCGGCCGCTGCAACCGGTGTGCTCTGGGCCTATGCCAATCCGATCCAGCTCGTTCCGGGGGTGATCCAGTGGCGCATTTTCGCGTTTCTTCCGCCGCTGGTCGGCATACTGCTCGGCTGGAAGAGCGGCTTCATCTGCGGCTATCTCGGCACAATCGTCTGGTCGCTTCTGGCCGGCACCTTCATTCCCGCTCACTCGCTCATCGTCGATGGCATCATGGTGGGTCTTACCGGTCTGGTTCCGGGGCTGATGTTCGATCCTGCCAAGACACGTTTTGATCGCAATGCGCTGATCAAAATTGCGGCAGTCTGCCTCGTTGTTGGACTTGTCATGGTCGTGTTCGTCTCGGCAAGCCTTGCCTATCTGGGCATCTTCCCGTTCTGGTGGGCCGTGATGTATCTGGGTCTCTCGGACATCGTCCCGATGCTCATCGGCACGCCCCTCCTGGTGATTCCGGCGCTCAAGATTCTCAAAAGCGCGCACCCGGCGGGCTTCACGCGCTTCTGACAGATTGGCAAGGCAATACAGTGCTTGAATTGGATGCGGTAAATGTCGGTTTCGGCGAAGCACCACCGGTGCTTGCCGGGGCCTCGATGACGGTCGCCGCAGGCGAGCGGTCGCTCGTCTGCGGTGCTGCGGGCAGCGGAAAATCGACGCTGCTCAACGTGGCCGCAGGCGTCATGCCGCGCCTGGTCTCGCCGGGCACGTTTGCGGGCACCGTTTCGTTCGACGGCATACCGCTCTCGAACATGGCTCGCGATACGCTTTTCACCACCATCGGCAGCGTGGCGCAGAATGTCGAGGATCAGCTTTGGGATCTCGGGGTCGAGGATCTGATTGCCTTTCCGTTGGAAAATCGCGGGGTCGAGCAGGCAACGATCCGCGATCGGGTCGATCTGCTGATCGAGGAACTCGAGTTGAACGCGCTCAGAGGACGCCGCGTGCTCACGCTGTCCGGCGGCGAACGGCGCATGGTCGCGATTGCCGCATCACTTGCGGCGGCCCCGCGCCTGCTCGTTCTCGACGAGCCGACGACCGGTCTCGATCCCGCCGCGCGCGCGCGTCTCGTGCGCATCCTGACGAAGCTTGGCGGCGATATTCCCGCATTGCTGGTTGCAGAGCAGGATCCGGGCGCTTTCGAAGGCCTTGCCACAAGCGTCCGGTTTCTCGCGAACGGAACGGTGTCGGCGCCGCATTCCGCGCAATCCGTCATGGCAACGTCGCAGGTTTGGCTCGATGCGGGGATCATGCCTCCAAGGGGCATTGCAACGGCACACCACCGGCCGCAGCCGGGCGCCGAATTGCTGTCCGTTTCGGGCGTTCGCACCCGGCTTGCCCGGCCCGACGGCACGCCGGTCCTGCAAGATGTCTCCCTGGCCATCAGGGCAGGGGAGGTCGTGGCGCTTGTCGGACGCAACGGGGCCGGCAAGACCACCCTGTTCCAGTCGATCCTTGGCCTTGCGAAGATCAGTGCCGGAACGATCAGCATCCATGGCGAAAGTGCGGAAGGTTGGACGGTCGCGCGCAGGGCGCGATCGATCGCCTATTTGCCGCAGAACATGCGGCGAATCCTGTTCAACCTGACCGTGGTCGAAGAGGTCCTGTTCGCGATCACCGCAGGTGGACCGGCCGATGACGGCGCGCGTCAAAGGGCGGGCGAGGCGCTTGAGAAATACGGTCTCGCCGGTTTCGCCGAGGCAAGCCCGTTTGCACTCTCGGCGCGGCAGCAGGCGCTGGTCGGCCTTGCCTGCGCGGATGCCGCGCAGGCCGGCGTGGCGATCCTCGACGAGCCGCTGCTCGCGCGTGATCTGCATGGCCGCCGCATGCTCGACCTGTTCATCGATTCCACCGTTTCGGCTGGCCGCGCCATCATGTTGATTTCGCACGACCTCGACCTCGTACAGGAGGTGTCGACGCGGCTGCTGATCCTCGAAGGCGGACAGATCGCCTATGATGGCGCGACCCATGCCGGCTGGTCATCACCGGCTTTCAAAGCGCTCGGTTGGCCGGCACCTACTGTCCAGACGCGCGGAGCCGCCGCATGAACGCCATCCATGACGTCAATTTCTTCGTCAAGCTGGCTGGTGCATTCGCGGTGATGCTGGTCGCCTGGTTCGTGCCGGACTGGCGCTTCGGCGTCGCGCTGTCGCTCATGATCGTTGCGCTGTTGCTGGTGACGCGGGTTCCGGGCATGCGTGGCTATCTCAAAGGCGCGTCGCTTCTCGTCCTGCTCGTGATGGCGAGCTGGATCGCGAACCTGCTGATTCAGGGCGAGACGCTTCAGACGGCGCTTCCGACCGCGGCCGGGATGGCTGCGCGTCTGGTGACCACCACGGCCGTTTTCTATTTCGTGATGGAGACGAGCACACCCGGCTCGATCCTTGCTGCGTGCAGCGCCGCGCGCCTGCCGCCCATCGCGACGCTCGTCCTGTCGCTGACTTTCGGCATCATTCCGATGTTGCGCGAGGAATTCGAACGGATCGGCGACGCCCAGCGCGCACGCGGCATGGAGATCGACGACGTCTCGCTGCCGATGCGGTTGCGCTTCGCGCTCGCGCGCGGCGTGCCGCTTCTCGTGCAGGCCGTGCGCATGGCGCACGCGATCTCGCTGTCGCTCTCCATTTATGGGTTCGAGCTTTCCCGCAAGCGCACCACATGGCGCAATGTCGGGCTTATGGTCGAACCAAAACTGCCACGCAAAGGACCTGCCGCATGACCGACGAAACCGCCGCCAGCCCCGTTACCGACCAGACCTGGATTGTGGACGTCGCGGGCATGGACATTCACCTGCCCATCGTCGCCATCAAGCCGGACTTCGCGATCTCGCTGATGATGGTGATCGACCTGGGGGTACGTTTTGGCGAGCATGTCGGCGCGAAGCTGGCCGGGAAGTTGAAGCCGCTTGAGCCGGAAATCGTGGTCGGCGCGGCGACGCTCGGCATCCCGGTGGCGATCGAAGTGTCGCGCGCGCTCGGGCTCGACGATTATGTGGTCCTGCAGAAATCGCCGAAGATCCATCTCGGCGACGCGCTGGTCCAGACGATCTCGTCGATCACGTCGAAGGGCGAACAGCGCCTGCTTCTCGATCGCCGCGCCACGCCGCTTCTTGCCGGCAAGCGCGTCGTGGTTGTGGACGACGTCGTCGCTTCCGGCTCCAGCCTCAAGGGCTCCGTCGAACTCGTGCGGAAGGCCGGCGGCACGGTCGTCGGCATCGGCGTGATTCTGACCGAGGCCAAGGACTGGCAGGAAACGCTGGGAGAGGACGCGTCGCTCATCCACAGTCTTGCCCATATCCCGCAATTTGCGCCGCGTGATGGCAAGTGGGAGCCGATAGAAGACACGCTGCTGTAGCGTCGGCCCGTGCATCGCGCTTGTCTTTCGTGGCCGTTCGCGTTATGGACCGGCAACTCTCCGACAATTCCACCAATGAAAGGGGCACCGAATGGCCCGCGTCACCGTTGAGGATTGCATCGACAAGGTCGAGAACCGCTTTGAACTGGTTCTTCTGGCCGGTCACCGCGCCCGTCAGATCAGCCAGGGCGCCCAGATCACGATCGATCGCGACAACGACAAGAACCCCGTTGTGGCGCTTCGCGAGATCGCCGACGAGACCCTCTCGCCGGGCGACCTGAAGGAAGATCTGATCCACTCGTTGCAGAAGCACGTCGAAGTCGACGAGCCGGAAGCCGATCTGCCCGAGATTCCGGATGCCACGAGCGCCGCTTCCGCCGATGCGGACAGCGACGACGAAGTCGTGACGTTCGACCGGATGACCGAGGAAGACCTGCTTGCAGGCATCGAAAACCTCGTTGCGCCTGAAAAGAGCGACGATTTCTAAAGCCTGTTGCGGCTGCTGCCTTTATCGGCAGCGAAATCGTGTTTATCTAAAGCATGCGTCCGCAAGCCGCGGGCGCATGTTTTGTTTTGGTGAGCAGGAAATCCGCCCATGATGCGTCAGTACGAGCTTGTCGAGCGCGTCCAGCGCTACAAGCCCGACGTGAACGAGGCGTTGCTCAACAAGGCGTATGTCTACGCCATGCAGAAGCACGGGCATCAGAAGCGTGCCTCCGGCGATCCGTACTTCTCCCACCCGCTCGAAGTGGCGGCGATCCTCACCGACATGCATATGGACGAGGCGACGATCGCGGTCGCGCTCCTGCATGACACGATCGAGGATACGTCCGCCACCCGCGCCGAGATCGACACGCTCTTCGGCCCCGACATGGGCAAGCTTGTCGAGGGACTGACCAAGCTCAAGAAGCTCGACCTGGTCTCCAAGAAGGCCGAGCAGGCGGAGAACCTGCGCAAGCTCCTGCTCGCGATCTCCGACGACGTCCGCGTCCTGCTGGTCAAGCTCGCCGACCGGCTGCACAACATGCGCACGCTTGATCACATGCGGCCGGAAAAGCGCCTGCGGATCGCCGAAGAGACGATGGATATCTATGCCCCGCTGGCCGGCCGCATGGGCATGCAGGACATGCGCGAAGAGCTCGAGGAACTCGCCTTCCGCTATATCAACCCGGAGGCGCACAAGGCGGTCACCGAACGGTTGGCCGAGATTTTCGCCCGCAACAAGGGCGTCATCGGCGAGATCGAGCACGCGCTCTCGGAACTGTTCGTCGACGATGCGCTCTATGCCGAGGTCAAGAGCCGCCAGAAGAAGCCATGGTCCGTCTTCCGCAAGATGGAGACCAAGGCGCTGTCCTTCGAGCAACTGTCGGATCTCTTTGGCTTCCGCGTGGTCGTGGCCAACGTCGAGGATTGCTATCGCGCGCTGGGCGCGATCCACATGAAGTGGTCGATGGTTCCGGGCCGCTTCAAGGATTACATCTCGACGCCGAAACAGAACGACTACCGGTCGATCCACACGACGATCGTCGGTCCCTCGCGCCAGCGCGTCGAACTACAGATCCGCACCCAGGCGATGGACACGGTCGCGGAATACGGCGTCGCCGCCCATTCGATCTATAAGGATCATGGCGGCAAGGCCAACGGCTCGGGCCACGCGATCTCCAAGGATACCAACGCCTATGCCTGGTTGCGCCAGACCATCGAGGCGCTCGCGGAAGGCGACAATCCCGAAGACTTCCTCGAAAACACCAAGCTGGAGCTGTTCCAGGATCAGGTCTTCTGCTTCACGCCGAAGGGCCGGCTGATCGCGCTGCCACGCGGCGCGACGCCGATCGACTTCGCCTACGCGGTTCACACCGATGTCGGCGACACATGCGTCGGCGCGAAGGTCAACGGCCGGATCATGCCGCTGATGACCGAGCTGAAGAACGGCGACGAGGTCGAGATCATCCGCTCCAAGGCGCAGGTGCCGCCGGCTGCGTGGGAATCGATCGTCGTTACCGGCAAGGCGCGTTCCGCGATCCGCCGCGCCACCAAGAACGCCATCCGCAAGCAGTATTCGGGTCTCGGCATCCGTATCCTCGAACGCGCATTCGAGCGTGCCGGCAAGACCTTCACAAAGGATCAGCTCAAGCCCGTCCTGCATCGCCTTGCCCGCAAGGAGGTCGAGGACGTTCTGGCCGCCGTCGGTCGCGGCGAGCTGTCGTCTCCCGACGTCATGAAGGCGGTTTTCCCCGACCACAAGGAGGATCGCTCTGCCCAGTCGGTGAAGGCGCGCGAGGAGGGCTGGTTCAATATCCGCAATGCCGCGGGCATGCTGTTCCAGATTCCCGGCCGCTCGTCGTCACGCAAGGCGAAGTCCGAAACGAAAAGCGATGCGGTGCCCATCCGCGGCGTGCGCGGAGACCTGCCGGTCAGCTTCGCGCCCGAGGGCGCGGTGCCGGGAGACCGCATCGTCGGCATCATCCAGCCGGGATCGGGCATCACGATCTATCCGATCCAGTCGCCATCGCTGACCGCGTTCGACGACCAGCCGGAGCGGTGGATCGACGTTCGCTGGGACATCGACGACGAGCGCAAAGAACGGTTTCCGGCCCGCGTCTCGGTGACAGCCATCAACGAGCCGGGGTCGCTGGCCTCGATAGCGCAGACGATTGCCGCAAATGACGCGAACATCCATACGCTGTCGATGGTGCGCACCGCGCCCGATTTCACGGAAATGGTCTTCGACCTCGAAGTCTGGGACCTGAAGCATCTCAACATGCTGCTCTCGCAACTCAAGGACAATTCGAGCGTGAGCGAAGCGAAACGTGTGAACGGATGATAAGCGGGCAGCACTCATGATCGTTGGAATCGGCAGCGACCTGATCGATATCAGGCGTATCGAAAAGACGCTGGAGCGGCACCCCGAACGGTTCATCGCGCGTGTCTTCACCGATATCGAGCAGGCCAAGTCGGAACGGCGCAAGGAGCGCGCAGCCTCCTACGCCAAGCGGTTCGCCGCCAAGGAAGCATGTTCCAAGGCGCTCGGCAGCGGCATATCGCATGGCGTGTTCTGGCGCGACATGGGCGTGGTCAACCTCCCGGGCGGCAAGCCGACGATGGAACTGACCGGTGGCGCGGCAAGGCGTCTCGCGACGCTCCTGCCGGCGGGGCACGAGGGCTTCGTGCATCTAACCATCACCGACGATTATCCCTTGGCGCAAGCCTTTGTGATCATAGAGGCCAGACCCTTCGCGTGAATTTCCGCTTTCCGCCGAACATCGGCCACACTGCGCTGATTGGCCCTCAGCAATGCGTTGCTCCGTGCAGCGCAGTTCGTTAAGACGAACGCCACTCAATGATTAGGACGACATGAGCGTGAGCGACAAATCGCAGAAAAAATCCGGTGGCCTTGGCGAGACCGTCAGCGTCATCGTTCAGGCGCTGCTGCTCGCGCTCGTCATCCGGACTTTCCTGTTCCAGCCCTTCTCGATCCCGTCGGGGTCGATGCGCCCGACATTGCTCGAGGGCGACTATCTGTTCGTCACCAAATGGGCCTACGGCTATTCGCGCCATTCGCTTCCTTTGTCGCCTGATCTCTTTTCCGGCCGCTTTTTCGACAGTGCTCCCGAGCGCGGCGACGTTGCGGTCTTCAAGTTCCCGCCAAACCCCGCGCTGGATTACATCAAGCGCGTGATCGGCCTGCCGGGCGACACGGTGCAGATGCGCGCCGGCCAGCTCTTCATCAATGGCGAGGCGGTGCCGCGCGAGAAGGTGGGCGAGATCAACAATCCCGACATTACCGAGGTCAACCGCCCGGTCGAGGTTTATCGCGAGACGCTGCCCAATGGCGTGTCCTACGACACGCTGGACCTGACGCCGAATTCGATCAGCGACGACACGCGCGAATTCGTCGTGCCCGAAGGCCATTACTTCATGATGGGCGACAACCGCGACAATTCGAGCGACAGCCGCGTCTTCGGCTTCGTGCCGGAGGAAAACCTGGTCGGCCGCGCCAACATCATCTTCTTCTCGATCGCCGGCAGCGCAAGCCCGCTCGAAGTGTGGAAGTGGCCGTCGCTGATGCGTCCGTCGCGCCTGTTCTCGATGGTGAGATAGCACCGGACCAAAAAGTGGAATCCGGTTTTTGGACAAATCCGATGCGTGAGCAAAGAGACAGCACGGTTATGGCGTGATGCCCACAAAGCCAATCAAGGGCAAGCAGCTCGCGGACGCCATCGAGGCGATCACGGGCTTTGCCTTCTCCGACATGGAATTGCTGTTGCGGGCGCTGACACACGCGAGCGCGCGCGTCTCGGACGGTTCCGACTACCAGCGCCTGGAATTCTTAGGCGATCGGGTGCTCGGGCTCGTGGTTGCGCAGATGGTGTTCGAAGCCAATCCGAGCGCGCCGGAAGGCGAGTTGTCGCTGCGGCTCAATGCGCTGGTCAATGCCGAAACGCTGGCCGAGATCGCCGACGAGGTCGGATTGTCCGAGTTTATCGTCGCCGGCAGCGAACTGCGCACGCTCACTGGGCGCAAGCGGGTCAATTTGCGCGCCGACGTGATGGAAGCGCTGATCGCCGCCGTCTATCTGGAGGGCGGGCTCGAAGCGGCGCGGCGCTTCATCGCGCGGCATTGGGAGGGGCGCTCGAAAGCGCCGACCGCCGCAAGGCGCGATCCGAAGACCGAACTGCAGGAATGGGCGCATCAGGTGGCCAAGGCCTCGCCGATCTATACCGTCGACAAGCGCGAAGGGCCGGATCATGATCCTGTCTTCGAGGTCTCCGTTCGTATCGGCGATCTCAAATCCGCGGTCGGCTCCGGCCGGTCCAAGCGGGAAGCCGAGCAGGCAGCAGCCACGGCGATCCTCCTTCGCGAGGGCGTCTGGCAAAAGGAGACGAACGCACAATGAGCGACACGGTTGAAAGCCCCGGCACGCGAGCGGGTTTCGTGGCGCTGATCGGCGCACCCAATGCCGGCAAGTCGACACTGGTCAATCAGCTTGTCGGCAGCAAGGTCTCGATCGTCACGCACAAGGTGCAGACGACGCGCGCCATGGTGCGCGGCATCGCCACCCACGACACGACGCAGATCGTTCTCGTCGACACCCCCGGCATCTTCAAGCCACGCCGCACGCTCGACAAGGCCATGGTCAAGACCGCATGGGGCGGCGCGAAGGATGCGGACGTCGTGCTGGTGCTGATCGATGCCGAACGCGGTATCCGGGGCGACGCCGAGACGATCCTCGAATACCTGTCCGGCGTTCGCCAGCCGAAGGTGCTGGTGCTCAACAAGGTCGACCGGGTGAATCCCGAGGCTCTGTTGAAGCTGACGGCCGAGGCAAACGAGAAGGCCGAGTTCGAGAAGACCTTCATGGTCTCGGCGCTGACAGGCTCGGGTTGCAAGGATTTGCTCGAGTTTCTCTCCAAGCGCCTGCCGGAAGGGCCGTGGTTCTACCCGGAAGATCAGATTTCCGACCTGCCGATGCGCCAGCTCGCCGCCGAAATCACGCGCGAGAAGCTCTATTTGCGCCTGCATCAGGAACTTCCCTACTCGTCTCACATCGAGACCGAGAATTGGGAGGAGAAGACAGACGGCTCGGTGCGCATCGAGCAGGTCATCTATGTCGAGCGCGACAGCCAGAAGAAGATCGTGCTCGGCCATAAGGGCGAGACGATCCGCTCGATCGGGCAGGCGGCCCGCAAGGAGATCGGCGATATCCTCGAACAGAAAGTGCATCTGTTCCTGTTCGTGAAGGTGCGCGAGAACTGGGGCAACGATCCCGAGCGCTATCGCGAAATGGGACTTGAGTTCCCGTCCTGAACCGTTCAACACTGAACAATGGAATGGCGTGACGAAGGCATCATCCTCGGCACGAGGAAGCATGGCGAGACAAGCGTCATCCTCGAGGTGATGACGCGCGCGCATGGCCGGCATCTGGGTCTGGTTCGCGGCGGCCGGTCGCGCCGCATGCAGCCCGTGCTTCAGCCCGGAAACCGCGTGGACCTGATCTGGCGCGCGCGCCTCGACGAGCATCTCGGCATGTATCAGGTCGAGGCGCTGGAGCTCCGCGCCGCGCGGTTGTTCGACAGCGCCTGTGCCGTCTACGGTCTGCAGACGATCGCCTCGCATCTGCGCCTCCTGCCGGAACGCGACCCGCATGAAACGCTGTTCGAGACGCTGGACCTCTTGATCCGGCATCTGGAGGACGCGTCGTCCGCCGCCGAACTCGTCGTGCGTTTCGAATTGCTGATCCTGGACGAGCTTGGCTTCGGCCTCGATTTGTCGCAATGCGCCGCCACCGGCCGGCGCGAAGACCTGATCTACGTGTCTCCGAAATCGGGCCGCGCCGTCTCGCGCGAGGCGGGAGCGCCATGGGCCGACAAGATGCTGGCCCTGCCGGCCTTCCTCAAGCACGGGTCCGGCATTCGCGGCGATCCGGCTGCGATGGAGGACGCGTTCCGGCTCACCGCCTATTTCTTCACCCGCCACGTCTACGAACCACGCGGCATGGAGCCCCCTGAAGCGCGGGCCGGCTTTCTCGCCGCCTTGCGCAAGCACGTCTTCAACGCGGACAATGGAGAGAATGCCGCATGAGCGAAGTGGAACTGTTTCCCGGTCACGTATCGCGGCTGGGGCTTGGGAGCATACCGCCGGCCGACATCATGGAGTTCACCGGCCTCCAGCTTCTCCAGCGCGTCATCTCGGGCGAGTATCCCGCACCCAGCATCGCCGCGCGCATGAACTTCGTGCTCGTCGAGGCATCGGAGGGAAGGGCGGTGTTTCGCGGGCTGCCGAGCGATCGGCATCTCAATCCGCTTGGCGGCGTCCACGGCGGCTGGGCGGCGACCATCATGGACTCCGCGCTCGGCTGCTGCGTTCACACCTTGCTCGACCGGGGCGAGGCCTATTCGACCGCCGAAATGAAGCTCAACTACATCAGGCCGATCACGCCGAAGACCGGTGAGGTGACGTGCGAAGGCAAGGTCGTGCACAAGGGCAGGACGCTTGCCGTGTCCGAGGCGCGCCTGCTCGACGGCAACGGCAAGTTGCTGGCATTCGGCACCGAGACATGTGCCATCTTTCCTTTGAGGCCCGTTTCCGCCTAATACTTCGGCAGCACACCGCCGTAACCGCAGATTGCATAGCGGCGCGGTATGAGGGGAATCGGGATGTACGAACTTCTGGCGATCGCGTTCGTCGTGACGATGATTGTGGTCTATCGACAGGGCCAAAAGCTCAAGCGGCTCGAAAGCGAGGTCGTCAAGCTGAGCCGCGAAATGCTGTCGCGGCCGGTATCCCCTGCGATCGAGGAGACGGTTCAAGCGCAGGCGGAACCGGCTGTCGAGCCGCTGACGCAGCCGGAAGCGGCATGGACGCCGGAGCCCGATCCCGACGCGGAAGAAGAAGACGCGGAAACCGTCGGGCCATGGGCTCAGGCCGCGCGTGCGGCGTCGGAACGGGCCGAGACGAGCGAGCTTCCTTATGTGCTGCCGACGAAAGCGGCGGGCAATGCGGACATCGAAACGGCGCTTGGAACCCGCTGGGCAGTCTGGGTCGGCGGAATCGCGCTGGCGCTCGGTGGCATTTTCCTTGTGCGCTACTCCATCGAAGCCGGTATTTTCGGCCCCGGCGTCCGCCTGATCTTTGCAGCGGTCTTCGGTGTGGCTCTGGCTGGGGCGGGCGAAATCGCACGCCGTCGTGGTTTTGCGAGCCCGATAGGCGGCATCGACAGCGCCTATATCCCGTCAATCCTGACGGCTGCGGCAGCCTTCGTGCTGTTCGGGGCGATCTTCGCCGCTCACGGCATCTACGGTTTCATCGGCCCCGCAGCAGCCTTCGCGCTGCTTGGACTGGTCGGTCTCGCGACGATCGGCGTGGCCTTGATCCATGGGCAGGCGCTCGCGGGACTAGGCTTGCTTGGCTCGTATTTGACGCCCGCGCTCGTCGCCTCCGCGGCGCCCAACCCCTGGTCGCTCTTCATCTATCTGGCGATCGTGCTATGCGCATCAATTGCCATCGCTTCGCTTCGCCGCTGGCGCTTCCTGTCCACGGCAAGCTATATCGGCGCAGGTCTCTGGAGCCTTCTCTACATCGTCGCATCGCGGGACATCGTGCCACTGCCGGTGATCGTCCTGCAACTTGCGGGCCTCGCAGTGCTTGGCGGCATATGGCTGAGGGGGGCAGCAGAAGGCGACGAAGGCAGGACCGACGCTCCGTCGGTCGCCTCAGGCATCTTCGCCGGACTGGTCGCCTTCTTCACGGCGGTCGGCGTCGTGGCGTCGATCGGTATCGGGCAGGTGAGCGTCGTCGGCGCGGTGCCGCTCTGGTCGTTCTTGCTGTTCGTGGCAATGCTCGCCACCGCTGCCTGGCGACGGCCGGCAACCCCGCTGCTCCACGCAGCCGGCACGGCGCTCGTCCTCTCACAGATTTGCGACATCGCGACCGGTAGTTACGTCGTCGAGCTGTGGGGTGGATCGTTCTCCTTCGACGGGGCGTGGCTCGGCTTCGGGAATGCGTTCTTCATCTATGCGGTCGCGCTGGCGGTGCTCTTTCTCGTTGGCGGACTGCTGATGGCGCGGCAGATCGTCGGGTCCCAGCGATACCGCGCGGCGATGTGGTCCTTCTGGGCCGCCGCCGTTCCCTTTGCCGTCCTGTTCACAGTATGGCTCACCTCCGGCAACCTCGATATCGACTGGCGCTATGCGGGGATCGGCCTCGTGCTGGCTCTGGCGCTCGCCGCAGGCGGGGAAGCCACGGCACGGGCGGAAACGCCGCCTCTGCGCGGCGGATGGGCGGTCTCCTTCTCGCTGGCGGGTGCGGCGCTGTCGCTCGCCTATGTGTTGCTGGCGGGCTTCGGCCCCGTGTGGACGACCGTTCTGACCGGGCTCGCGGCGGCACTGCCCGCTGCCGTGACGCGGTTCCGCAGTTACCGCGCCCTCGGCTGGCTCTCGGCCGGCTTCGCCGCGATCGTGCTGGTGCGTGTGGCGTTCGAACCGACCATCGCCGGTTGGGATCGTCTCGGGACGACACCGGTCTTCAACGCGCTCTTACCCGGCTATCTCCTTCCGGCGCTCGCATTCGCCTATGCCGCCTGGCAGTTGCAACGCACGACGGGCGGTCGCCCGAGGCTGATCATGGAGACGCTCGCCGCGCTGTTCACGCTTCTGGGTGTCGCCATGCTCGTGCGCCACGCCATGAATGGCGGCGTCATCGACGCAGGCGAGCCGTTCCTGGCCGAGCAGTCGATCTACACGCTCATCATGATCGGGGCGGGTGGCATCCTGCTCGCACTCGACGTTCGCTCGCCGAGCCCGGTCTTCCGCTATGGCTCGATGATTGCCGGCGTCTTGTCCGTCTTCACGATCGCGACGACGCATTTTATCGACCTGAACCCGCTTGCCACCAACGATTCGACCGGCACGATTCCCGTCATCAACCTGATCCTGCTTGGCTATCTGCTGCCGGCGATCGCGATGGCGGCCGTTGCGCTCTACGCGCGCGGCAAGCGGCCGGGCTGGTACGTCTCGATGCTGGCGGTGGGTGCCGCCGCTCTTGCGTTCGCCTACGTGTCGCTGTCGGTGCGCCGCATCTTCCAGGGCGAGTTCATCGGTGCCTGGAAGGGCATGACCGGGCTGGAGAACTACACCTATTCTGCGGTGTGGCTGGCGCTCGGCGTCGCCATTTTGGTTGCGGGCGTGCGGCTGAGATCACGTGTGCTGCGCCTCGCCTCCGCCGGCCTCGTGGTGATCGCGGTCGCCAAGGTGTTCGTCTTCGACATGAGCGGGCTGGAAGGCGTGCTGCGCGCCCTGTCCTTCATGGGGCTCGGCGTCGTGCTCATCGGCATCGGCATGTTCTATCAGCGCATGCTGGTGAGCGAGGCGGCGAAGGAGGTGGCTACTCCGCCGGCTGAAGCGTAGGCCGCTCGACCGGCTGTTCCTTGATCGGCCAATGCACCGCCGCGGCGAACAGGCCGAGGACAACGCCCAGCCACCAGACCGGATCGTAGCTGCCGAACTGGTCGTAGAGGTAGCCACCGAGCCAGACGCCAAGGAATGAGCCGATCTGGTGCGAGAAGAAGATGATGCCGCCGAGCAGGCCGAGATGCCTCGTGCCGAACATGATCGCGACGAGCGCATTCGTCGGCGGCACGGTCGACAGCCACAGCAGTCCCATGATGATCGAGAACGTCACGACGGTGGCCGGCGTCTGCGGCAACAGCAAAAACGCGGTGACGAGGATCGAGCGCCCGAGATAGATCCAGACCAGAAACATCGGCTTGGAATAGCGCTGGCCGATCACGCCGGCCGACAGCGATCCGATGATGTTGAAGAAGCCGATCAGCGAAAGCGCGATCACGGCGTAGCGGGCGTCGATGCCGATGTCGGAAATGTAGGCCGGGAAGTGCGCGGTAATGAACGCGACCTGGAAACCGCAAACGAAAAAGCCTGAAAATAGGAGGACGTAGCTGCGATGCGCAAGCGCTTCTCGCAGTGCTTCGCCAGCCGTCTGCTGATAGGTCACCTGCTTGAGGCCGCTGGATGAGTTTCCGCGCAGCGGAATCGCGAGAACGGGGATGATGAGCATCATCACGCTCATGATGACCAGCGTGTCGTACCAGCCGTAATTGGAAATCAGGCCCTGGCTCAGGGGGGCGAAGATGAACATGCCGGCCGAGCCGGCAGCGGTGCCGAGGCCGAAGACGAAGCTGCGGTTTTCCGGCGAGACGTTACGCGCGAACGCGGCCAGGACGATGCCGAACGAGCCCGACGCGACGCCGAGCCCGACGAGAACGCCGCCGCCGATGTGCAGCATGCCGGGCGTTGTCGCCATCGCCATCATCACGAGGCCCGCGCAATACATGAAACCGGAGAGGGACAGCACACGCCATGTGCCGTATTTGTCGGCGAGTGCGCCGAAGATCGGCGTCCCGATGCCCCATGCCAGGTTCTGGATCGCCATCGCGAGGCCGAAGGTGGTGCGATCCCAGCCCTTTTCAGCCAGCATCGGGAGCTGGAAGAAACCCATCGCCGAGCGTGGACCGAAGGTCAGAGCCGCGATCAGGCAGCCGCAGATGATCAGGAGCCATGGAATCCGCGAAACGGCGGGAGTGGCGGCGGACTGTGACATGGCAGGGATCCCCGAACTTGGATCATCACCTTTAGTCCAATCGTGCCATGAGGGACAATCAATAGAACGGATCGATCGTTCAATTTTGTTGAAGCTTGAACGATCTGCCGGAGGCGCCTGCTCAAAACAGCGGCGGCGGGAAACCGGGTATCTGCGGCGCGTGGCCGGGCGGCAGCGGCAACTGGCCGGGCTGGTCGCCGAAGCCGCGCAGGATGTGTTGCTGCGGGATCGGCGCTGGCTGCGGCGGCAGGATCACCGTGGGCGAGTTGCCGCCGACGGACGGAGGAACCAGCGGCGGCATGATCGGCACAGTCGGTTGTCCGATGGTGATCTGCCGGGAGGGCAAAGCGGGCCGTGGCACCGCTATGAACGTTCCCGCCTGAAGATTGACCGGGCTCAGCCCAGGATTGGCCTGCCGCAGCGTCTCAACGCTGATGCCGCACGCACGCGCGATGGAACCCAGCGTGTCGCCATACTCGATGCCGATGCGGCTTGGGCACGCTGCATACGCCGACAATGGCGCGCACACGAATCCAGCCACGAAAACCCCGATGATCGCCCTGAACGTTGCCATCACCCTTTCTGATCCGAAAAGCCCAGCGAAAGTAAGGCGGGCATGCTGCTGCTCGCGTGCGCCGACCGTCAAGTCACAATTCGGCCTTAATTCGGGAGCGTTAGCGGATTTCAGCTTGCGCGGAGGAAGGCGACACGCAGGCATCCCTCGATGAGGGGTTCCGGCCTTCATGTTTGCAGGTCATCCTCTCCGCATGGCACCTCATCTCCGACCGGCCCGCGCCACCGATATCGACCGCCTCGTCGCGATCGAAAACCGCGCCTTCGAGCATGATCGCATATCACGCCGCTCCTTCCGTCAGCTTATCGAGCGCGAGACCGCAGATACGATCGTCGCCGAGATCAACGGGCTGATCGTCGGCTACTGCATGGTGCTCTATCGTGAAGGCAGCGGTGTCGCGCGCCTCTATTCGATCGCGGTGGATGCCGATCCCGGGCGAACCGGCGTCGGCCGCGCGCTGCTCGAAGCGGCCGAAGTGGCGGCCTTCGATGCGGCGCGATTGCTGCTGCGCCTCGAAGTACGCGAGGAAAATGGGCGCGCCATCGCGCTCTATCAGAAAAACGGCTACCGGCGGATCGGCCGCGAGGACGCCTATTATCACGACGGCGCAGCCGCGCTGCGCATGGAAAAGCTCCTGCGCGGCGATCACCCGGCGGCGACGCCAGTGCCCTATTACGAGCAGACGGTCGATTTTTCCTGCGGCCCATGCTGCCTCATGATGGCGAAGGCGTATTTCGAGCCTGACTTCGTGCCTGATCCCGTGATGGAAATCCGGCTCTGGCGGGAAGCGACGACTGTTTTCATGATGTCCGGTCCCGGCGGCTGCGAGCCGTTCGGTCTTGCGGTTGCCGCCTATGAGCATGGGCTGGCGGCGGAAATCATCGTGTCGTTTCACGGCGCGCTGTTCCTGCAATCCGTGCGCAGCGTCGAGAAGCGCAGGGTGATGGAACTTGCGCAGGTCGACTTTCGTTCTCGTGCCGAGCGCTACGGAATACCGGTCGCCTATCGCGCCTTCGGGCTCGAAGACATCCAGGCGGCCGTGTCGGAGAACAAATTGGTCGTGACCCTCATCAGCGGCTTCGTGATGTTCGGCAAGAAGGTGCCGCATTGGGTGCTGGTGGTCGGCGATGACGGCGAGCATCTCATCATCCACGACCCCTGGGTCGAGGACGAGCACGGCGAGACGATGGCCGACGCGGCCAACATACCCATCCCCTACGACATCTTCATGCGCATGGCGCAGTTCGGCCGCCCCGGCCTTCGCAGCGCCGTCATCCTCGGGAAAAAGCACACCTCATGACCTGGGTCATCCTGACCGGCCGGCAGAACGATCTCGATCCTGCCGCCACGCCGCACAAGATCATCACGAACAGGGATTATCTGACCCATCCGGCGCTGTTCAAGGGACAGCGGCCGAAGGTCATCAACCTGTCGAACAATTACGCCTATCAGAGCCGTGGCTACTATGCTTCGCTGCTGGCGTCATCGCGCGGCCACCGCGTGATCCCGACCGTTGAGACGATGATCGACCTGTCGGAAAAGAAGCTCTACGAGGCGGCACTTCCCGAGCTCGAACAGGCAATGAACCGGCTGCGCAAGGATCTCGGCGGCCAGTTCCCGTCGCATATATCGGTGTTCTTCGGCATCGGGCCGTCCAAGGCGTGGGATCGGTTTGCGCGGTTGCTCTTCGACTGGTTTCGCGCGCCCGCGCTCGAAGTCACCATCAAGGACGCAAACGGCTGGGCGGCGATCGCCAAGATTGGCTTCCTGCCGCTCGCGCGCATGAAGGACGACGAGGAGGCGCGCTTCGTCGACGCGCTCGCCGCCTACACCAACCGCGAATGGCGCGACACGAAGACCCGTACCCCGGCTCGCTACACCTTCGCGACGCTGGTCGATGCCAAGGAAGAACTGCCGCCATCCTCCATCGCCTCGCTGCGCCACTGGTCGCGGATCGCCGAGAAGATGGGCGTCGAGGTCGAGCCGATCGCGAAGAAGGACCTTGCCAAGCTCGCCAATTACGACGCTCTGTTCATCCGCGAAACGACGTCGATCTCGAACCACACCTATCGGTTCGCGCGCCGCGCGCAGCAGGAGGGCATGCCCGTCATCGATGACCCGCTGTCGATGATCCGCTGTACCAACAAGGTCTATCTCAACGAACTGATGGCGGCCAACAAGGTGCCGGTCCCGCCGACCGTGATGATCGCCGGCACGGCGGACCTGCAACTGGCAGCCGACACGCTGGGCTTCCCGCTGGTGCTCAAGATCCCCGACAGCGCGTTTTCGCGCGGCGTGAAGAAGGCCGCGAACTTCGCCGAGCTGAAGACGCTGGCGACCAAGTGGCTGGAGGACTCCGACCTTCTCATCGCGCAGAAATACGTGCCGACGGACTATGACTGGCGCATCGGCGTGCTCGGCGGCCAGCCGCTCTTCGCCGTCCATTACCTGATGGCGAAAAAGCACTGGCAGATCGTCAATCACGATCGCGGCGGCAAGCCGGACGAGGGCGGCTTCAAGCCGTTCACGCTGAAGCAGGCGCCCGCCGATGTGGTCGAGACGGCAGTGCGCGCGGCGCGTTGCATCGGCGACGGGCTCTACGGTGTCGACCTCAAGGAAACAGCCGACGGCGTCTACGTGATCGAGGTCAACGACAACCCCAACCTCGACCATGGCTGCGAGGATGTTGGCGAGAAGGACGAAGTCTGGGTGAGGCTTACCCAGTGGTTCCTAGACCGGCTGGAGAAGGCGGGGCGGTAGCGTCTGCGCCTTAGACGATCACAGGCGATGCTGCGCCGTCCATACTGATCGACACGCCTGTGATGTAGCTCGCTTTGCCGCTTGCGAGGAACAGGACCGCATTGGCGATCTCCTCCGGATCGGCCATGCGCCCCAACGGGATTTTCGCGATGCTGCGCTGACGGGCCTCGTCCTCGGAGACGGATGCGAGCTTCGCATCGGCCTTCAGGCCCTCGGACACGCGGTCCGTCTGCGTCAGGCCGGGATTGACGGCGACGATCCGCACGCCTTTGTCCGCATAGGCCGTGGCGAGCCCGGCGGTGACGAGCATCAGCGCGGCGTTGGCCGCGCCGCCCGCGACGTGAACGGGTGAGGCGACCTTGCCGCCATTGCCGATCACGTTGACGATGACGCCCGTTCCGCGCGCCGCCATGCTTTTCACCACCGGGTCGATCACGTTGATGTAGGAGAAATACTTGGCGTCCATCGCCGCGCGATAGGTGGCGGGCGACAGGTCGTCCGGCGGGGTGCGTTTCGCCGCGCCCGCGCTGTTCACGAGGACGTCGATCGGCCCGAGGTCTGCCTCGACGGCATGCACGATGCGCGCCGCATCCGCCTCGTTGGTGAGATCGGCGGTGAAGCCGAACGCGCCGGGAATGGCCCCGCGCGCTTTCTCGATGTTGTCGAGGGATCGCGAGACGATGGCGACGCGCGCGCCTTCCGCCTGAAAGGCCCGGGCGCAGGCAAAGCCGATGCCCTTCGAGCCGCCCGTCACCAGCACCACCTTGCCGCGAAGTCCCAAATCCATCTCGTCTCTCCCTGAAATTCTAGCGTCCGCGAAGTTTTTCGAGCGCGGCAAAGCGTTGCAGAAACGCCTTCTGCACCGTTTTCGCCGGTCGGCTTTCCAGATCGAGCGCGTCCGGCACGAAGTTACGCGGCTTGCCGAAGAATTTGGCCGCTTCCGCTTCCGAGAAGCCAGCCAGCCGCGTCGCTTCGAACCATGCCGCGATCTGGTCCGCGCGCTTGATCGATGCCTTGAGCTTTTGAGAAATCTCCGCCGGAAGCGAGAATCGCACATGGATCGCGTGCTGAAGCCGCGTCTCGACCTGCTTGTAACCACCGCCGACCACCGCCTTGAAGGGCGAGATCATGTCGCCGATGACGTATTCGGGCGCATCGTGAAGCAGCGCGGCAAGCCGCATCTCGGGTGTCGCCGAGGGCTCCAGCACGACAAAAATGTCCTCCACCAGGATCGAATGTTGCGCCACGGAATAGGCGTGGTCGCCGCCGGTCTGGCCGTTCCAGCGCGCCACGCGCGCTAGCCCGTGCGCGATATCGGAAATCTCGACGTCGAGCGGCGAGGGGTCGAGCAGGTCGAGCCGCCGACCCGACAGCATCCGTTGCCATGCGCGGGGAGGGGCCGACGCCCTGTCGGCCATCACGCGTCTCCGGCAGCGGCGTCTACGGGGAAAGTGTACCGCGCCCAGGGCGGAATGGAGAGCGTGACCGGCACGCCATCGGCGGTGATCGCGTGTCCGGCAGCGAGTGCGTCCTTCACCCGGTCGATACGCATGATGGCAAGGCCGTTTCCGCCGGCCGCGCTGCCGAGCGTACCGATGGACCGGTCGTTTGCCCGTACATCCGTGCCGCCTGGCGGCAGATCGGTTCCGGCCGACACCAGCATGACGCGCCGCCGCGCGGTGCCGCGATGCTGCATGCGCGACACGACTTCCTGGCCGACATAACAGCCCTTGCGAAGCCCGACGCCGCCGATCTCGTCGAACAGCACGTCATGCGGGAAGGCGTCGCTGAGCGCGTAATCGCTCCCGCTTTCCACGATGCCGTGTGCGACGCGCAACGCCGTCCAGTCGGCCTCGGTCGCATCCGTCGCCGCAAATGCCTCGCCATAGCCGCGCTCGACTTTTGCCCCGGCGGGAAAGCGGCTGTCGGTGAGCCAGATTGATTCCGGCCGTGAAGCAACTGAATCGAAATCCCAGCGCGCGGCGACAAGCTGTTGTTCCGCCTTGGAAATCTCGACCTTCGCGCGAAGCCGATACATGGCCAGCCGCCGTATAAAATCGTCCCCGATTTCCGCCCGGCTGTCGAGGCGGAATCCGGTCGCTCCGTTTCGCGAGATGACGAAATCGAACAGGATCTTGCCTTGCGGCGTCAGTAAGGCGCCCGGTTTGGCCTCCTGAGCGCCGAGCGCATCGAGGTCGGTCGTGAGAATGTTCTGCAGGAAATGCTCTGCGTCCGGTCCGTCGATGAGGATGACGGCGCGGTCTGAAAGCTGTGTTGTCGGCATGGGAGGCTTCGTCCGAACTTGCTTTTGACGGGGTCATTACGTAAGCCCCGCCGAAGGCGCGGGCAAGGCCTGACGACACGACAGGAGAGGCTCATGACACGGATATTCGATCTCGTTCTAAAGGGCGGCACCGTCGTGAACCACGATGGCGCGGGCATTCGCGACGTCGGAATCATTGCTGGCCGGATCGCCGCACTGGGCGATCTCTCGCCAGCGAGTGCCGGCGAGACGATCGATTGCACCGGTCTGCACGTCCTGCCGGGCGTCATCGACAGCCAGGTTCATTTTCGCGAGCCGGGCCTCGAACACAAGGAAGATCTGGAGACGGGTTCACGCGCGGCGGTGCTCGGCGGCGTGACCTCGGTTTTCGAGATGCCGAACACCAACCCGCTGACAACGAGCGAGGCAGCACTCGCCGACAAGGTCGCGCGCGGCACCCACCGCATGCATTGCGACTTCGCCTTCTGGGTCGGCGGCACGCGCGACAACGCGCATCTCGTGCACGAATTCGAGCGGCTTCCCGGCGCTGCCGGCATCAAGGTCTTCATGGGCTCGTCCACCGGCGACCTGCTCGTCGAGGACGATGAGGGCGTGTTCGAAATCCTGCGCAACACGCGCCGCCGCTCGGCCTTCCATTCCGAAGACGAGTTCCGTCTGCGCGAGCGCATGGGCGAGCGCGTCGAGGGCGACCCGTCCTCACATCCGGTGTGGCGCGACGAGGTTGCTGCCCTGCAATGTACCGAACGCCTCGTTCGCATCGCCCGCATGGCGCGCGCGCGCATTCACGTGCTCCACATCTCGACCGCCGAAGAGATCGCGTTTCTGGAGCATCACAAGGACGTCGCGACCTGCGAGGCCACTCCGCACCACCTGACCCTGTCGTCGGACGACTATGCGACGCTCGGCACGCTCATCCAGATGAACCCGCCGGTGCGTGACGCGCGCCATCGCGACGGCGTCTGGCGGGGCATCGGCGACGGCATCGTGGACGTGCTGGGCTCCGACCATGCGCCGCATACGCTGGAGGAGAAAGCAAAACCCTATCCAGCGTCGCCATCGGGCATGACCGGCGTGCAGACGCTGGTGCCGATCATGCTCGACCATGTGAATGCGGGACGTCTGACGCTCGAGCGCTTCGTCGACCTGTCGAGCCACGGCCCCGGCCGCATCTTCGGCATCGCCCGCAAGGGACGCATCGCGGCCGGCTATGACGCGGATTTCACCATCGTCGACATGAAACGGCGCGAGACGATCACCAACGCGCAGGCCGGCTCGAAGGCCGGCTGGACGCCCTATGACGGGCGCGAGGTCACCGGCTGGCCTGTAGGCACGATCGTGCGTGGCAACAGGGTCATGTGGGACGGCGAAATCGCTATACCATCGCTCGGTGAGCCGGTGCTGTTCTCGGAATCACTGCCGGATTAGGGGCGGTTTAGGGGAGTAAGGGAATAGGGCAGTACGGCATTAGGGAAAGGCTTAGCGCTTCTGACGTGGACACTTGACGCAAAGGACGGTGTGAGACCGCTGTCCTATTGTCTTATTGTCCTATCCTGCTGCCCATCAATCCCCCGCGACGAAGAACACCCAGCGGCCTTCCGGCGAAATGCCCACGCGGTAGAAGATGTAGGCGCCGAAGCTTTTCATGTCTTCGTAGTCGCCTGCGGTGACGATCTTGAACAGCTCGACGCGCTGGCGCTTGTCCAGTTCCTGTAGCGGAACGGCGAAGAAGTAGGGCCAGACATAGGCCTCGCTCGCCGTGCCTTCATCGACATGGACGAAGCCCGCCGCAAGCACCTCGTAGAGGATCGCGAGGATTTCCTGGCCTTCGTCGTCTCCCGAGAGGTTCTTCAGGAATTCGATCGGGTCGCCGGAAATGCTGGCAAATGACAATTGGGTGCCATCTTCGCCGACGGAGATCAGCGGCCGAAGCTGCTCGATATCGCCGGTCATGCACGCGTCCATGATCAGGGTTCGCATGCGCCGCACCGGTTCGGGCAGCATCTCGACGTCATAGAGGATATCGGGAACGGGGACGTCCGCCTCTTCGCCCGGCTCGACGGAGTCGGACGGAGCGGGGTCGCGCGGGATCACCACGGGATCGGGCAGGGGCACCTGTGTCTCGACCGGAGGCGGAGCGACCGTTTCGCTCTCGTCGGCGGGAGGCTCGGCCTCTTCGTCGGTCTCGATATCCGTGCCCGTCTCTTCATCGACTGCAGGTGCATTGCCGGTGTTTGGCGCGAGTGGCGGCAATTGCTCGCGCTCGATCCTGTCGGGTCCGTCCTGGTCGTCCGGGAGAGGCACGTCCTCGCGCGGGATTTCGCTCAGGGCGAAGGCCTTCAGCGGCGCAAGCGCGACCGTGGCCGCCAGAAGTGCAGCCGCCATGCGCAGTCCGAACCTGAAATGGATGTGGCTGACCTTGGCCATCATCGTGCCGTCGCTCCCTCGCAGAGTGCCAGCCTGAGTGTGGGCTCACTATAGAGCAAAAACCGTATCTCGCGAGACGTTACCGGTGCAGCGCGCATGCGTCGCAGGTCAATGCACCATCAGTTCCGGATCGAGTTCGCCGGCGATCAGCCGTTCGCGCATGCGCTCGAGCATCGCAAGCGCCGACGCTTCGCTGTTCGAGCGCATGAGTTCGCCCAGCGCGGTCGCGATCGCGGCCTCGGCCATGATGTCGGGCTCGATGCCCGCCGCACGCCCCTCGGCCCATGCGTCCTCGTAGCTTTCGACAGCCGACAACCGCTTTTCTTCACGAATCAGCACGTCGATGTCGCTGATGCCTCGATCCATTTCGATCCACCCGTGTCCGCTGGCGCCGGCAAAATAGTCGCCGACGCGCAGATTCCCTTTAAGGTCCCATTAAGGCTTCTAGCACAGGAAATGCGGCGTGCACCGCCGCAATTATTTAAAAGTTAACGCAACCCTACGCAGCCATATGGGTCAAGGGGTTACGTTTACTGATTGCCGAAACGCGACGCGGTATCCCGGGTCAGCGCCTCGCCCTCACGCACGAAGCGATTGATCGCCTCGATCGCCGATTCGGTGCAGCTTGAATAGGTGCCCTCATAGCTGCGATAGCCGCGATTGAAGCTGGCGACGAACCGCGTGCGCCTTGCCTCGTCCGGGTTTTCCGCCTCCAGAAGGGCCTGCATGCGGTCTCGCCACGTGCGGCTGTCCTCGCCACAGAGATTGCGCAGATAGTGCAGCGACCCCAGCACCTCGGCCAGTCGGACGAGTTGCCCTTCGAACGGCGATTCGGCCGCAATGGTGGGTTGAGCGCCTGCCATCAAGGCGGCGACCAGAACCGATGCAGCAAGCGGGCGTGCTCTCTTCATGCGGGCACTCTTCGGGCAGGATTCTGGCGTCCGCAAGGCAGGATTCGGAGCATCAGCGGTCGGTCCTGCCTGAGGCGATGTCGCGCGCGATCTTCAGGACGGAGCCGGCGAGCGGCAGATGCGCCATGTCATCGAGGCTGAACCATGCCACCGCATCGGCATCGTCCCCGGCCTGGATCGTACCGCCGCTGAAACTGGCCGCATGGACGCTCAGGACGAACTCGACCGTCCCGGTCGCGGTTTCCGAGGCAAGATCGAGATCGACGAGGTGACGCACGCCGTCGATCGTGGCCGACGTTTCTTCCATCACCTCGCGGCGCACGGCCTCTTCCAGCGTTTCGCCCGCCTCGACCCTCCCGCCCGGAAAGGCATACAGCCCGAGCGCCGGCGCGCGGCCCCGCCTGACCAGCAGGAAACGGCCTTCATGATAGATAGCGGCGGATACGGCCCGGACTGGTTTGCTCATCGATCGCTTGCGTTCAGATCCCCAATACAGTGCGAAATACACTGTATTTGCGGCGACGTCCCGTTGAACTGACAGGCGCGAATCCCCAAACTGGTGAACTTGAATGTCGGAGCTTCGAGAGACAATGTGCGGGCGGTTTGCTCTCATTCACAAGCCGGAAGGGCTGGAAGACGAATTCGGCCTGGCCGGGGTCGAGCCGTTTCCGCCGCGCTACAACATCGCGCCGACGCAGCCGATTCTCGTTTGCATGGCGGGACCGGCGCGTGAGCCCGGAGCCAACATCCCTTCGCGACAAGCCTTTCTGGCGCGTTGGGGGTTCATTCCCGGCTGGGCAAAGGACCCGTCCCAGATGCCGCTGATGATCAATGCGAGGTCGGAGACGGCATCCGAGAAGGCGTCTTTCCGCAATGCCATGCGCCACCGGCGCGCGCTGATCCCTGCGTCCGGCTTCTATGAGTGGAAGCGCTTCGGCAAGCGCCAGTCGCAGGCCTATTGGGTGCGCCCGCGCGACGGGCGGCCCGTTGCGTTTGGCGCGCTGATGGAAACCTGGTCCGAGCCGGGCGGGTCCGAAATCGACACCGCTGCGATCCTGACGACGGACGCCAACCCGGAATTCGCATCGATTCACGACCGCATGCCGGTCGTCATCAAGCCGGAAAACTACGAACGCTGGCTGGATTGCGTGACCCAGGAGCCTCGCGACGTGGCCGACCTCGTGCAACCCGTGGAGGAGGGGTTCTTCGAGGCGATCCCCGTGTCCGATCTGGTCAACAAGGTGGCCAACACCAGCCCGGAGATACAACAACGGGTCGCGTTGAAGGACATCCCCGACGAATTCGTGGACACGCCGGATGAGCCGGCACAGATGAAGCTGTTCTGAAAGCGGTCGCCGGCCATAGCAAAGGCGCGCCTGGACTATTGCGGCCCCAAGCTCACTCATGCGACGGCAGATCCCGATGCATCCACTCGCGACGCCACTTCTCTCCGGTTTCCTGCTCGGCTTGTCGCTGATCATCGCGATCGGCGCGCAAAACGCGTTCATCCTGCGCCAGGGCCTGCTGCGACAGCATGTTTTCGTGCTGTGCCTGATCTGCGCAATGTCGGATGCGCTGCTGATCGTGGCGGGTGTGGCCGGGCTCGGCACGCTGATTTCGCAGTCGCCGACGCTGATCACGGTCGTGACCGTCGGTGGCGCGGCGTTCCTCTTCACCTATGCGGTCATCGCATTCAGGCGGGCTCTGCGCCCGCAAGCCATGCACGCCGCCTCTAAGGGGAAGGGCGATCTGCGATCCGCGATCGCGGCGTGCCTCGCCTTCACCTTCCTGAACCCGCATGTCTATCTCGACACAGTGGTCCTGCTTGGCTCACTGTCGGCCCAGTTCGAGGGACACGCCCGGATCGCCTACGGCGCGGGCGCCGTCGTGGCGTCATTCGTCTGGTTTTTCGGCCTTGGCTACGGCGCGAGGCTTCTCCAGCCGGTCTTTGCGCGACCGGCTGCGTGGCGCATGCTCGACGTCGCGATCGGGCTCGTCATGGCCGCGATCGGCGTGAGCCTCTTAAGCAGCCTTTGACGCGACGTCCGTGTCGCGCTTCTGCTGTGCGCAGATCAGTGCGGCAAGCAGCGCAGCCGAGCCGATCTCACCGTAATGCGCGGTGAGTGCGGCATACTGGGCGCGCTGGGCGCGTTCGCGTTCGGCGACGAGTGCAGGGTGCTCGGTGCTGCGGTTCATGATCTTGGCCTTTGGGTCCCGGATGTCGGGGTTCGTGTTGAACATGCCTATGAGATGGTGGCCGAATTCGACCGAAACATGGTCCGCATCGGGCCATTCCATGGGTTTACACCTCGATATTCTCAAACATGTTTAATCAAATCCTATTCAATGGGGCCTGTTGCCCAAGGGCAACGACGAAGCGTTGCAGGAGAGCAACACGCGCCACCTTGACGGCAAATCGGCGGAGCGCGATAAAGCGAGCCATGAAAACGCCATTCGCCATTATCGGCATCTGCATTATCGGCTAGCGCACTCGCTGGTCCGGCCGTTTTCGCTCAATCGACAGATACGAAAAACGCCCCGGCCAGCAGGCCAGGGAGAGATTGTTTGTCTGACGCGGGACCGCAGCTTCGGCTCTACAACACGCTGACGCGTGACAAGGAGCCGTTTACGCCGATCGATGAAACGAATGTGCGCATGTATGTCTGCGGGCCGACGGTCTACGACTACGCCCATATCGGCAATGCGCGGCCGGTCATCGTTTTCGATGTGCTCTACCGGCTGCTGCGCCATGTCTATGGTGCGGAGCACGTCACCTATGTCCGCAACATCACGGACGTGGACGACAAGATCAACGCGCGCGCCGCCCGCGATTTCCCTGACCTGCCGCTCAACGAGGCGATCCGCAAGGTCACCGGGGCGACCGACCGGCAGTTCCAGGCCGATGTGAAGGCGCTGGGCTGCCTCGAGCCGGACAGCCAGCCGCGCGCCACCGAGCATATCGACGGCATGGTCGCGATGATCGACAAACTCGTCGCCCAGGGCGTCGCCTATGTGGCCGAGGGACACGTCCTGTTCTCGCCATCGGCAATGAACACGCGCAGGGGACCGCGCTACGGCGCGCTGTCGCGGCGTCCTTTCGACGAGATGCTCGCCGGCGCACGCGTCGACGTGGCGTCCTACAAGCGCGACGAGATGGATTTCGTGCTGTGGAAGCCGTCGAAACCGGGCGATCCCGGCTGGCCGTCGCCCGCGGGCATCGAAGGGCTCGGCCGTCCCGGCTGGCACATCGAATGCTCGGCCATGTCGATGGCGAAGCTGCTCGAGCCGTTCGGCGGCGGCCTCACATGCGACGATCCGACGAAGAACATGTTCGACATCCATGGCGGCGGCATCGATCTCGTCTTCCCGCACCACGAGAACGAGATCGCGCAGTCCTGCTGCGCGCTCGGAACCGATCGCATGGCCAACATCTGGATGCACAACGGCTTCCTGCAGGTCGAAGGCCGCAAGATGGCGAAGTCGGACGGCAATTTCGTCACGATCGACGAGCTTCTGAACACGAAAACGTTCGGCGGCCGCGCATGGCCGGGCGAAGTGCTGCGGCTTGCCATGCTGATGACGCACTATCGCGAGCCGATCGACTTTTCGCTCAGGAAACTGGAGGAGGCGGAAGCGCTGATCGTGAAGTGGCGCAGACGGGCGTCGGGTCAGAAATCGGCGGCGATATCATCGGTGTTCGTCGCGGCCCTCGGTGATGATCTGGATATGTCCGAGTATCTGAAGCTGATGAACTCTGCCGACCTGCCCGCCGGCGAACTGATGGCCGCGGCCGATCTGATCGGCATCGACCTCTCGGAACTGGAAACGGATATCGACGTCGCATCGGTCGTCGCCCAGCGCCTCGCCTTCATTGCCGCCAAAAATTGGGCGGAAGCCGACCGCATCCGCGACGAGCTTTTGGCCCAGGGCATCCAACTCAACGACGGCAAGGACCCGACCACCGGCGAGCGTGTCACGACCTGGGAGGTGAAGCGGTGAGGGTGGTGGCTGTTTCAGCGGTCGCCGGTCTCGCGGCTGCGGATGCCGCATCTCAGGCCGCGGCGGCGGGGAGATCACTTGTGCAACAGGAGGAGCATCCATGATCGACCATACCGGCATAGCCGTTTCCGATTACGCACGATCGAAGTCCTTCTATGACGCGGCATTCGGCGCGTTGGGCGGTTCGATGCTGATGCAGGTCCCGACCGAATTCACCGGCGGCAAGCAGGTCGTGGGCTACGGCCGCGACAAGCCGGTCTTCTGGTTGCGCGAGGGCGGCGAGCCCGGTCCGGGCCGCCACGTCGCCTTCACTGCGCAGTCGCGCACGGATGTCGACGCGTTCTACAAATCGGCGCTGGCCGCCGGCGGCGCGGACAATGGCGCGCCAGGCCTGCGCCCGCACTACCATGCCGATTATTACGGCGCGTTCGTGCTCGATCCCGACGGCAACAACATCGAAGCCGTCTGCCATCGGCCCGAATAGGAGGAAGCGATGAGCAAAAGCCAAATCAAGACAACAAGGTGCCGGCGCTCGCTCAATCATGTTCGCAGGCCCGTCCGGCACAAGGTCTCCGCGTCATGAGCCTCGACAACAAGCCCGTCTACATCGGCGGCTGCCAGTGCGGCGCGGTGCGGTTCCGCGTCGAGGGGCCGCTGGACAAGCCGTCCATATGCCATTGTCGCATGTGCCAGAAAGCGTTCGGCAATTTCTATGCGCCGCTGGCGACCGTGCCGGAAGGCGGCCTTGAATGGACCCGCGGCGAACCGAAGCGTTTTCAATCGTCCAACCATGTACAGCGCGGCTTCTGCGCCGACTGCGGCACGCCGCTGACATTCGAGGCGCCGGACGGCATCGCGCTGGCCATCGGCGCCTTCGACCACCCAGAAGAGATCGCGCCAGTCATCCAGTGGGGCATCGAGGCGAAGCTTCCCTATGCGGATGCGCTTCCGGACCTTCCGGGCGAGGAGACGGAAGCCGACAGGGAGAGCGCTCCGTATCTGCATGAGATGGAGAGCTTCCAGCATCCCGACCACGACACCGACCAATGGCCGCCAGAAGGACGATCATGACCGATTTGCGTACGCTCTATCCCGAGATCGAACCCTACGAGACCGGCACGCTCGACGTCGGCGACGGCCACGTCATCTATTGGGAGCGGGTCGGCACGAAGGGCGCCAAGCCTGCGGTGTTCCTGCACGGCGGTCCGGGCGGCGGCATATCTCCCGCGTACCGGCGGCTGTTCGATCCAGCGCGATACGACGTGATGCTGTTTGACCAACGCGGTTGCGGTCGCTCGACGCCGCATGCCGAACTCGACGCAAACACCACGTGGCATCTGGTCGCTGATATCGAGCGGCTGCGCGAAATGATTGGCGTGGACACATGGCTGGTCTTCGGCGGCAGTTGGGGCTCGACGTTGGCGCTCGCTTATGCGCAGACGCATGCGAACCGGGTGAGCGAGCTGGTCGTGCGCGGCATCTATACGCTGAAGAAGGCTGAGCTCGACTGGTACTATCAGTTTGGCGTGTCCGAAATGTTCCCCGATAAATGGGAGCGGTTCCTTGCGCCGATCCCCGAGGCCGAGCGCGACGACATGATGGCCGCCTACCACAAGCGCCTGACCGGCGAAGATCGTGCGGCGCAGATTGAGGCGGCAAGGGCGTGGAGCCTCTGGGAAGGCCGGACGATTACGCTCATGCCGCAGCCGGACACAAGCGACAAGTTCGGCGACGACCATTTCGCGCTCGCGTTTGCACGCATCGAGAACCACTTCTTCATGCATGGCGGCTGGCTGGAAGAGGGACAGTTGCTGCGCGATGCCGGAAAGCTCGCCGGCATTCCGGGCGTCATCGTGCATGGCCGCTACGACATGCCGTGCCCCGTGAAATATGCCTGGCAACTTCACAAGGGCTGGCCGGATGCGGAGTTCTTTCTCGTCGAAGGGGCGGGGCATGCCTATTCGGAGCCGGGGATACTGGACCGACTGATCTACGCGACGGACAGGTTTGCGGGGGCGGGATTGTGAAACAACGCATCTACCTCTTCGACACCACGCTGCGCGACGGCCAGCAGACGCCGGGCATCGACTTCTCGGTCGAGGACAAGATCGTCATCGCGGACATGCTCGACCGCTTCGGCATGGATTATGTCGAGGGCGGCTACCCCGGTGCGAATCCGACGGACACGGCGTTCTTCGAGGAAAAACGCACCACGCGGTCGAAATTCGTCGCCTTCGGCATGACCAAGCGCGCAGGCGTCTCGGCATCGAACGATCCGGGTCTGGCGGCGCTCGTCCAGTCGGAGACGGATGCGGTCTGCTTCGTCGCCAAGAGCTGGGACTACCATGTCCGCGTCGCGCTCGGCTGCACCAACGAGGAAAACCTGGAATCGATCTCGGCCTCGGTGAAAGCCGCAATCGCCGCCGGCAAAGAGGCGATGGTCGATTGCGAGCATTTCTTCGACGGCTACAAGGCCAACCCCGCCTATGCGCTGGCCTGCGTTCGAACCGCCTACGAGGCCGGCGCGCGCTGGGTCGTGCTGTGCGACACCAATGGCGGCACACAACCTCCGGAAGTCCGCGACATCGTGGCGGCGGTGATCGCGCATGGGATCCCGGGCGACCATCTGGGCATCCACGCGCATGACGACACGGGCCAGGCGGTCGCCAATTCGCTGGCCGCGATCGACGCCGGCGTGCGTCAGGTGCAGGGCACGCTGAACGGCATCGGCGAGCGCTGCGGTAATGCAAACCTGATCTCCATCATCCCGACGCTGATGCTGAAGCCGGCCTTCGCCGATCGCTTCGAGACCGGCATCTCCGCCGAGGCGCTGGAGGGGATCTCGCGGCTGTCGCACCAGTTCGATGAATTGCTCAACCGCGCGCCCAACCATCAGGCGCCCTATGTCGGCGGCTCGGCGTTTGCCACCAAGGCCGGCATCCACGCCTCCGCGCTCCTGAAGGAGCCGCAGACCTACGAGCATGTGCCGCCGGAAACGATCGGCAACACGCGCAAGGTGATGGTGTCGGACCAGGGCGGCAAGTCGAACTTCATCGCCGAGTTGAAACGACGCGGCATCGCGGTGGCCAAGGACGATCCGCGCCTCGACACGCTGATTTCGCTGGTCAAGGAGCGCGAGGCGCAGGGCTATGCCTATGAGGGTGCGGATGCGAGTTTCGAGCTCCTGGCGCGCCGCACGCTGGGCGCGGTGCCGTCCTTCTTCGACGTCACCTCGTTCCGCTGCATGGTCGAGCGCCGTTTCGACGCCAATGGCAGCCTCAAGACCGTCTCGGAGGCGATCGTCAAGGTGGTGGTCGATGGCGAGGAGCGCATGTCGGTCGCCGAGGGAGACGGCCCGATAAACGCGCTCGACATCGCGCTGCGCAAGGATCTGGGCAAATTCCAGGACGAGATAGCGGATCTGACGCTGGTCGATTTCAAGGTGCGTATCCTCAATGGCGGCACGGCGGCGATAACCCGCGTGCTGATCGAATCGCACGACGCGACGGGCGCGCGCTGGTGGACCGTGGGCGTGTCGGAAAACATCATCGACGCGTCGTTTCAGGCGCTGATGGACTCGATCGTCTACAAGCTGGTCAGGAACCGCGAGGTCGCGATCCTGGCGGCGGAATAGAGCGGTCGATCAACCAAAAACGATCGATCGATCAGAAAATTGCGATGGTGGATGCGCCATGCCCGCGTTACGACGCGGCGAATGCGGTCGGCGCATAACCGCACAGGGAAGGCTGCGCGCAATGCAGGATAGACCAGCTCCAACGCAGACAGTCGGCGGCGAACCGACCGACAAGGAGGCGACGCGGGGCTTCCTGTTCGCGCTCTCCGCCTATCTCCTGTGGGGATTGCTGCCGCTTTACATGAAGGCGGCGGCGCATATTCCCGCCATGGAAGTGCTGGCGCATCGCGTCCTGTGGTCGATCCCGATCGCCGGAATCGTGCTGCTGGTTCTCGGCCGCACAGCCGACATCCGCCAGGCGATCCGCTCGCCCCGGACGATGGCGATGGCGGCGGTGACGGCCGCCATCATCTCTGTGAACTGGGGCGTCTATGTCTGGGCGATCGCGGTCGATCGCACGGTCGAGACCGCGCTCGGCTACTACATCAACCCGCTCGTCACCGTGGCGCTCGGCGCTCTCTTTCTCGGAGAGCGTCTCGATCGCATGCAGATGATCGCCATCGGGCTGGCCATCGCCGCGGTGCTGATCCTCACGATAGAGCAGGGCGGCCTGCCATGGGTGTCGCTGGTGCTCGCGTTTTCGTTCGCAGCCTATGGCTATCTGCGGAAGACCCTGCCGATCGGCCCAAGCCAGGGCTTTTTCCTCGAAGTGATGATCATCGCGCCGATCGCGCTTGCCTATGTCATGTGGCTGTGGTCGCGCGGCGAGGGGCACTTCCTCGGCGACGGCGGAAATGTCGGCCTGCTGATGTTGGCAGGACCGGTCACCGCGATCCCGCTGATCCTCTACGCCTTTGGAGCGAAGTTGCTGCGCATTTCGACCATAGGCATCATGCAGTACATCGCGCCGACGATGGTCGCCTTCCTGGCGGTGTTCGTGTTCGACGAGCCATTCGGTACGGCACGGCTCATCGCCTTCGCGCTGATCTGGATCGCGCTTGCGCTTTATACGTGGTCGAAGTTCTTCGCCCGCAAGGCCGCATAAACGCCCGCGCGAAAAGCCTAAAGCTTGGTGATGACCTTGGGGTCGCCTTCCGACGGCGTTCCGTCGGAAGCCGCCTCGGCGAGGATGGCCGGGACGATCGCAAGCGCTGTGTCGACCACGATCGGCTGCACCAGATGGCCGGTGTGAACGAAGCCCTCGGCGCGCATGTGGTCGAGAAGCGTCAGCATCGGATCCCAGAACCCGCCGATATTGGCGAAGACGATGGGCTTGCGGTGGCGGCCGAGTTGCGCCCAGGTCATGATCTCGACGATCTCTTCCAACGTGCCGATGCCGCCCGGAAGCGCCACAAAGGCGTCGGATTTCTCGAACATCGTGTGTTTGCGCTGGTGCATGTCGTCGGTGACGATGAGGTCGTCGAGACGCCCCAGGGCCGCTTCCGTCGCCTCCTTGCTCATCAGGAAGCGCGGGATGATGCCGGTGACCTTGCCGCCGGCCTCCATGGTCCCCCTGGCGACTGCGCCCATGATACCTTTGGTGCCGCCTCCATAGACGAGGCGAAGGCCGGCATCGCCGATGGCGCGGCCAAGTGCGTAGCCTGTATTGACGTAGACGTCGCTGCGGCCGGGCGAAGACCCGCAATAGACGCAGATGGATCGAATCTTGTTCATGCGTCGATTGGTGTATGGCCGGCCTGCGCGGGTCAAGCGTCTCAAGGGCTTTTTGTTGTAGCCACCTATAAAACGCGCTAGACGCAGGAAAAGGGTGGGAAGGACCAAATTATGGTTGCTTGGGTCAAGGCGCTTCTGTTCGTGATCGGTGGTGTGACGGCTGCGGCCGGCACTGCCTATATGACGGGCCTGCTCGATCCGTGGCTTGGACGTGGTCCAGCCGTGGTCGCATCGGCTCCGCAAACGCCAGCGGAAGCACCGGCCGCTGCTTCTCAACCGGCTCCCGCTCAAGATGAGTCGCCCGCCGGGGACGAGGCTGCCGCGCCGCCCGCTGCCGAAGGCGAGGTTCCGCTTCCCGGCGATCCCTCGACGACCGACAAGCAGGCGCGTCTCACCCCGCCCACCTTCGATCTGCTTCGCGTCGAACCGGATGGCTCCGTCGTCATCGCGGGCAAGGGCGCTGCGGGTGCGCAAATCGAGATCCTCGAGGGCGACAAGGTCATTGCGAAGGCCGAGGCGAACGCGGACGGCGATTTCGTCGCCGTTCTGGACGAACCGTTGAAGCCGGGCGACTACCAACTCGCCTTGCGTGCGACGTCGCCCGACAGCGATACCGCCGTCTCCACCGAAACCGCGATCGTCTCCGTACCGGAAACCACCGATGGGCAGGTTCTGGCGATGGTCGAGCAGCCGGGCGCTCCGGCGCAACTCATCACCGTTCCCGAGGCGACGGGCGACGCCGCTGGCGCTGCCGGCGCTGGTGCAAGTGCCGCGTCACCGCAGCCTGCGCAGGGCGGGCAGGGCGAAACGCCACCCGCTGCGACTGCCGGTGCCTCGACCGGGCAAGATGCAGCGTCGGCTGAAACAGGCACAGGTCCTGACGCATCGACGTCCGGTGAAGCTCAAGTGGCCGCCGCACCGCCCGCAGGTGATAATGTCACGTCAAGCGAACAACAACCCGCAACGGGCTCCGTGGTGGTTGTCGAGGCGGTCGAGATCGAAGGCGGCACTATCTTCGTCGCCGGTGTAGCCGAGCCCGGCCGTACGGTCCGCGTCTATGCCGATGAAATCTTTCTCGGCGATGCACGCGCATCGGAGGGCGGACGTTTTCTGGTTGAGGCACAGCGCGACCTCGCGGTCGGCAATTACGTGATTCGTGCCGATCTTCTCGACGCGGACGGCACCGTCATTTCCCGCGCGGCAGTTCCATTCGAGCGTGAGCCGGGTGAATCGATCGCCGCCGTCGCGGCGCCCGCACAGCCGCAACCGGCAGCGAATGGCGTAACCGATGGGTCGGCAGCGCAGTCAGCCGGGGACACCCAGCAAGACGTTGCCGCCGGCGCACCGCCTGCCGCTTCTTCGGATACGCAAGCGGCTCCGACAGCGAGCGAGGATATCGCATCGGCTCCCGACGCGCAGCAACCCGCGCCGGCCAATCAGCCCGCCGCACCGGCAGCCGCCGGCGATGAAGCCCAGTCCGAAACGGATACCGAAATCGCCGCAGCGCCCGAAGCGGGCGGCAATGACGACGGATTGACCGCGCCAAAACTCCAGCGTGTCGATGGCGCTGTGATCATTCGCCGTGGCGATTCGCTCTGGCGTATTTCGCGCCGCGTCTACGGCATGGGCGTGCGCTATTCGACCATCTACCTCGCCAATCAGGATCAGATCCGCAATCCGGACAGAATCTGGCCGGGCCAGGTCTTCAGCGTCCCGCGTGAGACGGCGGAGGGCGAGGAGGCCGACATGGAGGCGATCGGCGAGCAGTCGGTGCTTCCCGGGACGGGCGCGGCAGCCGTCAACCAGTAGAATCGCTCAGTTCGGCTTGAACCCGTTGCTTTGGGGGCATTCATCGTATATCGACGATGAACGATGAACTGTCAGCCACCCGTCAGCAAACCCGGTCCGTTCGACGCCGATGACCGCAAGCTCATTGCCGAGCGGCTGTCGGCGCTTGCCCATCCTGCACGGATCGAGATTATCCAGCATCTCGCCGAACGCGCCGCCTGCTGCAACAAGGATGTCGTGAGCCGCATGAATCTCGCGCAGTCGACCGTCTCACAGCATCTCAAGGTGCTGTTGGCGGCGGGGCTGATCCGCTACACGCCGGAGCGTCAGCGCTCCATGTATTCGCTCGACCGCGATGCTCTTGCCGGGGTGTCGGGCGCTCTCGGCAGTCTGGTCGATTGCTGCTGCGCTGCCCCGTCAGGCCGCGCGTCGGGCTGACCAACACATTTCAGGACCAAGACTTTGGCCGACAAGACCGTATCCGCCGATTCCGGCTCACTCGTCAGTACGCTGCGCAACCTGTGGCCCTATATGTGGCCGGCCGATCGTGCCGATCTCAGGATGCGGGTGGTCTGGGCGACCATATTCCTCGTCATCGCCAAGCTCATTCTCGTGCTGGTGCCCTATTTCTTCAAATGGGCGACCGATGCGCTGACCGGCGAGCTCTCCGCCCCGGACTACATCCCGCTGATCCTGATTGGACCGGTGATGCTGGTCCTCGCCTACAATGCCGTGCGGATCATCCAGCTCGGTTTCAACCAGCTCCGGGACGCACTGTTTGCGCGTGTCGGCCAGCACGCGGTGCGCCAGCTCGGCTACCGAACCTTCGTGCACATGCACAATCTGTCGCTGCGTTTCCACCTGGAGCGCCGCACCGGCGGCCTGTCGCGCGTCATCGAGCGCGGCGTGAAGGGCATCGAGACGATCGTCCGTTTCACGGTCCTGAACACGCTGCCCACGATCCTCGAATTCGCGCTGACTGCCGTGATTTTCGCGGTCGCCTATGGCTGGATCTACGTCGCCATCATCGCCGCGACGGTGCTGCTCTATACGTGGTTCACCGTCTGGGCGAGCGACTGGCGCATCTCGATCCGCCGGGAGATGAACGACAGCGACACCGACGCCAACACCAAGGCGATCGATTCGCTGCTCAACTACGAGACGGTGAAGTATTTCAACAATGAGAAGCTCGAGGCCACCCGCTTCGACCGCTCGATGGCGCGCTACGAAGAAGCCGCGACCAAGACCTGGACCTCGCTCGGTTGGCTGAACTTCGGCCAGGGCGTCATCTTCGGCATCGGCATGGCGGCGGTGATGGCGATGTCGGCCTGGGAGGTTTCGCGCGGCACGCACACGATCGGCGACTTCGTCTTCGTCAACGCGATGCTGATGCAGCTTTCGGTGCCGCTCAACTTCATCGGCTTCATCTATCGCGAGATCAGGCAGGGACTGACCGACATCGAGCAGATGTTCGACCTCCTCGACGTGAAGGAAGAGGTTTCGGACAAGCCGGACGCCAAGGCACTTGTCGTGCCGCAGGGAACCGTGTCTTTCGATGACGTGCATTTTTCGTATGATCCGAGCCGGCCGATCCTGAAGGGTGTGTCGTTCGAGGTGCCTGCGGGCAAGACCGTTGCGATCGTCGGTCCCTCGGGCGCCGGCAAATCCACCATCTCGCGGCTTTTGTTCCGCTTCTACGATATCCAGTCGGGCACGATCCGCATCGACGGGCAGGATGTTCGCGACGTGACGCAGGAGAGCCTGCGCGCCTCGATCGGCATGGTTCCACAGGACACGGTGCTCTTCAACGACACCATCGCCTACAACATCCGCTACGGACGCCCGTCCGCGAGCGAGGAGGACGTGCAGCAGGCGGCCGATCTGGCGCAGATCGGCGAGTTCATCAAGCGCCTGCCCGACGGCTACAAGTCGATGGTCGGCGAGCGCGGGCTGAAACTGTCGGGTGGCGAAAAGCAGCGCGTCGCGATCGCACGGACCATCCTGAAGGCGCCGCCCATCCTGATGCTCGACGAAGCCACCTCGGCGCTGGATACGCACACCGAGCAGGAAATCCAGTCGGCGCTCGATCTGGTCAGCCGCGGCCGCACGACGCTCGTCATCGCGCACCGGCTCTCGACGGTGATCGCCGCCGACGAGATCATCGTGCTCAAGGACGGCCAGATCGCCGAGCGCGGCCGTCATTCGCAACTGCTCGCCGCCCGTGGCCTCTACGCCGCTATGTGGGATCGCCAGCGCGAGGCGACGGAAGCCGAAGAAACGCTGCGCCGTGCCCGCGAGGACGACGAGCTGGGTGTCGTGGTGAGGCGCAGGACGCCTGAGATCGGTTAGATTTCCGAAAGACGGCGAAAGAGCCTATGAACCGGTTCGCGTTGCGGTGGAGGCGGCTTTTCTGTAATCAGGCCCCTCGACAGAAGTAGGAAGAGACATGAGTCTGGCTGACACGATCAAGAACGCTTTCGTGCCGATCAATCGGGAGGGATACCCCTTCATTGCGGCCTTTGCCGGCGTGACCATCGTGCTTGGCATCTTCTCGACGCACCTGTTCTGGATCGGGCTGATCCTGACCGCTTGGTGCGCCTATTTCTTCCGCGACCCGCAGCGCATCACGCCTGTCGACGACCGGCTCGTCGTGAGCCCCGCCGATGGCATCGTCTCGGCGGTCGGACCCGCCGTCCCGCCGCGCGAACTGGGGCTCGGCTCCACCGAGATGACCCGCATCTCGGTTTTCATGAATGTCTTTTCCTGCCACGTGAACCGTTCGCCGGTGCGGGGCCGCATCACGACGATCGAACATCGCGCCGGAAAGTTCTTGAACGCCGAACTCGACAAGGCAAGCGTCGAAAACGAGCGCAACGGCCTCGTCATCGATAGCCCGCATGGCAAGGTCGCGGCCGTTCAGGTTGCGGGACTGGTCGCGCGCCGCATCGTCTGCTGGACCGAGGCAGGCAACGACATCGGTGTCGGCGAACGCTTCGGCCTGATCCGCTTCGGATCGCGCGTCGACGTCTATCTGCCCGAGGGGGCGACCCCGAAGGTGGCGCTTGGCCAGACTTCGGTTGCAGGCGAGACCATCATCGCCGAGTTCGGCGCTCACGCGGTATCGCCGCTGGTCAGGATATCCTGAGCGGATGGCACCGTTTCCACCCTACGAGCCGAATGGAACGCGACGTGAGCCGCGCTTGCGCGAAATCCCGCTCCGGCTGCTCCTGCCCAATTTGATCACCATTCTGGCGATCTGCGCGGGTCTGTCGGGCATCAGGCTTGCGTTCGAGCTTCGCTTCGAAATCGCCGTGGCGATGGTGCTGACCGCCGCGCTTCTCGATGCGGTCGACGGCCGCGTTGCCCGCATGCTCAAGGCATCGTCGAAATTCGGCGCGCAGATGGATTCGCTGGCCGACGTCGTCAATTTCGGCGTCGCCCCCGCGCTGGTGCTCTACGTCTACATTCTGGACAATGCCGGCGCGTTCGGCTGGATCGCAGCACTTCTCTTCGCGATCGCCTGCTGCCTGCGCCTCGCGCGCTTCAACGTTATGCTGGAAGATCCCGACCGTCCCGCCTGGAAGGCCGACTATTTCGTCGGCGTGCCGGCGCCGGCGGGCGCGCTTCTCGTGCTCCTGCCCGTCTATCTGGGCTTCCTTGGCGTTCCCCTCAACACGACGAGCGCGTTCATCGCCAGCGGCTTCGTCGTGGCGATCGCCCTTCTGATGGTGAGCCGCCTGCCGGTCTATTCCGGCAAGTCGAGCGGCGCGCGCATCCGCCGCGACATCGTCATGCCGGCGATGCTGGGCGTCGTGCTCTATGTGGCGCTGCTGTTCAGCTACACATGGTACACGATGGCCTTGAGCGCGATCGCGTATCTGTTGGTTCTTCCGTGGGGTGTCCGCGCCTATTCGAAGCGCGAGGCGAAGGAAGCCGCGCAGATCGAACCTGCCACGGACGAAGCACCGTAGAATTCAGGCTGCCTGGCTGACGCTGTTCGGGTCTGCGGCGATCCGCGACACGCCGAAATAGTCCGTCTTGCCCGTTCCGAGAACGGGAATGTCTTCGACAGTGATGATCGCAGCGGGAAGGGCGAGTTCGGAATAGCCGTTCTTGCGCGCAAACGTTCGAAGTGCGCCGCGATCGACCTCGGCCGTCGTGATCAGCACGACACGCTCGCCCTTGCGCTCGTCGGGCAGCGCGATGGCGGCATGCTTGTCGTCGGGCCAGAGTGCGTGCGCCAGCATCTCGACCGCCCCCAGAGACACCATCTCGCCCGCGATCTTGGCGAAGCGCTTGGCGCGTCCACGGATCGTCAGGAACCCGTCCTTGTCGAAAGCCGCGATGTCGCCGCTGTCGTGCCAGCCGCCGGCCGGCGCGGTGATCTCGCGGGGGCGGTCCTGAACACGGTAGCCGAGCATCACGTTCGGACCGCTGATCGACAGGCGGCCGGTGTCCTCGAGGCCCTCGACAGGCTCAAGCCTCGCCCGGATGCCCGGCAGGAGGCGGCCCACGGTGCCGTGGCGGCCGTGCGTGGCCGAATTGACCGCGACGACGGGAGACGTCTCGGTCATGCCATAGCCTTCGACGATGTCCGCCCCGAAGCGCTCGCGCCAGGCGCGGCGCGTATCGGCCCGCACCGCTTCCGCGCCGGCAACGATCAGCCGCACGCTGGAAAAGTCGCCATCGTCGGCCGTGCGGGCGTAAGCCGCCAGAAACGTGTCCGTGCCGAACAGGATCGTGGGGCGCACCTTCGAGGCGAGTTCCGGAATCTGCTTGTAGTGGAGTGGCGACAGATAGAGGAACAGCCGCACGCCATGGAGGAGCGGCAGAACCATACCGCCCGTCATGCCGAACGCGTGGAAGACCGGCAGCACGTTGAAGAGGGTGTCGGTGGGTGAGAAGGCAATGCGGGTCTCGATCTGCGCCGTGTTGGCGACGACATTGCGATGCGAGAGCATCACCGCCTTCGGCGTGCCTTCGGAGCCGGAGGTGAACAGCATCACGGCTGCGTCCTCGCTCTTGCCGCGGATGACGGGTCGCAGGCACCAGATCGCCGCCGCCACCTTGTCGAATGTCGAAACGCTGTCGCGCAGATCTTCCAGCCACAGGATTTTCGCGCCCGCCGCCTCGCAGGCTGTGATCTCGTCCGCGAGTTGTGCCTTCTGGATGAATGCCCGTGAAGAGACGACCAGCCTCAGGTCGCCGACACGCACGGCCTGGCCCATGGCGGCGGGACCGGCGGTGTAGTTGAGCATGGCGGCGATGCGCCCTGCCGATTGCAGCGCGAAGAATGTCGCGACGGTCGGCGCGGCATTGGGCAGGAGCAGGCCCACGGCATCGCCCGCGGCACCCGTCGAGGCGAAGCGGTCCGCGAGAGCCCGGATGCTGGTCAGCAGGCTGCGGTAGCTCATGGCAGCACCCGTCGCATCGTCCAGAATGGTGCGCGACATGCCGTGAAGCCGCGCCGCGCGCGACAGCGCACGGAAGAGCGTCAGCCGGGGATCGGTTGCCGAGAAGCGCGCCTCCGCCACCCTGTCGAACAGGGCGTTGGAGGCTGTGCTTGCCGATGGGCCGCTGCGCGTCAACAGTTCCGTGATGGTCAGCGGCTCCAGGGCATGAACCTTGAGACGCTGCAGCATACGCCGGGGCGCATCCTCGGACGGCGTCAGGGACAGCGGAAGATGGCGCGCGCCCGATACGTAGACCGGGACGACCTTCGCGTCGGCCTTGAGCGCGATGCGCGCGACCGCGCGATACAGGCGGAACGTCCGCGTATCCGGCTCTGTATCCGGCGGCAGGTAGACGCACAGCCGCCCGCCACCGCGCAGGATGCGCACCAGCCTGCGGCTGACGAAGACGTGCTCGGGATTGAACGCGATCGTTCGCGCAAGTTCGCGCCACGGCTCCAGCCACATGGCCTTCGCCGAGCGATTGTCCAGAAGGTGCAGCGTATCGGTCGGAAGCAGGCCGAGCATGAGCGCGGGATCGAGCCGCGATTGATGCGACACCACGTAGATCACGGAACGGACAGCGCTCGCGTTGCGCAGCGCGCTGGCGTCAACCCGCCAGATCGCAGCCAGCGGCGCGTGAAAGAACGCGTGTCGGAACGAGAGTTCCTGCGCGTAGGCAAGCCAGGCTGCGAAGCCCAGCCAAGCGACAAGGACACCGGCAATGATCATTCCGGCCAGGATCATGGGCACCTCCCAGCAAGTCGTCCGCCTCGGCTCTTGCCGGCCGCTCGAGGAGGCAAGGGTAGCGCATGCAGCGCGCAGGTCAATTGCGGCGACGCGGTAACTTTTGAGTCTGTCAGCCGGGGCGTCGCTTGCGTTCGCCGAAAATGATGATCAGTCCAGCGCCCATGATGAGGGCTGCGCCCCAGAACACTTCAGGCTTCGGTATGTCCTGCCAGATCAGCCATCCAAGCAGGAAAGCCCATATGAGCGACGTGTATTCGAAGGGCGCGATGATGGAGACCGGCGCGCGTTTCATGCCTTCGAAAAGCGCGAACTGGGCAAAGCCGCCGAGGATACCCGCCGCCATCAGGAGCGAGAATTCCCACAGGCTCGGCGTAACCCATGTGAAGGTGAGGCCGATACCGGTGGCAACGAGGAAATACGCGTTGTTGAGCGCCATCTGGACAAGCGTCTTCTCGCGCATCGCGACCATGCGCAGCAGGATGATCGACAGAGACCAGAGAAATGCGGCGGCCAGAACGAGCAACACCGGCACGGTCAGGCCGATGCCGACGGGATCGCACGCGATGAAGACGCCGGCGAAGCCGGTCAGGACAGCCACCCAGCGCAGTGGCGGCACCTTTTCGCCGAGCATCGGAATGGACATGACGGTGATGATGACCGGCGCGGCGAAGTAGATCGTCGTCAGCTCTGCGAGTTGAAGGTCCTTTGCGGCCGTGTAGTAGGCGTACCACGCGGCCAGGATGATCACCGACCGGAGGAGCATCTTGCCCGCGATCGGCGATGCGGCCGCTTCCGCAAAGATGCGAGGTCCACCGGCAATCAGGCAGCCTGCGAGGATGGTGATCGCTCGAAAGAACAGCACCTGCCAGACGGCGAACGAGGTCACGAGCAGCTTGACGACCGCGTCGTGCATCGAAAACAGGAAGTAGGCGAGGCTCGTCAACAGAATGCCGCCCATCACGCGGTCGGTCGCATCCTGCGCGGTGATGTTGGACATTGGATGTTCCTGGCGGGCGCGCAGCGTTGCGCCCTCACGATTCGCTGGCCGGCAGATCATCGTCCGTGCCGCTCGCCGTTGCGCTACACCAGCCGCGCTGTTCGGTGAAGCCAGCCATTCGGCATTTGCCGGCCGTTGCCGATCTGCTATGTCGGCGAAGAGACGAGACAGGGAGATGCACAATGGACGCTGCCGCACTCAAGGCCATGCAGGCACCGGTGAAAGATGCCTATCGCGACGACGCTGAGAAGGCGCTGATCACGCTGCGGGCACATGGTTCGATCGACGATCAGTCGATCGCGTGCAAGGTCGAGACGGGCAGGGCGATCGCGGTTGCGGGCCTCCACCCGGCAACGGGTGGCTCGGGCCTTGAGCTGTGTTCGGGAGACATGCTGCTCGAGGCGCTCGTCGCATGTGCTGGCGTGACGTTGAAGGCGGTCGCCACGGCGCTCGAATTCAAGCTGGGCGGCGCGACTGTCGAAGCCGAAGGTGATCTCGATTTCCGCGGCACGCTGGGCGTCGCAAAGGACGCACCGGTCGGCTTCCGCTCCATTCGCCTCGCGTTCAATCTCGACACGGACGAGCCCCAGGAGCGCATCGACACGCTGCTCAAGCTGACGGAGCGTTATTGCGTGGTCTTCCAGACCATCAACACGAAGCCGGAATTGTCGGTGACGGCGAGCGCGGCGTAGCGGGCGTCAACGCCCGTAAGCAACCCTATCTGCGACCGCGCCTGTCACCCCTGTCGCCGTGCCAGCCCTGCATCCACGGCGGCGGGTTTCCGCCATACGTGTTGTCGTAGCCGAAATTGGGCGATGCGCCGTTCGTGGTCGTGATCGAGAAGTTGCCGAAGCTGCATTCGGTCGCGCGGCTTCCGCCTGAAAGGCTGTTGCTGCGCGTGTGAAAGGACGGCATGTCGGTCTCGACGCAATTGCCGTTGAGCGGCGAACCGGGGGCTGCATTGAGATTGACGCCGGGAAGCGCGTCCGAGGTCGCTGCATCGCCGCTGAACGTCTGGGAACTGAACACGTCCGCCTGAGCGGGCGCGACGGCCACGAACCCCGCAATGGCGACGCCTGCAAGCAGATTGAGCGCTGGTCTGTTCATGATGCACGTCCCGCGAGTACGAAGTCTGCGATAATCAGTAGCATACCACCACGATACCGTCGAGATTTGGGCGGCCGCAGGGATGGCAGGTGTGTCACAAAAACGCGATGCTGTTGCGCGCCGGAGACGGGAGGCCGGTGGTTCGCGGGATTATTCCGGCATCCTGTAGGTCAGGAACCGTTCGCTAGTGGCGTCGAAGATCAGCCCGGTTTCCGTCAATGCCGGATCCGCAAGCGTCGCGATGCGCAGCGCGATCTCGGAGGGGTGCGGCAGGGTCTTCGGGTCTTCGCCCGGCATCGCCTGAGCCCGCATGGCCGTCCGTGTCGCGCCGGGATTGACGCTGTTGATGCGCAGCGGCAACTGCCTCGTCTCGTCCGCCCAAGACCGTCCCATGGCCTCGACAGCCGCCTTGGAGGCGGCATACGGACCCCAATAGGCGCGTGCCGAGTGGGCCGCGCCGGACGACAGGAGGATCGCGCGGCCGGCATCCGACAGGCGCAGCAAGGGATCGACCGAGCGGATCAGCCGCCACATGGACGTCACGTTGAGGAGCATCACCTTCTCGAACACCTTGGCCTCGACGTGGCCGAGCGGTGCGATGACGCCCAAAATGCCTGCATTGGCGACGAGGATGTCGAGCTTGCCCCAGCGCTCGTGGATCGCGCCGCCCAGACGATCGATGCCCGCCATGTCGGCCAGATCGAGCGGCACGAGCGTGGCTTCGCCCTTGCCGGTCCTGGCGTTCTCCTGCTTGATCTCGTCGTCCAGCTCTTCGAGCCCGCCCACGGTGCGCGCGACGGCGACGACATGCGCGCCCGCGGCCGCCAGTTCCTTCGCGATGAAGTAGCCGATGCCGCGCGACGCGCCGGTGACGACGGCCACGCGGCCGGTGAGATCGAAGGGAAGGGTCATGCTGGTCCTGTGTGGAAGCATCTACTGGCCGCCGGCTGCAAGAACCGACAGCGTGCGGACATTGTCCGTGCCTTCGAGGTCGAGCAGGCGGGTCGGATACTGGCCGGTGAAGCAGGCATCGCAGAATTGCGGCTGGTCATTGTCGCGCGCGACCTCGCCCACGGCGCGGTAGAGGCCGTCGATCGACAGGAAGCCCAGCGAATCCACGCGGATGAACTCGGCCATCTCCTCTATCGACATGCGCGAGGCGAGCAGCTTCGATTTTTCCGGCGTATCGACGCCGTAGAAGCACGAGGCGCGCGTCGGTGGCGATGCGATGCGCATATGCACTTCCTTGGCGCCGGCATCGCGCACCATTTGCACGATCTTCTGCGAAGTCGTGCCGCGCACGATCGAATCGTCCACCAGAACGACGCGCTTGCCCTCGATCATGCGGCGGTTGGCGTTGTGCTTGAGGCGCACGCCCATGTGGCGGATCGAATCGCCGGGTGAAATGAAGGTGCGCCCGACATAATGGTTGCGGATGATACCGAGCTCGAACGGCAGGTTCGCGGCCTGGCTGAAGCCGATTGCGGCCGGCGTGCCCGAATCCGGCACAGGCACGACGATATCCGCCTCGACCGGGCTTTCGCGCGCCAGTTCCATGCCGATCTGCTTGCGGACTTCGTAGACGTTGCGGCCCTCGACGGACGAATCCGGCCGGGCGAAATAGACGTATTCGAAGACGCAGAAACGGGACTTCTGCGGTTCGAACGGGAAGAAGCTTTCGATGCCCTTGGTGGTGACGACGACCATCTCGCCGGGCTTCAGATCGCGGACGAAACGCGCGCCGATGATGTCGAGCGCGCACGTCTCCGACGCGAGGATCCACGCGCCGTCGAGATCGCCGAGCACCAGCGGGCGAATGCCCAGCGGGTCGCGGCAGCCGATCATCTTCTTGGCGGTGAGCGCGACCAGCGAGAACGCGCCTTCGAGCTGGCGAACCGCCTCGATGAAGCGCGAATTGATGTCCTTCTCGCGGCTCGTCGCCACCAGATGCAGGATCGTCTCGGTGTCCGAGGTGGAGGTGAAGATCGAACCCTGCTTCTGCAAGGTACGCTGCACGGTCATCGCATTGGTGAGGTTGCCGTTATGCGCGACCGCGATGCCGCCATCGGCAAGCTCGGCGAAAAGCGGCTGCACGTTGCGCAGGCCGGCGCCGCCCGTCGTCGCGTAACGCGTGTGGCCGATGGAGCGCGTACCCTTCAGCCTGTCGATCACGGCCTGTTTGGTGAAGGTATCGCCGATCAGGCCGACATGGCGTTCGACGTGGAACTGCGAGCCGTCATAGGAGACGATGCCGGCAGCCTCCTGGCCGCGATGCTGCAGGGCGTGAAGCCCGAGCGTCACGATCGCGGCTGCGTCCTGCCTGCCGAAAATGCCGAAGACGCCGCATTCGTCATGAAAACGGTCGTCGCCATCGGAAGAAAACGGGGTATCGTCTGCGTCTGCCATCTGGCTACGCCCTTCGATTGTGTTTTCGGTTTCGCCCGCGCTTGCTTAGCGCGAGATCAATTCTGCGGTTGCGCTTCCGTGTCGTCGTCCGGCCGAAGCTGGTCGAGGATCGAGTTCTCCGGATCGTCCGGCAGGATGCCCTCAAGCCAATTCCCGACGCCTTCGAGAAGCGGCAGCGACTTCGCCTCCGCGATCCAGGCCGGCGGGTTCGATCCCACGAGCCAGGAGAAGAACAACAGACCCACGGCAACCACCAGGATGCCGCGTGCGGCGCCGTAGAGGAAGCCCAGCGTCCGATCCAGCGCGCCGACCCTGGAATCGATGATGAAATCGGCGACCTTCATCGTGATGATGGTCACGATGATCAGCGCGACGAAAAATACCAAGGCTGCCGATGCAGCGATCTGCAACTGCGCGCTGTCCACATAGGGTTGCACATAGGGAAGTACAACGGGATAGAGGAAAAACGCCGCGACAGCCGCTGCCGCCCACGAGGCGATCGAGAGGATTTCGCGGGAAAAGCCGCGCACCATGGCCAGCATTGCGGAAACGAGGGTGAAGCCGACGAGAATTCCGTCAAGCAAGGTGATGGGCATTCAGGCTCCACTCCAGTGCGGCATCGGCGTTGGCCTTTGCCTCGCATCGTCCCCGGGTTTCCCCGGCCTCAGTCTTCGACGGCTCGCCCCTTCGAGCCGGCAATCCGTACGACCAGGTCCGCGAGCGTCGAAGGCTGGAAGGCTCGCGCCTGAATTCCGCCGTTCTGTTCTTCGCTCGATTTCGGCATGACTGCCTGACCGAAACCCAGTTTTTCCGCCTCTTTCAGGCGTTGTTGCGCATGCGCAACGGGCCTGATCGCGCCCGAAAGACTGATTTCGCCGAAATAGACGCAATCTGCCGGAAGGGCAAGTCCGGTGAGCGATGAAACCAGTGCCGCAGCCACCGCAAGATCGGCAGCCGGCTCCGAAATGCGATAGCCGCCCGCGACGTTGAGATAGACGTCGTGCTGGGCGAACCGCACGCCGCAATGCGCCTCGAGGACCGCGAGCACCATCGAGAGCCGGGGCGAATCCCAGCCGACCACCGCGCGGCGCGGCGTCCCGAGCGGCGAGGGGGCGACCAGCGCCTGGATCTCGACCAGCACGGGCCGCGTGCCTTCGATGCCCGCGAAAACCGCAGCACCGGGCGCCTTGGTGCTGCGCTCGCCAAGGAAAAGCTCCGATGGATTGGCGACTTCGCGCAGACCCTTGTCCGACATCTCGAACACGCCGATCTCGTCGGTCGGCCCGAAACGGTTCTTGACGGTGCGCAGGATGCGGTAGTGGTGCCCGCCTTCGCCCTCGAAATAGAGCACGCCGTCGACCATGTGCTCGACGACGCGGGGACCGGCGATCTGGCCGTCCTTGGTCACGTGGCCGACTAGCACGATCGCGGCTCCGGTCGATTTGGCGTAGCGGATCATCGCCTGCGCCGAGGCGCGCACCTGCGTCACTGTGCCCGGGGCGGAATCGGCCATGTCCGTCCACAACGTCTGGATCGAATCGAGAATGACGAGGTCGGGGCGCTTGCCTTCGCCGATCGTCGCCAGAATGTCCTCGACATTGGTTTCGGCCGCGAGTTCGACGGGCGTGTCGGCCGCGCCGAGCCTTTGCGCGCGCAGCCGGATTTGCGCGACCGCCTCCTCGCCCGAGACGTAGACGATGCGATGGCCGCGCGACGCGAGTGCCGCGGCCGCCTGTGTCAACAGCGTCGATTTGCCGATGCCGGGGTCGCCGCCGATGAGCAGCGCCGAGCCGCGCACGAAGCCGCCGCCCGTCGCCCGGTCCAGTTCGCCGATTCCCGAGACGATGCGCGGCGCCTCCTCGATCTCGCCGGACAGCGTCGTGAGCGTGACAGGCCGCCCCTTGCGGACGTTGCGCGCCGAGGCGGGTCCACTGCCGATCCCGCCGGCCGTGCCTTCCTCCACCAGCGTGTTCCACTCGCCGCACGCGTCGCACTTGCCCGCCCAGCGCGTATGCGCGGTGCCACAGGCCTGGCAGATGAACTGGGTGCGGGACTTAGCCATGGCTCAGAACGCTTCTATCTAACTAACTAAGCGGGGGAGGTAATTGTCCCGGTCGTGGTAAATTTCGAGAGCTTCATCGACAGTTGAAATGTAGCTGATTGGCTTCCCGTTGTTGCGCTCCCACGAATTATAAATGTTGCCGCAGAAGGAAATGAAAAACCGATCTTCGTTATTCTCGGACCGGATCATTCTTTCGTAGGCAGCTTCGAGCAAAGCGCCACATGCGGCGGAGAAACCAGCTTGGCCATTGATAATCGCTGTTCTGGTGCCCGCGCGCATTAATGCGGCAGCAGAATCGGACTCAATACTATCCCGTGCGCCTTCGAGCATCTTGAGAAGCTGCTCTCTCAGATCAGAGGATGACACTTCCCAAAAGACAAACAAGCCCACGATGGCGGCTGCGCGGACATAATCGTCGGCATCCTCGGAAAGGAAGCGCCGGATGAGAATTATGTTTGTTTCAGTCGCAGGAGAAGTCAGACAAAATATATAGATAGCGGTATGAGCATCGATATCGAGGTGACTGCTCTCGTCTCTCAGAAAGGCTTCAATTTGTTCATGCTCCCGTTTCGATGGGCGATAGCTATTGTGCTTCACCTTCTGAAAGAGCTTGGAAAGGTTCATTGCGATTCCGTGACTCACTCGGAGAATCCCACATACCGCCGATGGTATCGCCGACCCAGGCTCGTCAGGAGTTCATAGGCGATCGTTCCCGTCGCGGCAGCGGCTTCGTCGATGGGCACGTTGCGACCGAACAGCTCGATATGATCGCCGATGGCGACCGCGCCCGCGCCGAGATCGGTGACGTCGAAGATGGTCATGTCCATCGTGATGCGGCCCGTGACCGGTACCCGCTTGCCGTGGATGAAGCCCTCCGCGGCAGGCGCGGAGGTGTCACGAAGCGGCACGCCTGCCGATGACCCGGCGCGGTGATACCCGTCGGCGTAACCGATCGAGGTGACCGCGAGCAGCGAATCGCGGCGAAGGGTTTCGTGCGCGCCGTAGCTCACCGTCTCCCCGGCCTTCGCATGTCGGACCTGCACCACGCGGGCCTCTGCAGTCACGACTGGCTGCATGGGATTGAGCGCCGCGCTGGCCGGTGACCCGCCATAGAGCGCGATACCGGGGCGCACGAGATCGAACGCGAAGGCGCTGTCGAGAAAGATGCCGGCCGAATTCGCCAGACTTGATTCGACGCTTGCGAAAGCGGCCCTAACCGCCTGAAACGATTCGCGTTGCCGCAGGTTGAGCGGATGGTCGGGCGTGTCGGCGCAGGCGAGATGGCTCATCAGCAGGAGCGGCGTGACCGCACCGGTCAGCGCATTTTCCTGAATGAACCGAAGCGCTTCGTCGGAAGTCAGGCCGAGCCGGTTCATGCCGGTGTCGACGTGAATCGCGCAGGGGCGCGGAACATCGCCATCCCACCCGAATGCCTCCCAGGAGGCGATGTCGGATGACGATCCGAGAACCGGGGTGAGCCGGTGCGCCACATAAGCGGGGACAGCCTCCGCGCCGAAGAGCCCGTTGAGCACGTAGATCGTGGCATCCGGCAGAACGCTTCTGAGCGCGATGCCCTCCTCGGGAAGAGCCACGAAAAACTCCCGGCAACCCTCGCGCCAAAGGGTCTGCGCGACCGGCCCAACCCCGAGCCCGTAGCCATCGGCCTTGACGACGCCCGCCACCCGGGCCGGTGCGGCCATTCGGGAAAGAAGGTGGTAATTCTCGGCAAGCGCTGCGAGATCGATCGTCAGCCTGCCGCCGGCAAGCCGGGGATCAGCGCCGCCATGGGTCGCATCGACCGAGAGGGGAATCCAGCCGGACAATCTACTCGAACCGTTCGGGGAGGTGGTGTTCTTCCGCCAGGTCGGAGAAGCGCGTGAACTCGCCGGTAAAGGCGAGCGAAACGGTGCCGGTCGGGCCGTGACGCTGCTTGGCGATGATGCACTCGGCCTTGCCCTTGGCCTCGTTCATCTCGCCTTCCCATTTGATGTATTCGTCGGTGCCGGGCTTCGGCTCCTTGTTCTTCAGGTAATACTCCTCGCGATAGACGAACAGCACCACGTCGGCGTCCTGCTCGATCGAGCCCGATTCGCGAAGATCGGAAAGCTGCGGGCGCTTGTCCTCGCGGTTCTCGACCTGACGGGAGAGCTGCGACAGCGCGATGATCGGAACGTTGAGTTCCTTCGCCAAGGCCTTGAGACCGGTGGTGATCTCGGTGATTTCCTGGACGCGGTTCTGCGAGGATTTCGCGCTCGATCCCTGCATGAGCTGGATATAGTCGATCACGAGCACGTCGAGGCCGCGCTGGCGCTTGAGGCGTCGCGACCGCGCCGCGAGCTGCGCGATCGAAATACCACCGGTCGAATCGATGAAGAGCGGGATTTTCTGAAGCGTCTGGGTGCAGACCACCAGTTTCTCGAAATCCGATTCCGTCATGTCGCCGCGACGGATCTTGGAGGAGGGGATTTCCGCCTGCTCGGAAATGATACGCGTGGCGAGCTGCTCGGCCGACATTTCGAGCGAGAAGAACCCGACGACGCCGCCATTCTTGGCCTTGAACGACCCGTCCGCCTGCTGCGCAGGCTCATAGGCGTTGGCGATGTTGAAGGCGATGTTGGTCGCAAGCGACGTCTTGCCCATGCCGGGGCGACCCGCCAGCACGATCAAGTCCGACGATTGAAGGCCGCCCATGCGCTTGTCGAGATCGTGCAGGTTGGTCGCGATGCCTGACAGATGACCGTCGCGCATATAGGCGGCGCTTGCCATGTCGATCGCGGTCTTCACCGCATCGCTGAAGCTCTCGAATCCGCCATCGTAGCGGCCGGTTTCGGCCAGTTCGAACAGGCGGCGCTCCGCGTCCTCGATCTGCTCCGACGGGGCCATGTCGACGGGCGCGTCATAGGCGATGTTGACCATGTCCTCGCCGACCGTGATCAGCGCCCGGCGCGTCGCGAGGTCGTAGATGGCACGGCCATAATCGGCCGCGTTGATGACCGTGACCGCCTCTGCCGCAAGGCGCGCGAGATATTGCGCCACCGTCATGTCCCCGACCTTCTCGTCGGCCGGCAGGAAGGTCTTGATCGTCACCGGATTGGCCATCTTGCCCATCCGGATCAGCTCGGCCAGCACGTCGTAGATCTTGCGGTGCAGCGGCTCGTAGAAATGGCTCGACTTCAAAAAGTCGGAGACGCGGTAGAAAGCGTCATTGTTGACGAGCACCGCGCCGAGCAGCGCCTGCTCCGCCTCGATGTTGTTGGGCGCTTCGCGATAGAGCGGGGTTTCCGCCGAATTGAGCTTGCGGACTGCTTCAGCCATGCCGGTTCCAGATCGTCAAATTGGGCCGGATTACGCGAACAATCCCCGGCGGTGATACCCTGAACCTCTCCTAGACCGATGAGCCCGCCATTCAAGGGCAAAGCGTCATTTAAACCGGGAGCAGGGCCGCCAGACCCATGATTCACACTCGTCCACAGGAGCAGCCTGCTGATCGTCGCAATAGCGGTTGACCCGAATCGCAATGCGAGTCTAGCGCGATCTCGGCCGAGAACAAAACGCGAATATGCGGAACTCGTAGCTATTCCGCGAATGTGTCGCCCCAGTCGAGACGGCGTGCCGTCTTGAAGGACTGCCCGTCGCGCTTGGTGAAAAGCTGTTCGGAGACCGTGCCGTCAGCCCGGCAAAGCTTCAACTGCACCTTGCCCGAACCGGCTCGTGGCGGTGAGAGAACACGTGAGGCCCGGTCAGACAGGGGAGCGCGCGTTGCGGCCAGATGGATGAACTTCTCGTCCTCCCAGGGCACATCCGCATCCTTCGCCAGCCGATGCACACGCGAGCGGGCCACGCGCTGCGCGAAATGGCACCAGTCGGGCGGGGTGAGGGGGCACGGCGCGTGGTGCGGGCAGGGTGCTGCGACGTTGGCGCCCGAATCGATGAGACGGCTGCGCACATCGACGATGCGCCGCCAGCCCGCCGGCGTTCCGGGTTCGACGACGACCAGCATGCCTGTCGTAAGTTGCCACAGCCGGTCGATCAGCGTCGGCAAGGCTGCCGGCGCGATCTCGTCCAGCACATAGGCGCAGGTGACGAGGTCGTGCGGTTGCAGCCCACGCATGTCGATGGTGACGTCACCGGCAAGCCAGCCCGTCGCGATCCCGGGCAGCGCGGTGGAAAGCGACTTGCCGACGCGCCGGGCCGGATCGCTGGCCTCCAGCAGCGTCGCCTGCTCAAGGCCGGGCCAGACATCGGCGGCGCCCCACAGAGCGGTGCCGGGTCCCGAGCCGACGTCGAGCAGCGTGCGCGGCGTGAAATCAGGGGCGGCTTCGTGTGCCGCATCCAGGCTTGCGTGAACGGCGGCATAGGTCGCGGGCAGTCTCGCGGCGAGATAGGCGTGGACCGACAGGTCCGCCGCCATGTGCAGCCGCCCATCGCGCACCTCCGCCCGGTAGCGATCGGACAGTGTCCGCGCGGCCTTCCTGATCTCGGCGAGCGGCACCCCGTCGAGAATCCGGTCGACGCCCTGCCGCAGCGCTGCCGGCAGCTCCATCTCAGGCTGCCCTCGGCGCGAGAAGGATGACGCCTGCCCCGACAAGGCAGATCGCGGCTCCCGTCACGTCGAAGCGATCGGGCCGCACGCCTTCCGCAACCCAGAGCCATACGAGCGACGCGCAGATATAAATCCCGCCATAGGCCGCATAAGCGCGACCGGCAGCGTCCGTCTCCGCGAGCGTCAGCAGCCACGCGAATGCGATGAGGCTCATGACGCCGGGGATCAGCCATAGCGCGGATTTGTCGAGGCGCCACCATGCCCAGAACGCAAAGCAGCCTGCGATCTCGGCGAGTGCGGCCGCGATGAAGACGGGCAGGGTCATGACGGCCTCTTGATGGAAACGGGTCACCCCTTGTTTCCCGCCTTGGCCGCCAAATCAAGCACCCGCCGCCTGACGCGACGAAGGAACGTCAGTTGCGATCCCTGACCTTGCGGCTCGGCTTGCGGACCCGGTCTGCCATATGGCCGATTTCGTGCAGGGCGATCGCCTTCTCGCACTTGCCGATATAGTCTCGGGTTAGAGGCAGCACGTCGTTCTTCAGCGATAGCTGTATCTGGAACACCATCAAATCCTGCCACCGGAATGCGGATTCCGAGCCGGCGAGATAGAACTCCCACATGCGCGCGAAGCGCTCGTCGTAAATCTCGACCACCTTGTCCCGGTTGGCCAGGAAGCGTTCGCGCCAATGCTTCAGGGTCTCGGCGTAGTGAAGCCGGAGAATCTCGATATCCGTCACCATCAGTCCCGCGCGCTCGATATGCGGAAGAACTTCGGAAAGTGCCGGAATGTAGCCGCCGGGGAAGATGTGCTTGCGGATGAACGCGTTGGTCGCGGTCGGCGGCCCCGCGCGGCCGATCGCGTGGAGCACCATCACGCCGTCCGGCTTGAGCAGTGCCGCGCAACGCTCGAAAAAGGCGTGGTAGTGGTTCACGCCGACATGCTCGAACATTCCGACCGATACGATCCTGTCGAAACGCTCCTGGAGGTCGCGATAGTCCCTGATCTCGAAATGGGCGTGGCTTTGCAGGCCTTCCTCATGCGCCCTGTCGGTGGCGACGGCGTGTTGCTCGGTCGAGAGTGTCACGCCGAGTACATCGACATCGAACGTCCGTGCGAGATAGAGCCCCAGCCCGCCCCAACCCGAACCGATGTCGAGCACCTGCTGGCCTGGCTTCAGGTTGAGCTTGGCGGCGAGGTGGCGCTTCTTGGCGAGTTGCGCGGCTTCCAGCGTCATGTCCGGCCGCTCGAAATAGGCACAGGAATACTGCATGTCCTCGTCGAGGAAGAGCCGATAGAACTCGCGCGACAGGTCGTAGTGATGCTGGACATTGCGCCTGGAGCGCGCCGCCGTGTTGACCTGCTGGAGCCTGCGAAAGACGACACGCGCGCTTTCCAGCGCCTTGGTCCATGCCGCCTCGATGCCGGTTGGTCCCATATTCTGGTAGACGACGCGCAGAAGGTCGAGCACGTCGCCTTCGACGATGTCGATCTCGCCATTCATGTATGCTTCCGGCAGAGCCAGCATGGGATCGAAGGTGATGGCGCGCTGCGCGTGGTGCGTCCGCAGACGCACATGGACCGGTGGGCCGCTCCCGTCACCGAACACGGCAACGATGCCGTCCGGGTCGGTTATTTGCAGATTGCCGGTGCGGACAAGCCGCCCGACGACGCCTTGAAGCAATCTGTTCATGTCGTGGGCCTGCATGTTGTGGGCCTAACTTAGCTCAAGCGGCGACAGGCAGATAAGTTCCCTGTTGGTGCGATGTGTTGGGCCAAAACGAAAAATGCCCGGCCGCTGAGCGACCGGGCATCTTGAACAAAAACTGACGTGCGAGTGGTAATTAAGCCTGCTCTTCGTCTTCCCCGTCGAAACCATCTTCGTTCGGATCGAAGAAAGCGTCGGGGCGGGCGTTCTCGTTGATGTCGTCGCCGTAGATCGCTTCGGCCGAATCGAGCTTCTCGCCGGCTGCCTGGCGCTCTGCCTCATCGGCGGTGCGGGCGATGTTCAGCGTGATCGTCGCTTCGACTTCCGGGTGGAGCGAAATGGCGACGTTGGTCAGGCCGATCGTCTTGATCGGCTGGTTCAGCTCGACCTGGTTGCGACCGACCGAGAAGCCCTCTGCCGTCAGCAGGTCCGAAATGTCGCGCGAGGAGACCGAACCGTAGAGCTGGCCGGTTTCGCCGGCCGAACGGACGACAATGAAGCTCTTGCCGTCGAGCGTCTCTGCGACCGCGGCGGCTTCCGACTTGCGCTCGAGGTTGCGGGCTTCGAGCTGCGAGCGCTGGCCTTCGAACTTCTTCTTGTTGGCTTCGTTGGCGCGCAGTGCCTTGCCCTTGGGCAGCAGGAAGTTGCGTGCGAAACCGTCCTTCACCTTGACGGTGTCGCCAAGCTGGCCAAGACGGGCAATGCGTTCGAGGAGAATGACGTCCATTGTCCTGATCCTTGTTCTCGCCGGCATGGCCGGCAGTCGAATATCGGGCAGGTCAGGACTGATGCGGCGGTTGTGCCGGGGTCGCTGTCCTGCCGGTTGCGGCAGTTAGGGCTGAAAGCCCAACTCGGGAGTGTTCGTCGTCGTCGCCGGCGCGCCCGTCGCGCTGGAGCGAGGAGGGGCGGACAAGCCGCCCCGCCGAAATGCTTACTTCACCACGTAGGGCAGAAGGCCGAGGAAACGTGCGCGCTTGATCGCCTTGGCGAGCTCGCGCTGCTTCTTCTGGCTGACGGCCGTGATGCGCGACGGCACGATCTTGCCGCGCTCGGAAATGTAGCGCTGCAGCAGACGCACGTCCTTGTAGTCGATGCGCGGTGCGTTTGCGCCCGAGAAGGGGCAGGTCTTGCGACGGCGATGGAACGGACGCCGGGTCGGGATCTGGTTGATGTCGACCATTATTCTGCAGCTCCTTCAGCCTGTTCGCGCGGCCGGCGCGGGCCGCGATCGCGGTCACCGCCACGGTCGCCACGATCACCACGGTCGCCCCTCTCACGATCGCCGAAACGCGGACGATCGCCGAAGCGGCCTTCGCGCTCACGGTCGTCGCGCTTCTGCATCATGGCCGAAGCGCCTTCCTCATGTGCCTCGACCTTGATGGTCATGAAGCGCAGGACGTCTTCCGACAGGCCCATCTGGCGCTCCATCTCATGGACGGCAGCGGCCGGAGCCGTGATGTCGATGAGCGTGTAATGCGCCTTGCGGTTCTTGTTGATGCGGTAGGTGAGGGACTTCAGTCCCCAGTTCTCGACCCGGCCGAAGGAACCACCACCAGCTTCGACGACACCCTTGTACTGTTCGACAAGGGCCTCGACCTGCTGCTGCGAAAGGTCCTGGCGGGCAAGGAACACATGTTCGTAAAGAGCCATATTGTCTTGCCTTTCTTCGTTTCACTGTCCGGTCCCGGCGGCTAAAGCCTCTGCAACTTCTCTTGTCCCGCTTGATGGCGGGCGAAGAAAGGGAGCACGTCGAGACGGTCGAGAGCGGAGACACGGGAGGCGGAAGACCTTTTGTCCTCACACGCGTGCTTCCCCTAAAGGAAACGCACGGCCCTCCGTTCAGCCCCCAGCTGGAACCGGCAGATTGGCGGGGTCTATACAGGTTTCTGACGATAACGCAAGCGAACGCCGCCATTCGCGCGATCGTTAAAAATTGCAGTGTCTCGCTCAATCAATTCTTCATGCGCAAGAGTCAATGTGACCGATACTTCTCTGGGGGTAAGTAACATGGTCTTTCGCAGCTTCTGGCGCTCTCGGAGCGGAAACTTCGCGATGATGTTCGCGCTCATGCTGCCCGCCGTGCTCGGCGCGGTCGGGCTGGCCGTGGATTTCGCCTCGATGACGAAAGCGCAATCAAAGCTGCAGAACGCCGTCGATGCGGCCGTGCTCGCGGCCTCGCGCATCAACGACAAGGCAACCTCCCGAGAGCAGGTATTCCAGGATTTCCTGGCGGCCAACATCGCCGGCGAGCCGACGCTCGCCAACGTCACGGCCAACATCGAGATCGACACCGGGCTGAACTACATCAGCACCGAAGGCCTTGCGGTCGCGGATGTCGAACTGCAGTTCGGCCTGCTGTTCGGTGGGGCCCGTCGCATCAAGGTGACCGCGAGCGCCTATGAATCGCGCAACGACCTCGAAGTCGTGCTGGCGCTCGACAACACCGGCTCGATGGGCGCCGCGCGCATGGCCGAGCTTCGCAAGGCGGCGACCTCGCTGGTCGACATTCTCGCGCTCGCCCACTCGCCCGATTCCAATCCCAAGCGCGTCGTGAAGGCGGCTTTGGTGCCGTTCGTCACGGCGGTCAACGTCAGGGGCAAGGGGTTCAAGGAGAGCTGGATCGATTCGAGATGGGACCCGGCCGTCAGGGAATTCAAATCCTATGGTGCGCAATATAGCGGTGCGAACTTCGATAAAGACTCGCGGAACAATAAGCCTTGGGCGCACACCGAGCTTTTCCGACGCCTGAAGGGCAGCGGCGAGACACTGGATACGATCGGCTGGAAAGGCTGCGTCGAAGCGCGCGCCGCACCTTACAACCTGACCGACACCGCACCGGACGTTACCGTTCCGGACACGCTGTTCGTGCCGTATTTCGCGCCGGACAATCCGGGCAAGAACGAGGTTTCGCCCAACTCGAGCACGGCGTGGAACAACTCCTATCTCAATGATTCGTTCGGGAAGAATGATCAGGCCAAGACGAAATCCATCGCCCGCTACGTGCCTGCGACGGCGAGCACGATCCGCGAAAACGTCTCGCGTTCGTCCGGTCCCAACTATGCCTGCCCGACACCGATCGTTCCGCTGACGTCGGACTTCGCCGAACTCAAGACCGAAATCGGCAAGATGATCTACTGGGAAGGCTCCGGCACGAACGTGTCTGAAGGCCTGATGTGGTCTCACCGCGTGCTGTCGCCGGAAGAGCCCTACACCGACGGCGCGCCGTTCAACTCCGAGAACAATTCCAAGTTTGTCGTCGTTTTCACAGATGGCGAGAACACCGTCTTCGGCGCGAGCAGCCAGAACTACAACAAGTCCGACTACGGCGCATACAGCTTCGTCGACAGCGGCCGCGTCGATATCGACCGCAACAAGGCGCTGACGAAGGTGAACACCTGGACGCTCGACGCGTGCACATCGCTGAAGGCGAAGCAGGTGGAGGTGTTCACCGTGCTATTGGGTGCAGACACGCAGGCGAACCGCAACCTCTATACGAAATGCGCCACGACGCCTGATCACTACTACCCGACGAACGACGTCTCCCAACTCGACGGCGTGTTCAAGAAGATCGCAGCGCGTATCGCCAAGCTCTACGTCACCAACTGACGAGACACCGGATCAAAGCGGGGCGGGCGACGAGAATTGCCCGCCCGGCCGCGCGATCAGCGCTGGTGTCGACGGGTCCGGGAAGAATTTGTCCCGCGCATGCTGCTCGCCGAACATCATGTCGTACTGGATCATGCGGTAGTCGCGCAGCAGCGGGTCGATGCGCTTTTGCCGGGTCCATCCCTCGACGCCATAGCCGCTCGGCCTGATGACGATATGGCGGTCGATAACGCGGTAATGGTCGCGGAGACTACCAAGGAAGCCGGTGTAGTAGGGATGTTCCATGCCCGCCGTGCGCAGCAGGTGGAACGGCAGGAGCGACGGGCTCACGGTCCCGATATCGATCTGCCCGCGCCGGTTCGACCACATCACCAGCGGCGTTTCGCGCTGCTCGCGCAGGCGTTCCGCCCCGGCGATGCGGTCGCCGACGTTGCGTTCCAGAAAACCGGTTGCGACATAGGTCGGCCCGAGCGGCGGCAAATGATCGCCGAAATACACCACGATCGTCTCGCGCTCGCGCTTTTCCGCCCATTTGATCAGCCGTTCCAGCGACTGGTCGGAATCCATCATGCCTTCCGAGAAAGTATGGATCGCCGCGCGGGCGGCCGGCAGCGCCTTGCTCTCCACCTCGATGCGCTCATCGGGATAGCGGCCCGCCTCATACGGCCCGTGGTTCTGCAGCGTCACGGCGAAGAGGAACATCGGGTCGGTCGATGCCTCGACCTCCTCGATGATCAGTTCCGTCAGGGCAGCGTCGGATGCCAGCCGCCCGCGCTTGTCCAGCGCCGGCATGTTCTCTTCCGACACGAAGCGGTCGAAGCCGAATGATTTGTAGACCGGTCCGCGATTCCAGAACCAGCTCTGGAACGGATGAACGGCCAGCGTCGAATAGCCTTCCTCTTTCAGGAAGCTCGCGAGCGAAGGCGTGTCGCGCCGCACATATTGCTGGTACGGAATGCTGCCATACGGCAGCAGCGCGTTCGAAAAACCGGTCAGCGCCTCGAACTCGACATTCGCGGTCATGCCGCCGAACTCCGGTGAAAAGACGTGGCCGGACTGGATCGAGCGCGTGAAGGCGATCGGATCGGGCGTCAGCGTCACGCCGGGAAGGCGCGTCGGATCCCAGAAGGATTCGCTCATCACCATGATGATGTCCGGCTGCGTATACGGCACATAGGTTCCCGATACCGGCGTATCGATGCGGTTCATGGTGCTTGCGGCATATCCCACCGGCGGCGCGACATAGGCCATCGGCACGTTGAGCGCGAACGCCATGACGAGGCCGTTGTGACGATAATTCGCCTTCTGGTCCCACATCATCGGCGAGATTTTCAGGCTGTCGCGCAGGTTCGAATGGCTCGCATAGTCCATCTCGGCGGCGAAAAACGCCAGCGCCGGGATGGAGATCGCCAGTCTTGCTGCACGGCCGCTGAGCGTGATGCGCTGGAGGCGCTTCGACCAACGCCATAGAAGAAAGAGCGCGCCACCCAGAAGAAGAGCCGCCAGGACGATCAGGACAGCCGTCAGCGGCCGCTCGACCAGCATCAACGGCAGCAGTTCCACGATCTGGCGGGCATAGAGGAAATCTGTCGGGTAGGGCGGATCGCCGAGGTAGAACGCCTTTTCGCGCCCGACCCAGGCCAGCGCGATGATGATCGGAGCGACCACCAAAATAGCCTGGAACGACCTGCGCATCAGGGCATCGATCGCAATCATGGCAAGCGACAGAAGTGCGACGGTCGTCAGTCCGGGACGGCTGATATCGACCATGAATGCCGTTGCCTGACCGACCGAGCCGCGAAGCACGCACTCCGCGAGAAACACGATCAGCGCGGATGCGGTGACCATGACGGCAATATAGAGAACCGGCGCGCGGAACCATCGATCGACGGATCGGGCCTCGCTTTGGGCGACGTTACCGGTCTTCACGACCGTCGTAGATGCGACTGCCAGATCGTTCAATGCCGCGTTCCGGATTTGATGATGGGTTGTCGTCTAACTGTCATATAACTGTCATCAAGGCCAGAAGGTTGCTTTGCCGCATAATGATATTGCGTTGCAGTCGTCCACGTTGCGTCATCGCCCCGGGCTTGACCTCCAGCCGTGCTTGCGCCAAACGCTGCCCGCTACGAGAAACACGGAGTGAGCCATGTCGATCGCTTTCACCTTTCCCGGTCAGGGCAGCCAGGCCGTGGGAATGGGCAAGGACCTCGCGGACGCGTTTCCCGAGGCTCGCGCGGTCTTTTCCGAGGTCGATGACGCCCTCGGCCAGAAGCTTTCCGCCCTCATGTGGGATGGTCCCGAGGACGAACTCACGCTCACGGCCAACGCCCAGCCGGCGCTGATGGCGGTGTCGCTTGCCGCGATCCGCGTTCTGGAGGCCCGGGATTTCTCGCTCAAGGACAAGGTCGCCTACGTGGCCGGCCATTCGCTCGGCGAATATTCCGCGCTGGCCGCAGCCGGCACGTTCTCCATCGCTGACACGGCGCGCCTCCTGCGGATTCGCGGCAACGCCATGCAGGCTGCGGTTCCTGTCGGCGAGGGCGCCATGGCGGCAATCATCGGGCTGGAGCAGGCGGACGTGGAAGAGGCATGTGCCGAGGCCGGCAAGGGCTCGGTCTGCCAGATCGCGAACGACAATGGCGGCGGCCAGCTCGTGATTTCCGGCGCGAAACCCGCCGTCGAGCATGCCGCCCGCATCTGCACCGAAAAAGGCGCGAAGCGCGCGCTGATGCTGTCCGTATCCGCCCCCTTCCATTCCGCGTTGATGCAGCCGGCAGCCGACGCCATGCGCGAGGCGCTGGCCAATGTCGCCAAGCACGCACCCATCGTGCCGGTCGTCGCCAACGTCACCGTCGCACCCGTGACCGATCCCGAGGAGATCGCGGCGCGGCTGGTCGAGCAGGTGACAGGCCGCGTGCGTTGGCGCGAGACGGTCGAATGGTTCGGCGCCAATGGCGTGACCACACTGTACGAAGTGGGTTCGGGCAAGGTCCTGTCGGGTCTGGCCCGGCGTATCGATCGCAACATCGCGACCATGAATGTCGGCACGCCGGCGGACATCGACGCTGCGCTTGCTGCTCTTGTATAAAGGGCGGTTTCCGACCCCGCCCGTGTGAAGGGCGTTCTCTTTCCGGAAGGGACAATGACAATGTTTGATCTGACTGGCCGCAAGGCGCTCGTGACCGGCGCGACAGGTGGCATCGGCGAGGCGGTAGCGCGCGCGCTTCATGCCGCTGGCGCGACTGTCGGCCTGCACGGCACGCGGGTCGAGAAGCTGGAAACGCTTGCCGGCGAGCTCGGCGATCGCGTGAAGCTGTTTCCCGCCAATCTGTCCGACCGCGCCGAGGTCAAGGCGCTCGGTCAGAAGGCCGAGGCCGATCTCGAGGGCGTCGACATCCTCGTCAACAATGCGGGCATCACCCGCGACGGGCTGTTCGTCCGCATGTCAGACGAGGACTGGGATTCCGTGCTGGAAGTCAATCTGGGCGCGGTGTTCAGGCTCACGCGCGAGCTGACGCATCCGATGATGCGCCGCCGTTTCGGCCGTATCGTCAACATCACGTCGGTCGTCGGCGTGACGGGCAACCCCGGCCAGGCGAACTACTGCGCCTCGAAGGCCGGCATGATCGGCTTGTCGAAGTCGCTTGCCCAGGAAATCGCCACGCGCAACATCACGGTGAATTGTGTCGCGCCCGGATTTATCGAATCGGCCATGACCGAAAAACTCAACGACAAGCAGAAGGAGGCGATCATGGGCGCCATCCCGATGAAGAAAATGGGCACCAGCGACGACATTGCCGCGGCAGTCGTGTATCTGTCGTCCAATGGTGCCGGTTACGTCACGGGACAGACCTTGCACGTCAATGGCGGTATGGCCATGATCTGAGGATGATGCGCATCAAAGGCTTTTTCGCCTTGGAGCGCGGCAGCTTTTCGTGTAATCCGGCCCGCGAAACGGAGATTTCGTGAAGTTTTCGCCGGTTTCTTCGTGTGGCCGGCAACGGTCGGAACCAATGCGGTATTCACCGGTTTCTCAGCGCCGACACCGCCATCTTTCAGCTTGATTAGCGGCAATCGGGCCGCTAACGAAGATCGAACAACATTAAGTCGAGGGTTTGCAAATGAGCGATACCGCAGAACGCGTCAAGAAAATCGTTGTCGAGCATCTGGGCGTTGATGCCGACAAGGTCACCGAAGGCGCGAGCTTTATCGACGACCTGGGCGCAGACAGCCTCGACACCGTCGAGCTCGTCATGGCGTTCGAAGAAGAATTCGGCGTCGAGATCCCTGACGATGCTGCCGAGACGATCCTGACCGTTGGTGACGCGGTCAAGTACATCGACAAGGCGTCGGCCTGATCTTTGGCCGCGCGGCATCCCTAGAACAGCAGCAAAACCAAGATGCAATCCATGAGACGTGTCGTCGTGACCGGCATGGGACTGCTTTCGCCTTTCGGCGTTGGCGTCGAGCATGCCTGGAGCAAACTGTTGGCCGGGGAGAGCGCCGCGCGGCGCATCGGCACATTCGAGGTTGACGATCTTCCCGCGAAGATCGCCAACGTCATTCCCCGTGATGGCGGGGAAAACGCCTTCGATCCGGACCGCTTCATGGAGCCGAAGGATCAGCGTAAGGTTGGCGACTACATCATCTATGGCGTCGCCGCCGCCGAAATGGCGCTTGAGGATGCCGGCTGGCATCCGACCACCGCAGAAGACCAGAACGCCACCGGCGTGATGATCGGCTCCGGCATCGGCGGCATCGACGGGATCGCGGAAAACGCGATCATCCTGAAGGAGAAAGGTCCTCGTCGGATCAGTCCCTTCTTCATTCCAGGCAACATCATCAATCTCGTATCGGGGCAGGTGTCGATCCGGCACGGGCTCAAGGGTCCGAACCATGCGGTCGTGACTGCGTGTTCGACGGGCGCGCACGCCATCGGCGATGCCGCTCGCCTGATCATATTCGGCGATGCCGACGTCATGGTTGCCGGCGGCGCGGAATCACCGATCACCCGGCTGTCGATGGCGGGTTTCGCAGCCTGCAAGGCACTTTCGACCGACTGGAACGACCAGCCTGAGAAGGCATCGCGTCCCTATGACCGCGACCGTGACGGCTTCGTCATGGGAGAGGGCGCGGGCGTCGTCGTGCTCGAAGAGCTCGAACATGCCAAGGCGCGCGGAGCCAAGATTTACGCCGAAGTCGTCGGCTACGGCCTGACGGGCGACGCCTATCACATCACGGCACCATCCGAGGACGGCGACGGTGCGTTCCGCTGCATGAGCGCGGCGATCAAGCGCGCCGGGCTCACGCCTGCCGATATCGACTACATCAATGCCCACGGCACATCGACCATGGCCGACACGATCGAGCTCGGTGCCGTCGAACGCCTCCTTGGCGAAGCCACGGCAACGGCCTCGATGTCGTCGACCAAGTCTTCGATCGGCCACCTGCTGGGCGCTGCCGGCGCTGCCGAAGCCATCTTCTCGATGCTCGCGATCCGCGACAATATCGTGCCGCCCACGATCAATCTCGACAATCCTTCCGTCGAGACCAAGCTCGATCTCGTGCCGCACAAGCCGCGCAAGCGCAAGGTGGACGTGGCGCTGTCCAACTCCTTCGGTTTTGGCGGCACCAACGCTTCGCTGGTTTTCCGCAGATTTGAAGCTTAGCGCCTGACCGCGCAGCGTTCGCGCTGCCAATTTCGCCATATTCCGGGCTAGGTTCGGTTCACAGAATCGAACCATGTCGGCTTGAGGGAGCACGCGTAGGCCCAATGACGAGCAATACTCCTGAACAGGGGCCTGCAGCCCAGCCGGGCACGCCGAAGCCCATCGTTCCGAAAAGCGCCAGCGACGCCCTGCGTCCCCAGGCTGGGACGCCGCCGCCGCGCCGCTCGAAGCAGTCGCGCAACCAGTTCGTCGTGTTTCTCAATTTCATGATGTCGGCCATCGTGTTGATCACGATCACGGCCTTCGTCGTCGTCTGGTTCGGCAAGCAAAGCTTCGAAGGTCCGGGGCCGCTCGCCGCTGCCGATACGATCCTGATCAAGCCCAACACCGGCGTTTCGGAGATCACGGCCCTGCTCGAGCGCAAGGGCATGATCAGCGACGGCCGTATCTTCCGCATCGGGTTGCGGGCGCATGGTCAGGATGGCCGCCTGCGTGCAGGCGAGTACGAGGTCAAGCCGCAGGCGTCGATGCGGGAGATCATGGATCTGCTCGTGAGCGGCAAGTCGATCCTTCATTCGCTTACCATTCCGGAAGGCCTCACCGTCGCGCAAGCCTTGAAGCGCGTCGCCGAATCCGAGGAACTGGAAGGCGAGATGCCGACGGAAATCCCCGATGAAGGCTGGATCGCCGCCGACACGGTACGCTTTACCCGCGGCATGAAGCGTCAAGACGTCATCGCGCGGCTCACCGCTGATCAGAAGGCTCTTGTCGAAAGTGTCTGGGCACGGCGTTCGCCCGACCTGCCGGTTTCGGACGTCAATGAATTCGTGACGCTCGCCTCGATCGTGGAGAAGGAAACAGGCCGCGCTGACGAACGTTCACGCGTCGCCTCGGTCTTCGTGAACCGGCTTGAGCGCGGCATGCGCCTTCAGTCGGACCCGACGATCATCTACGGCATATTCGGCGGTGAGGGTAAGCCGGCGGACCGCCCGATCTATCGCTCGGATATCGACACGCCCACGCCCTACAACACCTATACGATCAATGGCTTGCCGCCGGGTCCCATCGCGATTCCGGGCCGCGCATCGCTGGAAGCCGTTGCAAGCCCGTCTCGCACCGAAGACCTCTATTTCGTGGCTGACGGCACCGGTGGTCACGTTTTTGCGTCGTCTCTGGAAGAGCACAACCGCAACGTCGCACGGTGGCGTCAGATCGAACGGCAGCGCGCCGAGGCTGCCGCGGCAGCAGGGGAGGCTGAAGCCGCGGGAGATTGAGCGCCGGCGGCTCTTGGGTGCAAGGGGGAAGGGGCAGCATGGCTTTGCAAAGTATGACGGGGTTCGGTCGCGCGGCGGCCGATCATGATGGCACTGCGATCGCGTGGGAGCTGAAATCCGTCAATGGCAAGACGCTTGAGGCGCGGTTGCGGCTGCCGCCCGGGTTCGAGCGGCTGGAACAGTCCGTCAGGCAGGCGATACAGCGGCGCTTTTCGCGCGGCAATGTCCAGGCGGGCCTGACCGTCTCCCGCGCGGCTCGGCAGGCTATCCCTGTCGTCAACGAAGAGTTTCTCAAGGATCTCGCGGGCCTCGCCAAACGGCTCGAGGATCAGTTCGGCGTAGCGCCCGCCAGCGCGGACGGCCTGCTTGCGCTGCGCGGCGTGCTGGACGCGCCTGAAGCGGCTGAGGACGAGGACACGCGCAACGCCATCGATGCCGCAATCCTCGAGACGCTCGATGACGCGCTGGCAAGCCTCGAAATCGCCCGCACGCACGAAGGCGACGCGCTCGGCGGGTTGCTTCGCGCTCATCTGGATACGATCGCGGACCTCATCGAGCGCGCTGCCGCAGACCCCTCCCGCGAGCCGGCTGCCATCCGCGAACGCCTGGCCGAGCAGGTTCGATTGCTCGTCGAGACGGGCGCTCCGCTCGATGAAGGGCGTCTGCACATGGAAGCGGCGTTTCTCGCGACCAAGGCCGACATCCGCGAGGAAATCGATCGGTTGAGGACGCATGTCGCGTCGGGCCGCGCATTGCTCGAAACCGGCGGCCCGATCGGCCGCAAACTCGATTTCCTTTCACAGGAATTCAACCGGGAATCGAATACGCTGTGCTCGAAGTCCAACGCAGCGGCGATCACCGCCGTCGGGCTGGAGCTCAAGGCTGTCGTCGATCAGTTCCGCGAGCAGGTTCAGAATCTGGAGTAGACCATGGCGACCACGCCGCTCAACGCTTCCATTCGCCGCCGCGGCCTGATGCTGGTCCTCTCGTCGCCGTCAGGCGCGGGAAAATCCACGATCGCGCGCAATCTGCTGGAAAGCGACCACGCTTTCGAATTGTCGATCAGCGCCACCACGCGGCAGCGTCGCGGCAGCGAGATCGACGGACGCCACTATCACTTCGCCTCGCGCCGCGAATTCGAAATCATGCGCGACAATGACGAGTTGCTGGAATGGGCCGAGGTCCACGGCAATTTCTACGCCACGCCGCGAGCGCCGGCCGAACGCGCGCTGAGCGAAGGCCGCGACATGTTGTTCGACATCGACTGGCAAGGTGCCGAGCAGCTTCGCGAAAAGATGCGCGCCGACATCGTGTCGATCTTCATCCTGCCGCCCTCGATGAAGGAGTTGAAGGGTCGCCTCCGCCGGCGCGCCGAGGATCAGGACGACGTCATCGATGCGCGGCTGAAGAATGCGCGGGTCGAGATCGAGCACTGGCGCGACTACGACTACGTCGTCATCAACGAGGATCTGGACGTCGCCTTCGCGTCGGTTCAGGCCATCGTCGCAGCCGAGCGCCTTCGCCGCGACCGCCGGCCCGGCCTGTTCGACTTCGTGACTGGTCTCATGGATGAGAAGCTGGATTAAGCCCCAGCCGTTGGTCGCAGCGCGCTCGTCAGCGCGACGAACTCGGCGACGGACAAGGTCTCGGCGCGTCGCGTCCCGTCGATGCCGGTCGCCTCAAGCAACCGCTCCCCGCCTATGCCCTTGAGGCTCTGACGCAGCATCTTGCGGCGCTGTCCGAAGGCAGCTTCCGTGACGCGGGCGAGCGTCTTGACGTCGGCGGGCAGAGGCTCGGCTCTAGGCACGATGTGGACGACGGCGGACGTCACCTTCGGCGGCGGCGAAAACGCCTGTGGCGGCAGGTCGAACACGATGCGCGCCTGCGTTCGCCAGCCCGCGAGCACGCCAAGCCTCCCATAGGCGTCGTCGCCGGCCTGCGCGACGATGCGCTGCGCGACTTCCTTCTGGAACATCAGCGTCATGGACGAGTAGAAGGGCGGCCAGTCGGCGGTCGTCAGCCAGCGCACCAGCAATTCCGTCCCGATATTATAGGGCAGGTTGGCGATGATCTTCACATCTGACGATCCTGCCGCAAGCGCAGCGAAATCGGTCTTCATCGCGTCGCCGGGGATCACCTCCAGCCGTCCGGGATAATGTGCGGAAATCTCGGCGAGTGCGGCAAGGCAGCGCTCGTCCCGCTCGATCGCCACGACCCGCTTGGCGCCGTTGATGAGCAGCGCGCGCGTCAGTCCGCCGGGGCCGGGGCCGACCTCGATCACAGTCGTGTTCGTCAGGTTGCCGGCGGCGCGCGCGATTTTCGAGGTGAGGTTGAGGTCGAGCAGGAAGTTCTGGCCGAGCGATTTCTTCGCGCGCAATTCATGCCGTTCGATGACGTCTCGCAGCGGCGGCAGCCCGTCGACGCTCATGGCCGCACAGCCGTGGCGTCGGCCATGCTCCGCGCAAGCTTCAAGGCTGCGATCAGGCTGTCCGGCCGCGCGATGCCCTTCGCCGCGATGTCGAATGCGGTGCCGTGATCTGGAGAGGTGCGGATGAACGGCAGCCCGAGCGTCACGTTGACCGTCTCGTCGAAGGCGAGCGCCTTCGCTGGGATCAGCGCCTGGTCGTGATACATGCAGATTGCCGCGTCATAGGTTGCGCGGGCGCGCGCATGAAACATCGTGTCCGCGGGCAGGGGGCCGCGTGCGTCGATGCCGCGCTGCCGCAACGCGTCGATCGCCGGCCGGATGATCTCGTCGTCCTCGTGCCCCATCGCGCCGCCTTCGCCCGCATGCGGATTGAGGCCGGCAACGGCCAGGCGCGGCGCTTCGATCCCGAACCGCGATTGCAGATCGGCAGCCGTAATCGTCGCAACGTCGATGATGGCCTGCGTGGTGAGTTGGCGCGGAACGTCCGCGAGCGGGATATGGATCGTCACAGGCACTGCGCGCAGGTCAGGGCCGGCCAGCATCATGACGGGGGTCGCGGTCCCGCCGTAGCGCAACCCGGCCAGATGACCGAGATATTCGGTATGGCCGGGAAAGCTGAACCCGGCATCGTAGAGCGGCTTCTTCGCGATCGGGCAGGTGACGAGCGCGCCGGCACGGCCCGATGCGACGTCGTCCACCGCGCGGTCGATGGCCTCGATCACGCCCGCCGCATTGGCGCTGCGCGGCTCGCCTGCCGCATCCTCGAACCGGGCATGAAGTGCGACGACCGGAAGTGCATCGCCGAAGACGGACGCTGCCGCATCGGGCTGCACCACCTTGAACGGGAGCGCCATGCCCAGAGATTGCGCACGCGCCGCCAGAAAATCCGGATCGGTGAGGAGATAGAAGGGTGGCAAGGCGTCGTCGTTACGCCGCCGCCACGCTTCGAGGGCGATCTCCGGCCCGATGCCGGAAGGATCGCCCGATGTCAGTGCAAGTGGTGTCACGCAGGCCGCCCCGGTTCGAATGCCGCAACGGCGTGCATGTCAACGCTTGATGATCTGTGCCTTCGCGCGCAGTTCCGCGGTCAGCTTCTTCGACTCCGCGTCGCGATCGCCGCCACCATCCTGTTCGGCGGAGAACACCATCTGCGCAACGCGGTCGTCGGAGACTTCGCGCGAGCTGCAGATGCCGATAAACTCGGCACCTCGGTCGGTTTCGCGAACGACCGTCGCGCCGCCGGCCTTGGTGGAGATGATCTGCTGCTTCCAGTCCGGCGGCAATTCGGGTTCGAGAACGCGGCCGAGGTCGCGCACGGTCACGTCGAGCAGGCCCTTGGCGAATTCACGGGTCGTTTCGCAACCCTGGAAACGCTGGCGCATGGCTTCCGCCTCGCGCTTGCGCTGGCCGAGCTTCGCCCCGCGCTCTGCTGCCGGCACCACGAAGATGACCTGCTGAAGCATGTATTCGGTGGATTTCGGCTTGTCGCCGCCCTGCTGGAGCATCTTCTGGACGACGTCTTGCTCGCTCAGCGCGCCGCCGGCTGCGCCTGCCTGCTGGCTCATGACCTGCGACCAGCCCATCTGTGCCCGGATGAACTCACGGAAATGCGCCTTGGTCACGCCGGAATCGTTCAGGACCTTGTCCATCTGCGCGACCGGCAGCTTGTTCGACTGGGCGAAGCGCGCATAGGCCGCCGCCACCTGATCGTCGGAAATGTTGATGTTGCGGCGCTTGATCTCCGCGGCGCGCACGGCCTGCTCGATCATCTGCTCTTCGGCGGCGCTGTTGGCGTTGCCGGTGCCCTGAAGCCGCAGGAACGCCGCGCGTCGCTGAATGTCGTAGCTCGTCACCGGCACGTTGTTGACGATATACCGGATCTCGCTGGCCTGCGCGAAGGCCGGCGCGGCTGCGAACGGCGCAACGGCGCCTGCAAGTGCGAGCGCAATTGCGTAGGGGCGCAGGACGCTTTTGATGCTTCCCATCCTTGGGTCTCCCATTGGTCTTGCCGCTATGATGCGGAATTCATCCCGTGGCTGCATTATAGGGCGAAACCGTGACGCTGGGTCACGGTTCGTTTCACCATGGTATCAGAATGTGCTGTTTGTGCCGCCTACGGTCGATCCGAAATCGCCGATCGTGCGCAGTGAAATCTGGAAGCCGAAGCTGCGCGACTTCTCGCTGCTACCGGGCTCCTGCACTTCGGACGCGGTCATCACATAGGTGAAGCACTCGTCGTCATAAGCAAAGCCGATCGACTTGCGCACGACGGTTTCACTCGTGATGTCGTAGGTGCCCCCACCGAACAGGCGCCAGTTTTCCTGGAAACGCAGTGACGCGTTGCCGCGCACTTCATGCCGGTCTTCCGGGAAACCGTAGTCCGGCTGCGCATCGATGAAGGAGTAGACGCCGGAGACGGTGACCGGCGTCGAGGCATAGGAGGCGCTGACGTCGGTGCGGCGAACCTCGAAATCCTTCTCGTCGAAGCGGGCGCCTGCCGCGAGCGACAGTCCCACCGGGCTTATCAGGCCGATCGAGCCGACATAGTCGGAGCGGTTGGTCTCGAGACCCGAGAACGAGCCGGCATGAACCAGGTCGGCCGAGGCGTACGGGTTGTCGCCTGCGAGATGGAAGGATTGGCCGAAGAGAGCGTTCGTCGACCAGCCATTGCCGAATGCGCCGGAGTAGCGAACACCGAGATTGGCGCGCACGCCGCCCTCGATGCGGTCGTAGCCGGAGAACTTGTCGCGCTCGAAGAGGTTCGATGCGTCGAAGACAAGGCTCTGCGCATCCTCGTTCGGGATGCCGTAGGTTTCCCCGTAAGCCGCATCTGGCCGTGCGAAGAGCTGCCCCATCGGCTCGAGGACGTGCGTCGAACTGGTGGTCGAGAACAGCACCGGCCAGCGCGCCTCCAAGCCTGCCGTCGCCATGGCGCGGTAGTAGGACGAGCGGATGTCGGCTTCGAAGTCGTTGAGGTTGGCGACGTTTTCGATCGCAGCGACCGAACCGCCCCTGTAATCCACACCGATCGCATCTCCGCGACCTGCGAGGAGGGGGGTCAGGACGAAACCGCCCTGGGTGATGAAGGTGCGCTTCCACTCAGCTTCGGCGGTCAGCCGCGCGGACGTACCATCAATGCCGCGTACCAGCGACTGTGGGCTAACACCGGCACCAGTGAGGAGCCTTTGGTCAAGCTCGCTGCGCGACAGCACCTGCAAGTTCACGTCGATATTGAGCTCGCCGCCCGCGACCGGCTCATCGGGCGTATAGGCGTAGTCGAAGGACGGCAGGACCCAAGGCTGGCGCGAATTGCGTGCGCTTGCATAGGCCTCGCCAGTTTCGGGATTACGATCTCGCGTCGCTTCCTGCGTGTTGAATTTGTAGGCGCGTAGGTCGAAATAGTTCCGGTCGTTCAGGCCGGTCAGATACACCTGATTTCGGCGCTTGAGCTGGTCATAGCCGTCGATGCCGTAGGTGTAGGAAAAGTTCTTGTCGGTCTGGGCCATCACGTCCCAGCCGAACGTCCAGCGCGGATTGATCGTGAAGCGGCCCTTCGAGCCGATCATCGCGCGCCATTCCTCATTGTCGGATGATGACAATGCACGTGCTGCGCGCGCCGCAGGATTCGTGAGGTCGTTGTAAAACTCTTCCGGATTCTGCTGGCGGATGCCGGCGACCGTGATCGAGTATTCGCCATTGTTGAAGCGCTGGCGCCACTCCGCCTCGCCGAGGAAGCCCTGCTTGGAATAGACGGTCGGCTTCAGCGTGAGGTCGTACGTATCGCCGAGCGCCCAGTAGAACGGCACCTGAACGCCGTGCCCAAGGTCGTCGGCCGACTTGTAGCTTGGAATCAGGAAGCCAGTCTTGCGCTTGACCGTCGGGTCCGCGATCTCGAACACCGGCAAAAACGCCAGCGGCATGCCGAAGAACTCGAAGCGCGCGCGCTCGAAGCGAATGATCTTCGTCTCGCCGTTCCAGATGATCTTCTGCGCCTTTACGCGCCAGATCGGCGGCTTGTCGGGCTTGTCTTCGCAAGGCTCGCAGGCCGTGTAGACGCCGTAGTTGAACGTCGTCACCGCGCCATCACGCCGGTCGGCGCTTTCAGCCGCAAAATAGGTCTTGTCCGCGGTCTCGACACGCAGCGTACGAACGAACGCATCGCGGAAATCGTCGGTGACGTCGAGCTCGTCGGAATAGATGCGCGTGCCCTGCGGATCGACGATCTCGACACCGCCGCTGGCGATCAGCCGCGACGTCGCGCGATCATAGGTGATGCGCTGGGCGACGAGGCGGTTTCCGTCATAGTCGATCTGCACGCCGCCGACGGCGGTGACCGTGTTCCGGTCGTTGTCATAGACGATCGTATCGGCTTCGAGCAGCATCTCCGCATCGCGGGAAACGCCCGTGTCTTCGAGGTTGATGGCCTGCGCCTGCGCAGCGCTCGGTGCAACCGCGTACGCCATGACACAGGCGAGCGCAGTCGCGCCGGCGAGGCGCGCAAACGGGGCGGACCCGCGATATGTCGCGTTCACGCCCAACACCTAACCGTCCTCCTTGTACAAGAGAAAAGTCACCCCGAAGAAACCTGCGACGAGAACCGGGAACCACGCCGCCGCAACCGGCGGTACGAACCCTGCGCTACCGAACGCTTTGACCAGAACCGAAACGACATAAAGCAGAAAGCCGGCCATGATGCCACCCAGAATAATCGTCGCCGATTGACCCATTCTTGCAAATCGCATCGAGACCGTGGCGGCAATCAGCGTCATGGCAACCAGAAGGGCGGGCAGGGCCACGAGGGAATGGAAATGCGTCGCGAATGCGTTGGCGCTAAGACCGAACGAGCGGGCTGCGGCAATCTTGCGCGGCAGTTCGAAGAAGGGAATCGATTCCGGTCGCGCGAGGCGCTCCTGCACGAATTCCGGTGTCAGATTGGTTGGGATTTCCATGCTTTCCACGCGTTCGGGCAAATCGCCATTGCGAAACCGGCTTGCCTGGAGAAGTTCCCAGTGGCCGTCGCGCAGATGCGCCGTGCGCGCATCGATTCGCTCGAAGAGGTCGCCATCCGCGTCGATACGCAGGAAGGTGGCGCCCGCCAGTTCCAGCCCTTGGTTGAGGATCGTGCGCGCGCCGATGATCGTCTCGCCTTCGGCCGTGCGCTGCTTGATCCAGGGCGAGTTGGCGCTCTCGACCGATCCGGATTTTCCGCTGCGGATTTGCGATTCGATCGACTGGGCCATTTCGAGGCCGTTCGCGGCAAGCGGATTGAGCACGAACAGCGTCGCCAGGCCGTAGACGAGGGCGCCGAAACAGATCGGCGCGAGGAACTGCCAGGCCGAGATGCCGGCCGAGCGCGCCACCACGAGCTCGTATTTCCGGTTGAGCGAGATCAGCGTCATCATGCCCGAGACGAGCCCGATGAACGGCACCGCCTGGAGCATGACCATCGGCGTCTGCAAGGATGCGATACCAAGCGTCAGCGCAGCCGAATATCCGGGAAGACCGCTCATCCGGCCCGAAAGCTCGGTGAAGGTGATGATGAACACCAGCGTCGCCACGCCGATGAAGAACCACATCGTGATGACGATGTATCGCATGAAGAAATAGCGCGCGAGGGTCAGACCGATCATGCGGACTTCCTCGAGATCGGCCCGCGATAGCCCGACAGGCGCACTTTCAGGGCGATCATGCGCTGCTGTATTCTCTGCACGACCGCCGTCATGCGCTCGACCAGCGAAATCGGCAGTTCCATCACGCGGTTCGTGGCGATAAAGAAGATCGCGACCATTGAGGCCAGGATCGGGATGGCATAGGCGAACGGTGCCCAGGTCCAGTCGCTGGAAATCTTTTCGGAGACGAAGTAGCCGGCCCAGCGCACCAGCATCGCGATCGACATCGTCGTCAGCAGCGGATGGATGCGCGCTTCGCGGAACGAGCGGGAATCACCCGCGACGGCAAGGCCGATCAGCGCGAACACGAGCGGGTAGAGCCATTCGGTGAACCGGCGGTGCAGTTCGGCGCGGAAGGCTTGCGGCGATGCCTTGAAGATCTTGTCGTCGGGACTGGGGTTCATCAGATAGCCGAGCGTCCGATCCTTGGGCAGCAATGTCGGACCGCCGCCGCTCGCCATGAACTGCGACAGGTCCAGTGCGTAGGATCGATACTGGATGATCGAGACCGCATCCCCGGTGCGGCGATGCACGACGCCGTCCTGCATGACGAGGAGATTCTCGCCCGCCACTTCCAGCGCCGAGCCGGTCTTGGCGTAGTAGATGAGCTCGGCGTTTTCCTCGCGCGTGTCGGACACGAAGATGCCGCCGAAGCGCCCGTCCGGCAGTCTCTCGCCGATCTGCATATAAAGGCCGGGCTCTATCTGCTGGAACGCCCCTTCCTGGATGACCGTGGTGATCAGGTCCGCTCGCGCCTCGGAAATGAGGATACGAAGCCGTTCGCGCGAGTACGGCTCGATGAAATTGTTGACCGTGAACGCGACGATGCACGACACGATCGCCAGGAGCAGGATAGGCCGCAGCACTGTGATGCGCGGGCTGCCGGCCGCGCTGATGACGATCAGCTCGGAATCCGTGTTCATCGTGGTCAGCGTCTGCGCGACCGCTATGCCGACGGCGAACGGGATCACCACCGGTATGACGGCGGGAAGCACCAGCCACGCGATTTCGAAGAACGTCGCCGCAGACTGGCCGTTTCCGGTTACCACGTTGATTCGCGTCAGGATTTGCGTCGTCCATACGATCGCGAGCACCCAGAACAGCGTGGCTGCAAAGATCCCCAGTGCTCTGCGCAGGATGTAGAGTTCGACGACTTTCATGTGCCGTGACGATCCGGTTCTTTGTGTCGAGGGTACGGCGAGCTATCGATAAACCACACCATCGCGATACGACGATGCGCTGCACGAATGCGCGCCAACCACTATCCTTGCCATCCCTGCTGGGAGTCTGCTGGACTTTGGCGAATAAAGTGCCAACAAACAAGGTTAACGGATCTGATTGCGCCCACCATGCGATGCGACGCTTGAGCCGGCCTTGCCAATCGTGTCCAATGGGCCACAATTTCCACCAACCGCAGTGCGCGGCTTAGGCTGCTATCAACTGCCCACTTTGTTCGAACGGGATATTTCATGGCACTTCGACCTTCAATCACTTTCGCCAAGATCACGACGCCCAAGAAGGGCAGCGTCCTCGTGATCGCCGCCGACGGTGGCGTGCTCTCCGAGGCTGCCGATGCCTGCGATCCGCAGGGCATCTTGAAGAAAGCGTTCGGCATCGCCGAGTACAAGGGAAAGCTCGCCACCACGCTGGAGGTGCTGGCACCGTACGGAACCGACTTTGATCGCATCGCGGCAGTTGGCGCCGGCAAGCCGGAAGCGCTCGACGAAACCGCATGGAGCCGCATCGGCGGCGCCTCAGTCTCGGCACTGCGCAAGGCGCAGGACGTATCGGTCATCTTCGAGGTCGCGGGCGCGGAGCCCTCGGCCGACGACGTCGCGGCTTTCGCCTTCGGCATGGTGCTCGGCTCCTACACCTTCGACAAATACAAGACGAAGAAGAAGGACGACGACACCGCTGCGCCCGCAAAATCGGCCAAGATCACGATTATGTGCGCCAATCCCGCTGCGGCCAAGAAGGCGTTCGGCGGGTCCGAGGCGGTGGCCGACGGCGTGCTTCTCGCGCGCGATCTGGTCAACGAGCCGGCAAACATCCTCGGCACGCTCGAGTTCGCCGACAAGGTGCGCGAACTCGAAAAGCTGGGCGTAAAGGTCGAGGTTCTGACCGAGAAGGAAATGAAGAAGCTCGGCATGGGCGCGCTTCTCGGCGTTGCCCAGGGCTCCGTGCGTCCGCCGCGTCTGATGGTCATGCGGTGGGATGGCGGCAAGCCCAAGGACCAACCGATCGCCTTCGTCGGCAAGGGCGTCGTGTTCGATTCCGGCGGCATCTCCATCAAGCCTGCTGGCGGCATGGAAGACATGAAGGGTGACATGGGCGGCGCGGCCGCAGTGACCGGCCTGATGCATGCATTGGCCGGCCGCAAGGCGAAGGCGAACGTCGTCGGCATCATCGGCGTCGTCGAGAACATGGTCGACGGCAACGCCCAGCGGCCGGGCGACATCGTCACGTCGATGTCGGGCCAGACGATCGAGGTGATCAACACCGATGCGGAAGGCCGCCTCGTGCTCGCCGATGCGCTCTGGTATTGCAACGAGCGTTTCAAGCCGCGCTTCATGATCAATCTGGCGACACTGACCGGCGCGATCATCGTCGCGCTCGGCAGCGAGCATGCGGGCCTGTTCTCGAACAATGACGACCTCGCCGAAAAGCTGCTTGGCGCGGGCACGTCCACGGCCGAAAAGCTCTGGCGCATGCCGATCGGCCCGGAATACGACAAGCTGATCGATTCCAAGAACGCCGACATGAAGAACAGCACCGGCCGCAATGCGGGCTCCATCACGGCGGCGCAGTTCCTGCACCGCTTCGTCAAGGACACGCCCTGGGCGCATCTCGATATCGCGGGCACCGCGATGGGCGCGCCCGCATCCGAGGTCAACCAGTCCTGGGGATCGGGTTATGGCGTGCGCCTGCTCGACCGGCTCGTGCGCGACCACTACGAAGGCTGATCAGGCTGGAGGCGGGGCCGTGTGTCCCGTCTCCTTGCCCGGCGGAACCGATCCATGACCGAAGTTCTCTTTTACCATCTGACCGAGTCGACGCTCGAGGAGGCCCTGCCGCCGCTCCTCGAAAAGAGCGTCGAGCGCGGGTGGCGCGCCGTCGTTCAATTGGGCAGCGAGGAGCGTCGCGATGCGCTGGATGCGCACCTCTGGACATACCGTGACGATTCCTTCCTGGCTCACGGCACGGAACACGAACGGCAGCCCGAGCATCAACCGATCCTCCTGACCTGCGGTGAAAGCCGGGCCAACGCGGCGAAGATCCGGTTCATGGTCGACGGCGCATCGCCGCCGGACGTTTCGGATTACGAACGTGCCGTGTTCATGTTCGATGGCCACGACGAAACGCAGCTCGAACAGGCCCGCAGCCATTGGCGCGCCATGAAAGCCGCAGGCCATCAGGCCACCTACTGGCAGCAAACCCCTGAACGCCGCTGGGAACGCAAGGCGTAGAGCAGCCGGCCGTCAAATCTCGTCGAAATCGCCCGCGCGGCCCTTGCCGGCAGCAAAGCGCTCCGCGCCGGCCATGCCTTCCTTGCGGAACGTGTCCGCGCTCTTCCATTCGTTGGCGAGTGCGACTTCGGGCTCGAGCGACCACTGTCGGATTGCCGACACACGGTCGGCGCGCATGCAGCGCTGGGGAAACCTGGAGAGATCGTGCGCGAGCGCAAGCGCGGTCTCCAGCGCGTGGCCGTCCGCGCAGACCCGATTGGCGAGACCCATCTCGCGGCACTCTTGCGCGTCGACCTTGCGGCCGGTCAGGATGAGATCCATGGCACGGCCATGCCCGACGATGCGCGGCAGGCGCACGGTTCCGCCGTCGATCAGCGGCACGCCCCAGCGGCGGCAATAGACGCCCATATAGGCCGACTGCTCCATCACGCGCAGGTCGCACCACAGCGCCAGCTCCATGCCGCCCGCGACCGCAGGGCCGGATATCGCGGCAATGACTGGCTTGGAGAGCGAGAGCCGCGTCGGGCCCATCGGTCCCTTGCGCGGCCGGTCGTCGGCATGGTCGAAAGAGGCGTCGAGATCGTGCTCCGCGAACCATTTGTCATCGGCCGCGGTGGACGCCCATTTCAGGTCGAAGCCCGCGCTGAACACGCCCGGCACGCCGGTCAGCACCGCGACCTTCTGCGTTTCGTCGCGTTCGAACGCCAGGAACGCCTTGAAAAGCGCGTCGGCCATCGGCGGATTGACGGCGTTGCGGGCCTCGGCCCGGTCGATGGTGACGATCGTCACCGCATCTTGCGTTTCGACCCTGATCGTCATTCCGCGATGCCTTCCTCATACTGCGCCGAGAGATCGAGCCACTTCTCCTCCTGGCGGGCGAGGGCATTGGAAAGATCGGAGCGCTCCTTGGCAAGTCTCGTCGCCGTCGACGGGTCCTTTTCGTACAGCGCCGGATTGGCAAGTTCGTCCTCGATCGCATCGATACGTTTGCGCGTGCGCTCCATCAGGCCCTCGGTCGCACGAACTTCTTTGGCGATGGGCTCCATCGCCTGCCGCCGGGCGGCGGCCTCGCGGCGCTTTTCCGCCTTGGACGCCTTGTCCGCCTCGCGGCGCTCGCGCTTGTCGCCGGTGCTTCCGGTGACCAGTTGGCGATAGTCGGCGAGGTCGCCGTCATAAGGCGCAACCGTCCCGTCGCGAACCAGCCACAGCCGGTCGGCCGTCGCCTCGATGAGGTGGCGGTCATGGCTGATCAGCATGACGGCGCCGGAATACTCGTTCAGCGCGACCATCAGCGCTTCGCGGCTGTCGATGTCGAGATGGTTGGTCGGCTCGTCGAGAATGAGCAGGTTCGGCCCGTCGAACGCCGCGATGCCCATCAGGAGGCGCGCCTTCTCGCCACCCGACAAATCCTTCGCCTTGGTGTTCATCTTCTCGGTCGAGAGACCCATCTGCGCGACGCGCGCCCGCACCTTGGCTTCGGCGGCATCCGGCATCAGGCGGCGGACATGCTCGACGGCGGTTTCCTCGGGGCGCAGATCATCGAGCTGATGCTGCGCGAAGATCGCGACTTTCAGCCCCGGCGCGATGGTGACGCCGCCGGTTTCCAGCTTCAGCCGGCCCGACAGGAGTTTGGCGAAGGTCGATTTGCCGTTGCCGTTGGCGCCGAGAAGGGCGATGCGGTCGTCCTCGTCGATGCGCAGCGTCAGCCCCTTCAGGATCGGCTTGCCCGGCTGATAGCCGACCGCGCCAGCCTGCATGGTGACGATCGGGGAGGCGACCGTCTTGACTGGCTCGGGAAACGAGAACGGCCGCACGCTGTCGTTCATCACCGCCGAAATCGGCTTCATCTTTTCCAGCGCCTTGAGGCGAGACTGCGCCTGGCGCGCCTTCGAGGCCTTGGCGCGGAAACGCTCGACGAAGCTTTCCATGTGCTTGCGCTGCGTCTCCTGCTTGACGCGCGCCTTTTCCTGGTGCTCGAGCTGCTCTTCGCGCTGGCGCTCGAACTGGTCGTATCCGCCGCGCCAGAAGGTCAGCTTCATCTGGTCGAGATGCACGATCGAATTGACCGAGCGGTTGAGCAGGTCGCGATCATGGCTGATCAGCAGCACCGTGTGCGGATATTTCGCCACGTAGCTTTCCAGCCACATCGTGCCTTCGAGATCGAGATAGTTGGTCGGTTCGTCGAGGAGGAGCAGGTCGGGCTCGGCGAAGAGCACGGAGGCGAGCGCGACGCGCATGCGCCAGCCGCCTGAAAAGGACGAGGCCGGGCGCTTCTGCGCTTCGGTATCGAAACCAAGGCCCGCGAGGATCGTCGCCGCGCGCGATTCCGCGGAATGCGCGTCGATGTCGGCGAGCCGCATCTGGATGTCGGCGATGCGGTTGGCGTCCGTTGCGGTCTCGGACTCTTGGAGAAGGGCCAAACGCTCGGTGTCGGCCTTGAGAACGATGTCTATCAGCGGTTCTTCGGTGCCGGGCGCTTCCTGCGCGACCTGTCCGATCCGCGTGCTCTTGGGAAACGATATGGACCCGGTCTCGGTCGGCAGGTCGCCGGTGATCGCCTTGAAGAGGGTTGTCTTGCCGGTGCCGTTGCGACCGACGAAGCCGGCCTTCGATCCCGCAGGCAGCGTGAGCGAAGCGTGGTCCAGAAGCAGGCGGCCTGCGATGCGCAGCGAGATGTCGTCGATGATAAGCATGCCGCTCTATTGGCCGAGCGTGGACCGGAAGGCAAGGGCCGGGCGGTAAGGGAGGGCGGCCCTGTGGCCGCCCTCGTAGTTTTCAAAGCCTAGCGTGAGGCCTGCTCGACCGCGCGGCACAACGTCACGATGTCGGTGTTGTACATCGTCGGGTTGCGGACGATCTCGGGGCAGCGCCGCTGGACAGTGGCCATATCGTTGCTGCTCATGCCCTGTGTGGCTGTAGGCGGTACACCACCACCGTTATTGCCGCCGCCACCGTTATTGCCGCCGCCGCCGTTATTGCCGCCGCCGCCGTTGTTGCCGCCGCCGCCGTTGTTGCCGCCGCCGCCATTATTGCCACCACCGCCGTTGTTGCCGCCACCGCCGCCACCGCCGCCGGTTCCGCCGCCAATGCCGATGCCGACACCCACGTCGATGCCGCCGGGTCCGCCGACGTTGGCGCCCACGCCGGCATTGACGCCGCCCGGTCCGCCGATGGAAGCGCCTAGCCCGGCATCGATACCGTTCGCGCCGCCGACACTTGCGCCAGCACCCGCGTTGACGCCGTTGGCTCCGCCGATGGAAGCGCCGAGACCGGCGTCAATTCCATTCGCGCCACCGACATTCGCGCCAGCGCCCGCGTTCACACCGTTTGCTCCGCCAACGGACGCGCCTAAGCCGGCGTCAATTCCGTTCGCGCCGCCAACCGAAACGCCCAGCCCGGCATCGATCCCGTTTGCGCCGCCGATGCCGACGCCCACTCCCACATCGATCGCCTTTGCTGGTCCGCTCAACACGAATGCCATAGCTCCAGTCGCAAGCGTGGCGCTTACAATTGCTAGTATCTTGGACATGTTGTTGCTCCTCTCAGTTGTTTCGAAGGGCGGCCAACGTCGTTGTGGGCCGCGTCAAAAGCTACGGACGAAGAAGCAAAGAGTTTCAGAGGAGATAATTGCGTGGTTTTGTTGTGCTTAACAACTTGGATTCAATTTTAGATTGCGTATTGGACGTTGCGGCGCACGCACCACGATGGCGGAACTAACCAATGCTGCTGCCATTTTTCTTTTGATATATCATTAGAACAAAGTGCGTGAGCGGACACTGAGACGTCAGTCGGGCTTGCTAAGAAAAGAGATTATTCAGCCGAGCTGACAAAGCTGATTGCGCAGCCTTTCAGCCTCAGGCGAGAAAGACCGCTCGATGTCGGCTTGTGTCTTGGTCCAGAGTGGCAATGCCACTTTGAGGACGTCGCGACCCGGCTTTTCAAGAATGAGCCGCTTGCCCCGGCGATCATTGGCGTCGGGCGCTATCTGAACCATGCCTCGTCGCGCGAGGGGCTTCAGCATGGCGGTCAAGGTGGTGCGATCCATGGCAAGCAGTTCCGCTACGTCCCGCATGAGGGGAGGTTCCGGACGGTTCAGAGACATCAGGAGCGAGAACTGTCCGTTGGTCAAACCCGAAGGTCTCAAAGCCTCATCGAAACGACGCGCAACGGACCGTGCCGCACGCTGAAGGTGCAGGCACATGCACGTGTCCCGGACAGTAAGAGTGGTAGAGAACGGCAGTTCCGGGTCCGCGATCCTCGAATCATTCGACTTTGACATCAGACAAATATGTTGATAACAACCTATTTGTCCAGACACAAAGTGGAGAGCTTACTGTCCGGGCAGGGGAGCGCATGGTTGGGAGAAGAGCGATGGCGCAGCGCGTCCTGGTGCTTATCGGAACCAAGAAGGGCGTCTTCATCGCCGAAAGTGATGCTGATCGCTCGTCATGGGATCTGCGCGGTCCCTTTTGCGAGACGTGGCCCATGCAGCATGTCGTGGGCGACCCGGATACCGGCACGATCTACGGTGCTGGCGGTAATGAGTGGTTCGGCCCCGCCGTCTGGAAATCCACCGATCTCGGCGAAACCTGGACACATTCCAGTCAGGGTCTCGCCTACGATACTGGTAAGGAACCCGTTCAGACAGTCTGGAGCCTCGCGCATCGCAACGGCCGGCTTTATGCGGGCGTGCAGCCGGCGGGTCTGTTCTACAGCGACGACGAGGGCGAGACCTTCGCGCATCTCGACGGCCTTCAAAAACACCCGACGCGACCCGACTGGCAACCGGGCGGCGCCGGGCTCATCCTGCACTCGCTCGTGCCCGACCACGCAGACAAAGACCGCATCTGGATCGGCATTTCGTCGGCTGGCGTGTTCCATACCGCCGATGGCGGCGTCACATGGGAGCCGCGTAACAAGGGAACGCGGGCGGACTATCTGCCGGAAGGGCAGAATTACCCCGAGTTTGGCCAGTGCGTGCATTGCCTTGTGCAGGCGCCGGGCGAGCCCGACCTTCTCTACCAGCAGAACCATTGCGGCATGTATCGCAGCGAAGACGGCGGCAGGAACTGGACGAGCATAGAGGCCGGGCTGCCGTCCACTTTCGGGTTTCCGGCCGCGGTCCATCCGCGCGATCCCTCGACGCTGTATCTCCTGCCGCTCAATGGAGACAGCAAGGGGCGTTTCGTGCCGGACGCCAAGGCTGCGGTGTGGCGCACGCGCGACCGTGGCGCCACGTGGGACGATCTGCGCGAGGGGCTGCCGCAGGAAAACGCCTTTTTCGGCGTGCTCAGGCAGGCGATGGCGACGGACAGTCTGGAGCCGGCGGGCGTCTATTTCGGCACCGGCGGCGGCGCCCTCTTTGCGTCGAATGACGAGGGCGACAACTGGTCTTGCATCGCCGAACACCTGCCGACGATCTCGTCAGTCGAGACGCTGGTCGTGTCGCGATAGGTTTTGCAGACCATGCCGAATGAAACAGCGCAAACATCGGTGCCGGTTGTCGTGAAATTGACCGGCTTGCTGGTGGACTTGTTTCCGGGCTCATCGCGTCGGGTGGAGATGCAGGTCTCGAGCGTATCCGAGATGGTCGCCGAACTCGACAGGCTCTGGCCGGGCATGGGTGACCGCATATGCGACACGCGGCCCGCGATCCGAAAACACATGAACGTCTTCGTCGATGGTGAGCGCGCGACGCTCGAGACGAAGCTCTTGCCAGGAATGGAAGTTTTCGTCCTGACGGCCATTAGCGGTGGCTGAGAGCCGCTGCTGGCTCTCAACGAATGCGGCCGATCGAACGCTAGGCGCTGCAAGCTATGAGCAGCCGTGTCCGCAGTCACGCAAAGGCGCGGCCTTCCTCCGTGCGCTGGAAGGCGACGAGATCCAATCCGACACTGGGCGCGCCAAGCGAGGTCAGGATCGTATGCGCCTGTCCCCGATGGTGCGTCTGGTGGTTGAAGAAATGCGCCAGCGCCGGTGCCAGCCGCTGGCTCACCGTGCGCATGTCCGTCACGGTGAGGTAGGTGAACCGTCCCGAAAGCGCCTTTGATGAGAGTGAGCCGATCCACTCCACGATGCGCTGATCCTCGGCGATGCGCGCGACGTGAAGGCTCGCGAGATCCGCATGCAGGATCGTGTCGAGCGCAGATGGGGCCGTGCCTTCGCCTGTAAAGCGCTTCAGCCAGATTCGGTCCGCAACCAGAATGTGGTTGAGCGTTGCGGTCAGCGATCGGAAGAACGCGCCGGTGTCGCGGTTCAGTTCTTCGTGCGACAACCCGCCCGCTGCCTCGTAGATGCGGGCGTTGGACCAACGGTTATAGGCTGCAAACATCTGAAAATGCTGCTGCATCCAGCTTCCCTTTTCCCCCTGAAAGGTCAATTCTGCGGCAACACCTACACCTGCGGAGGGCCGGAAGCCAATGTCTATTCTTCTCTATGATCTGGTCGGCCGCGATCCCGCGCGGCCCTTCAGCCCGCATTGCTGGAAGGTTGCCTTCGCGCTCGCGCACAAGGGGCTGGCCTACGAGTCCGTCCCGACACCGTTCACCTCCGTGCCGTCGATCGAAGGCGGTGTTTCGAAAACCGTGCCGGTCATCCGCGATGGGGACAGGGTGGTCGCCGACAGCTTCGACATCGCGCTCTACCTCGAGGACACCTATCCCCATCGCCCGACGCTCTTCGGCGGGGAGGGCGGCAAGGCGATGGCGCGGTTCATCGAGCGATGGACGCAGTTCAACGTCAACGCCTGGCTGGTGACGGCGGCCGTGGTCGATATCCACGACTGCCTTGCTCCGCATGATCAAGCCTATTTCCGCACGACGCGCGAGAAGCGCTTCGGCAAAAGGCTGGAAGACGTGCCGCTTGGCCGCGACGAAAGACGCCAGGCGTTCCATGCCAATCTTGAGCCGCTGAGATCGATGCTGTCCGTGCAGCCCTTCATCGGCGGCGAAACCCCGCTGTTTGCCGACTACATCGTCGCCGGCGCGTTCCAGTGGGTGAGGGTGACCTCGACATTCGAGCCCCTCGCAGAAGGCGACCCCGTCAAGGCGTGGTTCGAGCGCTGTCTCGATCTCCACGATGGCCTCGCGCGGCGGATACCTGCGGCCGCCTGAGCGCCCGGCACCCCTTCACATCGCCATGGCGGGCCTGTATAGACCCGCCACTTTCCGAATTCCGAACAGCATGAAGGAACCACAATGGCGATCGAACGCACCTTTTCCATGATCAAGCCGGACGCGACCAAGCGCAATCTCACCGGCGCAGTCACCAAGATGCTCGAAGATGCCGGTCTGCGCGTCGTCGCGTCCAAGCGCGTCTGGATGAGCACGCGCGAGGCCGAGGGCTTTTACGCCGTGCACAAGGATCGTCCGTTCTTCGGTGAACTGGTCGAGGGCATGACGTCCGGCCCGACGGTGGTGCAGGTTCTCGAAGGCGAGAACGCGATCCTCAAGAACCGCGAAATCATGGGTGCGACCAACCCGGCCAATGCCGAGGAGGGAACGATCCGCAAGGTCCACGCACTCTCGATCGGAGAGAACTCGGTTCACGGTTCCGACGCACCGGAAACGGCTGCGCAGGAGATCCGCTACTGGTTTTCCGACACCGAAATCGTCGGCTGATCCGCGTCTGCATCCGAAACGAAAGAGCCGGCATCCGCCGGCTCTTTTTTTGTCTCAGCTCCCAAAAAGCTGGCGTCGCGTTTCGGGCAGATCCGCATCCGGTTCGGACGCGTGCCGCCGGCCGACGAATTCCATGAAGGCGTCGCTGGCAAGCGCGGCGCTGTAGAGATAACCTTGGAAGAAGTCGCAGCCAAAGGCGCGCAGGAACGCCTCCTGCCGGACGTTTTCGACATGTTCGGCGACCGCGGTCAGCTTGAGCGTGCGCGCCGTGCCGAGGATCGACTTGACCAGCGCGCGATCGCTTTCGCCGTTTTCGATGTCGGCGATGAAGCTTCCGTCGATCTTGAGCTCGTCGAAGGGCAGGCGCTTCAATTGTGCCAATGACGAGTAGCCGGAGCCGAAATCGTCGAGCGACAGCCGCACGCCGATCTGCTTCAACTCATGCATGCGCCGGCTGATCAGCTTGCGGTCCTTCGCCATCACGCTTTCAGTGAGCTCGAGCGTCAAGAGCCTTGGGTCGACGCCATGGCGCTCGATCAGCCCGATGAGGTTGGATAGAAACTCATCGCAGGCGAAGGACTGTACGTTGACGTTGATCGCGAGGCGCAGCCCGGCCGTTTCCCTGGTGCCTTGCCAGCGGGCGAGTTCCGCCACGCCCTTGGCGAGCACCAGATTGCCGAATTCGCGAACGAGCCCGAACTGCTCCGTCAGCGGCACGAAGCGCTCGGGCAGAAGTGTGCCGAATTCCGGATGATGCCAGCGGCAGAGTGCTTCGGCACCGACGATACGGCCGACGTCGTCCATCTGGGGCTGGAAGTACAGTTCGAGCGCGTCGCCCGACAGCGCGTCCTTGAACTCGTTCAGGAGCCGGTAGCGGTCCGATTCCGGGCTCATCGACAGATGATCGTAGAGCGCCATCCCGTTCCTGCCCGCAGCCTTCGCCTGATACATGGCGATGTCGGCGTGCTTGAGGATTTCCTCGGGCCGCGCCTCCTGCCCATCGAAGATGACGACGCCGAGGCTTGCCGACGAACGATGGCTGAAGAGGCCGATCTCGAAATCGTCGCGCAGCGCCGCGAGCACCTTGTTCCCCGTCATGATCGCCGCGCGGGCACCATGCGAACTGTCGGCGCCGACACCTTCCAGGATGATGACGAATTCGTCGCCACCGATGCGGGCGACCGTGTCTTCGTGTCGAACGCAGTCGCGCAGGCGGCGCCCGACCTGCGCCAGATACTGGTCGCCGACATCATGGCCACGCGTGTCGTTGAGTGTCTTGAAATTGTCGAGGTCGATGAAGATCAGCGCGCCGCACGTCTTGCGCTCACGGCAGAGGCCGACGGCACGCCGCATCCGGTCCATGAACATGCGCCTGTTCGGCAGGCCGGTCAGAGAATCGAAGAAAGCGAGCTTCTCGATCTCCATCTCGTTGCGCTTGCGGATCGAGATATCGTTGATGTAGCCGTGCCAGATGATGCCTTCGTCGATCGCTTCCGGCTTCGCGCTCAGGCGCAGCCATTTTTCCTTGCCGTCCCGGGCGGTGACGCGGAACTCGAGTTCCCAGGGCTCCATCAACGTGCCGGAGCGCTTCAGCGTTTCGATGAGGCGCTGCCGGTCCTCTGCATGGATCATCTCGATGAACTGCTTCGGATGGGGATATGGTTCGCTTTCAGCGAAGCCCGAAATCCCCCTGAATCCGCTCGACACGTAGGGCACCGTGAATCCGCCTTTGCGATGACGGACGAGCTGGAAGAGGCCACCGGGAACCCGGCTCGACAGCTTCTGAAGCATCTCCTCGACCTTCAGCCTCTTCATCAGGTCGGTGATCTCGCGCACCGAGCCTTCGTAGAAGAGTGGTTTGCCGCTCCTGTCGTCGTAGACGATGCGGGCGGATTCGGTGATCCAGATACGCTCGCGCGTCTTGTGACGGTAGATTTCGGAGACGAAATCCTGAACGGAACCGTGTTGCCTCAACTGGGCGCGGAAATCGTCGCGGCGGCCGGGGTCGACATACCATTCCTTGCCGATGTCCCGGATCGCAAGCAGGATTTCGGCTTCCGTGCCGTAGCCGTTGAGCGCCACCAGCGCCTTGTTGGCACTGAGCTGCCTGCCGTCGGGCGCGGACCGATAGATGCCTTCGGAGAGATTGTCGATGAGGTCGCGCTGGTTCTTATACTCCGCGATCGAAGCGCGGTAGAGGCGCCGAAAACGCAGCATCCAGAAACAGAGGAGACCGGAAACGATCGCGTTCGCGGCCAGCAGCCAATGGCTGTTGGTTCCAAGGTTCTGGATGGAGCTGTAGAGTGATTCCATGCCCGCCTGGTCTTTGCCTGCCCGTGAAAAGCGTAGCTGGCTGACCTTGCGAAAAGTCTAACGCGTTCGTGCGAAGATTATCGTGATTAACGGCCCGTGAAGCCGCTCCAGCGGGAACTGGCATCGTCGTCGGCCTCCTTGGCCTCGACCCAGCCGCCGGGCGACCCATCGATAGGATGCTCGCGCTTCCAGAAGGGCGCGCGCGTCTTGAGAAAGTCCATCATGAAGGACGCTGCTTCGAAGGCGGCATGCCTGTGCGCGGACGCCGCGATGACGAGCACGATGTTTTCACCCGGCTTGATCTTGCCGAAACGGTGGATGGCGCAAAGCCCGTCGAGCGGCCAGCGATTGAGGGCTTCGGCGGCGATGCGCGCGATTTCGGCCTCCGCCATACCCGGATAGTGTTCGAGTTCGAGGGCCGCCAGCGCGCCCCCTTCGTCCCGGCAGAGCCCGGAAAACGTCACCACGGCACCGATATCGCTGCGGCCGCGCGTGAGCCGCGCAATTTCGGTCGTGAGATCGAAATCGTCCGCCTGTATCCGGATGTCAGGAACGACCGTTGCCGACATGGCAGCCTCAGCCGCCGGTCATGGGAGGGAACAGAGCGATCTCGCGCGCGCCCGCGATCGGTTCCTTGTGGTTGACGTGCTCCTGGTTGATCGCTACGCGAATGGCTTCGGGATAGCGTAGCGCCTGCGCATAGCCGTCATCCCTAGCCTTGAGCCAGTCGAGCAGGTCGCGAACGGAGACGATTTCGGCGGGAAGATCGACATCTTCCTCCGCCTTGCCGATCCGTTCCCGTACCCATGCGAAATAGCGCAGCTTCATCGCAGTCTCCGCTACTCGTCGATGATGTGCTTCAGGCCAGCCCGGAAATAATCGTATCCGGTATAAAGGGTCACGATCGCGGAAATCCACAGAAGCGTGATGCCGATCTCGGTCGTGTAGGGCAGGATCTTGTCGCCCGCAGGGCCGGCGAGAAGGAACCCGATGGAAACGAGCTGTATCGTCGTTTTCCACTTGGCGAGTTGCGTGACCGGAACCGACACCTTCAGCGCTGCGAGGTATTCGCGCAGGCCCGAAACCAGGATTTCGCGGCACAGGATGATGATGGCGGCCCACAGCGTCCAACCGGCAATGGTGCCGTCGGCAGCCATCAAAAGCAGCACGGAGGAGACGAGCAGTTTGTCCGCGATCGGATCGAGCATCTTTCCGATGTTCGACGTCTGCTTCCAGATGCGCGCGAGGTATCCGTCGAGAAAATCGGTGAGGCTTGCGATGACGAAAATCGTCACTGCGGCCCAGCGTGCCGGATCACTCGACTGCAGGCGACCCTCGAGAAAAAAACACAGCACGACCAGCGGCACTGCAAGAATGCGTGCGTAGGTCAGCATGTTCGGAATGTTGAATGCGCGTCTGGACATGGCTACCTGGCGAAATGACAAGCTGTAGTAATCAGACCGCGCAGGCAACGGTCAACTCCCGCAAACGTCGCGGCCCGGGCCTATGCGGGAATCTTAGCCCTTTTCATGGAAATGCCCGTGAATCAGCTTGGCGACGCGCTCCGAAATGCCGTCGACGACCATCAAATCCTGGACTGCCGCGCGACTCACCGCCTTGGCGGTACCGAAATGGTGGAGCAGCGCCCGCTTGCGCCCGGGGCCGATGCCCGCGATCTCGTCGAGCGGATTGCGGATCATCTCCTTCTTGCGCCGCGCCCGGTGCGAGCCGATCGCGAACCGGTGCGCCTCGTCGCGCATGCGCTGGACGAAGTAGAGGACAGGATCCCGCATCGGCAGCATGAACGGCTCGCGGCCAAGCACGAAGAACCGCTCGCGGCCGGCGTCGCGGTCGATACCCTTCGCGACGCCGATCGCGGTCACCTTGTCGGCAATGCCGAGCTCACCCAGCATCTTGCGCACGGCGGACATCTGGCCCTGACCGCCATCGATGAGGATGAGGTCCGGCCATGCAGGAAAGGTGTCGTCTTCGCTCTCTTGCACAGCGCTTTCGGCCTGCGCGGCCTGATCGGAAAACGCTGCCGGTGTGCCGTGCTCTTTGAGGAGGCGTGAGAAGCGCCGCTCCATCACCTCGCGCATCATGCCGAAATCGTCGCCCGGCGTGATGTCCGTCGAGCGGATATTGAACTTGCGATACTGGTTCTTCACGAACCCTTCCGGCCCGGCGACGATCATCGCGCCGACGGCGTTCGTGCCCATGATGTGCGAGTTGTCGTAGACCTCGATGCGCCGGGGCGTCTTTTCCAGACCGAAAGTCTCGGCCAGACCGGCAAGCAGGCGAGCTTGCGACGAGGTTTCGGCCAGCCGGCGTCCCAACGCTTCGCGGGCATTCTGCAGCGCGTTGTCGGCCAGCGACTTCTTCTCACCGCGCTGCGGCACGCTGATGGTCACCTTGTGCCCCGCCCGTATGGCGAGTGCCTCGGTGAGCAGAGCCTGGTCCTCGACGGCATGGGACAGCAGAATCGTCCGCGGCACGGGCTTGTCGTCGTAGAACTGGGCCAGAAATGCACCCAGCACTTCCGCCGGCTCGATCGACGGATCGGCCTTCGGGAAATAGGCGCGGTTGCCCCAGTTCTGCCCGGTGCGGAAGAAGAACACCTCGATGCAGTTCTGTCCGCCTTCGTTGTGAATTGCGAAGATGTCCGCTTCGTCCACCGATTGCGAGTTGATGCCCTGATGGCTCTGGACGTGGCTGAGCGCGGCGAGGCGATCACGATAGATCGCGGCACGCTCGAAATCGAGGGTCGCGGACGCCTCCTGCATGGCGGCCGAGATTTCGGATTTCACGCGCCCGGACCGACCGGACAGGAAATCCTTCGCCTCCGATACGAGTTCGGCGTAGCCCTCGGCATCGATCTCGCCGGTGCAGGGGCCGGAGCAGCGCTTGATCTGAAACAGCAGGCACGGCCGGGTTCTGCTCTCGAACACCGAATCGGTGCAGGATCGCAGCAGGAAGGCACGTTGCAGCGAGTTGATCGTGCGATCGACCGCACCCGCCGACGCGAAGGGCCCGAAATAATCGCCCTTCCGCGAGCGTGCCCCACGATGCTTGAAGATGCCCGGTGCCGCGTGATCGCCGGTAATCAGGATATACGGAAACGATTTGTCGTCCCGCATGAGAACGTTAAAGCGCGGGCGTAACCTCTTGATGAGATTCGCTTCCAGCAGCAGCGCTTCGGTTTCCGTGCGCGTGACGACGAATTCCATCGTCGCGGTTTCGCGAACCATCCGCCCGATACGATTCGTGTGCTCCCGGCCCTGCGCATAATTGGTGACGCGCTTCTTGAGACTGCGCGCCTTGCCGACATACAGAACGTCTCCGCCTGCATTGATCATGCGGTAGACGCCGGGCGCGTTGGGCAGCCGCTTCACGAGCGTCTGGATCACGTCGATTCCGGTCTTGCCCTCGATGTCACCCTTCAAGCCGTCCCACTCGATGCCGAGATCGCGGGCGGCAGTGGTGTTCGAAGGCTCCGCGGTCTCGGACAGGTCGGACTCGTCGTCGTCGACGTCCTGGACGTCCGGCATATAGCCTGCAACGTCGTCGCTGGCTGCGTCGGCGGCCGCGCCGCCTAGACTGCGGGTAGGGATGGGGGGCTTCATTCGGCAACCCCGTAGACGTCGGGCGTCTGCCAGGCAAGGTGCTGGCCACCGTCGAGTGCGATCATCTGACCCGTGACCGACCGCGCTCCCCAAAGATAGCGGATGGTCGTTCCGAATTCGGAAAGGTCCGGCCCGCGCTTGAGCAACACCGCATCCAGTTGTTCCTGGAAATCGACCTCATCCTGACGCTCGTTCTTCAATGTCGGACCCGGCCCGATCGCATTGACGCGCAGACGGGGCGCAAAAGCCTGCGCCATGGTTTGTGTCGCGGTCCAGAGCGCGGATTTGGACAGCGTATAGGAGAAGAAGCCGGGCGTGAGTCGCCAGACGCGCTGGTCGATCATGTTGACGACAAGCCCATCCCGGCCGGCCGGCAGGTTTGCGGCGACCTGTTGCGTCAGCAAGACAGGTGCCTTCAGATGGACGTCGAAATGCCGGTCCCAGGTCGCCCAGTCGAAATCCTGCGCCGAATCGTCGTCGAACACCGAGGCGTTGTTGACCAACAGTTGAACCGGACCAAGGACCTGCTGCACGGCCTGGACAATGGCTCCACGCGCTTCAGGGTCCGTCAAATCGCCTTGAACGACGTGAGCGATTCCGCCGGCTGCCGCAATCTCCTCGGCGAGCGCGTCGGCTTCGGTGCGTGACGTGTTGCAATGGATGGCAACCGCAAAGCCGTTCGCCGCGAGGTCGCGCGTTATCGCGGCGCCGACACGCTGGGCGCCACCGGTGATCAGGGCAGTGGGGATCGTGGAAACCATCGTCGACGTTTTTCTTTCGCTTTACATCACGGGACCGTTATCGTGATGCCATGTGCGGATGTGGCAAGGCCAGCGTTGGTGCGGCCGCCACCGGCCAAGCCATTCACACCGTTGAAACGCCGATTCAGCGTGCCTTCAAGCAGAGCAGACACCGAGATGAGATCATAGGATTCCCTTGGTGAGACAAGGCCTTGACGCAATATAGGGGAGGGATGGCATCCAACCAAGCCGGCTGCAAAAGTCTCCCGACAGAACCCGAAACGCCGCTGTGGCAAAAACGCAACGTCATTATTCAGCCATATTCCGGCCGGGCAATCACCCATTTTCAGGTCATGTTCGGCCTCATTCTGCGACCAGATAAGGAACCGCAGTCGCCGGAGATCGTTCACCTCCCGCATCGGTACCGGACCGACATGCAAATTAAGGAAGCGCGTTGCAGTTTCCTGCGGCAAAGGAGTTAGAAGAAAATGACAATGAACAAGAGATTCGCCCTGTCGGCTGTTGCTGGCCTGAGCATTGCGGCCGCGGCTGCATTCCCCGCTTTCGCAGCTGACGTTGTTTACGAAGAGCCGCCGATGCCGGCAGCTCCGATGGAAGTCGCGCCTGTGGCTTCATGGGCTGGCCCATACGCTGGTATCCAGCTCGGCTACGGCTTCAACGGCGAAGTTGACGGCGCTGGCAACACCATCGACACCGATGGCTTCATGGGTGGCGCGTTCGGTGGTTTCAACATGCAGAACGGCCAGTTCGTGTACGGTGTCGAAGCCGACGTGAACTACTCGGACGTCGACGGCGGTAACGCCGGCATCGCGGCTCGTTCGCGTATCGACGGCTCGCTCCGCGGTCGTGCAGGTGTTGCCATCAACGACGACGTTCTGATCTACGGCACCGCCGGTGTTGCAGCTGAGCGTCTTCGCGTCAGCGCACCTGACGTTGTCGGCAGCCCTTCGGACACCAACATGATGATTGGTTACACCGTTGGTGCCGGTACGGACGTGAAGCTCACCGAGCAGGTCTTCGCTCGTGGCGAGTATCGCTACACCGATTTCGGCAACCAGGAATTCGAACTCCCGGGTGTCGGTACGGCTGATTTCGACTCGAGCAACCACCGCGTTATGCTCGGCGTCGGTATCAAGTTCTAATCATTATCGATTGGACGACGAAAAAGGCCCGGAGCGATCCGGGCCTTTTTTGCATCCGCATCAGCCTTTGGGAAGCAGAGCGACCAGTTCGGGAAAACGCTCGTCGAAGCGTTTCGCCCAGCGCACGAGTTTCGCGCGCCCACGCTCCCACTTGCCCTCGAAGCGCAGGGAGAGATAACCAAGCGCTGCCCTGAGCGCGATCTGGCCGCCTGTCGCCCGCTTCGTGAGCTTCGGAACGTTGGTGTTGAGATGGTCGAGCGCGCGGACGGACTTGTCCCACTGCTTGTCGAGCCAGCCCTGATAAATCTTGTCCTCCGGTCGCATGCGCCGCTCATAGACATGAGCGAGCAGGCAATCGCACAGCCCGTCGGCCAGGGCCTCCAGTCGCTCGGCCTCAAGGCGCTTTTCTGCGTTGCGCGGATAGAGCGCGCCACCGGAAAGGCGGTTGAGATACTGGGTAATGGCGCGGCTGTCGAAGACGCTCTCCCCCGTATCGGCAATCATCACCGGAATCTTGCCGAGCGGGTTGGCTGAAACAAGCTCCACCGGCGCATCGTCGGTTTTGACAATCTTGCTCTCGACCTCGATGCCTGAGTACTGCGCGGCCATCCTGACCTTCGCGCTGTAGGGTGAGGCGGGGGAATAGAGGATGGTGGGCATCGGGGTGGCTCCGGTGTGGTTAAGCGGCGCCACGCTAGTTCATCGTTCGCCCGCTGGAAATCATGCGTCGCGAATAAATCGCTGAGCCAGGATCTTCAGATCTTTCAACGTGCGGGGGCGGGCATGGCGGCGTCATCGATGCTGCATGCGCGCCGGTCGACTTCTTCGCATGACCGGAAGTCGAGCGCCTTGTCGAGGCAGATACGAACTTCGCTGACGTATCGTCCACTGCACGACGTCGCGAAACCATCCGACGGTAGGCCGGGATTGGCTTCGAGGAACGCGGCCTCGACATCGTCCGGATCGATCGTCATATCGCTGCGCGTGTTGCGAAAGCGATCGGGAATGGTCACCTGGTTCCAAGCGTCACGCACGACCACGAAATAGTCGGCCTGGCTCATGCCCGAACAACTACCGTGCTTGCGCCATTGATGGCCGATCAGACCCGCCGATGGCATGATATCGATGGTTTTTGAGACGAGTTCATTCGGAACCCGCTCCGGTTCACCGCTGTCGCAGAATTCCGGCCAGCCCCGTTCGAATTGCGGCCACAGTCCATGCACGACGAAGCCGTGGCGGCGTCCGCTGTTGCATTGCTGGCGGTTTGCGTCGGCGCCCTCGATTTCGCAGTAGCTCGGTGACCATGAGAGCGACAGCACGAAGAAGTCGAAGCTGGCGTCCTGAAGAGAGCGTGATTGCGAGGTCTGCGCCTGCGTGTCCTGCTCGCAACCGGCAAGCAGGATCGCTGCGGCGATCGCTATGAGGCTATGGGGTCGGGTCGCGATCGGATGCTCAGCGCACGACGCGGCAGCGTCCGCCATAAACATGCCAGCGGTCGAAGCCCGAGACGCAGAATTCGACATTGCTGCCGAAGCCGACAAAGCCCATCGGCCGCTCAATCAGGTACCAGACGTCGCGCGTATGACCGTTCGAAAGATCGGCCTTGGCATGGCAATACCGACGCTCGATGGGCTGGCGATAGCCCTGCGGCTGGTAGCGGCTTTCGCTCGTCTGCCGGAAATTCACGATGTCGACCAGAGGCAGGTTCGGCACGTTGCGCACCTGATGGGCGAAGCGGTGCGTGATCTGCCCCAGAACCCTGCTGTTGCCGCAGATGCCGGGTTCGTCGATGCGTACCGCGATCGGATCGGCTGCCATAGCAGCGGGAATGCCACTCGCGATTGCGAGAATCAGTGCAATCATCAGGCTGGCAAGGCGGGTCATTTTGGTCTCCGGGCGGCGCAAATCACGCGATTCTGATGCGTTTGCGCACTCTGGTCAAACACGCATGCATGGTCAAGCGTTGCAGCGAGATATGGTTACATGGGATCAGTCGTTCGTGGTGATCCATCTGGTTGTTGCGAGCGCGGATTTGTCCTCCGCAAGCACCTGCGTCAGGGCAGGCAGCAGCGTCTTCATTTCGGCTTCCAGCACGTAGGGCGGATTGACCACGATCATGCCCGACCCGTCGAAACGCGGTTCCGCGGAGGGTTGCCGCGTCTCGAACACGATGTCGAGCATCTTGGGGATGGCCGTTTCCTTGAGAGCCCGGCGAAAGTCCTCCACTGCCCGATGGTTCTTGATCGGATACCAGAGCGCGTAGGTGCCGCCCGGCCAGCGCTTGTGCGCCTTCACGAGACCATCGACCAGCCGCCCGAACTCGCCTTCCACCTCGAAGGGTGGATCGACCAGAACGAGCCCGCGCTTTTCCTTGGGCGGCACATGGGCGCCAAGCGCCAGCCAGCCGTCGAGTTCGATGACGCGCACCTTCCAATCACCCGCGAACCGCGTCTTCAGCGCAAACGCGTCCGCCGGATGAAGCTCGATCGCCGTCAGACGGTCGGCACCGCGCAGCATCTCCCTGGTGATGACGGGAGAGCCCGGATAGAACCGGAATGGGTGGCCGACATTGAAGGCGCGGACGATGTCGAGATAGGGCGCGACAAGCGCCTGCGCTTCGGCCGGCAGCGACGCCTCGAGGAGCTTTGCGATCCCGCTTCGCCATTCGCCCGTTTTCTGCGCTTCCTGCGACGAAAGATCGTAGAGGCCGATGCCGCCATGGGTGTCGATCACGCGGAACGCGCCGGGCTTCTTCTTCAGATAATCGAGAATACGCGTCAGCACGATGTGCTTCACGACGTCGGCGAAATTGCCGGCATGATAGCTGTGGCGATAGTTCATGGGAGGCGCGGGGCGCTGGAGCAAACGAAGTTCATGTGCCCATCTACTCCGGCGCGGCCGTTTCGGCTAGGTTGCGGCCATGAACCAGCACGCCAAAATCCGCATCGGCCATTCGGCCTGCCCGCATGATTGCCCATCGACCTGCGCGCTCGATGTCGAACTGCTCGACGACCGCACGATCGGCCGCGTCCATGGCGCCAAGGACAACAGCTACACAGCGGGCGTCATCTGCGCCAAGGTGGCCCGCTACGCCGAGCGCGTTCACCATCCCGACCGCCTCCTGAAGCCGCTCGTCCGCGCCGGAGCGAAAGGCGAGGGCGACTGGAAGGAAGCAAGCTGGGAAGCCGCGCTCGACCTGGTCGCCGAGAAATTCCTGAAGGCCGAGGAGAAGCACGGCTCGGAAGCCATCTGGCCCTATTTCTACGCCGGTACGATGGGGCTGGTGCAGCGCGACGGCATCGAGCGGCTTCGCCATGCCAAGAAATATTCCGGCTTCTTCGGCTCCATCTGCACCAATCTCGCCTGGACCGGCTGGATGATGGGCACGGGCTCGCTGCGCGGCGCCGACCCGCGCGAGATCGCGAAATCCGATTGCGTCGTGATCTGGGGCACCAACGCGGTCGTGACGCAGGTCAACGTGATGACCCATGCGATACGCGCGCGAAAGGAACGCGGCGCGAAGATCGTCGTCATCGACATTTACGACAACGCCACCGTGAAACAGGCCGACATGGGGCTGGTTCTGAAACCCGGAACCGACGGCGCACTGGCCTGTGCGGTCATGCATGTGCTCTTCAGGGAGGGGCTGGCTGACTGGCCCTACCTCGAACAATACACAGACGACCCCAACGGTCTTGAGGCCCATCTGCGCGACAAGACCCCGCAATGGGCATCCACGATCACCGGACTGTCGGTTGCGGAAATCGAGACTTTCGCACGCCTGATCGGCACGACGAAGAAGACGTTCTTCCGGCTCGGTTACGGCTTTTCGCGCCAGCGCAACGGCTCGGTCAACATGCATGCGGCCCTGTCGGTCGCGGCGGTGACAGGCTGCTGGCAGTATGAAGGCGGCGGTGCCTTCCATTCCAATTCGGGCATCCTCAAGTTCGACACCGAGTTGTTGGAAGGGACACGTCTGCGAGATCCCTCGATCCGCCACCTCGATCACTCGCGAATCGGACCTGTCTTGATGGGGCACGAGGACGCGCTTTATGGCGGGCCGCCGGTGACGGCGCTGCTGGTCCAGAACACAAATCCGGTCAACGTCGCGCCGGAGCAGCGGCTGGTGACGCAAGGGTTTCTGCGCGACGACCTCTTCGCCTGCGTGCACGAGCAATTCATGACCGACACAGCGAAGCTTGCCGACGTGGTGCTGCCGGCGACGATGTTCCTGGAGCACGACGACATCTACAAGGGCGGCGGAAACCAGCACGTCACGCTCGGTCCCAAGCTGATCGATGCGCCAGAAGGCCCGCGAACCAACCACTTCGTCATCGAGGAACTGGCGAAGCGGCTTGGCGTGGCCGACAGGCCGGGCTTCGGCATGACCGAGCGCGAGCACATCGACATCTTGCTGGACAAGAAGGGTCTCGGCACCTTCGACAGCTTCAGGGAAGAGCGCTGGGCCGATCTGCAACCCGCCTTTCGCGACGCGCATTTCCTCGACGGCTTCGGCCACCGGGACGGCAAGTTCCGCTTCCGTCCCGACTGGACGGGTCAGGCTGCGCCCAACCGGCCCCCGCAAAGCATGGGTATATTCGGTCCGCACGCGCTTCTGCCCGAATTCCCGGATCATGTCGAACTGATCGAAGTGGCAGACGAGATGCACCCGTTCAGGCTTGCCACATCGCCGGCGCGCAACTTCCTCAATTCGTCGTTCACCGAGACGCCAAGCTCGCTCAAGCGAGAGGGGCGGCCCGAACTGCTGATTCACCCGGAGGATGCAGCGTCCGTCGGTCTCGGCGACGGCGATCGGGTCGAGGTGGGCAACGAACGCGGCGAAGTCGTCCTGCATGCCAAGCTGTTCGACGGCATCAAGCGCGGCGTGATCATCGCGGAAGGCATCTGGCCGAATTCCGCCCATGAGCGCGGCGAAGGCATCAACGTGCTGACCGGCTCGGATGCGCCTGCGCCCTATGGTGGCGCGGCCGTTCACGACAACAAGGTCTGGGTGCGGCCGGCTTAGGGGGGGCTCAGCACGTCGATACCTGAGGGCCCAGCCTCACCCTCTGTGGATTACCGATCTTGGGGTAATGAAGTCGGTAAGAGTTGCGCTGTCGCCATGTAGCTCGTGCCATCCCGCATGGATGGAGAATCGCGCCAAACCGCCGGTAGGGAACTTCTCGCTTAGCGACGCGCGTGCAGATACGTCGCTAGTTGCGCCGGCGATGATGCCCGCCAAATCTTCCATGCCGGGATTGTGCCCGACCACCAGCAGCGTGCCGACCTGTTCGGGCGTCGCGCGTATCACGTCGAGAATGACATCCGCGTCTGCTTCGTAGATCGATGCGTCGTAGTTGACGATGACATTGCCGCTGATCTCGCCTCGCACAAGATCCCAGGTTTCGCGTGTGCGCCGGGCGGGGGACACGATAGCCATGTTGGGAAACCAGCCGCGTCGAGCCATCTCGGCACCGATCGCAGGGGCTGCCTTGCGTCCGCGCGACGAAAGCGGCCGATCGAAATCGGCGAGGCTTTTGTCGTCCCAACTCGATTTGGCGTGGCGCAGTAGGAGAAGCGTCTTGTCCATCGCTGCTCCCTCTCGTGGCCTGTTCAGGGCGTCATCCGTGCCAGGCTTTCTATATCGACCGCTTCGCTCGCGGAACCGGGCGACAAAAGGCTGCCTTCTGCACTGACGCCCGAAAGCACCGCGCGGCCGTCCTTCATCGTCGCCTTCCCCTCGGCAACGAGACGCAGCGCCAGCGAATAGAGCTGGTGCTCGACGCCGAGCACGCGGTTGGCGAGCGTATCCGCATCGTCGGATGGGAGGATCGGCACGGCCGCCTGTGCGATGATCGGTCCGTCATCCATCTCGGCGGTGACGAAATGCACTGTGCAGCCATGAACCCGCATGCCGGCATCGATGGCGCGTTGATGCGTATCGAGCCCCTTGTAGAGTGGCAGCAGGGATGGATGGATGTTGATCATCCTGCCAGCCCATTTTTCGGTGAAGGATGGCGTCAGCAGGCGCATGTATCCGGCGAGACAGACGATATCGGCCTTCAGCCGTTTGAGTTCCGCGTCAAGTGCGGCGTCCTGCGCGGCCTTGTCCGTGTGGTCGGCCCGCGTGATCGCCTTGGTCTCGATGCCGAGCGATGCTGCGGCCGCAAGCCCCTTCGCATCCGAGCGATTGGAGATCACGCCGACGATCTGTGCCGGAAACCCGGGGTCGCCGGCAGCCTCGATCAGCGCGCTCATGTTGGAGCCTCGACCGGAAATCAGGATGACGACGCGTTTTTTCATGGGTCTCAAAGCTCGATCTGTCCGCGATAAACGACACCGGTTTCACGACGCGGCAGTATACGCCCGATCGTGGTCACGTCCTCGCCCGACTGCTGGAGGACGGCAGCGACCTGCGCAGCCTGTCCCGCAGCGACGACGAGAACCATGCCGATGCCGCAATTGAAGGTGCGCATCATTTCGTTGGCGGCAACGCCCCCGGTCTTTGCGAGCCACGAAAAGACCTTCGGCGGGTCGATCGCATCGAGGTCGAGCTCGGCCGAGAAGTCCGCAGGCAGCACGCGCGGGATGTTCTCGGGAAAGCCGCCGCCGGTGATGTGGGCCAGAGCCTTGATGCCGTGGGTAGAGCGGATCGCGGACAAAAGCGGCTTGACGTAGATGCGCGTCGGCTCCAGCAGGGCCTCTCCGAGCGAGCGATACGGGTCGAACGGCGCCTTGTCGTGCCAGCCGATGCCGCTGTCGGCCACGATGCGGCGGACGAGCGAAAAACCGTTGGAGTGAACGCCGGACGAGGCAAGCCCGAGGATCACGTCGCCCTCGACGATATCGTCCGTCGGCAGCAATTGTCCGCGCTCGGCCGCTCCGACTGCGAAGCCTGCGAGGTCGTAATCGTCGCCGGAATACATGCCCGGCATTTCCGCCGTTTCACCGCCGATCAGCGCGCAGCCGGCCTGGCGGCAGCCTTCGGCGATGCCGCTGACGATCGCCGCGCCCTGGTCGGGGTCGAGCTTGCCGGTGGCGAAATAGTCGAGGAATAGAAGCGGTTCGGCACCCTGCACGACCAGATCGTTGACGCACATGGCCACGAGATCGATGCCGACCGTATCGTGCTTGCCAGCCTCGATCGCCACGCGCAGCTTGGTGCCCACGCCGTCATTGGCCGCGACGAGGATGGGGTCGGTGAAGCCGGCCGCCTTCAGGTCGAAGAGCCCGCCAAAGCCGCCGATCTCGCCATCCGCGCCGGGCCGGCGCGTCGAGCGCACCATCGGCTTGATCTTCTCCACCATGGCGTTGCCGGCATCGATATCGACGCCCGCCTGCGCATAGGTAAGGCCATTCTTTCCGTCGGTCATGGCGTCCTCGCCCGGCTTTTCGTCAAAGCGGGCTCTTCGCATGAACCTCCGCCCGTCGCAAGCGCAAGCGGGCATCCACGGGCCATCGACCACGCATATCCGTGGACAGCGCGTCCCGCTGGCTCGTCTATTGCCGTTTCTGGACCTTGATCGGCAGTTCAAGAGCGGTCATCTATCGTGCGGGCAGCGGTTTCTCCAACAGGAGCAGGCCGCGGGAGAGGCCGCGAAGCGTGACCATACCGAATTTCATCACCATCATGCGGTTCCTGCTGGTTCCGGCGATCATCTACGCGCTGATCAACGACAACCGCGAATGGGCGCTGATCTGTTTCGTGGTCGCGGGCGTGTCCGACGGCATCGACGGCTTCATCGCGCGTCACTTCAACCAGCGTTCCGAACTTGGTGCCTATCTCGACCCGATGGCCGACAAGCTGTTGCTGGTCAGTGTCTTCGTCGTCCTCGGCTACATGGGCGAATTGCCGCTCTGGCTGGTGGTTGCTGCCGTCTCGCGCGATGCGCTCATCGTCGCCGCGGTGCTTTTGTCCACCATCATGGGGCAGCCCGTTGCAATGAAGCCGCTGTTCGTCTCGAAGGCAAATACCGCCGTCCAGATCGTACTGGCGATCGTGGTGCTTGCCGAACTGGCGTTCGAAATGGTGTTCGGCCCCTCGCGCGCTTTGCTCGTCGCGGCATCGGGGCTCTTGACCGTGGCTTCCGCAGCGGCCTATCTCGTGCAATGGCTAAGGCATATGGCGGACGATGACCAAAACGCACGATCCTGACATTCAGGAACAGGCCGCTGAAGTGCTGGTGGCTGGAGCATTTCGACGCCAGATCGCCTTCTGGGTGGTCGCGGCGGTCGTCTTCATCGGCTTCCTGTACCTGTTCTCCTCGATCCTGCTGCCGTTCTTCGCCGGCATGATGCTGGCTTATTTCCTGGATCCGGTCGCCGACCGGCTGCAACGCCTTGGCCTGTCGCGCATTGCGGCGACGGTGCTGATACTGGTGTCGTTCCTGGTCGCACTGGTGGTCGGTCTCATGCTGATCATCCCGATCCTTGCCAGCCAGTTGGCCGATTTCATGGGACGGCTTCCCGACTACCTGTCGCGCTTGCAGGACCTTGTCACCGGGTTCGATCCGGAATGGTTGAGCGAGCATATCGGCGTCAATCCGGCCGATCTGCGCGAGGGCGTGAATTCGCTGCTGACGCAGGGAACAGGCTTCATAACGACCCTGTTCTCCTCGATCTGGAGCTCAGGTGCGGCCTTGATCGACATCGTGGGCCTGTTCGTCATCACGCCCGTCGTCGCGTTCTACATGCTGCTCGACTGGGACAACATGGTCGCCAAGGTCGATAGCTGGATACCGCGCCAGCATCTGGGAACGGTGCGCCAGATCGCGCTCGACATCGACAAGGCCGTCGCCGGCTTCGTGCGCGGGCAGGGCACCTTGTGTCTGATCCTCGGCGTCATGTATGCGGTCGGGCTGACCCTGGTCGGTCTCAATTTCGGTCTTCTCATCGGCCTCTTCGTCGGCCTGATCAGTTTCATCCCCTATGTCGGTTCGATGATCGGCCTCGTGCTCTCGGTCGGCGTGGCACTCGTCCAGTTCTGGCCTGAATGGCACTGGGTGGTCGTGGTTGCCGTGATCTTCTTTGCCGGCCAGTTCATCGAGGGCAACATCCTGCAGCCCAACCTCGTCGGCAAGAGTGTCGGCCTGCATCCGGTGTGGCTGATGTTCGCTCTGGTCGCCTTCGGCGCGCTGTTCGGTTTTGTCGGCCTGCTCGTCGCGGTGCCGGCCGCTGCCGCCGTCGGCGTCCTGACCCGTTTCGCGCTGTCGCGCTATCTCGCTTCGCCGCTGTATAGAGGGCATCGCGACGACACCGAGACAGCGGCCAAGCGCTGATCGCAATGACTGACGTACCGGTAAAACCCAGGCAATTGCCGCTGGACCTCGCGCATGACGCGGCTCAGAGCCGTGACGATCTCGTCGTCGGCTCCGCGAATGCGGAAGCGGTGGCGCTCATCGATCGATGGCCGGACTGGCCGACGCCGGTCGTCGTGCTGGCTGGTCCCGCAGGCTCGGGAAAATCCCATCTTGCGGCCATCTGGCAGGCATCGAGCGATGCCGTACGGCTCTTCCCGGCCATGCTCTCCACAGCTTTGCCTATCAACGAGGGACCCATCCTGATCGACGATACGGACGCAGGCGCGATCGACGAGACCGGTCTCTTTCACCTTATCAATGGCGTGACGCAGTCGGGATCGACCATGCTGCTTACGTCGAGGCGCTTTCCGACCGCGTGGGGCGTCGCCCTGCCGGATCTCGCATCGCGCCTGAAGGCCGCCGCGACGGTGGAGATTCAGGAGCCTGACGATGCGCTGCTGGCGGGCGTCGTCACGAAACTCTTCGCTGACCGCCAGGTCGAGGTCGAGCCGCACGTGATTCAGTTCATCGTCCGCCGAATCGAACGTTCGCTCTCGACCGCGATCGATGTGGTGGCGCGGCTCGATCAGGCGGCACTGGAGCAGAAATCTCGCATTAGCCGCGCGCTAGCTGCCGATATTCTGGGCGAGATGGACAACGGACAGCGCAGCCTGGATCTGTGACCGTATCGGCGTGAATCTGGTGCTCCACGGACTTCCCGTTGTTTTCACGCTGCTATGACGGTGATCGTGTAAGGTACCCCTGTCTCCTACGAGGGGGCGTCTCAGGCTAGGCCCTGCTGTCCCACTCCCGGCAGCAGGGCCCTTTCTTTTTCAAGCTCAAGCTTGGTCAGCCGAAGCGTATCGGAGCGGGCCTTCACAAGGGCCTGACGGGTTGCGCGGTGTGATCCCCGTGACGAGATGCGAGTAGAAGACCACAGGTCGTTAACCAATGCTCGCCTAGCCTCCTGCCGATTCGGAGGGGACTTCCATGAGCATCACCGCGTTTCCACTTTGCCGGCAGCAGAAGCTTTTGCACGGGATCGCCAATGTGCTGCGGTCGAAGCAGGGCGAAACGGCAACGCTGTTCTGGCGGGAGACGGCGAAAGGTCTGTTGCAGCAGTTGGTCGCGAACGGCATCGACCTCGCAGCGGCCGAGGAGGAGGTCAGGAACCTACTCTATGCCGTCCTGGCCGAGATCGAGGCGGACGCGGTTTCCGCGAAAGGCTGAAACGATAACTCCGCGAAGCGGGGTCGCGGCGCGCCGATCGGCCTGAAAGCTTTGGAAATGCTGGCGATCCCGGCAGGATTCGAACCTGCGACCATCGGCTTAGAAGGCCGGTGCTCTATCCAACTGAGCTACGGGACCATCGCCGCGCCGGGAGGCGCTAATGCGTCCACGGCACCTTGCGGTCATAGCGGAAATTCTCCGCATAGGAAATCTGGCGTCTGCGCGCTTCCTGCGGCTCGATTACGCGATAGGCGACGCCGTTCTTTTCAGCGTAGGCGGTTGCTTCCTCGAGCGAGTTGAAGGTCAGCCTGATCTGGCTCTTCATGTCGCCGGACGAGGTGTAGCCCATCAGCGGATCGATCGTGCGCGGCTGCTCCGGATCGAATTCGAGCACCCAGTGGCCGGTCTTGGCCTTGCCGGACTGCATCGCGGTCTTTGCGGGGCTGTAGATGCGCGCGGACATATCGATCCTCGTTCGAAGGGATGGTCGGAGCGGCAGGATTCGAACCTGCGACCCTCTGGTCCCAAACCAGATGCGCTACCAGGCTGCGCTACGCTCCGAACGGTCCACCCACTAGCCATTCGGCCGGGCGGGCGCAAGTGTCATCGCGACGATTTCCGCTCCATGTCGCCTGCAATCGTCATCCACCGCTGACGGCGGCAGCCGCGGCGAGGGCGGCGGAGAGATCGGCCTTGATGTCCTCGGGGTTTTCGAGGCCGATCTGGAGCCGCATGACAGGGCCTTCGTAATCGCCCTTCGCAACGGTCCGGTCGGCCAGCGAGACATGCACGGCAAGGCTTTCATATCCGCCCCAGGAATAGCCGAGGCCGAAAAGCTTCAACGCGTCCAGAAAGGCATGCGCTTCGCTCTGACCGCCACCCTTGAGCACGATCGAGAAGATGCCGCTGGCGCCACCGAAGTCGCGCTTCCACAGGGTGTGACCCGGAGAGCTCTCGAGACCGGGATGCAGCACCTGCGCCACGCCGGGCTGGCCTTCCAGCCAGCGCGCGACTTCGAACGCGTTCTGCTCGTGACGCTCCAGTCGCACTCCCATCGTGCGCAGCCCGCGAAGCACCTGATAAACGTCGTCAGGCGCGGCGCAGCATCCCATGGTGAGATGCGTCTCGAACAGTTGCTCCCAGCAACTCTCGTTCGCCGAGACAGTGCCCAGAAGGACGTCCGAATGCCCGGCCGGATACTTTGTCGCGGCATGGATCGAGATATCGACACCGTGGTCGAGCGGCCGGAAATAGAGCGGCGTGGCCCATGTGTTGTCCATCATGACCACCGCGCCGCGGGCTTTCGCCGCGCGCGCGATGGCGGGAATGTCCTGCATCTCGAACGTGTTCGAGCCGGGCGATTCGGTGAACACCACCTTCGTGTTGGGCTTCATCAATTCGGATATGCCCGCGCCGACATGCGGATCGTAATACTCGATCTCGACCCCGAGCCTCGCCAGCATCCCGTCTGCAAACCGGCGTGTCGGATTGTAGACCGAATCGACGATCAGCGCGTGATCGCCGGCGGCGAGAAATGCGAGAAGCGGAATGGTCACCGCAGCCAGCCCTGACGGAACGAGAATCGTGCCCGCCGAGCCTTCCAACGCGTCGATCGCCCCTGCGAGCGCGTCGGTCGTGGGCGTCCCGCGCGTGCCATATGTGTATTTCTGGTTGCGCGCGGCCATGGTGGCGGCGTCGGGAAAGAGCACCGTGGACGCATGCACCACGGGCGGGTTCACGAAGCCGAAGAAATCGCGTGGGTTGTTCCCGATATGCGCAAGTCTGGTGTGGACGCCTTTGTCCGAATAATCGCGGCTTGTCATGAACCCTCGCTTGTCCGTCTGCAGACAGCAGGGATAAACACTGCCCACGACCTGTGCAACCATGGTGGTGGCGGTACGCGCCAGGTGGCGCAAAACGGCAAGGTCTCCGCGTATATGCGACGCTCCCCCAGAGACTTGACGCAGCGAAACCATTGATACGTCAACAAGACTGCCGCGCTCGCACAAGATTTGCGCAGTGCTGCTTCGTTGTTCATCAATTCATTTCAGTCTTTCATTCGCACTTGACCGGCGTTCGATAATGGCCTTCGATAGTTATCGTGAGTGGGAGGTGGAGCATGCGCATCTTTGAAAGGTGCCGGTAGTCGGCCTAGGCCGGAGTTGTCTGCTGCTTCCACAAAGAACGATCCCGGGCAGGAAAGTCCGGAACAACAGAAAAGGGTATGTGGGCATGAAAAAGTTAGTAACGGGAATTCTTGGCTCGGCAGTCCTGGCGCTGACCGCGACGGCGGGCTCTGCGGCCACGCTGGACGACGTCAAGGCGAAGGGCTTCCTGCAGTGCGGCGTCAACACCGGCCTTTCTGGCTTTGCTGCCCCGAACGATCAGGGCGACTGGACCGGCTTCGACGTCGATCTGTGCCGCGCTGTCGCTGCCGCGATCTTCGGCGATGCGGACAAGGTGAACTTCACCCCTACAAATGCGACCGAGCGCTTCACCGCGCTGCAGTCCGGCGAGATCGACCTGCTGGCGCGCAACACGACGTGGACGCTCAGCCGCGATACCTCGCTCGGCTTCAACTTCGCCGGCGTGAACTATTATGACGGCCAGGGCTTCATGATCAACGCCGCCACTCTGCCGGGCGTGAACTCCGCGCTTCAGCTTTCGGGCGCTTCGGTCTGCGTGCAGGGCGGTACCACCACCGAACTGAACCTCGCCGATTACTTCCGTGCCAACAACATGGAATACAACCCGGTGGTGTTCCAGGCTCTGGAGGAGGTCAACGCTGCCTACGAATCGGGCCGTTGCGACGTCTACACGACCGACCAGTCGGGCCTCTACTCGATCCGCCTGACGCTGGCTTCGCCGGACGATCACGTCGTTCTGCCGGAGATCATTTCCAAGGAGCCGCTCGGACCTGCCGTTCGCCAGGGCGACGACCAGTGGTTCGACGTGGTGAAGTGGACGCTCAACGCCATGATCATCGCTGAGGAGCTCGGCATCACGCAGGCCAACGTCGAAGAGATGAAGGCTTCGGAGAATCCTGAGATCCGCCGTGTTCTCGGTCTCGAGGAAGGCTCCACGCTTGCCGCCGATCTCGGCCTGGAAGCCCCGTGGGTCGAAAACATCGTCAAGGGCGTCGGCAACTATGGCGAAGTCTTCGAGCGCAACATCGGTCAGGAAAGCCCGCTCAAGATCGCGCGCGGCCTGAATGCCCTGTGGAGCAAGGGCGGCATCCTCTACGCGCCGCCGATCCGCTGATCGCGACCTGACTTTCCGGAGGGCGGGTTTCCCGCCTTCCGGTTTCCTTATGAGGGATCGCCATGGCTGACATTGCCCATGGCAGCGAGCCTGCGCGCGCTGCCTTTCTGAACGACCCCAGGATTCGCGGCATCATCTACCAGGTCCTGGCCCTGGCGGCTTTGATCGCGGTGGTGTTCTGGATCGTCAACAACACCATCGAAAACCTTCGCCGCGCCAATATTTCCTCTGGTTTCGGCTTCCTGAATGCGCGTTCGGGCTTCGACATTGCCCAGACGCTGATCCCCTACAGTTCGAATTCGATTTACATCGATGCCTTTATCGTCGGCATCCTCAATACGTTGCTGGTCGCTGTCGCGGGCATCATCACCGCGTCGATCATCGGCTTCATCGTCGGTGTCGGGCGTCTCTCCCGCAACTGGCTCATCCGCAAGATCTGCATGGTCTATGTCGAGGTGTTCCGGAACATCCCGCCGCTTCTCGTCATCTTCTTCTGGTACCTTGGCGTGCTGTCGGTGCTTCCGCTGCCGCGCGACAGCGTGGAATTGCCCTTCGGCGTGTTTCTCAACAGCCGCGGTCTGTTCATGCCCAAGGCGATCTGGGGCGATGGCGCCTGGCTTATCCTTCTCGCGCTTGTGCTCGGAATCGTCTTCAGCATCCTGGTCTCGCGCTGGTCGCATGCGCGCCAGATGGCGACCGGCCAGTTGTTCCCGATCTTCCGCACATCGGCGGCTTTGATCATCGGGCTGCCGGTCCTGGCCTATTTTGCTGCCGGAATGCCGCTCACGCTCGACTTTCCGCAGCAGTCGACGTTCAACCTCACGGGCGGTTCGACCATCAGGCCGGAGTTCCTGTCGCTCTATCTGGCGCTGTCCTGCTACACGGCCTCCTTCATCGCCGAGATCGTGCGTGCGGGTATCATCGGCGTCAGCAAGGGGCAGACGGAAGCGGCGTATTCGCTGGGGGTCCAGCCGGGCAAGACGCTTCGCCTGGTGGTCATTCCACAGGCGCTTCGTATCATCATTCCGCCGCTGACCAGCCAGTATCTCAATCTAACCAAGAACTCGTCGCTGGCAGTTGCCGTCGGCTATCCCGATCTGGTCGCAGTCGGCCAGACGGCCATGAACCAGACCGGACAGGCGATCGAGGTCGTCGCGATCTGGATGGTCATCTATCTCGGGCTCAGCCTGTCGACGTCGGTGTTCATGAACTGGTTCAACGCGCGAATGGCGCTTGTCGAAAGGTGAGGGCCGGGTTCGATGCAAGAACATGACATGAGCTTCGTCCGCGCCGAAATGGTGCTTGCGCAGGCTGCTCCTCGCAGCGAGCGCGGCCTGGGAAGCTGGGCGCGCAAGAACCTCTTCGCCACGCCATTCGACGCGGTGCTGACGATCGTGGGTATCCTGCTCGTTGCGTGGCTGGTTCCACCGCTTCTTCGCTGGGCATTTTTCGACGCGCAGTGGACGGGTACGGACCGGACGTTCTGCCTGACCGCGACACAAGGCGGCATTCAGCCCGATGGCTGGTCGGGGGCGTGCTGGGCATTCGTGAACGCCAAGTTCGAGCAGTTCATGTATGGCCGCTACACCTATGCCGAGCGGTGGCGCGTCAACGTGACGGCGATTGCCTTTGTCGCGCTGCTCGTGCCGCTGCTGATCCCGAGGGTGCCCTACAAGGGCATCAACGCGATCCTCTTCTTCTTCGTCTTCCCGGTTGTGGCGTTCTTCCTGCTCGTGGGCGGCTATTTCGGTCTTCGCTTCGTGCCGACGCAGCAGTGGGGCGGGCTTCTGGTGACGATGGTGCTGTCCTTCGTGGGCATCGCCGTGTCGCTGCCGCTGGGCATCGCGCTGGCGCTGGGGCGGCGCTCCAAGATGCCGGTGGTGAAGATGATCTGCGTCATCTTCATCGAGGTGGTGCGCGGTGTGCCACTGGTGACGGTTCTGTTCATGGCGAGCGTCATGCTGCCGCTGTTCCTGCCCGCCGGAATGACCTTCGATCGCCTGCTGCGTGCGCTGGTCGGCGTGGCGATGTTTGCGTCGGCCTACATGGCCGAGGTGGTTCGCGGCGGCCTGCAGGCGATCCCGAAGGGACAGTATGAGGGTGCCGATTCGCTTGGCCTCGGCTACTGGCAAAAGATGAATCTGATCATCCTGCCGCAGGCGTTGAAGCTTGTGATCCCCGGGATCGTGAACAACTTCATCGGCCTGTTCAAGGATACGAGCCTTGTCTACATCATCGGCATGTTCGACCTGCTCGGCATCGTCCGCCAGAACTTCTCCGACACGAACTGGGCTTCGCCGCAGACGCCGATGTCGGGCCTGCTCTTTGCCGGGTTCGTCTTCTGGATTTTCTGTTTCGGCATGTCGCGCTACTCCATGTACATGGAACGCCGCCTGGATACGGGACACAAACGATAGGCGGGCTCGGGCCCGCCCTCACATTCTAAAGATGGCCGAAGCGCCACAGGGACACGCCCAAAGGGGATAGCGATGAGCATAGAAAACGCAGTCGCGGCAGACGAGATCAAGGTCAATCGCGCGAAGATGCAGGTCTCGGCGACGGAAGTCGCCATCGAGATCGAGAACATGCACAAATGGTATGGCGACTTCCATGTGCTGAAGGACATCAACCTCAAGGTCATGCGCGGCGAGCGCATCGTCGTTTGCGGTCCTTCCGGGTCCGGCAAGTCGACCATGATCCGCTGTATCAACCGCCTGGAAGAGCACCAGAAGGGCAAGATCGTCGTCGACGGCATCGAGCTCACCAACGATTTGAAGAAGATCGACGAGGTTCGCCGCGAAGTCGGCATGGTGTTCCAGCACTTCAACCTGTTTCCGCACCTGACGATCCTGGAAAACTGCACGCTCGCGCCGATCTGGGTCCGCAAGGTCCCGAAGAAGCAGGCGGACGAACAGGCGATGCACTTTCTCGAGCGCGTCAAAATCCCCGAGCAGGCCAACAAATATCCCGGACAGCTTTCCGGCGGCCAGCAGCAGCGCGTGGCGATCGCCCGCTCTCTGTGCATGAACCCGCGCATCATGCTGTTCGACGAGCCGACCTCCGCGCTCGATCCGGAAATGATCAAGGAAGTGCTCGAGACCATGGTCGGTCTCGCCGAGGAAGGCATGACCATGATCTGCGTCACGCACGAAATGGGCTTCGCACGCCAGGTCGCAAACCGCGTGATCTTCATGGATCAGGGCCAGATCGTCGAACAGAACACGCCCGACAAGTTCTTCGACAACCCGCAGCACGAACGCACGAAGCTGTTCCTGTCGCAGATCCTGCATTGACGTGAGCGCGCCATGGCCGGCCGGGCAGGGCGCGTCGCACGCCGCATCGCCTTCACACTCGCCGCGATCGTTCTGGTCGTGGCGTTTGCGTTTGGGATAGGAGCTCTCGTCCCCCGGCCGCTGTTCGTTGATGCGCAGACGCCGCCCGTGGACACTGGCCCGGCGCGTCGCATTCTCCTGCTGGCCAACCCGATCCACACCGACATCGCGTTGCCGGTCGATGCCGACGTGCTGGACCGTTTCGGCTTCCTGCGGGAGGACGGCCTGCCGGTGGATCATCCCGCAGCCGAATGGCTTGTCTTCGGCTGGGGCGGTCGGGCATTCTATCTGGAAACGCCCACTTGGTCGGAACTCAAGGTCGGCCCCGTCGCCCGCGCGCTGACGCTCGATGGCGCGGTCATGCATGTGTCGATCACGGGCAGGATTCCCGAGGGTGTCGAAGGCGTCCGGGCGCTGGATCTCGACCCTGCGCGGTTCGAGCGCCTGCTGAGCGGAATCGAAGCGAGTTTCACGCGTGGAGCTACGGGCGACGTGCAAGCCATCTCCGGCCGTTCCTACGGCGATTACGACCGTTTTTACGAGGCCGCGGGCTGGTTCAATGTCCTGATCGGCTGCAATGTCTGGACCGCTCGCGTGCTGCGCGGGGCCGGGGTTCGGACCGGCTGGTGGAATCCGCTGCCGCAAAGCCTGCTCTGGTCGATCGACCGCTACAACGAGCCTGAGCAAGCGCCGCTATAGCTTGCCCAGTTCCGTCTCGATATCCCAGCCGTAGAGCCAGTCGAGATCGGCCGCGAGTTTCTCCGGACCACGCGATTTCAGTACGCGATCGCGCACCATGGCCACCGGTCCCGATGCATGCCACGCAAACTTGTTGAAAGCCCCACGTGCGGACACCTTGATGATGCGTCGCCGCCGCAGTTTCTCGAAAGCGATCAGCGCAGCCGCGGTGTCACCCGGCCAACGCGCGATTGCGGTGGCGAGCGTGTCTGCGTCCTCGATGGCCATCGCCGCGCCCTGCGCCGCATAGGGTGGCATTGCGTGGGCGGCGTCGCCGATCAGCGCGAAACCTGCGGCATTCGTCCACGGTCCATCGACAGCGACCTGATGGATCGGCCAGGTGGTCCATTGGCCGGCCATGTCCACCAGTCGCAGGACGTCCGGCGACGAGCCCTTCATGGCCGCGAGCAGCAACTCGCGATCGCCCATCGTCGACCAACGCTCCGGCGCATCGGGTCCGCGCGTCACCGCCACAAGGTTGAGCGCAGAACCTGATCGCACTGGGTAGGCGACGAGGTGAAAATTCTTGGCGACGACCGTGGTGACGCGATCCATAGGTGGTAGGTCGATCCCGGCATGATCATCGGTGCGTATCATGGCCCGCCATGCCAGATTGCCGGTGTAGTGACCTGTCTTGCTTCGTCCCAGCCGGCGCAATGTCGACCAGACGCCATCGGCACCCACGGCCAGGTCGCAGGCCACAGGGCCGGTCTGGCCATCCCGCTCGACGGAGAGCGTGACGCCCTGTCCCTCGAAATCGGCGTCGGTCACCGACGCGCCGGTGACGATGTCGATGTTCGGGTTCTGCGTGGCCACGGCGAGCAGCGCGCTTTGCAAATCTGCCCGGTGGACGGTGAGATAGGGCGCGGCCCAGCGCCGCTCCGCGGCATCGCCGAGCGGCACGCTGGCAATGAGGCGCATCGTGTCGGCTCTGCGAATCTCGATCGCTTCGGGCCGGACGGCGATGGGCAGCAGGTGAGGGAGGACGCCAAGCCGCGCCAGGATGCGCGTCGCGTTGGGTGAAAGCTGAATGCCGGCGCCAAGCTCATCCAGGCTGGTGGATCGCTCGAAGACCGTAACGCGTCGGCCGTGGGCGGCAAACGCGATCGCCGCCGTCAGACCCGCAATACCGGCGCCCGCGATTGCGATCCGCCCGGAATTCGCCGTCACGGGATGATCGGCGCTCAGGCCGCTTCGGCGTTATAGACCGCGCCGGACGGCTCCGTCTGGGTCGCGCCGAGTGCCGGATTGTAGCGGTAGAGGGTCGAGCAGTAGGGGCAGACCTTCTCGTTGTCGTCGCCCATGTCGAGAAACACATGCGGGTGATCGAAGGGCGGGTTGGCGCCCACGCACATGAATTCCTTGACCCCGATCTCAATCGCGGCGTGGCCTGCGTCGTTCTGGAAATGCGGTATGGCGTGGCCGGCCATGGAATGCTCCCGGATCAAGCTGTGTCCGTCTTCGATTGCCGCATAAACACACCCTTTGCAAGTCACTGATATGAAACTGTCGCAAAAGCCTGTCAGGAGGTACAGTGGCACAGCGCCGTGACACGGCAGGCAGGAACCGAACAGCACCATGAACGAGATGAGACCGGCAGCGAGCGAATTCACAGGTGAGATGCGTGCTCTGGCGGCATCTCCCGACGGAAATCCGGACCGCTTCGTCAACCGGGAGTTCTCCTGGCTCCAGTTCAACCGGCGTGTGCTCGACGAATCGCAGAACCAGTGCCACCCGCTTCTCGAACGCGTCCGGTTCCTGTCGATTTCGGCGGCCAATCTCGATGAATTCTTCATGGTTCGCGTCGCCGGCCTTGCCGCACAGATACGCGAAGGCATCGCGATCAAGAGCCCGGACGGGCGGACACCGGAGCAGCAGCTTGAGCTTTTGCTACTGGAAGTCGGGCGTCTCCAGGAAGACCAGCAGCAGAGCTATTCGAGCCTCACCGAGCTCATGCGCAAGGAGCGCATCGAGATTGTCCGCGCCACGGCCCTCAATCGCGACGAGAAGGCGTGGCTGGAAGAGCATTTCATGGAAGCGATCTTCCCGGTCCTGACACCGTTGTCGATCGACCCCGCGCACCCGTTCCCGTTCATTCCCAATCTCGGCTTCACCATGGCGCTGCACCTGCGCCATCGCCGCGACGCCGAGGAAATGACCGCGCTTCTGCGTCTTCCAGTCGCGCTTCGCCGCTTCATCCGCCTGCCGGACCGCAAGAACCACATTCGCTTCATGACGCTGGAAGACGCCGTCGAGCTCTTCATCGGCAAGCTCTTTCCGGGCTACGAGGTAAAGGGTTCCGGCACGTTCCGCATCATCCGCGACAGCGATATCGAGGTGGAGGAAGAGGCCGAGGATCTCGTGCGCCTGTTCGAAAGCGCGCTGAAGCGTCGCCGCCGTGGGCAGGTGATCCGCATCGAGTTCGACGACGAAATGCCCGAGGCGCTGCGCGAATTCGTCGCCGGCGAACTGGCGGTAGGGTCCGGCCGTATCAGCGTGCTCAAGGGTCCGTTGGCCGTGAATCAGATTTCCGAGATCGTGGCCCTGCCGCGCGACGATCTGAAGTTCACGCCCTACAATCCCCGGTTTCCTGAGCGCATTCGTGAACATGGTGGTGACTGTTTCGCGGCGATCCGGGAAAAGGACATCGTCGTCCACCACCCGTACGAATCATTCGACGTCGTCGTGCAGTTTCTGCGCCAGGCGGCGAGCGACCCCGAAGTCGTCGCCATCAAGCAGACGCTCTACCGAACCTCCAACGACAGCCCGATCGTGCGCGCCCTCATCGACGCCGCTGAGGCAGGCAAGTCCGTCACGGCTCTTGTCGAGTTGAAGGCGCGTTTCGATGAAGAGGCCAACATCCGCTGGGCCCGCGACCTCGAGCGGGCAGGCGTGCAGGTGGTGTTCGGCTTCATCGAGCTGAAGACGCATGCCAAGATGTCGCTGGTCGTCCGCCGCGAGGACCAGAAACTGCGCAACTACGTGCATCTCGGCACCGGCAACTACCATCCGATCACCGCGCGCATCTACACCGACCTGAGCTACTTCACGAGCGACCCCGCGATCGCGCGCGACGTGGCTCAGATCTTCAACTTCATCACGGGTTATGCCGAGCCGGCGAACGAGATGAAGCTTGCGATCTCGCCATTCAGCCTGCGCAATCGCATCCTGCAGCACATCGCTGCCGAGATGGAATTCGCCGAGAAAGGCAAGTCCGCGCAGATCTGGATGAAGATGAATTCGCTTGTCGATCCGACCGTGATCGACGCGCTTTACGACGCGAGCCGGGCAGGGGTCGAGATCGATCTCGTCATCCGCGGCATCTGCTGCCTGCGCCCGCAAGTGCCTGGCCTGTCGGAGAACATCCGCGTCAAGTCGATCATCGGACGCTTTCTCGAACACAGCCGGATCTACTGCTTCGGCAATGGCCATGGCCTGCCGTCCGACGAGGCGATCGTCTATATCGGGTCGGCCGACCTGATGCCGCGCAATCTCGACCGGCGCGTCGAGACGCTGGTTCCGATCACGAATCCGACTGTGCATGAGCAGGTGCTGGGCCAGATCATGCTCGGAAACATCATGGACAACCAGCAGAGTTTCGAAGTATTGGCGGACGGTACCTCGCGGCGTATGACGCCCGAGGAGGGAGAGGAACCGTTCAACGCGCAGGAATATTTCATGACGAACCCCAGCCTGTCCGGACGTGGCGACGCCCTGAAATCTCATGCGCCCAAGCGCATCGCGCAGCATAAGCGGCGCAAGAAGGCGAACGCGGCACCGTCCGAATGATCCAAACATCCCAGGGCCGGCTGCAAGATCGCCGGCCACTGTCGATCATCGACATCGGATCGAACTCGATCCGTCTTGTCGTCTATGAAGGCATTGCACGCTCCCCCACCGTCCTCTTCAACGAGAAGATGCTGGCCGGGCTTGGCCGCGGCATCGTCTCGACCGGCAGGCTCGATCCCGAGGCCGTGCGCCGAGCGCTCGAAGAATTCAGGCGTTTCCGCGCACTGTCGGATCAGGCGGGCGCCGACGAACTCCACGTCATCGCCACCGCCGCCGCGCGCGAAGCGGAAAACGGCATGGACTTCATCCACCGCGCCGAGGAAATCCTCGGTGCGGAGATCAGGGTGCTGTCGGGCCGTGAGGAGGCACATTATTCGGCACTCGGAATCATCTCCGGCTTTCAGCCGGTGGACGGTATCGCCGGCGATCTGGGCGGCGGCAGCCTCGAACTTGTCGACGTTTCCGCCAAGACGATCGGCGACGGAATCACGCTGCCGCTCGGCGGTCTCCGGCTTCAGGACATGGCGAAGAATTCGCCGGCCGCCGCCGCGAAGATCGTCCAGACCGAACTGAAGCGCGCGACGCTGTTGGCAAACGGCGAGGGCAGGACCTTCTACTGCGTCGGCGGCACGTGGCGAAACCTCGCCCGCCTGCACATGAACGTGACGGGCTATTCGCTCAACGTCATGCACCACTACGAACTCGGCGTCGAAAGTTCGGCCGCGTTCCTGAAACAGGTGGCGAGCGGCGATATCGACAAGATGAAGGGCATCCAGCGCATTTCCAAGTCGCGCCGCGCGCTCCTGCCTTATGGCGCGGCCGTCCTGCAGGAAATCGTCGCGGTGATGAAGCCTTCGAAGATCGTGGTCTCGGCGCTCGGCGTGCGTGAAGGCTACCTCTATTCGCTTCTGAACGAGGAAGAGCGCAAGCGGGATCCGCTGATCTCGGCAGCAGAGGAACTGGCGGTTCTTCGCGCTCGTTCGGTCACTCATGCACGCGAACTATCGGCCTGGACCGGCGAAGCCTTCGACATGTTCGGCCTCGTCGAAACGGAAGAAGATACGCGCTACAGGCAGGCTGCCTGCCTTCTGGCCGATATCGGCTGGCGCGCACATCCCGAGTATCGCGGCATCCAGTCGCTCAACATCATCGCCCACGCATCCTTCATCGGCGTGGACCATCCCGGACGCGCCTTCATCGGCCTCGCCAATATGTTCCGGCACGAGGGCATCTACGAAGACGGCGTGCTGCCGGAAATGAAGGCTCTGGCCGGTCCGCATCATCTCGAACGCGCCCGCATATTGGGCGCGCTCCTGCGTGTGGTCTATCTGTTCTCGGCCTCGATGCCGGGCCTCATGCCCCGCCTCAAATGGCGCGGGGGCGAGGGCGATAAGCTCTCGCTGGTCGTGCCCGCCTCGCATGCCGGCCTGATGGGCGAACGGCCTGATGGCCGCATGGCCCAGCTCTCCAAGGTTCTGGGCCGACCCATGGATATCGTTCTGGGCGAGTAGTCGGCGTTTGTCGCTTGCTTCGTGCAGCGTAGGAACCCCCACCCCTTACCCCTCCCCACAAGGGGAGGGAGACATCAGTGAGAGCACCCCACGTCCGACAATTACGCCTGGCGCAATCGATGCAGAATCCCCCCTTGTGGGGAGGGGTAAGGGGTAGGGGGTAGGCTAGGTGCCTGCCTTGGCGAGCAGGCACGCGCCCAACATCACACCTTGCGAACGGCGCCTGTCGCGGCACTCGTGGTCAGGGCGGCATAGGCCCGCAGCGCGGTCGTAATCTTGCGCTTACGGAGCTTTTCGGGCTGCCAACCCTTCTCCTCGCGCAGGCGACGGCGCTCAGCCAGAATGCCGTCCTCCACGGCGAGGTGGATCTTGCGGTTCGGGATGTCGATCTCGATCGTATCGCCTTCCTCGACCAGTCCGATCGTGCCGCCTTCGGCTGCTTCCGGCGAGACATGGCCGATGGAGAGGCCCGACGACCCGCCCGAGAAGCGGCCGTCGGTGACGAGTGCGCAAGCCTTTCCGAGGCCCTTCGATTTCAGATAGCTGGTCGGATAGAGCATTTCCTGCATGCCAGGGCCGCCGCGGGGTCCTTCATAACGGATCAGCACCACGTCGCCTTCCCTCACGCCGCCATTCAGGATGCCGAGCACCGCGTCGTCCTGGCTCTCGAAGATCCGGGCGATGCCGGTGAACTTAAGGATGGACTCGTCCACACCAGCCGTTTTCACGATGCAGCCGTCTTCGGCGAGGTTGCCGTAAAGCACCGCCAGTCCACCATCCTTGGAGAAGGCGTGTTCCGCGTTGCGGATGACACCGTTTTCGCGGTCGATATCGACACTGTCGTAGCGGCGCGACTGCGAGAACGCGACCTGCGTCGGAACGCCGCCGGGTGCCGCGCGATAGAAATCATGCACGTTCTCGGCGTCGGTCTGTACGATATCCCAGCGCGCCAAAGCCTGCCCGAGGCTCTCTGCGTGGATCGATCCGACCGACGTGTTGAGCAGACCGGCACGGTCCAGTTCGCCGAGGATCGCCATGATGCCGCCCGCACGGTGGACGTCTTCCATGTGCACGTCGGATTTCGCCGGCGCGACCTTGCAGAGCACCGGCACCTGCCGCGACAGGCGATCGATGTCGGCCATGGTGAAATCGACTTCGCCCTCATGGGCGGCGGCCAGCAGATGCAGGACCGTGTTGGTCGAGCCACCCATCGCGATGTCGAGCGTCATGGCATTCTTGAACGCCTCGAAATTGGCGATCTGACGCGGCAGCACGCTTTCGTCGTCCTGCTCGTAATAGCGCTTGGCAAGATCGACGATCAGATGGCCGGCCTCGACGAAAAGGCGCTGGCGATCGGCATGGGTGGCGAGCGTCGAGCCGTTGCCGGGCAGCGAGAGGCCGAGCGCCTCGGTCAGGCAGTTCATGGAGTTGGCCGTGAACATGCCCGAGCAGGAGCCGCAGGTGGGGCAGGCCGAGCGTTCGATCGCCTTGACGTCCTCGTCGCTGACGCTGTCGTCTGCCGCGGCAACCATCGCATCCACGAGGTCGAGCGCCTTTTCCTTGCCCTTCAGGACGACCTTGCCGGCCTCCATCGGTCCGCCCGAGACGAAGACGACAGGGATGTCGAGGCGAAGCGCCGCCATCAGCATGCCGGGCGTGATCTTATCGCAGTTCGATATGCAGACCATCGCATCCGCGCAATGCGCGTTGACCATGTACTCGACCGAATCCGCGATGATCTCGCGCGACGGCAGCGAATAGAGCATGCCGTCATGGCCCATCGCGATGCCGTCATCGACGGCGATCGTGTTGAATTCCTTGGCCACACCGCCGGCCTTCTCGACCTCGCGGGCGACCATCTGGCCGAGATCCTTGAGGTGGACGTGACCGGGCACGAACTGGGTGAAGGAGTTCACGATCGCGATGATCGGCTTGCCGAAATCGGAATCCTTCATGCCCGTTGCGCGCCACAGTCCGCGCGCGCCCGCCATGTTGCGGCCGTGGGTGGTCGTTCTGGAACGATAGGGGGGCATCTGCGAATCCTCCTGCTGGTTCGGCCTGACTGGTTGCGGCAGCCGAACCCAGAGGTCTCGGCACTGCATCTTCGGCCCTGTGATTTTACGGCGTGTCGAACACCGAGATCTTGCGGTTCTGGAATTTGATCGCGATCTCGCCGCGAACGAGACTCAACGCACGCTCGCCGAAAACTTCACGCCGCCAGCCCTGCATGGCAGGCACGTCGGCATCTTCGCCCGATGCGGCGATCTTCTCGATGTCGTCGCTGGAGGCGAGCACCTTGGGGGCGACGCCCTGCTGTTCGGCAACGAGCTTGAGCAGCACCTTGATGAGTTCGGCTGCCGCACTCGTGCCTTCCGGCTGCTGCGCGTATTTGGGCAATTTCGGAAGCTCTTCCTTGGGAATGTCGAGCGCCGCGTTGACTTCGCGGAGCAGGGCGGTGGCGGTCGCCGACCGCTCCCAGCCGCGTGGCGTCGAGCGCAGCCGCCCAAGCGCGGGGGTGTCTCGGGGTGCCTGCTGCGCGATCTCGAAGATCGCATCGTCCTTCAGGACCCGCCCGCGGGGCACGTTGCGTTCCCGCGCCTCGCGTTCGCGCCAGGCTGACACGCGCTGGACGATCGCCAGTTCCTGCGGCTTCTTCACACGCATCTTCAGGCGGCGCCAGGCATCGTCCGGGTGTGGATCGTAGGTCTCGCGCGCTGTGAGGACTTCCATCTCCTCATTCAGCCAATGCGCGCGATCCTCGCGCTCGAGCTGCGCCTTGAGATACTGATAGACCTCGATCAGGTAGGTCACGTCCGCAAGCGCATATTCGAGTTGCTTCTCGGAGAGCGGGCGATGCCGCCAGTCCGTGAAGCGCGAGGACTTGTCGAGCCGTGCGCCGGTGATCTTCTGAACGAGCTGGTCGTAGGAAACGCTGTCTCCGAAGCCGCAGACCATGGCCGCGACCTGCGTGTCGAACACCGGATGCGGGATCAGCCCGCCGAGGTTGAAGACGATCTCGATATCCTGTCGCGCGGCGTGAAAGACCTTCACCACGTTCTCGTTCGCCATCAGCGCGAAGAACGGTGTCAGGTCGATGCCCTCGGCGAGAGGATCTATGAGCGCGGTAACGCCGGGCGCCGCAAGCTGTACAAGGCACAGCTCAGGCCAGAAGGTCGTCTCGCGAATGAATTCGGTGTCGATGGTCACGAACTCGGAACGGCTCAGTTCCGAAAGCGCTGCTTCGAGTTCGTCCTGTGTGGTGATGAGCTGCATACGGTTCTTCTTTAGCGATCCTGCCTCAATTCCAGCCATGTGCCTTCGCGTCAACCCAAATGTGACGCCGGCTTTGGTTTACTTGGGGCCGTGGTCCTTGTTGCTTTGTTTCTGAGCCAGTCGCGCGAAGATGGTGGACGTGCGCAAAAGAGCGGTGAATCGCCCGCGCTGGGCGTCCGGAACGGAGCGCCGTGCACTCATCCGATAGAGGATCACGGCGATCAGGGTTGCATAGATCGTCGCACAGAAATGGAACAAGGCGTGCGGGCCATACCACTCCATCACCGCAGCCGCTGTGAAGGGCCCGCCGACGGCGCCGACCGAATAGAACAGCATTAGCGCCGCGTTCAGCATCACGAACTCGTTCTTTGCCGCGCGGTCGTTGGCGTGGGCGGCCGACAGCGAATAAAGCGGCATGGCGAAAGAGCCGAAAATGAAGATCAGCAGGAAATTTATGAAGCGGTCGCTGCCGGCAAACAGGCCAAGCGTTAGCGCTGCCGCCATCGACAGTGCGGTCGTCACCAGGAGAACGCGCCGGCGATCGAACCGGTCGGACGCGTAGCCGAGCGGATACTGGATCAGCGCCCCGCCGATGATCGACACGCTGACGAAGGTGGCCACATCGGCCACCGACATGCCGATATCCTGCGCGTAGACCGGCGACAGGGTTCGAAACGCGCTGTTTGTCATGCCGACGGCAATGCAACCCATCGCCGCGATCGGGGAAATCTCCCATGCACGCCTCAGATCGAGACGCACATCCTCCGGTGCGGTGGGATTGGAGCGGTCGCCCAAAGACACGGGGACGAGCGAGAACGTGACCATCATCGCCATGACGGCGAAGATCGCAAACCCATCCACACCGACGACCGGGATGAGGAACTGCGAACCGGTGACCGCACCCAGATCGACCACGCGATAGATCGACAGCACGCGGGCCCTGTCCCGATTGGCCACGCCCGAATTCATCCAACTTTCCATCACCGTGAAAAGGCCTGCGAAGCAGAAGCCCGACACGAAGCGCGCCGCGGACCAGACGACGGGATCGATGAAAAGCGCCATCACCAAAGTGACGCTTGCCGCCGTGGCGGCGAGCGCGGAAAAGCATCGTATATGGCCGACGGCGCGCATCATGCGCACGATGACCATGCATCCGACCAGGAAGCCGCCGAAATAGGCGGTGCCCATGAAGCCGATGATTGCTGGTGAAAACCCCTCTTGCGCGCCGCGAAGCGCGATGAACGTGCCCTGCAGGCCGTTGCCGGCCAAAAGTATGCCGGCGGCCGTGAGGATCGGAATAAGCGGTCGCAGGCTGTGCATTGGACCAGGCGATGGAGGGCGCGTCCATTCTCTATAGGCTGGACCAGCGCGATGCGCCACGGGCAGTTTGCGACGCATGTTGGGCCATGAAACAGAGGCTTCACGATGCGGGTGAGGGGTTTCGCCGGTGCCATGATCCGGTATCCCTTCAAGATGGCGTCGAGGATGCTCGCGGGGCTCTCGATATTCGCGCCGTCTGTCGCTGAAATGGACAACGCTCTGCTCGATATCGCCACCATAGCACCCGACGGCCGCGTGCCGCTTTATCTCGACAGATTTCGGATCGATGTCGTCTACTTCGACAGCTTTTCGGGCGGCGACGGCTTCAAGGATCATCGCAAGGTGATGCAGGGCGCGTTCCGCCGCGAGATGGAAGCAGCTTGGAAACTCGGCTTCTTCGCCTGGTCTTTCTTCGATCGGAGGGACGAAGCGAAGCTCGACTTCGATTGGTCCAGGCAGGGCAAGGTCTCGCTCATCGTGGGCGCCGCCGGCCTGCATCACAATGTCCTCGTGGCGATGATCCGCATGATCTTCGCCCTGCACCACACGCCGCTTGCCGCATATCAAGAGGCACGCGTCACGCTCGGCGAGTTCGCGGATCAGCTTCCGCCGCGCACCCTGTTCCAGGAGATCGTGCAATCCGTTCAGGTCATGGACATGCATGGCGCGGATGAGCGCATGGCTCAGAGGGACGATTTGCTGGATTTTGTGCGCGACGACGAAATCCAGCTGCCGCTGGCCGCCGGTGCGGTCGCGAACGTAACGCAGGAGAACGACGGCAACCGCATGGTAGTTGCGCCCGCAACATCGGGATTCGCGTTTCCCGCGGGCAAATTCTCGAAAACGGAGGATATCTTCCTCCGGCTCTGCGACAACACCTGCTTCCGTGATGTATCGGCGCTGGATCAGGAGGGGAGCATCCGCGACGCGGAGATGTTCATGCGCCAGGCTTCAAGTGGTGCCGAACTCGTCATCGACGATTATCTCCACCAGAATTACGGGCTCCTGGAACTGTTGAACTGCCTCTCTGGAGGCAACATCGACAAGCTCGTGCCGAAGGTCGATCGCGGCTGATCGACCAAGGCGGGTGCCGCACCTTAGAGCGCACTGCGCCACTGCCCGCCTGCTTACCTTGACAAATCGGCACTCCCATGCGCTTTTCCGCGCGAATTTCGCGCCGGATTCCAGAGCGCCGGCCCGCCACACAACACCCGGAATATCTCATGACCATGCACCGTTATCGCAGCCACACCTGCGCACAGCTTCGCAAGGCCGATGTCGGCCAGACAGTCCGCATTTCCGGCTGGGTCCATCGCGTGCGCGATCATGGCGGCCTGCTCTTCATCGACCTGCGGGATCACTACGGACTGACCCAGATCGTCGCCGATCCGGACTCGCCCGCCTTCAAGATTGCCGAGACGGTGCGCGGCGAATGGGTCGTGCGCGTCGACGGCGAAGTGAAAGCCCGCTCGGCCGAGACGATCAACGCCGGTCTGCCCACCGGTGAGATCGAGGTTTTCGCGCGTGAGATGGAAGTGCTGTCGGCCTCGAAGGAACTGCCGCTGCCGGTTTTCGGCGAGCCGGACTATCCCGAGGACATTCGGCTGAAGTACCGCTTCCTCGATCTGCGCCGCGAGACACTGCACAAAAACATCGTCACGCGCACCAAGATCATCGCCGAGATGCGCGCGCAGATGGCCGGTGTCGGTTTCACCGAATACTCGACGCCGATCCTGACCGCCTCGTCGCCCGAAGGCGCGCGCGACTTCCTGGTGCCGTCGCGCATCCATCCCGGCAAGTTCTACGCCCTGCCCCAGGCGCCGCAGCAGTACAAGCAGCTCATCATGATGTCGGGCTTCGATCGCTATTTCCAGATCGCGCCCTGCTTCCGCGACGAGGACCCGCGTGCGGATCGCCTGCCGGGCGAATTCTACCAGCTCGACCTCGAAATGAGCTTCGTCGAGCAGGAAGACGTGCTGGCGACGATGGAGCCGGTGGTGCGCAAGGTTTTCGAGGCCTTCGCGAACGGCAAGCCCGTGACGCAGAGCTTCCGCCGCATCGGCTACGATGAATCCATGCGTAAATACGGCTCCGACAAGCCGGACCTGCGCAACCCGATCGAGATGCAGGACGTATCCGACCATTTCCGCGGTTCGGGCTTCAAGGTCTTCGCGAACATCCTCGACAACGACGAAAAGGCGCAGGTCTGGGCCATTCCGGCGAAGACCGGCGGATCGCGCGCGTTCTGTGACCGCATGAACTCCTGGGCGCAGGGCGAGGGCCAGCCGGGCCTCGGCTATATCTTCTGGCGCACCGAGGGCGAGAATCTGGACGCCGCCGGCCCGCTGGCCAAGAACATCGGCGACGAGCGCACTGAGGCCATCCGCCAGCAACTCGGCCTGGAGTCAGGCGATGCCTGCTTCTTCGTTGCCGGCGATCCCAAGAAGTTCGTCTCCTTTGCAGGCGCTGCGCGCACCCGCGCCGGCGAGGAACTGAACCTCGTCGACCGCGACCGGTTCGAGCTGTGCTGGATCATCGACTTCCCGTTCTACGAATGGAACGAAGAGGAAAAGCGCGTCGATTTCGGTCACAACCCGTTCTCGATGCCGCAGGGCGGCAAGGAAGCGCTTGAGGGGCAGGACCCGCTGACGATCAAGGCGTTCCAGTACGACATGGTCTGCAACGGCTTCGAGATCGCATCGGGTGGCATCCGCAACCATCTGCCCGAAACGATGGTCAAGGCGTTCGAGATCGTCGGTCTGGATCGCGAGACGGTCGAGACCAATTTCGGCGGCCTCTATCGCGCGTTCCAGTATGGCGCGCCGCCCCATGGCGGCATGGCGGCCGGCATCGACCGCATCGTGATGCTTCTCGTGGGCGCGAAGAACCTGCGCGAGATCACCATGTTCCCGATGAACCAGCAGGCGCAGGATTTGCTGATGAACGCGCCATCCGAAGCAACGCCGGCGCAGCTTCGCGAACTGCATCTGCGCACCGTCGCGCCGAAGAAGGACGAGTAGTCCTTCTCGAAATTCTGCTGCAAATCCGTCTCCCGTTCGAGGGCGACGGCGGCAGCCTGAAACCCGCCTGTTCTGCCCATTGCAAGGGCGCGGAAAACAAGGCGATACTGGCGGATGAACACAGTTCGTCCGCCACGCATCCTCGTCACGGGCTTCTCGGTCTTTCCCGGCGCGCTGGTCAATCCGACCGAGGCGCTGGTGGGCATATTGCGCGACGATCTTCGTGACGATCCGGCCATGGAGGCCTTCCGCGCCGAGACGCTTGCCGTCGAATACGCGACGATCGCAGACCGGCTTTCCGCGATCGGCCGTGAATTCCTCCCGGACATCGCGATCCATTTCGGGCTCACAAGGGAATGCGACGGGTTTCGCCTCGAACGCACCGCGCGCAACAGCCACGCCGCGGCGCGTGCCGACCAGGCGGGCCAGATGCCGTCCACGCAGCAGATTTGCGCCGCGCCTGAAACGCTTGCATCCACCCTGCCGCTCGACCTGATCGCCGAGCGTCTCGCCTATGCGGATCTTCCGGTCGAGTGGTCGGACGATGCCGGCGGCTATCTCTGCAACACGGTCTTCACGCTTTCGGTCGCGCATGCCTGCGACGGGCTTCGCCCGGCGATGGCAGGCTTCATCCACGTCCCCCCGCTGCGGGAAGCCGAGCCTTCCAATCCGCGCGCCATGAAGATCGACGATCTCGTCAAGGGCGCGCGCATCGTGGTGGGAGCCTGCATCGATGCGTGGCGGGTCGAGCCGGTGCTCAGTGAGGCATGACCCAGACGAGCCCGTGCCACTGCAATCCGTCCCGATGCGAGATGGAGAAATCGCGGGAGGGATCGCGGCGCAGGCCAAGCCTCTGCATGACAGCCTGCGACCGCAGATTATCCGGGCTGGTGTAGGAGAGGATTTCCGGGATTTTCGCTACGGATAGAGCGTGATCGAGCGCCGCTTTGGTACTTTCCGTGGCGTAGCCATTGCCCCAGACGGACACGTTGAACCGCCAGCCCACTTCGAAATGCGGCCCGAGGGGATGAGTAGCATCCATGCGCGGCATCACGCCGGCATAGCCCAGAAATCGGCCATCGCTGCTCTCGACGGAGAAGCGCCCGGTGCCATGGTCGCGCCAGGCGGCGTGATAGCGGTCGAATTTTTCGTCGCTGGCATCGCGATCGATCGGCCCGCCGAGATCGGCCATCACATGCGGATCGGCATGCATTGCTGCGAAGGGCGCGCGATGCCCCTCGTTCCAGATCAGAAGTTTGAGGCGGGATGTTTCGATCATCGTGTTTCTCGCGCCATGTGCCACGCACGTATGACAGCCGGATGAAACGCGTCCTGCAATGAAAAAAAACCCGGCACGGCGGCCGGGCTTTCTCTCTGGATCCGCGGCGTGCGCGCCTATTCGTTGGCCGTCACGGTCACGCCGAGCGTCTTGGGGAGTTCCTGCGGTGCGCTCATTGCGCCGGCGGCGATCAGGGCGAACGGCACCGGATTGCCGGGTTCGGCGGTAATCCGCAGACTTTTCGGATCGTCGAGGAAGGCCGATACGGCCTGCGTGACCATGGCCGTCAACTCGGGATTGTTGAGCTGTGCCATCGCGAAGGGCAGCACGGCCTTGGCCTGGTTGGCGATGTCGGACGGCCTCATACCCTGGCTCTTGGCCACGAAGTCGAGCACCTTGTTGGTCAGCGAGTCGTCGGTGAAGGCGATTTCGGCCGTGTTGAAGGTGAGCTGCTGCATCAGGCCGAGCATTGCCAGGCCCTGCGCCGAGTTATCGCCTTCCGGCCTCGCGGCCATCTGCTGCTGGAGTTCCCGCAACGATTTGATGAAGTCGGGCGTATAGCCGCCCAGATCGAAGGAAAAGCCCAGCGTTCCCGCATCGGCGACCGTCAGGTCGTATTGCGACAACGCCATGCGCCCATCCTGCGGATTCCAGCTTCCGGCCAATTCGAAGGTGCCGCTGATCTTCTCGTAGCCCAGCGCCTGGATCACCGCCTTCTGCTGCGGGTCCTGAATCGAGGACAGATCGGCCGTGAAGCCTTCCGCGGTGCCGGTGAATCCCATCGGTTCGCCGGCCGCCGCGTCCGTGACTTCGATACGCATGTCGGTGAGCGAGAACACGTCCGATCCGCCGGTGTTGACGCGCACTTCGTTGACATCAGCGGTTTCGTAGAAGAGGAAGCCGCCGAAATTGTCCACTTCGTCCTCGCTCGGGAGAATCACGCCGGTCATCGATACGCCATCGACGGTAACCGACGTGCCCGATGCGTTATCCTGGGCATACCGGTCGAGCGTGATGGACTCGACGCGATAACCGACATCGCTCTCTTCGATACCCATCAGGGTGACGTTGCCGATCGGCACCATCTGTCCGTCGCCACCGACCTTTACATCCACCAGAACGGCGTCGGAGCCGCTGATATCGGCGCTCGTCCACTCGATCTTGGCGCTCTGATCCTCGACCAGCGCCTTCAGGCGGTCGAGTGCGGCATCCACGGTCTGTGCATGCGCGGCGCTCAACGGCGCGGCCACCAGCATGGACGTCACGGAAAGTGCCTGGAAATAACTGCGTAATGAATTCATAGAGCGTTTCCTTGGTCTTTGAATGATTGCCTTGTCCGCCGCAGCATCGGTCAGGATGAGGACCGGAAAATGACCCGGCGGCAAGATTGACGCTTTTGCTCCAAAAGGCAATTCTCCTCGCAAGCCACATCTCTGCATCGTGAACGGCGTCTTGACGGCTTCTCGTCCGCCGCTCCCCTTGCCGCGAATCAACCTGTCAGCTAACCGAAACCCATGGGAAAAGACCTTATTCCGCCCGGTTCCGGCAGCGGTGACCACATCGAGCCCGTCGACCTTCGCAAGGCGCTGGAAGAGCGCTATCTTGCCTATGCGCTGTCGACCATCATGCACCGCGCTCTGCCGGACGTCCGCGACGGCCTGAAGCCGGTTCACCGTCGCATCATGCACGCCATGCGCCTGCTGCGCCTGAACCCCGACCAGGGGTTTGCCAAGTGCGCCCGTATCGTCGGCGAGGTGATGGGCAAGTTCCACCCGCATGGCGACCAGTCCATCTACGATGCGCTCGTGCGCCTCGCCCAGTCCTTCTCGGTGCGCTATCCGCTCGTCGACGGGCAGGGGAATTTCGGCAATATCGACGGCGATAACGCGGCTGCGATGCGTTACACCGAAGCGCGCATGACCGAGGTCGCGACCGAGCTTCTCGCGGGCATCACGGAAGATGCGGTCGATTTCCGCCCGACCTACAACGAGGAAGACGAGGAACCGACAGTTCTTCCGGGCGCGTTCCCGAACCTGCTCGCCAACGGGTCGTCCGGTATCGCGGTCGGCATGGCGACGTCGATCCCGCCGCACAATGCGGCGGAGCTGTGCAAGGCCGCCCTCCACCTGATCGACAATCCGTCGGCCACGGTCGAGGATTTGATGACGCGTGTGCCCGCCGAAGATCCCGACGAGAACATGGTTCGCGGGCCTGACTTCCCCACCGGCGGCGTTATCGTCGATCATTTCGACGCGATCCTCGAGGCCTACAAGACCGGCCGTGGCTCGTTCCGCGTCCGCTCCAAATGGGCCGTCGAGGATCAGGGCAGGGGCACCTACACCGTCGTCGTCACCGAAATCCCCTATGGCGTGCAGAAGTCGCGGCTGATCGAGAAGATCGCCGAACTGCTGATCGCGCGTCGCCTGCCGCTGCTCGAGGACGTGCGCGACGAGAGCGCGGAGGACATCCGGCTGGTGCTGGTGCCGAAGAGCCGCTCGGTCGATCCCGCGATCCTGATGGAATCGCTGTTCAAGCTGACCGAATTGGAGACCCGCTTCCCGCTCAACATGAACGTGTTGTCGCGCGGAAAGGTGCCCAATGTCGTCTCGCTGAAGCAGGCGCTGCAGGAATGGCTGGAGCACCGCAAGGACGTTCTGATCCGCCGCTCGAAGCATCGCCACGGCGAGATAGTGCGGCGCCTCGAAGTGTTGGGCGGCTATCTCGTCGCTTATCTCAACATCGACGAGGTGATCCGTATCATCCGCGAGGAGGATGAGCCCAAAGAGGTCATGATGGCCCGCTGGGACCTGACCGACCTCCAGGCGGAATCGATCCTCAACATGCGGCTGCGCGCGTTGCGCAAGCTGGAGGAATTCGAAATCCGCAAGGAGTTCGACGCGCTTACTGCAGAGAAGACGCAGATCGAGGCGCTGCTCGCCTCCGATGCGAAGCAGTGGAAGACCATCCGCTGGGAGGTCGAGAAGCTGCGCGATCGCTTCGGCTCTCACACCGAGCTTGGCCGTCGCCGCACCCAGTTCGCGGATGTCCCCGAGCATGACGAGGAGCATATCGCGCATGCGATGATCGAGCGCGAGCCCGTCACCGTCATCGTCTCGGAAAAGGGCTGGCTGCGTGCCATGAAGGGCCATCTCACCGACAATTCGACGCTCACCTTCAAGGAGGGCGACTCGCTCAAATTCGCCTTCCACGCGCAGACCACCGACAAGATCCTGGTCTTCACGACAGGCGGCAAGTTCTACACGATCGGCGCCGACAGGTTGCCGGGCGGTCGTGGACATGGTGAGCCGATCCGCATCATCGTAGACATGGACAATGATCAGGCGATCGTTTCCGCCTTCGTTCACGAGCCGGGCCGCAAGCTTCTGCTGGCTTCCCATGAGGGCTACGGCTTCATCGTGCCGGAAAGCGACGTCATCGCCAACACCCGCAAGGGCAAGCAGGTGATGAACGTGAAGTCGCCCGACGAGGCGAAACTCTGCCAGCCTGTGGCGGGCGATCATCTGGCCATCGTTGGCGAGAACCGCAAGATGCTCGTCTTCGCGTTGGGAGACATTCCTGAAATGACGCGCGGCAAGGGCGTGCGCCTCCAGCGCTACAAGGATGGCGGCGTGTCCGACGCCAAATCCTTTGCGATGGCTGTCGGCCTCTCATGGCAGGACTCCGCAGACCGCACCTTCACCCGCACAGCGGCCGAACTCACCGAATGGATCGGGGCGAGGGCGTCGGCCGGCCGCATGGTGCCGAAGGGATTCCCCAGAACGGGCAAATTCTAGCGCGACCGCCATTTCGACGCGCGATGAGGCCTCGCTCGCGGCGGGCGATCGATCTGCCGGACCTGACGTTCGCTTGCGCGGCACGGATCTGCTGCGGTAGATTTTGCCTCGGTCGTCCGTGTTCCTGTCATGTTTGTTTCCACCGCAGACCGCAGCGCAGAACGGTCTTCCTTCTCGATCATTCGATAATGTCTATAACTATAGTGGTATTTAGGTCGCGTCGGTGTTGTCCGCCGGGCGACCTGCCTCATCAGTGGAGATTGTCGATGAAATCCAACAAGTTGGTCCTTATGCTGGCGACAGCAGCCTCGATCGCCGTCCTGTCCGGCTTTGCCACCCACGCCGGCATACCTGCGGCACTTCTGCAAGACGACGGTTCAGCCGGTATCTATGTCGATCTCAGCCACGTCGAGGATTTCCGCAAGTCCGACAACGTCGTTCTGATCGACATCCGTACCCCCGATCGTTATGCGGCTGGACACATCCCGGGCGCGATCAATATTCCGCGCGAGCGTGTCGAGACGCCAGTCCTAAACGGCGTCATCGGCGAGACGAAGCCGCTCGAGGAACTTGAACCCATCCTTGCCGCTGCGGGCCTGAAGTACGATGATCGCGTCATCGTATACGGTGAAAAGGATGACGGGCAGCTCAGCCCGACATCCGGCCGCTATGCCGGCAAGATCTACGTTTCTCTCGATCAGGCAGGCTTCGACAGCGTCCACATCCTCAATGGCGGCGTCGAGTCCTGGCAAGGTGAGCTGAGCACCGAGGCGACGGTGTTGCCTGCCAGCGACCTCAAGCTGACCAAGTCCAAGCCGATCATCGTGGACAAGGATTACGTGCTGAATGCACTCGGGCGCGAAAAGGAGAGCGTGTTCGTCCTCGACGCGCGCGGCACCAAGGGCTTTGACGAGGGGCACATCAAGGGGTCCTACAACATCCCCATCGGCCTGTTCAGCGACGCCAACACATTGAACGAGTCGGTCGACGACCTCGTGGCGCGCCTCGAAGAGATAGGGGTCGCAAAGGACAGCGAAATCATTACCACATGCGGCTGGGGCTGGGCGGCGTCCGACGCGCTCGCGGTGCTGAAGGACCTCGGTTACACCAACATCCGTCTTTACGATGGAAGCTGGACGGAGTGGGTTCAGGATCCAAAGACTCCCAAGGCCGGCGCCAACTTCGACAACATCTAGGCGCGACCGAAGTGCCGGCGGCGCGCAATGCCGCCGGCCGCTTTTCCGGAATGGAAGCGGGCGGTCGATCGCCCATTGAAGAAGTGCACATTCATATGAATTCAGGAATGATGAGGCGCAGAACATTGCTGTTCGGCGCTGCCCTGCTGGCGTGCTCGCCCGCATTCGCCAGCCAGAACGACGATCCCTCGGCCGACAAGACACCGGTGCCACTCTCCGACAAAGCAGCGGACGGCGGGCAAAAGACTGTCCCGGAAGAGGGGCAGACGGATCGCCTCGACGTCGAGACCGATCGGAACGTGGGGTCGCAAGGCAAGAAAACTCCGCCTGCGGTTCCGCCGGCGCGGATGAAATCCACACCCAATCTTGAAGAGTCACCTTGCTCGGCTGCAAAGCCTGTCACCCTCGTCGGGTAGTGAGCGATCACGGAGTTTCATCATGCTGAGACGTATGGTTCTGGCAGCGTTTTCCGGTCTGCTTCTCGCGAGTGCGAGCGCAAACGCGTCAGGCGAGAGCGTTCGACCGCCTGCCGACGCGGTGAATTTCGAATCGATCGAGCAGTTGAAAGCGCTAGCCGCAAAAGGTCCGGCGATCCTCTATTTTCATGCCGAGTGGTGCCCGACCTGTAAGGCAGCGATGGTGAACTTTCGCGGACGGTGGGGCGAGGTTCAGCCCGGCATCACGCTTGTGATTGCCGACTACGACAGGGAGATCGAACTCA